>CAYMUR010000061.1:0-32474 GCA_964393615.1 uncultured Pirellulaceae bacterium
CCAGCGACCTCTGCGTCCCGAACGCAGCGCTCTACCAGGCTGAGCCACGCCCCGAAGTCATGAAAAGCGCTTTTAGTCTAATCACTGGTTACCGTTCCGGATAGACCACAAACAGTCCATTGCCTAGGTAAAACCGACTTGTAGCCAATGTCTTCACCTGCATGGAGTTCATCGCTGGACACGAAACACGCTCCTTTCTCAAGTCAATTTTGACCGCCCACAGCATGATCCTCGGGCCCCGCGACAAAGGCCTTGATTCCCTCCCAAAACGTTAGGCTAAAAAGCAAGAAACAAGGCAACTTTTCGGATTGTTCCACGTGTGTCGGCTCAAGTTTTGCGGTCGTAACGATCATAAGTGACCCTTTAAAAAAAGTCTTGTTTCCCAGCCCCTAAAGCCCTTGAGAGATTGGAATTGCTTGGTACAGTCGAGTTTGTAGGGCGACATACGGAAATGCCAATCGAGAAAGAGATCCCCATGGTTAAGGCCTCCCATCACGAACCTGATGAAGTCGATCAGCTGATGCTGAACGCACAACTGCGAGATGACCTCGAACCGTTTATCGACGAGTCACTCGACCTCGTACGAATGCGACAAATGCCAACTGCGTCGGAAAACGAGTTTCTCGCTTCCATGCTCGCCTGGGAACGGGCACCGGTACTGCCTATTTCCCAGTGGTTCACTCCCGAATTACAATTACCGTCACCGGAAACCCTCGATGACAAAACTCTCTACGAAGTGCTCTGGAATGCCATTCACCAATTACATGAAAAACGAATTGTGCTGGACTTTACAGAACACCTGCCTGACCGACAACTCTATCGCCTGATCTACCGTGACATCCTCCCGTCACCTGAGAAAAAAATTGATCAGCCACGTAACTACCTGCACTGGGACTGTCTTGATGCAGCCAACAACACCGAGGACTGGCTGCGGTACTATGCGTCCGAAGAAGAACGCGAACAATGGTACCGAGAATCCGATCGAGAATTGCCTCCTGTTCAAGCCAGACCGTTCCCACGACGGATGCCACGTCATTCCTTCTAAAATGTTTTGTCTCTGTGGAGGGAACACCCGTTGCCAAAACGAAAGCTCGATTCGTTCTGGACAGTGGCAGAACACTTACTCACCTGTAGAGCCACTCAGTCCAAGCTTGGCCAGCCAACGTCGGTCTGTCTCCGAATGCTCATGACTGATATTGACAACTGCTTGTTGACGCTCCGATTCAAACGTGCTGATTCTAGTTTCCAATTCAATCTGCTCCCGGGCAATCCTGGCACGTTCAACAGATATTTCAATTTCTGCTTGGCGTAATTTGTCGCGCCATTCTTGCTGAATCCTTTTCAGACTCTCACGTTCTTGTTGAATGCATGCATCCTGATCGAATAACGCTGCAATGGCCGTTTTTCCGTCAGCAACCTCATGCGTTGGCAAATCACAAGATTGTTGTTCGATTTTTTGTTTGAGTTCAGCAATCTGAAGGTCCTTATCTGCCACGATTCTATCTGTAACTCGGGTGATTTGTTCGACCTTGTATTTCTCTTCACCCTGCGTGTCGTCCTCCAGGTCGACTCCTTCTAAGTGTGCCAGTAACTGTCGTTTTTGGGACTCCCAATCAAATCCACCGGCAAGATCGCAGGACTTGCTGGTGCGCGTCACTGAGTTGGCATTGGCAATCTGGTTTCGAAACTCCTCGTTTTCACGCTTCATCACCCGTAAATCTTCCATCAACAGCTCATAACGCCGCTGCAAATCACTATCACATTGAGAATCTAGTGATCTGGACTGACTTTTTTCTAAAAGCTGTGTCGGATCTTGTTCAAATTGTCTGTTACAGTCACCGTCAGTGTTTTCCTGTTGCATCACTTACTGCTCCCACTCGAATATTCTTGCGGCAAATTCAGTGGCTAGGACTGTATGGAAACAAGCCACAAATCCCGTCCTGCGCATAACCGTCTATCATTCTATAGGTCAGCCTGTGCAGGAGGTCAAATAGGTCAGGACAAAATTGGCAATTATGCGGAAGATATCGCGTGATAAAAAACCAATTCGATTCGCAGCCTGTCAGATAACAAGTTAGACGGCACAATCATTCCGGCAAATCATATCGTCACCCTATGCCCTGACCGGAAGATGCATGAAGTCAAATGTCTTGTCCTTCCGCCACGAACTGATCTCCGAACTCGACACGCGACAAAATGGACAACCCGTGACAAGTCCGCTATGTGCCAGATAGCTATGTGCCAGATAGCTATGTGCCAGATAGCTATGCGTCAGATACAGGCCTGGCTCCGTGGAGATTTCCTTTCAAAAATGCTTCTGCCATCGCTTCGGGGACTTCCGCTTCGGCCAAGACCAGTTGAGCACGATTCTCCGCGACCTTGGCTTTCATCTCTTGTTCCTGGGCGATCGCTTCGGCTCGACGCCGTTCGGCCATCGCGCGAGCTCGGCGCGTGTCAGCTTCAGCCTGATCCACCTGGAGCCTTGCCCCAATATTTTCCCCCACGTCGATGTCAGCAATATCGATCGAGACAATCTCAAAAGCCGTTTGGGCATCCAGTCCACGTGCCAGAACTGCCTTAGAAATCATGTCAGGATTCTCCAACACCGTCAGGTGAGAATCAGAAGAACCAATCGACGAAATAATACTTTCACCGACTCGAGCAATAATTGTTTCCTCCGTAGCACCACCAATCAATTGGGACAAATTGGTTCGAACTGTGACCCGAGCACGAATACGCAACTCGACGCCATTTTTGGCGATTGCACTGAGCGTGCTTTTACCACTGCGTTGCAAATCGGGACAGTCAATCACTTTGGGATACACACTCGTCTGTACGGCATCTACGACATCACGACCGGCCAGGTCGATCGCTGCAGCACGGTCAAAATCGAGATCAATACCAGCGCCTCGGGCGGCAATGATGGCCTTAATAACTGCTATCACATTTCCCCCGGCCAAATAATGCGCTTCTAGCCGTAACGTACTGATGCCGGTCTGACGATTGATATCTAGTCCCGCCTGCACCGCCTTTACCTTGGATTTGACAATCAGCCCCGGGGTAACTTGCCGAAAGCCCATGCCGATCAGTCCCCATATGGTCACATCCGCCCCCGCGAAGTATGCCTGAACAAATAAGTTGCCGTATACCATGAATACAATTCCGGAAATCAAAAGTCCCACACCGAGGCAAACGGCGATGATGATTAACCACATGGACCAACCTGCCACTTGGGAAAATGGGAGGAGCATATCAGCAATGGACATGATCATGACAAAAGTCCCGTAAAACAATGCTTCGAAACAACGACCAAAGAAAACTGCGAACCAGTCGACAGGACGCAATCCATCCACTACGACATCATAACGAATTTGTCACTGTTACAACAGAAGAGCCACATACCAACTTGGTTATCTTGGCGAAAAATCCATCCGGGCCACACATTGCATGCGCATTTCTCACCAATCCAAAATTTTGTTTTTTAGCCGCTGCGGCTCGTTCCAGGTAAGAATGGTGACTCGACCTGGTCAATTCCGATGGTCGCCACGATCCGTTCAGACGAATAGCATTACCACGATGACCTGCATGTCATTATCCCACAGTAAATTGTCGCTAAATTTGCAGAACCGCACGACAAACGGCCAATTTGACCTAATTTAACGCTCAACAACAATGGGATAATTCAACATCCGGTCCCCGCCAATCTCTTCGACTCGAAGCCAAATCGTTTTTCCCAAAAGGTGTGTACCCTGCGGAAGAATATAGGTTTGTGACTTTTTTTCCCGATCCAAATTGAGGATGTAACGACGCTGTCGGCGACGTTCAGAAACAAACAGCATACAGTCAAAATTGACAACCGTGTCACCGTGATTGGTCATTTGTTGGTAAACGATCAAGTTTCCCTCGTCATCCATTCTTGTAGTCGCTTCGAGTGATATATCTCCTAAACCAAGATCCAGGTATCGATAGAGGCTGAATTGATAGATTTGGTCAGCAGAGATTTGAAAATCGACGCGAACGGGGTGACTACCACTATGGGCACCTGGTTTGACACGGAGCTCTAACGGTTCACTACGGCCAGCACCTTCGGCCATTTTAAAATGAAAATTTTTCAGGTTCGTATCCCAGGCGACTGGGGTTTGTACCGTCATACGCCCGGTAACCCCTTGTGGAAAACTATTCACCATTTGACAAAGACCGGGTTGCGAACGGTTAAATATACTGACCAGATTCTTACGATCGAAGGCAAAACCAAGTCGCCAACAGGTGACCGAGAGATTCACACCGGTGAGGAAAACCGGCTGAGGACCAACCGAAATGATTTGCCGGTTCCCATTCTCTTCCGGTGAAACAGATTGTCCCCAGATATTCATCAGCTGCACATTCTTTCCAAAAAACATCGTCTCAATGGTAGGGTTGTCATTCCACAATACCACCATTGCCTGGTCACCTTTTTGAAAAACGTGGTTGTGACTTTCTCCTGGTAACTTCAGGTCTCCCAAGTACCTTGTGCCGGAAAGCAAACGCGACGTGGTGCGCCATGGTAGAAAAAGATCGTTGGGCGTACCATTCTCCTGCATCAGGCCACGTTGTGAGTCAAAGGGATGCGACACAAAAACTGCCTCTGCTGCGTTGACCTTAGCCGTCACCATCCGCTTTACCAAATCCCCAGATCGGATCTTGGGATTGTACAAATCGCTCGGTAGGGGTTCCATCACAATCCAACGTCGCACAGAAGAAACTCGTGTCTGGTTCAAATAATCGTTCCATTCGTTTGATGTTAATGGAGGAGTGGAGGTCAATGCAATGAAATCCCACGGAGGGTTCGACACGGCTGGTGGTTCACCGATCCAATTCCAGCCAAGACCTAAATGCGTTTCCTGACCAAACCGTTCAAGCTCCTTGCGTACGGCAGTCAGTTTCTCCTGTAGATGAGGATGGCCGACAAAACTGACATCTTTATCTCGGCCAAGTTGCCACCAGCGAATATGCGCCGATAAATGATTACACACTGGATTGAGATGTTTTTTCCAGAGGCTATCGTTTTCAAACACTTGGGCAACCTGGAACGGACTTGGTTCGCCAAACAATGGCAGGACAGCTGCTGGTGGTTGGTCTAACATACCGACCAGCTCCACACCGTTTTCCTTCAGTCTTTGAGCAAGCGACAAAAGTTTGTCCGGTTGCTCCGTTTCCTGTCCACTAAACCAAACAGGATATTTGACCCAACTGACACCAGCCTGCCGCACCAGATCGATAAGCTGCTCCATTGCGATCCGTTGGTCCCCTGCAGACAAGGTCCAACCGAACTCACCACCTGGCTCAACGGCCGGTAAAGGGCCCATCACGGCCAATGACACTTCGGTCTGGCAAATACTTGCCTGCACTCCTAACAAAGTGACACGAATTCGGTAAAAACCAACTCCTGGCACCGGCGGTTTCCATCCGGCAACACCTGTATGAAAACGTTTCATCTCCGTTTTATTGGAGGACAACTTAAACGGCATTTTCAAGTCCGTCGCTGCTGAAAACGGTTCACCCTCGATCTGTTTTTCTGCCGTGGCTAGTCGCCTGCCCTGAATATCGAACAGCTCAAATTTAATCTGCAATTTGCTATCTGTCATGCCAGACACATGACAATCGGCAGTGATATCATGTCCTGCATCATATAAATGGTTAGGACAATCCATTTTCAACGTCATCCGCGGTAAGCGGCCGAGCCACAAATCGTCAAAAGAGGCTGTGCCTGTCAGGTCAGGATTCAGTCCTGGCTGAGGCTCCAGATGAATTTCGATGATGGCGTACTGAACGGATTCATCGTTTACGCTGATAGAATCACTGTGAAATAATTCCCACTGGCTATGATTCAGGAAATCCGTACTATGATTGTGAAGCATTTTGTCATCGGCGTCATAGAAAACAACTCGGCAATAAGCGACATCGTTTTGCAAGTTTTCGGTACGAACAAATCCACCAAGCACATAACTGAAATGCGAACTGACTTTAATTTTTGGACTATAAACGACCGCCGCTCCTCCATCCAATTGAATGTGCAGGCAACGGTTTCCAACAGCAGCATTGTCAGATTCGATTTCAATTCGTAGAAATGCTGGATGGCTGCGATCTCGCAAACGGGTCCAGTCGTCAGGCCAACGGTCAAAATTGATGTCTGACTCCAACTCAAAACCACAGCGAAACATATCAACGCAATCCAGCGGAGGCTGAGATCCGAGAGCCTGTGTGGCCAAAATACTTAGTGAGATAACGGAAAACATTTGAGACGTGATCATGGCAGGTTAAAATCCCAACTGACCAATGCCAGTTGTTCAAAGATGTGATTCGAACGAAGGACAGTTCCTTTGCGGTGCGCCGCGAATATTTTCCGACCCTAACAACTACCTGGCAATCGGCCAGAGATCGTTTTCTGACCAGTCAGCACAAAAAATAATCAACGGCCAATTCCATCAACACAGCTTAACGCAGCGCCAATGTTCCGCTAAAATTTAGCTTTATCCAGCAGCCAAAATCGAATGATCAAGCTGGACTTCATTTTTTTCCCGATAATCGTTACGACCGTCACATGCCTGCACTCAAAATCGGAATTCAGCTAACAAGCCTGCGGCTACCTTTCAAGCAGGCCTTACAAGTTGCCCAACGCCTGGGAGCGCACGCCGTCGAAATCGACGCCCGAAAAATGTTGCGACCGGCCGATCTGGGACAAACCGGAATTCGGCAACTACGAAAACTGTTAGCAGATCATAATCTGCGTGTATCAGCCCTCGGTTTTCCTACACGGCACGGATACCACGTTGAAGAGAATCTAACAGCTCGAGTCGAAGCAACCAAACAAGCCATGACTTTTGCCTATGCGTTAGGAGCTCCGGTCGTCGTCAATCAAATCGGCCGTGTCCCAACAGATACCGACAGTTCAGAATGGAAACTTTTGGTGGACATCCTGACAGAGCTGGGTAAACATGGCGAACATACAGGTGCCGTTTTAGCCGCCGAAACGGGAACCGAAAGTGGTGAGGACTTGGCGCGTTTGTTAGCAGCACTGCCAACAGGAACGATCGGAATCAATCTCGACCCAGGAAATTTAATCGTGAACGGTTTTTCGCCACTGGATGCGGTTGATGCATTGGGAAATGCCATTCTGCACGTCCATGCCAAAGATGGTGTGCGAGATTTGGCACAAGGGCGTGGTTTGGAAGTTCCCCTGGGACGCGGAACGGCTGATTGGCCGGCTTTGATTGGTGCATTGGGGAACCACGAATACCGCGGTGACTTTACCATCGAACGTACAACGCCTGAACATCCAGTGAACGAAGTACAACAAGCAATGCAATTTTTAAAAAATATGTAGTACGATGTTTGTACCTGGGACACCTGGCTCTTCTCGGCACTCACTGTACGACAGGCTGTGTCAGTCAGCGCTTTCGAGAGCGACACTTTGAGCAAACCATGACGTCTTAAAAAGAAACGAGTGCCAGGTTCACTTCAACGTACCGTACTGGGTTGAGCGGCAAACATGCCTGCCTGACCACCTTCGTAGATGCTGCATTCTACCCAAACAGGCATATGATCGGAGATCTCTAAAGCCTCGGGTAACGACAAGTTAAACTCTCGCATGAAGTCCATCACACCACCTCGACCCATGAATTCTGTTGTGGCACGACGACTAAAAAAGATATTGTCGTACGATTTGTTTTTCCGCGTATTCGTTTCTTGTCCTGAGATGATCCAGCTTACATCAGCAACATTCGCGAGTTGTCCAATCTGACGATAGTTAACACTGAAATCTCCTAGTAATATCAAGTCATCCTCACCACTTCCATCTTGGGCCACGGCGTAATAGACGTCATCCATCGTATCCATTTCTTTTGCCGTTTCGTCAGAGTCGGTGTGGACATTGATCAACTTAAACGTAAACGATTCGGAGGAAGGCGGTCCGCGAACGCGAAACTGCGCCACGAGGGGTTCGCGATGCAGGGCATCGTCACGGTCATAGATCGTATAAACAGCCGTTCGATCCACTTCGACTGTCTGCTGATCAAATACGAATGCATATTGTTCTTTACTACTTGACCTCCCCAAACGTTCCCCTATGACGTAATCGTACCGTCGTCCGGTACTATTAATTAGGTCGACAAACCGCGACATGTGGTCAGGACTTTTCGTTCGAATCTCCTGAATCGCTACCACATCGAAGCGTCGAATGATATTGGCGAGATACTCCATGACATGTGGCTTGGCAGATTTTCGGTCACCAAAAGCCTGTATATTAAAGGTTGCAATCCGAACCGTCTCACCCGTCTGTGCCGCAGGAATGGACGTGGAAATTTGTGTTACCTGGCCAGAATCTTCGACCTGTTTTTGTCGACGATGAAGGCGAACCTGGTCCAGACCGACAAATTCAAACTGGTCGAAAACATACCAGCCACTACACAACAGGGCGACCAGCAAAACGAGAAGCTTTTTAGGCATTTTGCCTCTCCTTGGGTAACCAGATCGAATGGCACGCCATGGACTGGCGAAGCCTGTCTACTGGAATTGCTCGTACCAATGTGGCTTGTTGAAAATGTTTTTTAGTCGAGTCCAATACGGGGCGAGCGGTCGTCAATCGAGACAAACAAACACTACACCCAATTCGCTAACCGAGTCAGCTCGATTGGAAGTGAAAAAGTAGTCGAACCAAAGGAATAGAGGCTAGGGCAGTTTTCCCCAAACGATGCGGTGGTAGGCCCTGCGTACTGGCACTGAATTTCATGCATCACCTGGTCCGATTCTTGTCCCCTGCCCATCCTGGTTTGATTTTCATCAAAAAAGGAGAAAACACGATGGACGTCCGCAACGACCACGGATTAGAGCAACACGATGCGTGCAGAGCTAGCAACAAGCACACAACGGCACCGAGTCGCCAGATCCGTTTCACTAGAACGCAAATCCAGCCCGCACTGTTACCGTGTTGTCTGGCAGGTAGTCCGGGATACCGTCGTCGAATTCAAACCGACGGTCGAAGATATAACCGATTTCGATACGTCGACCGCCACCACCTTTTTGTTTTCGCTCAAGCCCTAGCTGAATACGCAGGTCACGATAAGTCAATCGATGACGCATTCCGGGAACGGCTTCATAGGAATACTCGTCACCACCAAACTCGGCAGCCACGTAACACCAATCATCCCAATCAGGTCCACAAGCAAACCGTCGAGCAACCTTGGGCTGTGGAAATACCAGTTCGTACCGCCAATCGTCGTTAGGCGTACAGATGACACCAATGATAGGCAATAGGTTAATGTCGTTGCGGTCCAGATAACTAACGCCTAAAACAACGCTTTTCGTGGCACTGTATTTGTAGAGAGCCGTAGCCCGGGACTTTAAACGAAATGCTTCCTGGTCCCAACGGTTCAAATCATCCGCATAGATGCCTGGAATCACAGCGAACTCAAAACCCCAACGTGTTCCAAGCATCGCCAACCAACGAAATTCCGTGGTCACCTCGTACCAACAAGGTGACAAGCCAGGTGCGCCAGGTCCGGCCGGACCATCCAAAAGACTGACAGCGAATCCCGGCGAGATGAAAAGCGGCATATTTTTTGTCGGTGCCGGTAAAACAACAGTGAAAAATGTATCCAGTTCGGTAATACCAACATCACCGAGGTCACCCTCATCCAACCAAGTCGCTGTGAACGACGCTTTTTGAAAAAATCCATCCTTAAATTCGTTCAGTTTTCGCTGGGGTGCGCTGAGCGGGTCGTAAACTTCCGGAAGCAAAATAGGCATCTCATCCGGTAATGTCACCGCACTTCCGAGAGGTGGACCAGTCTTTGGGAACGGTCCATAGATCGGCCGGTAGCCGGGGATATCAGGCACAACCGTGGAGGAACTGGACGCTGATAAAACTGAAGATTCTTCGGCGACAGCAAGTTGCCCTATATCACGAAACAGGACTGCGACGAACAGCGCCGCCCAACACAGCTGACGTTTTTTAGTAAGCCGACAAACCTCCAAGCGTCTTTCTCCCCAATGCCTTGTCTACCAGATAATACCGGTGCGCACCATGAAACTATCTTGCAGTGCAAAAACGTTGGGCAAGGCGGCATCCTTATAGAAAATTTCTCGCTCAAAGACATACCCACATTCGATAAAACCGGTCAAGTTACTAGGCCGGGTGAAATCCAATCCAGCAAAAATACGGATGTCGTTAATATCGATATTCCCTTTGTAGTCAGGTGGTGTCGCCCCCACAAAATTATCCTCGACGGTCCAAGCACCACCGCCATATTCACCACCCACGTACCACCAGATTTCATTGGCTCCGACCGTGGTAAACTTTTTTGCCAATTTGGGACGTGGGAAATAGATATCAAATCGCGTTTGGGGATTAGGCTCCCAAAGCACGCCACCTGCTGGCAGCATTTTTGTCTTGTTCCTGCCGAAATATTCAATCCCGCCCTTGATTGTCAATGTTGGTGTAAGCTGCAACTTGAGCAACCCGCGCCCAGTGAGACGAATACTGTCATTGGTGATTGTGTCAAAATCGCTGTAGACGCCCAAACGGATATTTAACTCTCCACTGAATTGAGGCAACATCTGGGCGAGCGCATAACTATCCAAGTACGCACTGTACAAATTACTGGGTAGACTCAGTGGTAGTGATTCTGGACCCAACGAAAAAGGTCCTCCCAATGCATCGTAAACAAAACCTGGAGTAACACGAAACTCTTCCAGCATATTGATAGTATTTGGAATCACTAGAGAGGTAGCCAGTTCGAATTCCTGTATTTGAAGTTCGTCAGGCTTGGTAGATGTGGATTCACCATGTATCCAGGTATAACGGGCATAAAAATCTTCAAAAAGACGTGCGTAGGGGGGGGCTTGCATCGCAGTCACACCGCTTAACCAACCCCCCAGACTCGGCTGCCAACCAGGGAACATGCCGTCAGGAAAAACCGCTTGCGGTGCCGTCGATGGATAAGGAACACCAGACAAGGCAGGAGCCAAATTTGGATCCGTGCTTGGTAATGGACTTTGTGGTAGCGGCGGCGGTTGGCCCGGGACTGTCAGTGTGCCTGGCTGCGGTACTTGGTTACTAGGTGGTGCGGCAAAACCACCGGTAGATGGTACCGTGCCTACAGCAGGAGGTGGCACGGGCGCCCCAGGACCAACTGTAGGCGAAGGAACGGTCGTCACACCATAGCCAGGACCAAGCGCATAGGGATCAAACGGCGTCGCTACGGGAGGCTGTAAAGTCACAGCCGGAGGCATACTGTTCATCGCAGCGCCTGAACGGCTTCCATCACCCGCCGGAAACCGAACGCGTTGAGCCGCCAGTGGCCAGACAGTGAGGACGAGCAAGGCCAATAGGAGACCGCCAATCGTCCAGCGCAAGCGAAGCACACCAATCCAGGTTTGCATGGTTGACAAGAAATTTAGCCCATAATCTGCTGAAAAGAACGACGGAATATCAGTCTGACGCACTAACGTCAAGGGCGTTTCCATTTGGCTAGCATTGGTGGCAAATTAAAAATAGTACGCCCAAGTGACGGTAGGGTTATGATTACTGGTTGTTTCGACCCTAGTGCCTATGCTCCAACGATTTCACAAGCGTCGCTGGCATGCCTAGAAAAATTACAGCTTGCATTGATAACAACGGCCCTACAGGCCTATGACAACTCATTTCCACAGAAGACAAAGACTGATACATTAAGCCAAACCAAACAGTGTTTGCCTTGATTTTTGTCTTTGACAATTTCCACCCAATATGCTGCACCGCCAATTAGAACCCGAGGTCATGGATGCTCCCGAAGACGCGTCCGATTACGACACCATGGATCACTCGGCTGTGAATCAAAGTTTCGTAAACGATCTTTTAGTGCCAGGGGAGCTGTGTGGAGAAGTGCTCGACATGGGAGTCGGAACGGCTCAGATACCAGTAGAAATTTGTCGCCGTTGTAAATCGTGCCACGTGCTAGGTATAGATCTCGCAGAAAACATGCTGCAACTTGCCAGTCATCGTGTCACGAAAGAAAAGTTGCAAGATCGTTTGACGCTGGAACGTCAGGATGCAAAATGCCTGTCTTTTGTAAACCATCGATTCGATGCGGTGATTTCCAATAGTATTGTGCATCATTTAGCCGAACCCCAACAAGTCTTTGCAGAAGCAATCCGCGTCGTATCCACCAATGGTTTATTATTTTTTCGGGATTTGCTAAGGCCAGCTGATGAGGCAACCCTGCAACAACTGGTCGCTACCTATGTCAGCAGCGAAACAAATCACGCACAACAACTTTTCGAAGACTCTTTGCGGGCAGCATTGATGCTGGAAGAAGTTCGTGCGATCGTGGTCGCTTTCGGATTCGAATCGAAAACTGTCCAGACCACCAGCGATCGACATTGGACCTGGATTGCCCGGGCCAATGCGCGTCAGAACAATCCGGTTGTCCACTGAACCAGGCAATATTGGCACAACGGTTCCTAAACACAGGTGCGATTGCAAAAAACCCGGCCAACGTCACAAGACACGCTTAAGTGAGTGGACACGCAGCTTGCTGTCCGCTCTTTTTGGATTCCAATAATGGTACCGTTAGGGCACACTCGGATTGAGCGAGTGGACATCGGGTACGAAACGCACATCCACTCGGCTTCTGCAGGGGGCTTGGGATTTCGCCTTCTAACATTTGCCTATCGGAACGATCACTTTTAGGGTCTGGCCGAGGCACGGCCGACACAAGAGCACGCGAGTAAGGATGCGCGGGATTCAGATAAACGGCATCCGCATCACCAATCTCGATTAAATTTCCTAGATACATTACGGCGATTCGATCACTGATATGATGCACGACCGATAGATCGTGGGCAACAAACAAATAGGTTAACCCCAATTCATCCTGAAGGTCCTGCAGCAGATTGATCACCTGGCTTTGTACTGAAACATCGAGCGCCGAAACGGGTTCGTCGGCAATGATCAATTTCGGATTGACGGCTAAGGCTCGTGCAATCCCCACACGCTGTCGTTGACCACCCGAGAATTCATGCGGATACCGCGATGCCTGCTCCGGCTGCAAGCCGACCCGTTCCAACAACCAACTGACTCGCTCCTTGCGCTGCCCCCTGGATTGGCGAGTATGAATCCTTAGTGGCGCTTCGATGATACTTCCGACGGTCATACGGGGATTCAGAGACGAGAAAGGGTCCTGAAAAATCATTTGAACTTCAGCCCGCAACGGTCGCATTTTCGATCGCGGCAAGTCCAACAAATCAACAGGTCCTTTTGCCGTATGAAACAGGATCTCCCCTTCTTGATGAATGCCGGGAATTGTCGCGCGAAGAATATTAACCAACGCCTTGGCAATCGTCGTTTTCCCACATCCCGATTCACCAACAAGCCCCAAAGTTTCTCCCTGTCGAATCGTGAACGACACGTCATCCACGGCGCGCACCTCACCAACCTTGCGCTGCAAGACCCCTCCCCAAACAGGGTAGCAAACCGTCAGGTTATTAACTTCCAGCAGAATATCAGACATCGGTAGCAAAATCTTCATTCATCAAATGACACCGCACCCAGTGACCGTCACCGGTATCGTCAAGCGGCGGTTCTTTTTCACGGCAGTGGTCCACTACGTCTTCACACCGAGTACAAAACTTACAACCGTCCGGCATCTGTGTGATCGAAGGGACATTGCCGGGAATCGTATGTAAACGATCCGCGCTATGGGTTTGGACGGACGGGAGAGAAGAAAGCAGGCCACGCGTGTAGGGATGTTTCGCCTGGTAGAAAATCTGCTCCACGGTACCAATCTCCTGTACCTTTCCTCCGTACATCACAATAACACGGTCACACGTTTCGGCCACAACGGCCAAATCGTGTGTGATCAGAATGATGGAAGCCCCCACCTGGCTGTCTTTTAATTCAAGCATTAAATCCAGAATCTGGGCCTGTGTCGTGACATCCAAGGCCGTCGTCGGCTCATCGGCAATTAACAGCTTGGGATTACAACAAAGCGCGATCGCAATCATCGCCCGCTGTCTCATGCCACCGGAAAATTGATGTGGATACTGACACATTCGCCTCGCCGCATCAGGAATTTTCACTTTCGCAAGCATTTCCACAGCGCGATCATGAGCTTCTGCTTTTGTCATGTTGGGATAATGCGTACGGAGCGTCTCGATGACCTGAAATCCCACGGTGAACACTGGATTCAAAGCCGTCATAGGCTCTTGAAAAATCATCGCGATCTCGTTGCCACGGATTTTCCACATTTCGGGGTACGTCTTTGACAGTAAATCTTCACCGCCGTAGACAATCTTACCCCCTGCATTGAAGCCAGGAGGTTCCGGCACTAGCCGCAACACAGAAAGTGCGGTAACACTCTTCCCGGATCCTGATTCTCCCACGATGCCTAAAACCTCGCCCGGATGCACTTCAAAGGACACACCATCAACGGCTTTGGCAACCTCCCCCTCGATCTTGAAATAGGTTCTTAAATCGCAAACTTGCAACAAGGGCTGCAATGCTCTGGCTTGCTGTTGGTTCGATGCTGTACTACCAATGGCCATTACCGTAACCTGCTGAATACCTTGGGATCGAATGCTTCGCGTACCGCTTCGCCAATAAACACAATCAACTGCAATGTGATGAACATCGTACCCAGTGGAAATACAACCAAATGCCATTTGGACATTCCCGATTCTCTCGCCTGACGAAGTAACTCACCCCAACTTGGAGTCGGCGCTGGCAGACCGTAACCTAGAAAATCCAGTGACACCAAGGCAACAAGACTTCCCACGATGGCAAATGGGGCGAAGGCGATGATCGGTGTCAACGCATTGGGGAGGATGTGGCTGACCATGATTTTGAGATTGCCTTCACCGGTCGCAATGGCAGCGGCGACGTAGTCCTTCGATTTTTCCCGATAAAATTCACCTCGAATGTAATACGTAATACTCATCCAGCCAAACGAGGCAAGAATCGCAGTCAACATTTTGAAGTTTCTAGGAAAAATCGACCCTAAAATAATCACCGTGTATAAAAAAGGCACGGCTGTCCATATCTCTACAAAACGTTGTCCGAGGATATCCACCCAACGGCCAAAATACCCGAGTACAGCTCCGACTATCGTTCCCAACAGGTAAGCGACCGCCGTGACCGCCAACGCAAAACTTATCGAGATGCGATATCCGTATGCCAGCCGTACCAAGATGTCCCGGCTGGCATTGTCCGTACCCATCCAATGAACAGGTGACGGTGTATGTGGTGGATTACCTTCTAATTGAAGGAAACTTTCGTAAGGACCATAGGTGATGGGTGGCAGGAGAACAAAATTCCCATCTTTTTGGTCACGAAATTGTTCTCGCAGTGCCCGATAATCCGCCTCGCCAAATATCGTCTGTCCGTTCACCTTAAGCTGATCAAATTCAGAGCCCAGATAAACTTTACCGTTGCCCCAACCAAATGTTTCCGAAAGATAGGTCGCAAATGCTGGAAAGTAATATTGGTCCTGGTAACGGACGATAATGGGACGAAACCCCATGATAAACGGCAGACAAAAGGATAGACCGTATGTACCCACCAGGAACAAAAAGCTGTAGTACCCACGTTTCAGGCGACGAAACTTACGCAGCCGCAGCCGCATCAGCGATACCGATTTGTCCGCCATCAAGTTTGGACCTCGACGAAGCAAGTTATTCGAATCGTATGCGCGGATCAATCAGCGCGTAAAGCATGTCCGAAATAATGTTACCTAGCAGCATCAATACGGTGTTGACGACCAAGACTCCCAGAACAACCATGTAGTCGCGCTGGAGAATCGCCGTAAAGCCAAAATAACCAATGCCATCGATATTAAAAATCCACTCAATTAGATAAGAACCCGCCATCAACAAACCCAGCGCATGCCCCAAGCCAGTTGCGATGGGAATCAGCGAATTTCGTAGTGTGTGTAAAAGTATGACTCGGCGCGGTGCAAGCCCTTTGGCAAAAGCAGTGCGCACATAATCCTGACCCATATTTTCCATTAGCGAGTTCTTTGTCAGCACCGTCAGTGTCGCAAATCCGCTCAACATGTAGCAAAATACTGGCAACGCCATATGGTAAGCACGATCCACGACTTTGGAAAACGGCGACAATTTTTCCCATTCAAAGGTACCAAACTCGTCGCTCACGTCGTCCCGTGGTTCAAATTTTTGAATCACAGCCGGCAACTTGTCATAAGACTTGGTCTTGATTTCTCCAGCTGGGAAAAGTTCATAAAAACGGCCACTCGCAAGCAATAGCAACAGCAAGGCTCCCATCGCCCAACCCGGGATCGAATAACCAACAAAAACAATCGCCGAGCTGACAAAATCAAACAACGTTCCATGCCTCAAGGCTTTTAGGATTCCGAGCGGAATACACACTAAATAGCTTAAAACAAACCCCGTCAATCCAAAAACCAGACTGATGGGAAATCGCTGGATGATCATGTCTCCAACAGGTTCCTTGTAATAATACGACTCCCCTAAATCGAACAAAGCCACCTTTTTCAGCCATAGAAAATAGGCGATGTACCAGGGCTTGTCGAAACCATACTCCTTCTCCAATTCCGCAATAGCCTCTGGCGGAATGTCCGAAGTGGGATCATCAATGTTGGTACCGGCCGCAGGACCTCCCTCACCGGAAACAGCGGCCTGCCGTATGCGCATGATCTCCCGTTCGATCGGACCTCCTGGCACAATGCGGGTGATCAGAAAAGCAACAATGGTAACTCCGATCAAAGTCGGAATCATGAGCAAAAAACGACGAATGAAATAAGTTGTCATGATGGCCTCAAACTTCGCACGACGAAAGCGACGTAGATTGTTCTTTCGAAACACTACGGCGTTCAACCATCACTGGTGGCCGCCACTTCGCTGTCATTTGCAGACCAAGGCCTCAGAATTCGATCCGGGACCGGTAAAGATTCGCCACTTTCCTTGGCGGCTCGCAAAGCTTTTTCTTTTTCAGGGTCGATCCACCATGTCGTAAACACTTCGCGCCAATCACCAAATTTACTGAAAACACTGTCTCGCATGCCGAATTTGTTCCAGTAGATAATCCGCTGACACGGAATGTACCATTCCAGCGCGTAGGGATGCTGCTTGAAGATTTCGGCATCTAATTGCCGCAACAAGTCCTGACGTTTGAACAAATCAAATTCTTGGTTGTACTGTTCGATGATTTTATCGGCCTCGGTACTCTGAAATCCGGCAAAATTATTGCTGCCTGTCACGTCTGCCATTTTGCTGTACCAATGAGTCTGTGGATTGGGGAACAATGAACCAGAAAGATTCGATGCAGCCACATCAAAAGTGCGCTCTTGCAGAACCTTCCAGTGCGACGTGGGGTCAATCAAATTCAGCTTCACTTCGACCCCCACTTTGCGACAAGCTTCCGTAAGTGTTGTGAAATACTTTTCAAATCCATCAGTACGGTAGGTAATCTTAACAACAAGTCGTTGGCCATCCTTCATCAGTACGCCGTCATCATCCCGTTCCGTGAAGCCAGCTTCCGACAATAGCCGGACCGCCTCTTCAGGATCATATTCAACTAATTCGTTTTCCTGACTCGCAGTCACACCCGGATAATAGGAACCAAGCGGTTCGTACTCTCCATAGGCAAACTTGTCCACCATCGTGCGACGATCGTACAAATGGGCAACCGCTTTGCGCACGCGCACATCATCAAACGGTTTCTTGCGCATGTTAAATGCAATCCCCTGAATGCCTTCCGGGTTGAGCGTATAAATTTTCTGCGCCACAAGGTGCCCCAAATTGACTTGCTCAAGTGGCGCTACGTTGTTGCTATCTCCAACCAAGTCTTCTACCCACCACTTCGCAGTATAAACTGCATGAAAATCCAACTCCCCGTTGCAGGCCTGGTCAAACGCATTGCGCTGGTTGTTGTTAACAACAAAGCGAATCTTGTCGAAGTTGTAGAGCCCCACATTCGCTTCAGCGTCCCGCCCCCAATAATCTTTGCGGCGTGTAAGCGTTATCGACTCGTTCTTCTTGATATCCGCTTTTTCAATGTAGTACGGACCGGAAACCGTTGGATAGCTAAATTGGTAATCGTCAAGAAATTTCTCACCTGTCAGTAGCGAAATTTCATGGGCGGGAAGAATTTTTAAATTGGTGAACGTTAAAAAATTTCGCCAATGTTTCTCCTTACATTCTACCTGAACAATATATTTCGAAATCGCTTTTGGTTCGTTGATTGCCTGGAGCGATTGTTTCGACATAGGATCTTTAAGAGAATCATCTTGTAACAATCTGTAAGTAGCAACAACGTCTTCCGCCACCACCGGTGTGCCATCAGCCCAATGCGCTTGCGGATTGATTCTAAAAGTAAACGTCAGATTGTCATCAGAAATCTTCCAGTGACTAGCCAGTGCCGGCACCGTTTCCAACGTATCCGGGTGGAGTGAACAAAGCGATTCATAGCAAAGCGATTCAACGATCGAATTCAAATAAGTGTTGGCACCCGTCCCGTAAATTCGCAAATTCTCTGGCCAATTCGGAATGTAGGAAAGAATCCCCCTCCCTTTGATCGCTCGTGGATCACCAATTGGACCAGGATTGCTGGTCTCCCAACCCTCACCTGTAAAACCCGGCCCACCTTTTTCCGCAGGCACGGAGGAATCACCGTCGGGAAATTCCAACTTTACAACAGCAGATTTTGCGGCGTTTTCCGCGGACGACACATCCGTCGTATTGGATGGCATTTTTGAGGATGGAGCACACCCGCCTGTCGCCAATACGGACAATGTCAGCAACAAAAACGACACGCTACCGTACAGACGCCATGGAAAAGAACTCATAGCCATTATTCTCCAGATAATTCAAACTCACTATCAAACGAGTATACGCTTACTACGTTTTGGAGCAATGCGAGTTCCAGAACGGAACACTGGTTCCACATATTTTATTGGGAAAGCCACTTTTTCAACAAAACGCCGATGTCCCGAGCCGGCACCTGCCCGCGTAATGCTTCCCGGATTGAGATTAGTCTAGAAAAAAACAAGAACTATGTCGTCTGTTTTTTATCTTCCCCGATGTGACCAAAGGGGACTGTCTGCGATTCGACACAAAGCAAGTGTTGCGGTTAGATCTAGAGGTGGATCCTTGCGGCCTGTTTGTTTTCTCAGTCGGGAGAAAAGTTGACCAGATGCAACAAAGTCACCACAACACCGATCAGAGCAAATAGCGTTTTCGCCTGTTGAAACGGTGAGTAGCCGACAATATCTTCCCAAACGATTTCCTGTCCAGCTTTCAAGTCCACACGGTCGTTCATTGGCCGGGGTAACGGTGTTCCAGAACTTGAAGGCGGTTTGCGATGAGGAATCTTTGGTTGACTGGCAACCGAAACAGGCAACGAGTTCGATCGTCCGGGCCGCTTCGACTCATATCTTTTTTGCGTTGTCGTGATACTTTTGGAAGGTTTCGGAATTCTCTCAATGGACGCAACATAACTGGAAGCGTGGCGTTTTTTCGAAGGTGAAGTTGCAATCATCGCATCACGCGGAACACCAAAGTTCGGCCAGGCCGTCAGTAAAAACTGGCGTACACGGCCGGCATAGCTACCAGAAGTGGTACCGCGTGATGCCCCAAACAGTACACCGGCCAGTTCGTTCCGTTCGTTGAAAATTGGCCCACCAGAATCACCTTGGCGTGCTTGGACAGAAACTTCTAACATTTCATAAGGAAAGTTAATTCTAGGAGAGACGTATTGGGTACAGTGCCCCTGCGCCGCACGATATTGGCCTGACCCATAGCCCGCAATCGTCAGCGCGTCACCAGGCTTTGGCGCGCTATCGGCAATCGTCACCGGTTTTATGTTGCCTGGATTCCAAATTACCAGTGCAGCCAGGTCCCAGTCTTTGTCCATGCGCAGGACACGTGCTGGCGTATGAAACCCATCTGGAAACGTTACAGAAACTCGTTCCGTTCCTTCTCGCACAACGTGCCAGTTCGTCACTACTAAGGCATAGTCGCCCTGTACTCCGACAAGCGTCCCTGAACCATGACTCGATTCGCGGCCATCGATGGCCTGGACACGAACCACAGCAGCATGAGGGACTCGATACTGTCCAGCAGATGGAAGCATGGCTGAACGGCGCTGTAACCGAAGACCGCTTTGCGCCATAACACCGGATGTAGCGGTCATCAGGACTATCAGGACAATCACGATTGCCCCACAGGGAAAGGGGCGACATTCCGTGCCAAGAGAAGTCTGAATTCGCAAAAAAGAAAACAATGCTGTTCCCCGTATCACTGTTTGGCAGAAGCAAGCAGAAAAAGAAAGATCATTAAGAAGCATCCTGCTTCGCCACCAACGAGGTCTGGCATCATGCCTACTCCTTTCATCGTAGGACCATGTTCCGGCCATCAAGAAATTGCGAACCGCCCGCAGGGTCAACGTGGTAGGTACTCGCTGTACGACAGCAACGATTGGCGCAATCGCTGAAAAGCAACGGCTTAGAATGGACTAAATGGGCGCGGCAGAATTCGAATCTGCGACCTCCACGATGTCAACGTGGCGCTCTAACCAACTGAGCTACGCGCCCGACAATTTCTGCCGAGTCCATCGGCCCCATTTCCTGTCAACAAATCTCGCGTCTTCCAAATCCGACGTCAAGACCGACATGGGCAGATGAAAGTATTTTGCGATCACTTGGTTACCACTTGTGGTGGCCAAAATTCCCACGAAGTCAGCAAATTCTATCAGACCCAGGAACATAACTACAAAAGGAGTCCCCTCAGCAGCATTCACTTTAGAAACTAGTTTTTCGATTCAGGCTTGCCACAAGTGAATACTAGTTTATACTTTACGCGCAGTTTCGCAAGTAACCCTCCATCCGGCTTTGGAAAGATCCCACAGGCGTTGTGAATTCAACCAAGAACATGGTTATAGTCAATCTACCCGACGGTACACAGCTACAATTTAAAGATTCAACCACCATATTGGAAGTCGCCAAGTCGATTGGCCCCGGTTTGGCCAAGGCGGCGGTCGCAGGCGAAGTGGACGGCCAAGTCGTAGGATTAGACTTTGGGCTGCCACAGGACCGCGAAGTCACGTTGCGAATCCTGACCAAAAAGGATTCCCAGGCGCTTGCGGTAATGCGCCATTCCTGTGCCCATGTGATGGCCCGGGCGGTCATGCGGCTGTTCGAAGGAGTCCAATTGGCGTTCGGACCTACGATCGAAGGGGGATTCTACTATGATTTTCAACTGGAACACTCGCTGACAGATGACGATTTCGCTGCCATCGAAGCGGAAATGAAAAAAATCATTGCCAGTAACGAACCCTTTGAACGGGTCGAACAGCCACGTGACAAAGCCTTGGAAATCTGTCGTGACCTGGGACAAACTTTGAAAGTGGAACATATCCAGGATGGTTTAGCGGTACACGACACACTTTCCTTCTATCGCCAGGGCGAGTTCGTGGACTTGTGTCGTGGGCCACACATCCCGAACCCTAAGTGGATCGGTGCCTACAAACTACTTTCCGTCGCCGGAGCCTATTGGAAAGGAGATGCCTCTCGGCAACAACTACAACGATTATATGCGACAGCTTTTTTTGACAAAAAGGAGCTGCAGGAACATCTCCAACGTATCGAGGAAGCAAAACGGCGAGATCACCGTACTCTTGGAAAACAATTGGATCTATTTACCATCAATCCGCTGGTAGGTTCTGGATTGATCATGTGGCTACCCAAAGGCGCCATCATACGCAGTACTCTGGAAACTTTTGTGAAAGAGCAACTGGTGCAGCGAGGTTACCAGTCGGTATATACGCCAGTGATCGGACGCGTAGAGCTCTATGAAACATCCGGACACTATCCATATTATGCTGACAGTCAGTTTGCTCCCATTCAAATGGAGCAAGATGAACGCTACCTATTGCGGCCCATGAACTGTCCGCACCACATAATGGTCTATCAAACAAAGCCTCGCAGTTATCGAGAATTGCCACTTCGGTTTGCCGAATTTGGCACGGTACATCGATACGAAAAATCAGGCGAGTTGTCCGGTATGACGCGAGTCCGTGGATTTACCCAAGACGATGCCCACATTTTTTGTACCGAAGAGCAAGTTGCCGATGAATTCCGTGGTTGCATCGAAATGACCCAATTTGTGCTACAATCCCTTGGACTGGAGGACTATCGGGTACGTCTCGGTTTTCGTGATCCACAAAGTGACAAGTACGTCGGTAGTGAGGAGAGTTGGCAGCGTGCACAGCAATCCCTGGTAGAGGTATGTGCAAGCCTGGGGATCGAAGCCAAACCAGAAGAGGGCGAAGCCGCGTTTTACGGTCCGAAAGCCGATTTTGTAGTCACTGACTGTATCGGACGAGAATGGCAACTTGGCACCGTACAACTCGATTACAACTTACCCAGCAAAGAACGGTTCGATCTGGAATATATCGGTACTGACAATCAGCCACACCGACCGGTAATGATCCACCGAGCACCCTTGGGATCAATGGAACGGTTCATCGGCGTACTCATTGAACACTTCGCCGGTGCCTTTCCTCTTTGGTTGGCCCCCGAACAGGCGAGAGTACTCAGCGTTAGTGAAAAATCAGAAGAATATGCGCGCCATATCGAGGAACAACTTACCACAGCCGGGCTACGTGTTACTAATGATTATCGGGCCGAAAAGCTAGGTGCTAAGATTCGTAGTGCGGAACTTGAAAAAGTACCTTACATGTTGATTGTCGGTGAAAAAGATCGGGCTGCCCAAACGGTTTCTTTGCGAGACCGGGTCGACAAAGATCTGGGCGCTATGCCTGTTGCCGAGGTAATCACACGGATGCAGTCCGAAATCGTCAAGCGGACAGTCCGACAGACTTTCAGTGGTTCTGCCGGACTGGGAGAACAAGCTAGTGGTCACGAATATTGAGATACAAACAGAAAAAACAATGCTATAATTGGTTAATCGTCGTGCCTGTCAACCACTGAATCGAAGCATAAATTCAAGCAATTACCCATTGATATTGGGTAGTGTAGGTTGGCTGTCCTGAGATGAAGTGGAAAAGCAGTCCAAATTTATCATAAGGACGGTTGACGAAACATGATTTGTCTGAAAACAATGTCACATAGTGTTTCTTTTCCTTCCAGCCTATTCGTAACGATTTCATCTCCTGTCAGACATCGTTCGACATACGCCATCGCGAAGAATCAAGTAAGAATTAACGATCAAATCCGTGTTCCTCAGGTCCGTGTCATAGCAGGCGACGGTTCACCATTAGGAGTAATCCCTACCGAAGATGCTTTGAGCCAAGCACAAGAAGCGGGTTTGGACTTGGTCGAAGTAGCTCCCGACGCAGAGCCCCCTGTCTGCCGTGTCATGGATTACGGCAAATATAAATACCAACGAAGTAAAAAGCAGACCAAAGGGAACGTCCATCACACCAAGACAAAAGAAATTCGATTGCGACCCAAGACAGGTGAACACGATATCAACTTCAAGGTCAATCAGGCGATTCAATTTCTGAATCACCGAGACAAAGTCCATGTCTCGGTCGTATTTCGTGGACGCGAAATTGCCCATATCCAGGAAGGGCACCGAGTGATGAAAACTGTCGTCGAAGGCTTGATGGAGCACGGCAAAATCGAGAGTGAGCCCATGCAACAAGGGCGACGCATCGTGTGTACCATCGCACCAAGGTAAGTCTGGGAACGTTTCAACCGGCGTCGGTTAAGGCACGTTGCCATACGCTCACGTACGTCCAAATCCCCAGCAACCTGTCCGTTCGCGATTAAAATAGCGAACGGAAAATCACTCTGTGTTTAGTACTCCAGGCTTGCACTGACGACCAGCCCACCAAAACCAACGTCCGCGACCCCTCCTACGTCAGAGGCAGCGACGCCCGCACCAAAATTAGCGGAGAAGTTGAACCAGTTTTGCATCTCCGCAGCCACTGTGAGCTTGAGTATGGCCGGGCCTAAACAGGTGGCAAATTCCATACCTGATGCGATCTCTGTCATGCCCTGAGTCGTATCCAAACGCGTCACAGATTCGTTCTCTGAGTCCGAAACGTTCCCGTCATCCATCAACACAGCAGCACGTGCCCGCGCAAAAAATAATGCACCGCACTTCGAAGTGCGATTGACCTGCACACCAACAAGACCGCCATAGGCAGATGAATTAATATTCACTACACGACTGTCGAGTTCGTTGACAAAATTTTCGTCAAAGTCGTTGTAGCGAAACCCGGCAAATAGTTCGATATCTGTATAGCAAGTCAAACTGATCTGGTCGACGAATTCAAGGTCGATGTTATAGGTATCAACTCCCAACGATCCAAAACCAGGATCAAACGCCGGCTCTGCATGATCGTATCTCCACCAGCGAGCGCGAATTCCAAATCCATCCGTACCATAAAATCCGGCGGTGACACGCGGTGAATACTCGTAGTCAAATTCTACTCCGAGGTTTGGATCGCCCGTTCCACTTGTGTCACCAAGACGTACACCATCGGCCCGGTGATAGCGAAAAAATGTTGACTCAGCGGTAACAAAATACGTTTTTTGTTTACAGCATTGACTGGCGACACGACCCGAATTGAAACTTGTCCGTAAACTGGTTTTGTTGCAACCAGTACCACATGCACAAGGAAGTACATAATCGCTGTCAGCTTCCTGTTGGACGTAAGAGGATTGTAGATCCTCTGCAAAAACGGATCCTGACAAGATACTCATCAGGACCGAAATCGCTGAAATTAAATGAAACTTCATTTCCCGGCCTCATATTTGGGGGGTAACAAAATCACGATTGAATCGACGTCAACAACCACCATGCATTGACGAACTTTCAGATCTTGGCTGAGTAAGACAAGCGATCGCTGCAGTCCCTACAACCCGAACTAATTGCCCAATCTATCGGTTCGAATGGCACCGCAAGATTCGTTTTTTTTGACAAAACCCCAACAATCCTCAAACTCAGTGTATTCTGCGCTGCCAGGGCAATTGATTTAAAATGCCACGGCGAAGAGAGGGTCTGAGGGGCCTGGTGGCCCCTTGTGACTTATATTTTCCGCTTCACCCAAAGGGAGCCGGATCGACCAAACGGGCATGACACCACCAAATGCTTGACGCCCTTGTCACTCTGCTGGTTGGTCTTGTCACTCTGCTGGGTTGGTAATAGTCAAGTTCCCCTCAGGAGCTCACCAACTGACACGCTGAACACAATCAAGCACTGAACGCTACCTGGACCGCTAGCAACGTTTATCCGAGCGCCACCTGTCGAGAAATTGACCCGTTGGGTGTGCCAGCACATCGTTTCACTGGAAAAGCGGTCGTCATCCCCAAGGGATCAGCACACACATTGCCCCGCAAACCACCCACCACGAGCACCATCGGTTGAGTAAACCGCCCCAGAAAAATCCCCTTCTCCTGACGTGCTCGGTACGAATCCTCTAGGCTTTCTCGCTAACCAGATTGCGCCACAAGCAAAAGTTCGTCGCGCCAACCACGTACTATAGGATAGCCAACCAACAACGCGGCAGGTGAAATGACAACAAGTCAATCATATTGGATTAAACTGTGAACCGCATGCGGAGTTACACGATCGATTCCTCGCAATTTGGTCAATTCAATCAAGAAAGCACAACCAGCAATCTTGGCTCCAGCTTTCTCTAACAACTTACAACATGCTTGAACCGTACCTCCGGTAGCTAGCAGGTCGTCGACAACCAGTACTTTTTGTCCCTCGCTGACACCATCAATATGGATTTCCAGTGTATCCGTACCATACTCCAGCTCATAATGAAAAGCATGTGTATCAAACGGGAGCTTATGTGGTTTTCGAATCGGAACAAAGCTCGTTTCCAATTCGATTGCCAACGGTGCAGCAAAAATGAAACCCCGTGCTTCGGCCGCTACGATCGCGTCCAGCGGCTCATCGCGGTAATGATCTGCCAGTAACCGTATGGCTTGCCGAAACGCCTCAGGAGTTGCCAGCAAGGGCGTAATATCCTTAAACAGAATTCCCGGTTTGGGAAAGTCAGGAATATCACGAATGTATTTTTTTAAGTCGATTTGAACAGCTGGGGACATGGCGGATTACTCTCAGAAACAGTAGTTGGACAAGACCATTTTATGAATCACAATTAAGCATTTTTTACGTTGGAGTTCCCGGTATGCCTTGCAAAATCATCTGACCTATAAACACTCACCAGAAACAGCACACCGGTCAGCTGGTAAGATAGATTAAGAGTACCCGTCCACCTTGAGAGTGTGTCATGTTGGATGACAATTACCGACACCTTAACGCTACATTCCCGAAAAAATCAATATATCCGGGGCCGTGACCTGAGGGAAGGGTCGAGCGGACAAGATCCCTGTCCGACGGAAAATCAAACCGCCAAAGAGCAACTAGCCACTCTTCAGTGAACTGGCGACCACCGTTCGATGTCGCCCGCATTCCTGGCAACCGCCGGCCAGTTGTGCTCTCGGGACAACTTCGTATATCACATTCAAACGAGATGACAACCGAATGTAGAAATCGGGAAAGCAGCGAGAAAATTTTCCATTGCCACCAACAGGTTCCCCTCGGCAGACCTACTGCCGAAAAACGGCTACCATCATCTCTGGGAAGCAATGAGGTCCCAGTGACGTTCGCGCGGATCCTTCAGGCCGTTCGCCAATTTTCCAAGGGCTTCAGTTTCGATCTGGCGCACCCGTTCACGAGTAAGAGATAGTTCTTCGCCGATTTCTTTCAGAGTCCGTGGCTCCATGTTATCCAAACCAAATCGCATGCGCAACACGGTCGCTTCACGTAGATCCATCGTTTCGAGCATTTCCCGGACGTGTCTCAGTGCGTCATGCTCAAGCAATTCGTCTTCGGGCGTTTTCATTCCTTCATCTTCGATCATCTCACCAAGTGACCAACCGGCATCAGCCTGGTCGGTTTGCGGTGTCGAATTGTAAATTTTGATCGCTTTTTTGATAATCGGCAACTTCTTCTTGGCCAATCCTAGCACACGAGCAATTTCCTCGGGCGTGGGAGTACGTCCCAATTCCTCGGTCAGTCTGGCATTTGCGCGGCGCCATTTTGATAACAGTTCGACCATATAGGCCGGAACTCGAATTGTTTTGGAGGAATTGATCAACGCGCGTTTAATCGACTGTTTAATCCAATAACTGGCATACGTACTAAAACGTGTCCCGACTGCCGGATCAAAGCCTTCGACAGCCCGCAACAATCCCAGGTTACCTTCTTCGATCAAGTCCTGCAGACCCAATCCTTTGCCGGTGTACCCACGGGCAATATTAACAACCAGACGTAAGTTAGCCCGCACCATGCGGTCGCGAGCGCGTACGTCTCCTCCTGCAATAGCGGTTGCCAAATCGCGTTCATCATCGGCTGAAAGAAGTGCCGTTTCATTGATTTCACGCAGATACGTTTCTAACGGTGTCTGCACAGAAGGACCACTTTTTTTTCGTTGTTTTTGCATTGTGCAGGTACCATCAGGCTTTGAGGTTCGGACTATGAAAAGTTGAGCATGGGGTGAGAAAACATTCACCAGGGGCTGGTGAAGACGCCGGCAGAGCATTTCAACTCCCTGGACATCCATTCTCGACTAGACTCCACTATCGTCCCGGACACCCAGCCAGCTATAGCCACTAGTACAACTGTGGAAGTAAGACGAATGTGACCAGATTAGGGCACATACCGAAAAAAACGGCCCCGATGATTAAGACCACCGGGACCGATATGCAATCTATAAGATGCTGACAACCCGAACGTACAACCTAAGTTTTGACCTCCGACTCACCAACAGCTTCGTCGTCACCGGAGGCTTTGCTGTCGGCCGATTCGTCACTGCTGGCTGATTCAGCACTGTCGGCTGATTCAGCACTGTCGGCCGATTCAGCACTGTCAGCCGATTCAGCACTGTCGGCTGCTTCGTCACTGTCAGCCGATTCAGCACTGTCGGCTGCTTCGTCACTGTCGGCTGATTCAGCACTGTCGGCTGATTCAGCACTGTCGGCTGCTTCGTCACTGTCGGCTGATTCGTCACTGCTGGCTGATTCATCCGAAGCAACCTCTTCAACGACTTGCTCTGGTTCTTCCATCGCAGCCGTACTAATCAACGGTCCGGATTGGCCCAAACCTCCCTTGAGATTGGAGGTATCCGCCGACTCACTCGGTGTGGAACTTGCCATTTCTGCTGCTTCATCTTCTTCGGCCCATTCCACGCGTTTACGCGACAAACCAATTTTTCGTTCGTCCGTATCGACTCGCAGAATCTTGACCTCAATCTCTTCACCCACTTTCACGATGTCTTCCGCATTTTCAACCTTGTGATCAGCCAGCTCCGAAACGTGCAACAAGCCTTCCAGACCATCTTCTAGTCCAACAAACACCCCAAAGTTGGTGATCTTGGTTACCTTGCCTTGAACAAGTTGGCCTGACGTGTATTTACTAGGAATCCGATCTGACCACGGATCTTCGTCTTTCTGTTTCAAGCCCAAAGCAATCCGTCGTCGGCTTGGATCAACGGAGAGAACCCGACATTGTATTTCCTGGCTCTTTTCCAGCATCTCACTGGGATGACTGATCTTTCGTGTCCAGGACATATCTGAAACGTGAAGTAACCCATCGATTCCTTCTTCGATTTCGACAAAAGCACCATAATTTGTCAAATTCCGGACTTTTCCGGTTACCAACGAATCGACCGGATAGCGATCCACTACCTTGTCCCAGGGATTCTCCTGAGTCTGTTTCATTCCTAATGAAATTTCCTGATTGTCCTTGTTAACACCAAGAACCATCACCTCAATTTCATCCCCAATTTGTACTAATTCGTTCGGATGACTGATGCGTTTTGTCCAGGACATTTCGCTGATATGTACCAGCCCTTCAATTCCTTCTTCTAGTTTTACAAAAGCACCATAACTCATGACATTCACAACACTGCCGTTTACGGTCGTGTTGACCGGATATCTGACTTCGACCTCTTCCCAGGGGCTTGGTGACTTCTGCTTCAACCCGAGTGCAATTTTTTCTTTTTCACGATTGATGTCCAGTATTTGGACTTCTATCTCCTGATCAATGGCAACCATTTCAGATGGATGCCCAATGCGTCCCCAACTCATGTCCGTGATATGTAACAGCCCATCAATTCCACCTAGATCGACAAATGCACCAAACTCGGCAATATTCTTGACGATACCTTTGCGTAATTGACCGACTTCCAGTTCAGCCAACAATGCCGTGCGATCTTCTTGCCGTTGTTTCTCGATCAATGAACGGCGACTGACGACAATATTCCGACGAGCTTCATCAATCTTCAACACTTCACATTGAACGACACGACCAATGTAGTCTCCAATATCGTGTGGTCGTCGAATGTCGACCTGACTGGCCGGTAAGAAAACATTGACACCGATGTCAACCAAAAGTCCACCCTTGATCTTTCGCGTCACGGTACCGGTCACCACCTGACCTTCCTCGACCGACTTCATCATTTCCTGCCAACGCAGGATCTTTTCAGCCTTTCCTTTGCTCAGCTGAATCATGCCCTGCACGTCATCCAGACGCCCAGACGCATTTTCCACCTCTTCGACCAATACCTGAATCACATCGCCTTCAGCAGGCGGAGTTTCGTCTTCTTCCCATTCACGCCGTGGAATACTACCTTCGCTTTTGTAGCCGATATCCAACAAGACCACATCATTGTCCACGCGAATGATCCGCCCTTCAACGATTTTGTTGGTTTCGATCAGACTTTCTGCTGCAATCGTGGCAAGTCCCGTTTCCACGGAGCCAGAAAGCGCTTCGTTAAGTTCTTGTTCCCAGTCAGATTCACTTTCGAGATGTCGGATGAGGTTTCGATTGACCATGCTTGTTTCTCTGCGACGAGACAGAGCGCCGCAGAACCAAAAAAGAAAAAAAACATCTATACGCCGAACCGCCCCATCACTCACACGGTCATGGAAATTCCAAGCGATATCGGTAGAAGTCGAATAAATTTAACAGAATTTTCTGGCACCAACAACCGCGTCTGCCATGTAAATCTTCAGAGGTCTCTTGAAACAATTCAAAACGGCCCTTTGGCTTCGCCCGCCTAGCCGTGGCGATTTCCGATTTCTTTGTTGTCAGAAGCCAGCTATCAAAGCATTCCTACCCAGAACTTTCCCAATTAATAGGTAGTTATGCTTGATTTCACTGAAATGCCGCCGGGATCTTTCCGGGAAGCCGATGGCGCCGTCAGGAGTTGGTGACGGCCTAAATGGTGGTCCCCTCTGGTGCCTTACTGAAAGTCCGAGCAAATCCCAAATTCTTAAAAATTGTGTCCCGGACGGTGGATTCCATGCTGGAAGCCTCGAATTTCCTTGCGGTAAAGCGGACCTTGCTCACAATCCTGTATTCATCGAATCGGTGTGTCGGGGCAAATAACACCACCCAGAAGACGCAGGATTGGCAACCACGGACAACGGTGAGAAAATTCTTTCCCTGGCAATCGAGTCCGTAACCGAACTACCGCGTCGTATGCCTACCGCCACCAAATCTCAAACCGTTGAGGTCCAAGTCGAATCTACCACTCACGCAACCGGTTTGTGCTCAACTCTCATTGGGTACGAAACAAAGCATCTCACCAGTTTCAAGAGAAATTAAAATTCGGCCGGCATGATCGATCGCAGATCCACCCTTGACGGCATTGGCTGAAATGGGATGTATCCACGCGTCGCTTCCGTCCTTGATGTTCATCGCAACCAAAAACGGCTCCTCCAGGTTTGCGTCGGGATGACCTGTTGCCAGCAAGTGATTAGCGGAAAGAATGAAACTGGTGAAACGGCGTGCCATCTGATCTTGCCAGAGGACTTTCGGTGGTGTCCCCCCACGACGCAGAATCCAACGAGCAGCTTCTTCGCGTGGCCTCGTCGTTCCTGGTGGCAACGCCTCGTGGAGAGCAAGGTTTGTGAACTTGCTCCCTTCGTAGCTGGCGTGATGGATCAACGATGTACCGTCTTTATAAGTGTGATCGATCGACAGGTATTTTCCGTACTCCGGATAAAACGGATAGAATGCTGTGCGAAATTGCGAATTCACTTGTACCTTTGCCGTATTGAGGCAGTGGAGTGTATTCAGGTCAAACCTGGCCAATTCGTAAACGCCACCGGCGAGAAATTGTAGCTGGCCATCTACGATTGACAGATTGCCCTGCAGGCTGATCCCGTTGTCAACCTCTGCCGAAAGCTGGCCGGCCGTCAAATTTTGTGCTTTCAGTTTTCCCGTAACCGCATCCAAAGCAACGATGAATGTGCCGTCGTAATGGGCGATGCCAGCTGCGGCATAAACGGTTTCGTTTTCCACGACTACGCCGCCGGAAACTGGCCATGATGAAATAAGCTTGCCATAGATGGGAATCACCCGTTCATGCGGCGCAACTCGAAAAGACCAAAGGAAACGACCGGTGGTGGCCTCGTAGGCATAGACATGACCATCTGCCGATCCGACAAACACTCGATCTTTTGCCACTGCGGGTGGATAATAGACCGGCCCCGCCGTGAACTGTTCCCAAACAAGTTCACCGTCTTCGTCAAACGCTCGTACTGCGCCGCTACGATCAGCAACGAAGCTCGCACCACCGGCAACGACCGGCGCGGTAGGCAACACGCCTGACGAAATCTTTGTCTTCCAGGCGAGTTTCATGTTGGCCGGAATTTTTCCAACCGTGACCCCACTTCTGGCGTTATTTCCAAGGTAACTCGACCAATCGCCTGAGTATGCACCGAGCGGCTCGACCGATTCAATATTTTCTCCCTTCGTCAATGCATCATGATAAACCTCTTTCGTGTTGTTATGAGGATTATTGCTCGGAGCAAGCGAAATATTACCGTAGAGTGAAAGCTGACATCCACACATCCACGGTCCCCAATACAGATGGCCGTTGGAAATGATTACACCGTCCTGGCAGGGAGGCCTCATAGGATCGATATGTTGTGCCGTGAGCGTATCGGTCAACACACGAACCGTTCCGCCGTTGGCCCGAAAAAACACACTGTCCACACATCCCGTGGCTCGCGTGCAGGCGCGGCGAGCGGGAAATTCATCCAATACGTTTCCTGTTTCGTATTCAAGTCGGACCCCGCTCTTTGATTTTTGTGGACCGGCTGCCCAAATGGCGTCGTCTCGCAAAACGAGCTGTAAATTTCCCATTGGGTAAGTCCAGGCGAGCTTCCCATCGGTCGTTGAGGCAACGACAAGCTTTTCACGTTGGGGACCGGCAAAAAAGATATGATCGTTCGTGCATTTCATGTAGCACGTTGTCGAGTAACCAGTCACGTAATGTTGAGCACGGCCGTTGGACGCAATTGCATCCAGCAGCTCTTTGTCCGAATTCTTCCAAAGCAATGTTCCATCGTTAGCGTCAATGCAAGCGAGAAATTTCTGTGGACAGTAGCAAAAAATCTGGTCACTGTTCATGCAAACGGCGCGAGCAT
>CAYMUR010000062.1:0-13367 GCA_964393615.1 uncultured Pirellulaceae bacterium
CTGGATGACAATTTTAACGCCGCGTTTCGTCTGATGACCAGTCCACAAACTCGCAGCGCTTTCGATCTCACACAAGAACCAAAATCTGTCCGCGAACGTTACGGAATGAACCGGTTTGGTCAATGCTGTCTGTTGGCCAGACGTTTGGTACAGGCCGGTGTGAGGTTCGTGACCATCAACACTTTTTTGACGGATTCGATGAAATCACCTGGGACATTCACGGCTCCAAACCCTTTACGTCCATCGAGGGAATGAAAAACATCGTCTGCCCCATGTACGACCAGGCTTATTCTGCCCTGTTAGAAGACCTTTCAAAACAAGGCATGCTCGACGAAACATTGGTCGCTTGCTTGTCTGAATTTGGCCGTACTCCCAAAGTGAATCCAGCGGGAGGACGCGACCATTGGCCCCAATGTTTTACTTGCTACTTTGCCGGTGGCGGTGTCCAAGGTGGGAGAGTCGTCGGAGAAAGTGATCCAATCGGTGCAGTTCCTGCAGACCGTCCGGTACAGCCCCCTGACCTGGTGGCCACCATCTTTCACAGCCTGGGGCTTGACTTGAAAACACACCTACCTGGCCCAGCCGGCCGACCATTCCCCTTGGTTGATTTTGGACACCGTGAGATCCATGAACTTTTTTAGTTTTCACCTGATCGCAAGACAAGCCATTTGCATTGTCTGCTTGGCTACCACGACAATGGCTAGAGGTGGCGAATCTGACCTCGCCATACTGCCCGACCAAATCATCTTGAATGGCCAGAGTGCCCAACAAAGGCTGATTGTCTTGAATTCAGTCAACGGTTCATTTCAAGGTGAGTGGGTTGATGAAGTAGTGCTCGAATCAAGCAACCCACAAATCGTTGCCATCCAAGAGCATGTCGCGCAGCCAATGAGTAATGGCCAAGCAACCATTACCGCCATTCTCGGCAGCCAAACCGCCGTGGCCAAGGTAACCGTCGTCAACATGGAACAGCCAGTCGTTCGCAGCCTGCGGAACGACGTGTTATCCGTGTTTGCCAAACTCGGCTGCAATTCTGGAGCGTGCCACGGCGCGCTGGCAGGCAAAGGTGGCTTCAAATTGTCGCTGCGAGGATATGATCCGGTTGGTGATTATACGGCAATTGCCGTTCACGCGCGCGGCCGCCGTATCGAGCTTTCTGATCCTGGCCGAAGTTTAATATTGGCCAAACCATCCGGCGCCATTCCTCACGGGGGAGGAATCCGGTTCGAAGTCGACTCTCCTGCATACAAAATCATTGCGGATTGGATCGCTCAAGGTGCGCCGCCACCTGATCATGATGATATTCGCGTCGACAGGATCGAAGTTTTACCCGAACAACTAATTCTTCAACCGCACGACGAACACCAATTAATTGTACGGGCCCACTACACGGATGGACACTTCAGGGATGTCACACCTTGGGCAACTTTTGAATCAGTCGATTTATCGGTCACAAGCGTCGACGACGCTGGACGCATTCAAGTAACAGGGCCCGGAGGAGGATCCGTGACGGCCCGGTTCGCCAGCAACATTGCCATCGCACACGTTATCGTTCCTTACGACACAGAATTAGACGAACAAACATTTGAAAACTTAGAGGCCCAAAATTTTATTGACCAATTGGTAACCGTCAAGCTTAAGCAACTAAAACTGCCCGTTTCTCCCGCTGCCAGTGACCAAAGTTTTCTACGGCGTGCTTATCTCGATACCTTGGGCACACTCCCAACGCCTGATGAAGTGCGCAGCTATCTAGCAGACCCCTCCCCGAATAAACGCACGGTGTTAATCGACACGTTACTTGCGCGGCCAGAATTTGTTGACTACTGGTCCTACAAGTGGTCTGACCTGTTACTTGTCAGCGGTTTACATTTACGCCCGGAACCACTCAAGGTTTACTACCACTTCATTCGTCAACACGTTGAGCAAAACACACCCTGGAATGAATTTGTGCAAAAAGTAATCACGGCACAAGGCGGAACAATGGACCAGGGGGCTGTCAACTTCTATTCTCTTCACGAAGATGCTGAATCGATGACTGAAAATGTTTGCCAGGCTTTTCTAGGGTTGTCGATCGGTTGCGCCAAGTGCCATAACCATCCACTGGAAAAATGGACCAACGATCAATACTATGCCATGGCTAGTTTCTTTGCACGCGTACGTAGTAAAGGCTGGGGTGGTGACCCACGTCGTGGAGATGGGATCAGAACAGTCTTCGTTGCCCGCTCAGGTGAGTTGCTCCAACCACGCACTGGCAAACCACAACCGCCCACCCCGCTTGATGCCGAGCCTCTTTCGGTCGATTCCATAGGGGACCGTCGCCAATACGTTGCCCAGTGGCTCACGTCTGCAGAAAATCCATACTTCGCCAGGTCCATTGCTAATCGCGTCTGGGCAAATTTCCTCAATGTGGGACTGGTCGAACAAATCGATGACATGCGAGATACAAATCCTGCCAGCAATGAACGGTTGCTCTCCGCATTGGCGGACTACCTGGTCGAACATGACTTCGATCTTAAACAACTCATGAAAGCGATCCTGAATTCCTCAACGTACGGGCGAAGTAGCAGACCTTTGCCAGGCAATCTCGCCGATTCGCGATTTTATTCACGCTACTATCCCAAGCGGCTTATGGCTGAAGTTTTATTGGATGCGATATCTCAGGTAACGGGTGTACCCACTCCATTTACGCACCTGGAACTACCAAACTCCAGACAAGAAGAAACCAAATTCTATCCGGAGGGAACACGAGCAGTCCAACTTTATGACTCCGCAGTGGCATCACCTTTCTTAAAATCATTCGGCCGCAATCCTCGTAACATCACCTGTGAGTGTGAACGATCAGACGAACCTAGCATGGTACAAGTTTTTCACATAGCGAACGGTGATACGATTCATGGAAAATTACAAGAAGAAGGAAATCGTGTGGACCAGTTACTGGCAAAAGACCTGCCAACCGACAAACTGGTGAAAGAGGTGTATCTGGCAGCCTTGTCGCGTTATCCAACCGACCTGGAGATTCAACGGTTGCTGCCCGTGCTGAATGGCTCGATCACTTCATCACGGCGCGAAGTGGTGGAAGATTTATTTTGGAGCGTTATGAGCAGTCGTGAATTCTTGTTCGGTCAGTAAATGGAGCATTTTTTTCCGCTGGAATACAACCGCCCATGTATCGATTTAAAAGATACTTTCCTCTTGTTGTCTTTATCGTGTTCTTGAGATCAATTTGCTTCTCCGCCTTTGTTGCTGCTGCAGGCGAAGAAGCGGTCCCCCAGTACACGACCGATGTCGCACCCCTGTTAGCAAAATACTGCGTTGGCTGCCACAACACTGAAGACCGTGAAGGCGGCCTATCAGTGGAATCCTACAGCGATTTACAAGTCGGTCTGAAAAAAGGACCAGTCATCCTGGCAGGACATGCCGACTCCAGCCGACTGATTCGCGTGTTAACCGGTCAAGCCGAACCGAAAATGCCACCCGAGGACAACCTGCCGCCAAGCCAACAAGACATTCTCTTGCTGCGCCGCTGGATCGATTCTGGTGCCAAAGGGCCTGATGGTGTCACACCAAGTCAGCGACCACTGCTCACCCCACAAATCGAAATCGCAACCACAAACTTATCCCCACCGATTACGGCCCTGGCGTCTTCTCCAAACGAGCGTCAACTAGCTGTGGCTCGTTTCGCGGCACTCGATGTGCTCGACTTGGCAACCCAACAACCGATCTATTCTGTGGCCGGTCTTCCTGGAAAAATTCACGCCGTTAGCTATACGACCGACAGTAAGTATTTTGCAATAGCTACCGGTATTACTGGTCTTTATGGAGAAGCACAAATCTATGCGGCTGACGCCGGCAAGAAACTGCAGTCACTGTTTGCACATCGAGATACGCTCTACGATGTCGAATTCAGTCCAAATGGTCAAATCCTGGCGACGGCCAGCTACGACCGATCGATTGTTCTTTGGAATATTGAAACGGGCACGCAACTACACACTCTGCAAGGACACCATGGCGCTATCTTCGATGTGGAGTTCAGCCCCGATGGAAAAGTTCTTGCCAGCGCCAGTGGTGATGAAACGGTCAAACTGTGGCATGTAGCTAGTGGCAAAAGGCTAGACACACTAGGCCAACCGGAAGGAGAGCAGTATTGTATTGCCTTTAGTCCCGATGGGCAGTATGTGGTAGCCGGTGGTGCGGACCGACGAATCCGCGTCTGGAAGTTTGTGTCGCACAATGCACCACAGATTAACCCACTAGTCGTCTCCCGCTTTGCCCACGAACAACCCATTCTGCAGTTAGCGTTCACACCAGACAGTAAAGTGCTTGTCTCCACCTCCAATGATCGCACCATCAAGACCTGGGAAACAGAAACATTTGTCCATTCTGTTGTGTTGGAAAATCAACCCAGTGTTGTCAATGACCTGTGCGTCTCCAACAGGGGTGAAAATATTATCGTTGGCCGACTCGATGGTAGCTGGAATATTTACCCTGTCACGCACCCTACGGCTGCCGTGGCAACCGATCCTACCGTAACGCGGCATCCCTTGGCTGCAGTAAACTCCACCAATTTGACAGGGCAAGAATTGGTCGAATCGGAACCGAATGACACTCCACATCAGGCCCTCACGCTGGCTGTGCCAGCGCGGATCAAAGGAGTGATTCATCAAACACAGGACGGGCGCGGACAAGACATCGACCTGTTTCGCTTTGCTGCCCGGCAAGGAGAACACTGGACATTCGAAATTAATGCTGCACGCAATGAGTCTCCACTTGATTCACAACTCGAAATTCTTACTTCTGAAGGTCGTCGTATCAAGCGCGTACTCTTGCAAGCAGTTCGCGACTCTTATTTGACCTTCATGGGCCAGGATTCAAACACTCATAATGGATTTCGACTACATCACTGGGAAGAAATGGAACTGAATGAGTTTCTTTACGCCGGGGGTGAAGTGATGAAACTATGGCACTACCCGCGAGGTCCTGATTCAGGCTTTATTCTCTATCCAGGCTATGGTAAACGATTTACCTATTTTGATACGACAGCCCTGTCTCATGCCTTACACAAACCTGTGTACATCGTTAAGCCCTATCCACCTGGCACACAATTAAAGCCAACTGGATTGCCAATTTTCGACCTTTACTATGAGAACGACGATGGCAGTGCTCGCCAAACCGGTAAAGATTCCCACTTAACTTTTGTCGCACCTGTTGATGGAGAATATCTGGTGCAAGTCACAGACGTGCGAGGGTTCCAAAGTGAATCCTACTGTTACGAACTGATAGTCCGCCAGCCACAACCTGACTTTGAAGTGACGGCAGCTTTGGACGATACGACGATCGCTGCAGGGGCCGGCCGAGAATTTTCCGTTACCGTGAACCGACAGGACGGATTCTCTGGAGAGGTCCGTGTTGACGTTGAAGGACTTCCGCCGGGGTTCTATGCTAGTTCACCGCTGATCATCCAGGCTGGACAAGGCCGTGCCTTTGGAACCATCACCGCTCTTTGCACGGCGCCAAAACCGACCGCTGAAACCGCCTCCATGACTCGTTTGACCGCCTCTGCCATGGTGAATGGCCACCACATCAGCAAATCGCTGGAAGGACTGGGAGAATTAAAACTCGGGGAACCGTTGCCGGCACAGATACGTATTGTGGCCACGGTACCTGACACTACGGACAAACTAACGCACACCCAGGAAACAATCACGGGGCCGCCCCCTTTGATCGAATTGGTGATCGCACCAGGTGAAACCCGTTCCGCCTATGTCTGCCTCGAGCGAACGAGTGATTTTTCAAGTGAAGTTAGATTCGGAGGTCATGATGCGGCGCGCAATCTGCCCCATGGAGTTTATGTTGACAACATTGGCCTAAGTGGATTGCTTGTCAACGCCGACAGCGACCAACGAGAATTCTTTATCACCGCCGCCAAATGGGTACCTGAAACAACTCGGTTGTTCCACCTTCGTGGTAACATAGGCGGCCAGCATTCCTCATGGCCGGTACGACTTCATGTACGGCATCCCAACACCAAGGTGCCGATTCCCTGACTAGTCGGACCAATTCGATCCGTGACTGGCCCGGGCAAATCACCTGAAAATCAAGGCGTGCTAGCGACAAGGGGCACTGTTCCATTGATTATTCTGCCAGCACAACCTTGTGGCCTGCTATCCCCCACATACGAGCGAAGATTACTGCCAACCCCTGGAACACACCAAACAGTCCTTTTTGCAAAACGTTCTAACTTCTGAGGCCCTTCATTTAAAGACAAAAGCCGCCCTTTATCCCTCCATGCGAAGTCCACAAAATTAAATATTTACGGTCAGGATGGAACCCTGAAATACCCGTTTCTAGTATGCGGTTTTTCCGATAGATCATTGCAAACCAATTGATCCTAACCACCGAATTCCACGTTTTATCTTCTACTGGGTCCAAAATAACGAGATATGACTCTTGTTCTCAGGTTCTATCTAGAAATTTTAAACCATAAAAAGATAGCAGTCGCTTGTTAACCGTTATTGAAACATGATAGCCATTCCAATTAAAATCATAGGAATGAATTTGCGTATTTCACCCAAAGACAACGACCACCAAAGACAACGACTACCCAACCCACCGCAAAACGAAATTAATAAATGATGGTTGGTTCCCTGTCGACAAAACACATTCATCCACCACCTGTTTCTGACCTGACAGGGACACTGTATGCCTATCTCTTGGACTATTAGAAAGACATGGAGTGGTAACGTACCTTTTTAGTTCAACATCTAATGTTCTATACGCCAAGGAATTCTGATATGAACGAAACAAAAACGAGTCAAAGTTCGCGACGCCATTTTCTTCAAGGGGGTGCGACGATAGCCGGTACAGCCATCGCCGCAAACGCTATAGCACCACCACCAGTCCATGCGGCTGGCAGTGACATATTAAAAATTGGTTTGGTCGGTTGTGGTGGACGTGGTACAGGTGCCGCAAACAACGCATTGCACGCTGATCCACACATCAAGCTGGTTGCCGTGGGCGATGCCTTTCGTGACCAAGCCGAAAACTGTCTGCGCAATTTAAAAAACAGCACAACCATTGCGGACAAAGTCGCCGTGGATGCCGATCACGTATTTGTGGGACTTGATGCTTATCAGGCTGTCATAGACACGGTAGACGTTGTTTTACTTTGTTCGCCTCCAGGGTTTCGCCCCAAACATCTGCGGGCTGCCGTAGACGCTGGATGCCACATCTTTACTGAAAAGCCGATGGCCACCGACAGCCCCGGTGTGCGCTCGGTGATCGAGGCGGTAAAACTTTCCAAGGAAAAAAACCTGTCCGTGGTAGCCGGATTCTGCTGGCGTTATAGTTCTCCTAAACGCGCGTTTTTCGATCGTATCCACGCAGGGGAGATTGGGGATGTGCGTGCCGCGTATGGAACTTACTTAGGTGGCCCTGTCAAACCGATGCCCCCGTCTGATACGCGTCCCTCCGGCATGACAGATCTCGAGTGGATGGTCCACAATTGGTACAATTTTGCCTGGTTATCTGGGGATGGGCTGGTTGAACAGGCCTGCCATACAGTCGATTGGATCGCCTGGACCATGCAAGATACACATCCCATCAGTTGTACAGCTTTGGGAGGACGACAGATCCCTACCGAAGGCGGTAATATCTATGATCATGTGGAAGTGAACTATCTCTGGGCCAATGGAGCACGTAGCTTTTTAAGCCAACGCCAAATAGCTGGTTGCTATGGAGAAAACAATCTCTACGTTCTCGGCACAGAAGGTAATGCAAGCCTTACACGTAACACTCAAATTTCCGATTTGAACGGAAAGACTACCTGGAAATATAAAGGCCCGAATCCCGACATGTACCAGGTAGAACACAACGAGCTCTTTGCATCGATCCGTTCTGGCAATCCCATCAACCATGGTGAACGCATGGTAAACAGCACCATGATGTCCATCATGGGCCGCATGGCCGGTTACAGCGGTGACCAGATCACCTGGGAAATGGCATTGAATTCACCACAAAGCATAGCCCCTGAAAACATCACCGACTGGAACAGTCCGATAACTTTCCGAGGTGTACCACATCCGGGGACCGTTTGATTCGCCATTGCCTACCACGTAAGGGCGAAGGTTTCAAATTCCTACCGGTTCGTTGAGATTTTCAGACTGACCCTGCGGATAGTCTACTTTCTCGCCAGCAGCACATCAGAAATGGCATACCACCATTTTCAAGTAGGCATCCGGTAACGTTGGCTCCCACTCCGTACCGACATGCTGAACTGCAAACCAGTCACAAATCCTTGGGGGCCAACCAGACATACTTTAACCCGACAACATACCGGCTTTAACCCAACAACATACCGGCATACCCCACCACGCGACTCGTGTCACCACTAACATCGGCTGAGGTGCCATAGGCCACTCTCTCACAACGCCCTAGAGAACCGAGTTGCTGTAAGGCCAGCATGACAATCACCGCTGGAATGAGGCCACACATGCTAATCCGTTCTTTGGCAACGGTGTCGTACAGATGGCGAGGATCAAGGGTTTCCATGGCTTGGAGAGCGATTTCGTCTAATCGACGATTCTCCGTGTCATCCGCAAAATGATTCATGTCACTGGAAATGACCATTAATGGACGTGGTCGCAAGTCACCAATCACACGCACCAAACCCTCTGCAAAAACTTGACAGCGTTCGAAATCACCACTTCCAAGTGCCATACCAACGATCCGAGACTGGGATGCAAGCTGGGCAAGAAACGGCAATTCGACTTCAATACAATGCTCTCGAGCGTGTGCTGCCGCGTCCAACTGCAGTCCCGGAATCGCTTCCGCAAGTTCCCTGGCCAACGGCAAATCTGCTTGTAATGTTTGATCACCAATCGACCAGCGATCGTGAGGAGCAATGGCCCAGTCGACACCCAACCGCGTATGCTTAGGGCCGATGAGGATAACGCGATCAGGAATCTTAACGCGCCGAAAGACAGTAGCTGCAATCCCACCGGAATACCTTAAACCCGCGTGGGGCACCATGACGGCGGAACAGTCTTCGGCCACCCCTGTGTGTTGCTGCAAGAGTCCACCTACCAGCTGCTTTAATTCGGAGGGATCCGCTGGATAAAATGTCCCGGAAACTGCAGGGGTTCGCACCGTCGCTCCAAGCTGTGGCACAGTTACATTCGAAAAACTTGCCGAGGAACAAGACGACTGGGCTGCCAGGCTGATTACTTGAGCGGCATTGGGATTCTGTATCTGCAACTGTTCGACAGTATGGGTAAGCAATTCTACAGGAGATTGTTGCGGGTCGTACCGCCATGCCATTTTCCCGGACTCCATGATCATACATGCACGGCAACTCGTATCGAATCCGCGCAAATCGTGCTTTGCAAAGTTACCATGCACCGCCGAATCACTAAGCACCGTCACGTTGACGGCAAAGTTTCTTATCCTGTCTACTGTTTCCTGCTCGGCTGCACACACTTTGGCAGCGTTTTCGCAAAGACGAAACAAAGTCGACTGCAACGGTATACCAGGACGCAAGGAAATCGTCCCCACTCCAGAAGGAGCCGTTGACATCTCACCCCAATGAATGGCGATACCATGAACCGTTCCGTCCGGACAGCCCGGAAAATAGTAACTGGGAGTGGCGCCACTAACCAACGCCATTAAATTCTCATGGCAAAGCTGTGCAAGACTTTTCATTTGCGATGGATTGGCGATCGGTGTCAATGATAATGCATCACCCGTTAATGTACCGCTCGTAAATGGCGATTGAACAACATGGGTTTGAAACGTCAAGATGCGGGTCGCGTCATTCTGCCAGGCATCGGGAGACACCTCTGCTTTGCGACAAACCTGTCCTAAAAAGGCGGTTGCGTCCAGGCCATGCTCGACTGCCACTTCGGGTAATAATAATCCTGTCTTGGAACCACATTGAATACTTAGACCGTGTGTCCCCACAGCCACATCAGCCGAACGGGCAACACCTTTGGACGTCAACGGCTGAAATCCGTATAAAAGAGAAACGGTCACATCGAGAAATTCTAATTCAACGGGAGATACCGCTGGCATGCGCACATCTTGCGTCGCCGTAGTGGCAGCAACTTCGCACAATACTCGGAATAGTGAATCGGGCTGGCGTACCGCCCCACAACACCCTCGCAAATAGCCTTGTCGCTTGAGCGTGACAAAACAGCCCATCACATTCTCGCTTGAGATACCGTTCAGTTCCGGATCAAGGTTTGCCACAGGACGATTTAAAACCGTTGCCGCGACAACTTCACAAACCGTGTGATGGATGGCCTGTTTTTGTGTCTGGGTAAGTACTGGTAGTCTTGGTATCTCGGCGTTAGTGAGTGGCACATCCATTGGCATACTACATTCCTTTTCTTGTGCCCTAGATACTTCCCAAGATCACCTACCACCCTAAGCCAGGCTGTCACAATCCAGACAACCTAATACAACCACTGTGCTACATTTCTTCCTTGGAAAGAGCCCAGTCAATTTCACTTCGGTCAGAAATCACCCAACAAAAAAGACGAACCCGCGCTAGAATCGCACATACGCAAGCCACCGTCAAGCAGAGTCCGACTACCCGGGGAGGCAATTGAGAAAATGTTATCTGCGAATCGGTACGATCGTCTTTTAGGGTCTCCAGAGACATGCCAACAGGGTAAACTTCGCTTTGGCAAACAGCGGCAAGCCACACGTAACGTGACTCGATTTCGGCGCCCCACTGATACGTACCCTGCCTTACCATTCTTGCCTAAAAGGTTTACGAAGATATTTTTGGCTTTGTGTGATTTAACCCACCACTTGGTTGCTGAGGTTGTTACACCATGCTACGGAAACTTGCATCTCTTTGCACAAAGTATCCATGTCGACAGGGCACCCATCGAAAAACCCGGGTGGTATGTCGCTGCTGGAACGTGTTTCACTCCCAGATTAACTTCCCTGCTGTAAATCCGTCAACAAAATCCACACCCGTTCTGACCAACATTTTTCCCCATTTGAATGCTGTCCGTCTGGTCTGCCCTGACTGCACGCCGCCAGACCATGAGACCATGACCAATACGATTTACCAGCTAAGAGCATGTGTGAACCAGACAACATCACCGGCATCTGTAACACGAGTGAACACTAGTTAGCACAATCCTTTCCAATCAGATTGACTGACACGCTTGCAGACTTGGCTTATCCCGTTAAACTAGGCACTTGTGCAACCACTAAATACTGCATCATGCCTGGGACAAGTAAAGCGAGGAACGCTACCATTCCACCTTATATGGTTTAGTACTCTTCGTCGATGACTGATTACCCGCCAACCACTCGAGGATCGTTTTTCTAAATTAACGACATCCATGCAACAGCCGGATGGATGAAATGGTTCCATGATTTAACCGTATCAATCTCACATTTCCACGCCAAATATTTTTATGATTCGCTTAGCTCTGGTTCAACCTGGCAAGTTAATTGACACCTATCTGGCAAGCCTTCCGTATGTTGACAACCTGAATGTAACAGCAGTTGTCGAAGACAATACAGAACGGGCAGGTATTGCGGCAAACCGGCTTGGCGTTTCGCTTGCAACGACCTCTCTGGAAGATTTGTTACAGCAACAACAAGACTTCGATGCGATCGCGCTGCATGTACCCTTAGAAAAACGGCTCACTGCCATCCAGCTGGCTTCCGCAGCAGGAAAACATGTCTTCGTCACAACTCCGCTGGCTCCTACCGCCGAGGAAGCACGTGCAATTTACACAACCTGCACCAAGGCAGCAGTCCGCTTGATGGTGACTTCTTATTTCCGTTATTTACCTTCGTCGCTCACCCTTCAGGAACAGCTTGTTTCCGGAAAACTAGGAAAACCGGGGCTGATCCGTTTACACCACTGGACGCCCTGTCCTCAACATATTGTGTCGTTGATATCGCAAATCACGGCCGAGATCGATGTCATTAACTGGCTGATGGATATGATGCCTGAAATCATTTTCACACTGGGTAAAAAAAATACTGACACACAACCTGGTGACATTCAGATTCATTTGGGATACCCCACAGGTGCGATGGCCGTCATCGATATCGTCCATACGTTGCCCGTCAATTCTGATCCTTACTACTCTTTGACCCTGATCGGATCAACCGGCGCAGCGTATGCGGATGACCATCGTAATGTCCAGTTGTTGTTTCAGGATAAAACGGCAACCGCCCCTAAATTAGAATTCACGTCTCAGGTGTTGCGCCAACAACTTCGCGAATTTTCGGAATCAATTCTTCACAACAGGCAACCCACTAGCAACGGCCACACAGATGAACAGGCCTTACTTGTGGCTCGTGGTGCGGCCGATTCGCTACAGGCAGGCCGGCCGGTGAGAATTGCCGGAGAACAATATGAACTTATCTGACAAGAAAAAGCCATTCCGTGTTGGTGCGTTAAGCGTTGTCAAACATGCCTATGTACCACAAGGAATGCTTTCGCATCCACGCTTTGAACTTGCCTTTGTCGCTGACGACGAAGACCAACCTGACTGGGTTCATGAACGGAACGCTAACTTTGCTGCAAAATGGAACGTCCCCTACGTTCGCAATGTGGAACTTGCAATTCAGGAACATGTGGTCGATATTGCTGTTGTCAGCTCCGCCGCAGAACGCCACTGTGATCTAAGTGTACGAGCAGCCCACGCGGGTCTGCATGTTGTTCAAGACAAGCCCATGTCAACAACCCTGTCGGAATGTGATCGCGTCATCGATGCCGTGGACAAACATGGAGTCAAGTTCCTGATGTGGAACCGTAATCTATTACCTTCTGTTCAACAAACGCGTGAACTAATCCACCAAGGTAAAATCGGTGACTTGCGAGCCATTCATGTCGATTTTTATTTTGCCAAAGATGCCGGACCACCTCTTGGATCTCGACCATCTCATGAACCACCACAGAATTGGCTGGAAGCGCTGATTGCTGCCGGCAAAACGGGTGCGGACGGAGGAATAGGGCATGAACCGATGGGAGAATTGGAAGTCGAAGGCATTTATCCGCTGGGTTATATCTCTCGCCTTGACAACTCTCGTGTACGGCGAGTTTTTGCACGTACAACAGCACATTTTCACCAACTACAAGCCGATCATGGAGTCGATGACCTGGCAAGTGTTTCTCTTGAAATGGAAAGCGGAGTGCGAGCAACCCTCTGCATCGGCCGTATCGGAAATGCAAGTCACCCTGACATTGGTGAGATCAAAATTCGCGTCACAGGATCGAATGGTGCCTTGGTAGTCCACGAAGGGCGGCCGGAAATCGGGCTATACTACCGCGGGCAACCCGAAACAGATTTTCCCAATATTAGGCTTGCCAATGACAACGACTGGCTCTTAGCTGA
>CAYMUR010000062.1:13377-32022 GCA_964393615.1 uncultured Pirellulaceae bacterium
GGACGAAGACGGTGACACGATACTCAACGCCCGCACCAGCCGCGCCATCTGCGCGACAATCCAAGCAGCGATCGAATCAGGAAAAACAGGCCAGGTAGTGGAAGTAAAACACCGCAACGATTAATCATCCTGCTACCAGCGCCCGTCGCAGACTTATCTCTTTCCCTAAAGGCTGTTTTGGTGATTCGGTTAATATTGAAAATGTTTGATCGTCTCTCCCTTGTCACCGATTTGCGACAAGGATTCGATTCCGATTTCCAAGTGAAGATCCGACCATTCGCGTGTAACTTTCGCATCACTTTGGGTGGTCTTGGTGCCTTCTGGATCGAGTGGCAAGTCGGACACCAGTAGTAATGCGCCCCTCGCTATCTGGTTTTTATGTCCAACGACGAACAATGTTGCTGTTTCCATGTCGATGGCAATTGCAGTGACTTCGCGAAGCTGATCTTTAAAATGTTCGTCATGCTCCCACACACGCCGGTTCGTGGTGTAAACGACTCCTGTACGATAATCCAGGTTATGCTCTAACATTCGTTCCGACACAAATTTATGCAACTTGAATGAAGGCAGCGCGGGAACTTTAGCTGGGAGATAGTCATTAGAAGTTCCCTCGCCTCGAATGGCAGCAATCGGAAGGATAAAATGACCTATCTCCGTCGATTTTTTAAGGCCACCACATTTCCCCAAAAACAACACGGCCTTCGGTTGACGTGCTGTTAGTAAATCCATAATCGTCGCTGCATTGGCCGACCCCATGTGGAAATTAATCATGGTCAGCCCATTGTCATTCGTAGCCGCTTGCATCGGCTTGTTTTCACCATACATCTTGCAACCGAACCGATCGGCAAACTTGACAAGATAGTTCTTGAAATTCGTCAGCAATACGTAGTCCCCGAAGCGGTCCAATTCCATTCCCGTATATCGTGGTAACCATTCACGGACGAGATCAAGTTTTGTGAGACGTGACTCAGTCATGGACTTCTTGGAAAACATTAGACGAAAATAGAAAACTATGGCACTGCGCACCATCCCCAGGATTCATCATGGCAAATCCTCACCGCCTGGATTCCAGGGGTGACAGCGACAGATGCGTCCCACAGACCGTACGCTCCCAGAAATAAACCCGTACTTCTTGACGACAGCAATACAATAGGCACTACAAGTGGGACGAAAACGGCAATTAGCACCCAGCCAAGGACTAATCAACAACTGGTACCCTCGGACGGCTGTGATTAACAGCCAAGTCGGGAAGCCGACAAATTGGGTCCAGAAAAATCGCAATCCGGCATCCTCCAACGTGCGTTAATAATCATTCCCCATGACGTAACCGCTCATCACCGTTGATAAATGGCTACCACTTATTTTGTGACGACCGGCCCTGTTGTCCCATCACCAACCCAATAGACACCCCAAACAACCATATGTTCACCGATCGAACATCTCATCTTTCAATGGGAAATGCCATCGACTAGTCGTTTATTAATTCGTGCCACAAGCCTTTTCAACGAGTGCTCCAAGGACTTCAAGTTTGGCTCGCCTCCACGCGAAATGACGACGATATCGAGCGATGCGGGCAACACGTTGCGATTCAAACGAAAAGCTTCACGCATCAAACGTTTCCAACGATTCCGCACGACCGCGCTACCAATCTTGCGTGACACAACCAATCCCACGCGTGAAACATCGAGTTGATTTCGACGTGCATAGACTACGACCATGCCATCGGCAGCAGACTCTCTTTGGCGGAATACTTCGTCAAATTCCTGACGATGCAATAAACGATATTTTTTGAAAAAGCGATATTCCAACACGTATCATTCATTCTAGTGGATCTTCGTCGCCGAGGGAAACCAGTGGTTTTTGCCACCAATCATCCTCTGTATGCGTCACTTTCGTAGACGACGATTCTCGTGAATTCATATTGGCATAACGTCGCACAAGCCGGGCCCCCAACCAAGCGACCGCCATGAGGACAATCCCAGCCAAAACGAGTTCCACCAATAGCGCGAACAGCTGTGTACTAGTTTCCGGGTCGAGTTGCTCCAAAACGGTCTGTTTTTTTGCAAGGGCCACAGGTGGTAGGGACTGGGATGTAAATTCTGGGATCATCTCCATATATTTCGATAACAATGCTTCTGCCATGTTTAACATTCCAGGTACCTATCTACCATTTCAGGTCGGCACGTGGGTCTAACGGATGACGCTCATTTAATTGTTCGATCAATGCCTGATCTTCTTGACTTAAGGTGGTGGGAAGTACAATCTGCAGAATGGCAAACAGGTCACCTGCCTGCTCTGATTTGACGGGAATTCCATGACCTTTTACCCGCAAACGTGTTCCCCCTGAGCTGCCTGCTGGAACCTTGAGAGAAATAAACCCCTGGGGCGTGGGAACATCGATGGTAGAACCAAGTGCAGCTTCGGCAAGAGTCACAGGTACACGTACTTCCAAATGATTTCCGCGGCGTTCAAAACAGGAATGGGACTCAAGACGCACCGTAATTAGCAGATCACCAGGCTGACTATTTCTCCGAGACTTGTCACCTTGGCCGCGCAACCGAATTTTTTTTCCATCTTCAATCCCGGCGGGAATTTTTACGGTAATCGTTTCTGTCTTTCCGTTAGCTCGTTCAATCCGCAGGTTAACATCACCACCCTCAATCGCCTCCTTCAGGGGCACCCACACTTCGTGCTCCAGGTCGGCACCACGCTGTGCCGCTCGCGGACCACCGGCCGCACCCCGTCCCCCAGTGAATTGTTTGAACAAGTCAGCAAATCCTCCACCCGTGTCACCAAATCGGCCACCAAGCAATTCACCTAAGTCGATCTCTTCAAATCCGGCTCCCGGCCGACCTGTGCCATACCTCGTCGCCCCTCCCTGCGAACCAGCCCCCATCGACTCAAAAGAGCTCCCATAACGATCGTAAAGCTCTCGCTTATTGGGATCGCTCAAAACATCAAAAGCGCGCTGTACTGTCTGAAAACGGCCTTTGGCATTCTTGTCATCAGGGTTCAAGTCAGGATGATAGCGACGCGCCAAGTTACGGTAAGCTTTTTGAATCTCAGCTTCCGACGCGTTACGATTAATTCCCAGAACTTTGTAGTAATCTTCAGCCATTGCCGTTTAAAGGCTTCATTGTGATAGAAATTGAAATTGGGAATCGGCCAGAATCGCCACCCTGACGCATGACAGCCTATCCGTTATTCGTGATGTTTCTTTTGATCTAACTCGATACACATTGCACAAACTTTTTCCGACCCTGCTGGTGGCTACTCTATTCTAAAAGGCTTGTCCCAGTCGGTTCAAGTCGGTTACCCCTCTCTTACGACGTACGGCCAGAGAGAGAACGCCAGCAAAGCCCCTAAAAATGCCGTCCGTCTGCACCGAACAGACGGAGAATGCGGAAAGTTCAGGCAATGACAGCCACAATGGGCAGCCAATTCTTCATGGAAAAGGTAATTGTCTGATCCAGTAGCCTGTTTCCTTATTTCGATTGCTGCCATCGTTTATTGACGAGATTCGAAAAATGCTAGACTTGAGAAGAAATAATCTCTAATATTCAGCCGGGTGGCTACCCAGAAAATATCCCGCCCGACTCGTATTGCTAACGGCACCGCTATATTTGTACAGGAATAGACGGTCGAACCTCCCCCACTACGCCTGAAAGCTAGACCGATCATCGATGCAATAGGGGACTATTTCCCGATCGACTGTCCTACGTCTCAACCGGTAAAGACTGAATCCATTACAGAACCTATGGCCTCTTTATCCTACAGCCTCGCGACACATCAGCCAGCCCGGATGAAGTGGGCAATGCCCCTGCTAGCGGTGGCAATTAGTGTTGCGGTTCTTGTCAATATTTCCAGGGTCGCCATAGCGGGTGGTGAATTGGAGTTGCGTGTCTTCGACGATAAAACCGGAGAACCGATTGCCATTCGCATGCACTTGCAAAATCAAAAAGGACACATCCGCCGACCCAAGAACACCGTGCGGTTTGGGAACCACTTTGTTTTTTTCCACAAAATCGTCCTTGAACTTCCAGTTGGCAGCTACACCTTTACACTAGAACGGGGGCCAGAGTATCACGTGCATTCCGGACATTTCATCATCGAACCCGGTGCCACCGACAATCATGAAATTCATATGAAACGCTTTGTCGACATGAAACAGGAGGGCTGGTGGTCTGGCGATTTGCATGTTGCCCGACGAAGTCGCGATGTCGAATTATTAATGACAGCAGAGGACCTACACTTCGCTTCCATTTTCGAGATGAAATCCAATCGAGGATCTTCGTCCCCACAACAGAATCAACCATCCGAAACCGTACGGTTTGACAAGAATAGATTTTACCATCGACGGTCCATTCGTGAGTACCGCGACTCAGGCGGATTGTTATTTCTACAACTTGACAAACCCCTTCCTCTTTTCGGAGGCAAGTCTGAATACCCACCCGCAGTTAAAATATTAAAAATGGCCCAACGCCAAGATTCCTCACACATAGCCATTGCCTTTCCCGAAAGTTGGAATACACCTATGTGGTTGGCAAGTCAGATGATTGACTCCATCAATCTGGCTACCAGTCGTACGGGACCTGCTGGACCGCTGGGTCCAAGCCATTGGGGAAAACCGCGTGACAAAACGCTTTTTCCTGAACCACACGGTATGGCTCAGTGGTCTGAATCCATTTATTACCAACTACTTAACTGTGGACTCCGTATTCCCCCCTCCGCTGCCAGCGGGTCCGGCATCGTTTCCAATCCGGTCGGCTACAACCGCGTCTATGCTTACATTGACGGGAAGCTCAGCTACGACAATTGGTGGGATTCACTCAATGCAGGAAAGGTAGTCGTTACCAATGGCCCACTCTTGCGACCTACCGTTCACGGACATCCACCAGGACATGTATTTCTGGCCAATGCCGGTGAGACCCTGCAGCTGAACATCGAATTGAAACTGGCAATCAGGGACCCAGGAGACTACCTGGAAATCATCCGCAACGGCCAAGTGGAACATGTCGTACGACTCGATGAATACGTCGCCGCCGAGGGCAAATTACCTGCATTGGAGTTTGATGAAAGTGGCTGGTTTTTGGTACGCATGGTCACCAATCATTCGAACACCTATCGTTTCGCCTGCAGCGGCCCCTTCTATGTCGAAGTGGGTGGCCAGCCACGCATCAGCACGAAGGCAGCACAATTCTTTTTAGACTGGGTTCACGAACGTGCCCGTCGCATTAAACATCCTAATCCAAAAGAACAACGGGAAATCATACGATATCATCGCGCCGCCCGTGATTATTGGCAACGCATCGTAAATCGTGCCACGTCCCCTTAGAAATCCAAGACCCAACAACGACCGCCTGTGCCATTGGATTAGTTGGAAACCCTTACCGGTCAAGCAGACTAGGGCATGGCGAATTCGCCATCCTGGTATCTGCTTCACGCCCCAAGGACTCATGCATAACTGGCCGACTGGGAGATTCCCAGTTCCCGGCGGCGGCGACCGCGATCTTCGGCCGCCGCATGTTCGTACCCACTTTCGCGATGAGCTTTTAACGGATCCGGTGCCAAGCCATGCTGCTGGCGCCAACTCGCAATTGCCGGGCGCACGTCCGTAGCAAATGCAGCCTGGTACTCGCGTTCCGCGTCCACAATTTCCCCTGCCCCACGATGTCGGGACAGTGCGGCAAAGTCAACTAGCGCTGCCTTGGCGTAAAGTTCCTGGGCAAAGGTGGCTGTTTGAATCATGGCCTCAACCTTGGGCTTCAGATTGTGAGACTGGTCGACCATATAGGCAATGGCAGAATATTCACCGCCTCGATCAAAAGCAAAGCTATGAATTTCAGCAAAGATACGAAAGATCTGATAAGGATCAATCGAACCAAGTGTTAAATCATCATCTGCATAACGACGGTCATTAAAATGAAACCCGCCCAACATGTCCTCATCCAGCAGCCAAGCTACAATCTGTTCCACATTTTGTGCTAAATAATGATGACCGGTATCCACCAATACGCGAGCCTGTGGGCCTGCCTGCTTGGCCAGGATATATGCCATGCCCCAATCCGCAATGTCGGTCTGATAAAAGGCAGGTTCAAAAGGCTTGTATTCGATCAACAATACTTGACTCTCGGCCAAGTACTGATGGCATTTTTGCAGGTTTTCACAAAAGCGATTTTTGCGTTGTCGCATGTTGTCCTGTCCAGGATAATTCGTGCCGTCCGCAAACCACAACGTCACATACCGACTGTCAAGATTTTGGCCAAGTTTCACACTTTCAATACAGTGATCCAGCGCCTGCTGCCTTATCTCGGCTGCGGGATTACCAAATGACCCGAGACGGTATTGCTGGTCCTGAAAAACATTGGGATTCATCGAGCCTATTCTTATATTTTCCGCTGCAGCCAACTTGGCGACTTGACCAGGTTCGGTCTGGTCGGTGAAGTCCCAAAGAATATGAAGTGCCACTAAGGGGCAACAACCGGTAACACGATGCACTTGTCCGGCGTCTGCTATCTTGTCAGCGATGTCAATCGCTGCGGCAGGCTGAAAGAATTTGCCAAATCGCGATCCCGTATCCGCATAGCCCCAAGAAGGGGTTTCGATTTCAAATTGGTCCAAGGCATTATGAATCGTTTCAATCGTTTGGTCATGCATCGGTAGTCCACAGCCTGTCAGTGGTTCTTGTTACCGGTTCTTGTTACCGGTTCTTGTTATCCGTTGTCATTGTTCGCTTGCAACCATCTGCAAGGTATTTCACTGAAATATTGCCTTGAAATCAAACAAGAAGAGAACTTTGTACCGCCATGCATCCAGCAGACGGTTATCACTCCTCGCCTCATCAAGTGTCGCTAGTCGGGCCTGTGCCCGACAAGATTTTAATTGCCCGTGGCCCTACAGTAATCCAAACCCCGTCAACGCTTGTCGCAACTTTGACTCGTCCGTTGCGTCGAGTACCGTCATTGGCAACCGTAGTTCACCCGTATCACGACCGAGAAGTTTCATTGCCGCTTTAATAGGAATCGGGTTCGTGGCGAGCCCTAGCATGTCACGACACAACGGAAATAATTCGTGATGCAACTCGGTTGCACGCTTGGTGCCACTCGCCTGAAAAGCATCGACCAACGCGATCATTTCACGTGGCAATATGTTGCCGACCACCGAAATGACACCTTCCGCACCCAGAGACATAAATGGCAACGTCAGACTGTCATCACCACTCAATACGGTCAGGTCGGTCGTAGCGAGAATTTGCGATGCTTGATCCATCTGCCCAGTCGCTTCCTTGACCATCGTTATATTTTCAAACTCAGCAAGTCGCTGAATGGTTTCGGGTTCGATATTTTTTGCCGTGCGACCAGGAATATTGTAGACACAAAGGGGAATATCAACTTGCTCCGAAATTGCTTTAAAATGTTGATAGAATCCTTCCTGGGTCGGCTTATTGTAGTACGGTGCTACAAGTAATGCTGCATCCGCACCTTCTTTGGCTGCCCAACTCGTCAAGCGTAAAGCTTCGGCAGTACTATTGGATCCAGTTCCCGCCATCACACGAATCCGTCCGCCTGATTTCTGGACGACTTCCGAAATTACCCGTTCGTGCTCATCGTGATTCAGCGTCGGCGACTCGCCTGTCGTACCGACAGGACAGAGACAAGTTGTTCCTGCTTCAATCTGAAACTCAACATGCTGAGCTAAGGTCTCATAGTCAATCTGGCCATCTCGAAACGGTGTGACCATGGCGACCGAAAGTCCGGCAAACTCAGATCCTTTACGTGACATCCTGGCGGCCTCCAAGAAAATTACAAATACGACTAAACAGTCTATCCAATGCCCTCTATCCAATGCCCGCTACCCAATGCCCGCTACCCAATGCCCGCTACCCAATGCCCTTGTCAAACAAACTTATAATACGCGACGTCGTGTGGATTAGCCAAGGGGTCGACCACAACATCCATTAGAATTGCCATGTTCCAATTCCTGACAGAAGCATTACTGGCCTAACGTAGGTGCTTGTCTTAAAAACACATCGCGTCACTCACGGCGGCTTGCTTTTCCCGCCCCTTGAAAAGGACTGGGATTTCCAAAAACAACATGGATGACTAGTGACCACAAATAAGCCAACTTTTACGATCGCGACACAGTCATCACCTGCTTCATCTCCCTGACAGCACATTCCATTCCTGTGAAAAACGCGCGTGAGACAATACTGTGACCAATATTCAATTCATGCATACCATCGAGTTCCGCGACTGGCCTTACGTTGCGATACGTTAGCCCGTGTCCCGCATGCAAGGCCATTCCTAATTCACGAACCTGGTGACCCGCATTTGCCAACACCGTCAGCTCCCGATTTTGTTGCGCGCCAGTCGACAATGCATATTGGCCAGTATGCAATTCGACAGCTTGTGTTTTCAATTCTGCGGCTGCCTCGAGCTGACGCACCTCCGGATCCAGAAAGAGACTGACATAAATTCCAGCGTCCCGCAATCTATCGATCGCTTTGGCAAGGCGTTTTCGTTGGCTGAGTACGTCTAATCCACCTTCTGTCGTGACTTCTTCGCGCCGTTCGGGCACCAACGTTGCCTGGTCCGGTTTCACTTCACAAGCCAAACGCAAAACGGCATCATCACAGGCCAATTCAAGATTTAATTTCACGCTCACCGATTCTCGTAACAAACGGACATCTCTTTCTTGAATATGGCGACGGTCTTCTCGCAAATGAACAGTAATTCCATCCGCACCGCCTAACTCCGCCAACATGGCAGCCCAAACTGGATCGGGCTCATGCGTACGTCGAGCTTCTCGAACCGTTGCCACATGATCAACATTAACACCTAATTCCACCATGACCTCTTCTCTCCTCGAGCACTGCGATTGATGAACCATCCATTGGTACTGACAATTCCTCCGCCAGCAAAAAGGTTGTCGGTAACAACCGAGCAACCAGATCCCAAGAACATACAATGTGAGATACGAAACCCTCCACCAAGGGGACCGCGACTTCATTTTGTCCCTTATTTTAGGTAACTTCAGCCTGGAGGACTATTACCCGTTCGGCTTCTCTCCAGCGCCTGGTGTCACAAGAAATGTGGCCCCCGAGTTGTTAGGGCGTGAGATCACCAGTTCATATGCGCCATCTTCAACCTCAGCTTGTAGTTGCTGCACCATCTGGTTGGCCGCCTCCTGGCTGGACACCAAAGCGAAAAGCGTCGGCCCCCAAGAACTTTGACCCACTCCACGTATCCCCCAGCCACGTAGCATGGTGACAATGCGTGATAACTCCGGAGCCGCATAAGTTCCACCTTGGGCTGATGCGAAACAATCTCCTGCAATCCTACCGTAGGCATAAACACTTTCACTGAACACCCCAAAGTCTCCGGACGCAACGGCCGGTGACATGCGGGTAACTACTTCGGAGCGCAATAACGTCGTGACATCTGTTGGTACCGGTGGTAACTGGGAAAATGTATCATTTTCAGTTTGTCCGGAAATGCCGACCTCCGCCACGGGCCGGATAAGAACTACCCGCCAGGCATCACAAATGGGTAACTGTTGTTCCAATACCGCATCGCCATCTGGAGAATTTTTACCAGACTCAAAAATGAAACCACCGTGAAAAAAACCAAACGTCCCAACCGCAGATCGTGCTGCTCTTCCCACACTTCGCGCCAGTTGACAAGGCGTTGGCATATCCAACCCAAAAACCTTATGGAGACCGGCGGCGACGGAAAGCGCCAATTGCGTACCTGTTCCCAAGCCGGTATGCGGCGGCGGTAACTGCTGCACTTCAATGCGACACGCTGGAACCGCTTTCAAGCCGTTGGTACGAATCCAACGACTGGCAAACTCCTCAATGCGTTCGGCGAGCGGGCCACAGAACTCCCATGCCCTCCCCCAAGAGGGAGAAATGCGTAGCTGCAACACAGGAACGTCGACCATGATTCCAACACCACCGTACTGCGGTACGCCATCATTACCAAACGACAACATGCCAAAATGCAGTCGACTAGGAGCCGTTACGCGGACCGTTGGTAAATTCACAATCAGTCGATCTCCTTCTGCAACGCCCTATGAATATAACGCTTTAGAAATTGAAATGCACGCAATTCTTTTTCCCCTGCCGTCTTGTCAACAATTCGTCCCAGACGCATCATCTCAGAAACAATTTCGTCACCGTTTAAGATTTTTGTACGAGTGGCCAGAATAGCCGCTTCCAAAACAGCATGTTTAGCGCGATTAAAACCAAAAAAATCACGCACGCGGCCCTGCCCGACAACCTCGCATACAATTTCCGACCGTTCCCGCTCATCATCCAGGCTACGCAATTGCAATGCGTACCAACGGCAAGCATCCTTTATGATCCAGCCTGAAATTATCTCAGCCGGCTTCATTTCCGGAAAAGGATCCGGTACCGCTACAGCGGATTGCGCAATCAGTTCTACATCATCTGTGACGTGAAAAACAGCTTCGCGCCGCTGCACCAAATTGTGGTATGTCCGCGACGTCTTAAAAGGACGCAAAACACAATGTGTCATTGCCTCATTCACGACAGGTCCCATTGGTGACAGATTGACGCCACCACCGTCATTGATCGTAGTAATCAGTCCTTCGAGTATCATGACGAATTGCCTGTGATCGCCACCGATTGTTGTGAGTCCAAATAAGAATACCACAACTGGTTGCACTGTGTAGTACATCCCTGCTTCTACGCAAAAACAAGACGATCCCGACAACACCATCGGGGCCCCTCTTTGAACAGCCTCTGAACCAGGGATTTCGTCCCCTAACAAAATCCACAAAACGCAGGGCAGGCGGTATTTTCGCGCGGCCTGTCTGACCTTGGTGTTATTTGCCTGCCAACGATTGATACGCCTGTTCGGCCGTATAGCGATTCGGATACGCCTGGACCTTGAGTCTTGCCTTGGCACGTTGTTGCGGTGATAGTTGCTGCAACGTCTCCTTCTGCCACTGATGTATGGACGGTGCTGACGATGTCAAAAACAACAATCGTCGCTTGCTTGGTGAGTCGAATACCATCACCGCAACAAAATGTGGCTGATTGGCAATGGGATCAACGTAGGGAAGATTTTCGAGATGGCTGAGCAAGTCTTGTTCTAAACCGGAGTAACTGTCACCGAAATATTTTTCAAACAAGACCTTCCCATCTACGAGAGGCTCTAGTGGTTGCTGGCGGCTAACTTCTCCCAAAAACGCAAGAAATTGCTTGCGCCGCGCCTTAGCCAGGTAATGAGTCAAAGCCCACGCAGCTGCGTATCCGTCGTTATCAAGTTTCGTAGCAGCAACGATAGCCCGCAGCCAATTTCCATCTCCGTTAATTCTATCGTCTTTAAATTGTTCGACCAGCGCATGCAGGCGCAATTGATTTATTTTTCCGATCCCGGCCCAACGTACACGACGTCCCACTTCTGTCGGTGCAAAATATTCCGGTAAACCTTCACAGATCCACATCGGCCAGGTGGCAAGTCGCAAATGAACACCAATATTCGCTAAGATTTGATGAACCCCTTCATGGGCAATTGTAGAAATAGACTGTTTAACAGCAATCGCTGGGGCAACATCAGCCCAATTCGATTTTTCATACATAATGATGATATTATTGACCGGGTTGTAATAGGCAGCAATTCCAGCGGGCATTGGACGATATTGGTTAAACTGTTCTTCCGTGGCAAACATGATCACGATCAACGGAACCTCCGGTTCCTGAACGTTTAACTTTTGTCGTTGACAATACGCGACCAACTTTGGATACATCGTTTCCAATACTCTACTAGTCGCGTGATAATATTCAGAACTACTGTTGTAGATGTAAACATAGTGCCTTGTACTTCGCGCATTAAAACCAGAAAACACATCTTGAGTCAAACTTTGAATAATTTGCTTACTGCTCCACGGCTGAAACGGTCGGTCGCTAAGACTGACTTGACTTTGGAGCACTGAAACAATCCGTCCATCGGGGCGCAATACGAGAAAGTGATCCCCGATCTCGAGATGAACTTTCCCAACAACGGTATTACCATCCTCTGTCCTGACAACAACCCGACGGTCATTTCCAGGGCGTTGGGGGGCCTGCGGAACAACCAACCCAAAATCTCTCGGGTCTGCGGTGGGAAAAATCTCCTGACCCCGGTGTACGTCCACCCTGTACAGACAGATCACGATTACGAAGATCGCTAGTCGCGAAACACGAAAAACGCATGAAAATTGACGGGGACAAATCACGTATTGCTTCCTACCAAGATATAATCCACACAAGCCATTCAGCATGTTTTCTATCGTGACGGGCCGTTAAACAACAGCCACAAGCCACCCTCCCGAGACCACCTGCACCAACGTCAGGCCCTTCGCTAACGTCAAACAGAAGCGCGGTCATGGACGGTCATTTTTAACTGAATGGTCCAAGGCAGTACGTTGCCTGCCATTTTCCAAATCCGTGAAAATTTCTTCGGCTCGACCCGGTGTGATTTACAGCTGACGTGGACCGTCCACACCATTTACGACATTCTGCAGCACCTCACCACGAATCGCGGAGGCAATGGCCCCCGCCGTTCGTTGACGCAATTCAAGCATCGCTTTTTGGCTAACGGCAGCAAAATGTGCAGTAATTATCACATTCTCCAGGGCAGCCAATGGGTGGCCTGTCGGCAGTGGCTCGGGATCCGTCACGTCTACGGCAGCCGCCTGTACTTTACCCGATTCAATCGCCTGGATGAGATCATCCGTCACCACCAGATCACCACGCGACACATTTACTAAAATCACACCGTCTTTCATTTGCGCCAAGACTTCCGCTGAAATCATACCACGCGTCTCGGCATTACTGGGAGTATGTAACGAAATCACATCGCTTTCTGCTAACAATTCCTCGAAACTAACGGGAATGGCTCCCGCCGAAATTATATCTTCGTTACTGACGTAGGGATCGCAGGCTAGTAACCGACAGCCAAAACCACGCAAACGTGTTGCCACACCTCGACCAATCCTGCCACAACCTAATAATCCAACTACCATCTCGCTCAGCACCCGGACGTTATTCGAATTAGCTGCGGGAAACTCCCACCTGCCACTGCGGACGCACGCTGCCCCCTGAACAATATATCGCGTTGCACCAAGCATTAATGCAAGCGCATGGTCGGCAACTTCGTTGACACAATAATCCGGTACATTACATACCGGAATACCTGCCTGACTGGCCGCTTCTAAATCAATATTATCAACTCCTACACCGTAACGAGATATGACTTTACAACGCGCCAAAGAAGGGATCACTCGCGCGGAGATCGGTGCGTACTGCGTGATGATATAATCTACCTCCGACATCTGCGCAATCAATTCCTCCTCCGTATGGCATTGGGCTTCGATAAATTCCACGTCACATGAAGCCAAAACTTGACGTTCAATTGCCAAATTGCTAAAGGTAAAATCACTCACTGCTACTTTGATCATAGTTTCTCCTAACCTGCTAAAAGGTATCTACCACTTGTCGCGTCCTCTCAACGAACTTATGTTTTAAATTAAACGCAAGGGGTTTACAAGAAACGCGACCAGCGGAGTACCCATGAATTTGTCAAATGTCGATGAGAATCTGCAAATCATACGTGACAACTACCCCCGGGGCCCGTTCCATGCCGCCATTTTCGATTTTGACGGAACACTTTCTCTGATCCGCCGAAATTGGCAGGAAATCATGATTCCGATGATGGTCGATGAATTGGCCAAAACAGGCACCACCGAAACGCACGAAGAATTAAAAGGTCAAGTTGAAAACTTCGTGATGCAACTCAATGGCCGGCAAACCATTTACCAAATGATACAGCTGACGAAAGAAATCGAACAGCGTGGTGGTCAACCTCTGGAACCCATTGACTACAAACACCAATATCATGACCTGCTCTGGGAAAAAGTAAGTCGCCGTATTGCTGCAATTCAATCGGGCCAAATCGATATCGACGACATGACGGTTCCCGGTTCCCGAGAACTGCTCCAGCATATCAAGAATATAGGCCTGCGGATGTACCTGGCTTCAGGCACGGATCTTAAATATGTAAAACAAGAAGTGACCCTATTAGAATTTGATATTTATTTTGGTGAAAATATTTATGGGGCTCTCGATGACTACAAAAATTTCTCGAAGGCAATGATTATCGACAAAATCATTCGTGACACAGGGGTCGCTGGCACTCAAATTATCGGATTTGGCGACGGCTACGTAGAAATCGAAGAAGTAAAACGTGTTGGCGGTCTAGCAATTGGCGTGGCCAGCGATGAAAACAACTGCCAAGGCATCAATCCCTGGAAAAGGGAGCGGCTGATACGTGCAGGTGCTGATATTATCGTGGCCGACTATCGAGAGCTCCAAACACTTCTATCACTCATCAACCTTGCATCACCATCCATATGATCGCACGTACTCGACTGGAAGAGATACTCGACCAATTTTCCAATCTTACAATCGGTGTCGTCGGAGATCTGTTCCTGGATCGCTATCTGGAAATTACATCCGACGTTCACGAACTTTCGGTAGAAACCGAACTGGAAGCATACCAAATTCCGGTCGTGCGCAACTCGCCTGGCGCCGCGGGAACCGTCATGAACAATCTCACTGCGTTGGGTGTTCGAAGCATCGTTCCAGTATCCGTGATCGGTGACGATGGTCATGGATATGACCTGCAACAAGAGCTATCAAAATTACCAGTTGATTCAGGAAAGCTCATCTCTGACCCGAAACGTCTTACGCCCACCTATACAAAACCATTGCGACAGGATTCAGAGGGCCAATGGACCGAATTAAACCGACTGGATGTCCGCACACGTCAGCCACTGGCCGCTGAAACAACCGCTCAGGTGTGCCATCATATCCAGGAAGTATTTTCGTCAACTGATGGATTAATTGTCCTGGACCAGATCAACGAAAAGGATTGGGGAGTCATCAATACATCCGTGCGACAATCTCTGGCAAAACTGTCAAAGGCAAATACCGATCGACTAGTGTTCGTCGACAGCCGTGATCATCTGGCCTTATTTGACTTTGGTGTCTTGAAAGGAAATCGTGTCGAAATTTTCAGCGCAGCAAACAGGCTTGGTGTCGATGATCAAAATGTTGCCCAAGCAACTTCTGCTCTTGCCACTAAAACAGGCCAACCCGTTTTTTGCACGTTAGGTCCGGATGGTATTCTTGTCGCACAACCAGGCTTGATTCCTGACATCACTCCTGGCATCCCCATACAGGGACCTATCGATATTTGCGGTGCTGGCGATAGTGCGACTAGTGGTATCGTATGCGCATGGCTGTCAGGTGCCACTCCTCTCGAAGCCGCAACGATCGGCAACCTCATTGCCTCGATCACAGTGCAACAATTAGGAACAACGGGGACGGCGACGCCCGAACAGATTCTTGACCGTTGTTGTGAAGCACGTGCCTGAATTCCCAAGTGATAATCATCCGCGCATCCCGTGCTGAATCGGGACCACATTTTTCATCAGGCCGTCTCTTCACAAAGGCCTGTTCCTGGGAGTCAGAACAGGAATATTACAACAAATCCACGCCATCTCCCTTTGCCTTGGCCCCAAACCCCAACGGCGCCAACACTTTGCTGCCTCGGAATCACCCTATGAAATCTGGCTGTTTTTTTATTTTCCATGGAAAAACCGGATTCGTGCGAAACTAACCTTCCGCATCAGGGTTGGTAAGTCTGAGCCATGTTTCGCCATGGTCGCGAGAAAATACCAACGCAGCCCCAGGGCACTACCGTCGATCCATTGCATGTCATCTCAGCAGAAAACCGCTTTGGGGAGCATTTTTCTCTGTCGCTGCAGTAATTTTGCGGTTATTTGGTTGTTAATTTTATGAGTCAGCCCCCCACTGATCATTCCGCCCGGCTGGTTCTCTGGACAAGGGAACACCGGTCGGCCGTGCGTGGGTTCGTACTTGGCATGGTACGAAAAGAAGATGTCGCTGACAATTTAGTCTAAGAAATCTTTCGCCGCCCATTGGAGTCAACGGATTGTTAAACAGAAATGGGACAAGCGAGATCCGACCTGTTAAAAATAAAAATCGACTGGTCATCGACCGTGGTCGCCAGGCACAGCATGAAATAACAGTCGATGAATCCAGCTGGTCACGATTTTCAGAAACTCAAAGCAACAACGATCCAGTCAACGAATTTGCAGAAAAGAAAAACCGTCAGCAACTCAAGGAGACACTTGCCGTGTTATCTCCTGGTCAAAGACGCGTTTTATTATGACGATATTACGGTGACATGAAATTGCGGATAGGGCAGATACCATGCAATCCCCTCTCAATACAGTTTTGAACATTGCCAGAGAGGGCTGATGGCTTTGCAAAATCGATTGCATGACGAATCCGAACCTGGCTTTTAACTTTAGTTGACATTTGAATCGGACCATCACGACAACCGCTGGATAACTCCATCTACACCCAGAAACATCCAAGATGAATTCACTGGAAACACTTGACGAGCAACAGCTGTACTGGGCGACAGCATGCTGCTTGCCAGTCCACGAAAAACTGGACGAAGAACATACATGGTTACATGAAGGCTGGCGAATTTGGGGGACTTGCTGGAAGCGTCAGCTAAGGATGGCACCCATCAAGTAATACCATCCACTAATTCGATCACAAACTATCGAACCGTATGGTCGCATGATACTACGAGCCTGTTGTCAGCTACCTTGCTAGTCAGCTTGGTAACTGGCTGGTTCGTTTTTCAAGGAGACCACACCAACCACGAGCAACTAGCTATGCTTCCAACATCGAACAACGAACCAAGCATCCGTGCAATTCCTTTTGACATCGCCCACCGCACTCCCCCTGACTCATATACGACCAGTCGCCTCACTACGCAGGTCCGATTCGCTAATAAATATCGCGAAACAAAAGCCCCCTATGCCTGGACAGACTCCTGGGACAGTAAAATCACTCTGGTAGAGGAGGCAATCCTAGAGGTAGGATGGAGTTTTAACCGTTTCGATTCATATCTTGAATCGGTCTCTCAATATATAGGAAAATACAAGGCGAGTTCGATAATACAACGTTATAATGACAGTAGGTATTACGTCATTGCAGGCACCTGAGGTATGTATGACCATTTGGAAGCACTTTTTTTCGGCTCGGAACACCCGGTCGGTTTTCCCACGAACACTATTTCGTGCTATGGTAGGGGAAGATTGATCGAGCGATGGCCTGCCACACCACCAGGCACAACAACCCGACCGGTAACCAAATGTGGCACCGGCACCAGTTTTGTCGTTCTTTATCAGGAGCTGTAAGATGACGTCTCTTTACTCGCGTTTTCTTTTATTACTTGGCGTGTGCGCCATTCTCATACCTGCACAGCAAGTAACTAGCGACGAAGACAATCCCCCTGATCCTCCAGAGCAGGTGCAAAACAATCCAGACGATGACGATCGTGATTTGCGTCCCGAACCACCAATCCGTTCGTTCGAAAACCGTAACGCCCCGGAGCCCCGAAGACCACGCAGGGCTGGACGACGTGGGCGACATGATCCTGGTGAGCAACGTCGTGGCAGGCAACGCTCTAATGAGATTCGTCCCGATGGCCGTCCCCACGAACACAACAGGAAACATGATCATCTGCACTCCGAACATGGCCCACCCGAGCGTCACTTTGGGTTACGGAATCATCGAGATCCCGAAATGTCGCAGCTCATAGAGCGAGATCGTGAGTTGGAACGTAGAACTCGGGAACTCGCTGCCCAGTTAAGACACGGCGCTGCTGATAGCAATGCAGAAAATACCGAAGACCTCAAAAATGAGATTGCAGATACCGTCCGCGAACATTTTGCTGCCCGGCAAGACCGGCGCGAATTAGAATTGAAACGCCTCACTGAACATCTTGAACGTTTAAAACACTCTTTCGAACGCAGAAATGAAGCAAGCGACGAAATCATCAGTCGTCGTATTTCAGAACTAACAGGTGAGGAATACGATTTATCTTTTTAGCATAACACCAATGCACATTTTCCTCTAAAACTGTCTATCGACCATTTTGTCACCATCCACCGAAAGTGAGTTCACCATGCCATGCACCTCCAATAAACGCTTGCCACTGTTTGTCGTAATCGGCCTGGTCACCAGTATCATCGGATTGGAAATCCAGGCTGCGGACTGGTATGACGAAGAAACGTCAGTAACGATGCAAAACGTTCTTGCGGAAGAGAGTGATATTTTTACCGCGGATTTGAATGATGGCGACTTGGAGCTGTACCTGGCTCACAGTGACGAAAACGATTTTCTCGAAGAGAATAGACATGTTGGCGATTTGGATGACAGGACCACTACAGCGGATCCGGTATCGTATCGACCACGAGACAGGAAAAAACGCCCTCATCACGACCGACATGAGACACAGTGCGAACGCTGTCAACGTAAGAAAGATTGGCATCGTCGCGCTAAAATGGACCGTTGTCCGTGCTGCTGGAAACACAATACCGATTTCCGGCGCCACGCCTATCGAGGCTGGGGAGCACATGGACCCCGAACTCGCGCCCACGGTCCCGCTGGATCAGGCTCGCAACATTTACGACGCGGAGCACGTGCAGCACGCGCAGCCATGCAACGACTCGCACGGCTAGAACACAAAG
>CAYMUR010000063.1:0-28881 GCA_964393615.1 uncultured Pirellulaceae bacterium
ACAACTTGTCACGCGGTAAAGGTTTCACACTAGTAGAATTATTGGTCGTCATCGCAATTATTGCTATTTTAATTGCACTCCTATTACCAGCCGTCCAAGCAGCTCGAGAAGCAGCGCGGCGGATTCAGTGCACCAATCATCTTAAACAACTTGGAATCGCCATTCACAATTTTCACGATGTAGCGGGAGCCTTGCCCGCCACGCGACTGTGGGATGACCGGGGTACATGGGCCAACATCTTATTGCCCTACATCGAACAGACGGCGGCCCACGACGAATGGAACTTTACCATTAGCTACAAAGATCAATCTGACTTGGCCCGCAATGTCCAGGTCCCGATTTTATTCTATCCCACTCGGCGCAGCCCACCCCAACAGAGCACGGGCGAGGCCGGTACAGCACAAGCCAGTGGTCAATGGCCCAAAGGAACGCCCGCTGATTTCGCTGTCTGTATCGGTGACGGCCGTTGTGCTGATCCGGATGTGGACGGTGCAACCTATTGTCAAAAGACGCACTTGAATACCCATTGGGATCATCCAATTCCCGAAGTTCCAGGTGCATTTGCCATGGCCTGTCCATGTGGACCGAACGGTTTTCCCATACCACCACCCGCTGGAAAACCGACACGGTTCAAATCAGAAATCAAGTTTAGAAGCGTACGGGACGGTCTCTCTAATACCCTGTTTGCAGGAGAGAAACATCTACCCGACTCTGATCTCCCGCAATGGCCTGTCGAGCCTTATCGCGTGGCCATGGGACATATTGATCACGGTGATAATAGCATCTTCAACGGCACCTCGGCAAACAACCTCATGCGTGTTGCTGGACCAAACTATCCAATCATGGATGATTTGTCTTACACCAGCTATCGCTATTCGCAACAACAAAACTTGCTTTTCGGCAGTTGGCATCCCGGTGTCTGTAACTTCCTGTTCGGCGACGGAACCCTACATGCATTGAGTGCGTCCACCAGTACCACTGTGCTAGGTGCACTGGCTACCAAGGCTGGTGACGATGTCGTACCGCGAAAGGCATATTAAAGCAGGCTGAGAGCGCATGATGCCGTCTTGATACCAGTTAGGTCCTGAAATATCCTGCACATCTCTAAAATTGGCCAGCCTGTCAACGATACCCGTGGCCAACCTGTCAACGATACCCGACTCTTTACGGTTATTGGAAAACGTCTGCGAATGCATGTCTGTTCCCCAACCGCAAGCCAGTGCCCCATGGATCCACCGTGTTCCAACCCTCTATGTTTCCGGCAATTCAATCGAACAAGGTAAGAACGCCTCCATGGGCTAACGACCTCTCTCCGAAATGCCTTCCCAGGTATCGCCGTCTACAACCAGAACACGACGGACAATACCAATGGCATCCTTTCCAGGGCAACAGATGCGCAAAAACGAAAGATCTACTATTGAAACTTCACAGTAACTTGTTCTTGCACTTCCAGGGTAAGTCCCTTGATTTGAGTCACCGCTTTTTTAACTTCTTCTGGTTCCTTTAATGCCTGCAAACCCTGGAATTTTGTAAAGTTCGCCATATCCGCCATCACATCTCCTAAGCGAATCTCCGCCAACGTTGTAAGTTTATCCTCGTCCGATTTGTGCGTTGCGCTATTCTCCACCACATCCCCTGCCACCCGCACACGGACTAGTATGCGTAGCCCATCAAACATGGGTTTCATCATTTGCATCACGAGTGCTTGCTGCTGCAGATCCTCCTTTTTGTCGCCATCTGGGCCACCAGTTTCCGCTTCACCCATCTTCCATTCGGGCATACTAATTGTCAGCGTGTTTGTATCTCCCGGTATATAGGTGAAGGTAACAGGCTGTTTTACCTCATTCGGAACTTCGGCTTCTTCACCAACCATTCCCGCTGGTTTCTCTAACGCATTGATTGTTATCTTGTTAATGTCATCGAATTCATACTTGGCCAGTTTTCCAGTCCAGCCTTTCTTGTTCTTCTTGTCTTTTACCCAAAGCAGGCGGACACCCTCTCCGAACTCCGCCGCCTCCTTTTTGAAATCATCTTCACTCAACTGAAAATTAGTGTCGCTCGCACCTTCTGCATCTTCTCCGGATGGAAGCACACCGCGCAAATTTTCGGTAAATCCCGGCATCTGGACATTCATATACTTGGCCACATAAATGTAGCCGTGCCCATCTTGTTCTACGACTATTTCTGTCAACTGTTCAAAACAGCCAGTTAGCGAAACAAGCAGAAGAATCATTCCTATGAAAAGTACACAGCGTTTCATCGTAAACTCCTGGTTATGCTTGTACGAATGAACATGAGTGGTGTGCGAATGTCGTAGGGCAATCCTGTCACACCAGAACCAATATATTAGAAATTCACGCCGTGGCAATCCTCCATACCTTCCAGGCACAATGTCCTGTTAGTGGATCACCACCTCTACTTCGCGATACACAGAAAACACAGGGCACAAGAAGTATCACGAATGCCAACTAAACTATCGTAGTCTAGCAGAAACACTCCAGCCTCCGCTGGACAAGTACCGTACACCTAACCTATTTTGACCAATGGAACAACCGATTATTTTTCACTCCAAATCGCACGGACGATCGCCAGGGCCTATGCGATATTTTTCCATTGAACATCGTCTGAGTATTCAGCCAACGCAACCCATCAGAACGACTACGATAAGGTTAACATGAATCAACACCAAGAATTTGACTTTGACAAACTACCTGCTGGCACAAAGCAGGCGTATCGTATGACCGTAAACGTTGGGGAGACACCTGACATTGTTGACACGGTTGCAATGATTGCTGGTGACCAATCACTTCACGAGAACATCCAGACTGAGATTGACAGTCGATTACGCGACGGCACGCTTTCCATTCCTGTACTTGCAGCGCGCGGATCTCGTCCTGGAAAGACATTGGTAACCACTGCAGCAGTCCACGGTGATGAATACGAAGGGATAGAAGCAATTCACCGAACCTTTGCTGCGATCGATCCATCTTCGATGGCTGGATGTTTCCTGGCGGTTCCTGTAGTGACCCTTCCCGCTTACTGGATGGCGTGCCGGGTCAATCCGTTAGACGGGCTTAACATGGCCCGAATCTTTCCGGGCTCGACCGATGGCAGCGCGAGCGAGCGTCTCGCCTCCCGACTCCTCGACAGAGTCCTGCGTCATGCCAGTCTCTATATTGATCTTCACAGCGCCGGCCGTGGTTCTCACTGGGTAACCATGTGCGGGTTCACCGACTATGGCTCCCAGGCAGACATTGCCCGCTCAGCCGCGAAGTGTTTTGGGGCTCCTGTCATCTGGGAACATCCTCACGACCCTGAATCCATCGGTCGAACCCTGACGGCAACGAATGACCTGGGAATTCCATCACTCTATACAGAAGCCTATGGTGGGGGCCATGCACGACCAGAAGATATCGACTGTTATACCCAGGGCCTTGCCAATCTATTGCGGTTCCTGGATATCGCTGAGCTACCGGCTGCTGGTCTTCCAAAACCTTACGATCCTATAGAAGTCTGTGGATTGGGGGATACGGACAGGTCACTCAGCGCTACCCAATCCGGACTCGTGTGGTCGCTGGTCAAACCAGGCGAGCGAGTACAGGTTGGCCAAAAAATTGCTTACATTCGCAACCTGGAAGGAACAATCATCGAAGAAATCGTCAGTCCACAAGATGCATTCGTTGTGGGAATTCGTGCAACACCCCGTATTTTCGCTGGAGATAATTTGGTCATCTTGACCTGAATTCGCTGAAACGATGTGCTGGACTGAGTCCCCTCCAACATGACAATCAGCAGTGTTCTTGTTGGATGACCTGGTATCCACTGGCGGATTGGTGGCTCGACATCTATGGCAGTTTTTTGACGAACGGCACATGGACCGATAGACGCAGAACCAACTCGTTTGTGGCGTCCGGCCGAATGGTACGAGTAACTGTCAGGAAATGCCATTGTTCATCACCAGGATGCGATTCACCACCACTGACTTCATGCATACCTTGCACCGAATCGATTATCTCCAAACCGGCAACGTTTGCGATGCCAGCATGTAACCACGTTCCCAACGTGATCGTTTTTCCAGCAAATCGTTGCACGGGTACGCGTTGTTCGATGAATACATGGCCACGTGTACGATCTGTCGTCAACCGCACGGCAGATCGACCGGATTTGACCAATGACTGCTCGTGGACTATCAGCGGACCTTCTCCACTGACAATCCATTCAGCCGGCTTGCGATCCGGTAGAGCGTTCCACTGCTCAAAATCTGGATTTTTTAGCAGGTTTAGCTCCTCGCCAGTAATGCTGCTTCCTTCGACAAGCACCGCATCGTCAAAGTAAAACAGTCGGTCCAATGCTATCTCGGGTATCCAACGCAGATCGTGAGGATTGCGACAGTCAACCAATGCTTGCAGGTAACGATCCGGCACTTTTTCATGGGGACAGAGAGAACATTGCCCAAGCATTAACCGTGGACGCACTACAGGGTTGAACCACTCGTTAGGATGCCAGACATACAGCCAAACATACTTGTCCGTCTCAGTCAGTGCTCCATAGAGAGTATTTTCCAGCTCGCACGGACTGCGATAATTCTTATGCAAGTCGAGCGGGTCGGTATGCCAGCCACCATACATGTTGGGCGTCGGATCTACCCAGATACCAAAAGCATATTGAATGGGGGCGAATAGCTTGTCAGATGCATGGGATTCTTCGGCACCGTTGCGCAATATTTTAAAGGCTTGGCGAGTGATACCATGGTAGCCTCCTTCCCCACCATCGATAATTGTGGCTTGGCCCCGCGCTTCAAGCATACCACGCACAAAACAATCAACGAGTCCATTTCCACGCCAACCTGTGTCCTGAATGATGATGATCGTGATCGTCGGATAGGATTGACTAACGGCCTGCATCCATTGTCGACCCCGCAACTGTACCTGGGCAGCCGTTTGCTGCAGCGTATACTTTTCCTTGCTCGGAGAATCACCGTAGTTGAAAATATGTTTTCCCTGCCACGGGCCAAGGCCGCCCGTATAATGCTCGACATCCAGAAACAAACCTTTGAATCCAGCTTCTTTTGCCAACCATGCAGCCACCGCGCCGTTTTCGGCGATACCTGACCAGTGGGGATCGAACCAGTCGAGGTTTCCATCGGAGGGTTTCCCTGTCACTTTCGATCCGCGGGCTGTCGTCTCGATTTGAATAAAATTATCCGTTAACCGCTTAAACTGTGTGGCTTTGAGATCCGCCAGTGCCTTCTTAAAATCGGACCGGTTGAATCGCCGACCTCCGAAAAACATCCCTTCTTGGCCGGATCTCTGTGGCCCCCAATCATCGGCATAAACGGCGATATTCAGTCCGTCCAGAGGGAGTTGCTCAATATCAGCCACATGTTCTTTCAGGTATGCCGGTTCTACTACATTGCAAGCAAAGCCAATAATCTTTTTGTCGTCAGTGATCGGAGGTCCGATCTCTGCCCAAATCGGATTACACAGAACCAGATAAAATGCCAGGTTCAATATTTTTACCGCGAGAGAGAAAATCGTGTGCTTCTCAAAGACCATGCGTTGAACACCTTTTCTGTAGCCATGCTTTTAGGAACCTTGCTGGTTCAAGCAACACGCGCTGCTCGTTCCTTGGCGGCGCCATGAGATTAAATAGTGCGAAACTCACGGATGATCCAACCATCTTCGTGGCAAACGCTCAAGGTCACACAGGTTATCGAACGATCGGTGATCTTTTCGGATCACGCCCAAAGGCTGACGATACGGTCAATTATTTTGATCATTCATTTCATACGACCTTCACTCCGTTGAGCACGCTCTTTGTCGTTGCTGGTGAGTACTGATGCAACAGCACGTTGCACCAAATCATTCGCCTGTTGAAAACGGCCGATTTCTGACTGTGGGGTCTCCAATCACCAGATCCGATATAGTTCATAACAACCGCGTAGGCGAACTAAAAGTAATGCTCAACGTTCTGCAACCTGTTCTGCAACTTGAGTTTGGACAGCAACCCGGTTCGATTATCAGATCGAAATCGGTCATTGCATCACTGAAGAAAGACGTGTGCAGCGCCGGCTAATCAAATTGCTCTCGCCAACGGGCGTCCCGCTCCGCTGGCGTGCTCGTTCGAGATCACAAAATAGCGATATGTTTACTTGTGAGCTTTGTGACAGGCGCCACAATTAGTAGCCGTCTTCAACTCATTTGTCGCTTCTCTACCAACGGCAACTTTCGCTGCTGCCATCACGGCCTTGCCGGCCAGATTATGCCAGGAAGCCATTTCTCCCTTGGCAGGCTTGTTTTCTAATAAACTGATATAGCTATCGAGCAGAGTAATCTTTTCATCCTGGCTCGCGTCACCACTGAGCACTTTTTTCAATAAACCGTCTTTGTGAGCAATCTTCATGGTTTCTTTAATTGTATACTTGGCTTTCGTTTCACCTTCGTCGGCTGCCAACACGGAATTCAACACCAATATGCTTGCGACTAATGTTGCAATGCCAAATGATACCTTGACAGCATTCATGAAAAACTCCTTTGCAAATCTAATGATCCGACCAACACTGGTTCAATAACGAGCAGGTCATTGTATCACTATTATTCTCAAAATCAAGCGAATGCAATTGTTTCACTACGTTTTCTGGTTGCATGCAGCAACAAATAGTATGTCATTGCCCCAATCACATCCTTTCCAGTATTGGTACTGGGTATCTCGAATCGACACGGCAGTAGCACAACCCAGTTGGATAAAATACGGTTTCATGAACGGTGCATAGCGGTTTTTACAAACTTCGGGAAGAGATTTGCTTGTTTCGTCTTCGACGGCTACTTCCAATTGCCCCTTACCAAATAAATTAGCAATAATCACCGTAAAACATGACACAATAACCACAGGTCCAGGGTACCAGCGAGGGTGTCATCAAGCGGACCCGTCCCGAATCTGCGGCACCTCTAGGAAATGTTCCACCAGCAGCAACGGCCAAAGACACAAGGTGGTAATGGAAACGAACAACACCCTGCTGTGAAGATGTTTATCGAACGAAGCCAATATAGCCAACTGGCTTGTCCATAGAATCACCTTGACATGGCAAGATTAACTCTCTTCACTAACATAATAAAAGTTCTTCATACCAAAAGGCAATTGATACAAGGAGCATGATTGTGCATACCATCCTGATGACAGGATCGACCGGCTGTATCGGTAACGCGACCGTTGCCTATTTGCTGGAGCAAGGGGTCGAGCGCATCGTCGGTTTCAGCCGCAAGGCCAACGCCCATCACATTCCAAAAATCTGGCGGGACCGTGTCAGTATGATTGCCGGCGACATGGCCGATGCCGAATCAGTCCGAAAGGCAGTGCTCGAAACACAGCCGTCGGCGATTATCCACCTCGCCGCTTTTCAAACACCCGATTGCCAGGCATTTCCATTCCAGGGCATGGATATTAATGTGGCTGGCACAATGCACCTGTTCAAGGCAGCCGCCGCATTGGATGTTGGCTTGGAACGTTTTGTATGTGCCAGTTCCATAGCCGTCAACGGTCCGCGCAATGCTTATCCGAACCAGACCATTTCCACACAAGATCCTTATCTACCCTCCAGCTTGTACGGTTACTGGAAAATCGCGAATGAAGGATGCGCCCAGGCATTTCATCTGGAAACCGGCATTCCCACTGTTTCTGTCCGTTTGGCAACAACCTATGGGCCAGGGCGGGATCGAGGAATGACCTCGGCACCTACTTCCGCCTTGAAAGCACTTGCACTACGTGTACCTTTTGCAATGCCTTATGTTGGCCGTGAGCACTACCATTTTGTAAAAGACGTTGGCGCTGGATTTGCCCAGTGTGCCATCGAACCATTTGAAGGTTATGGTGTGTTCAACCTGCGAGGAAAAACCGTTTCGACCGAAGATTTTATCGATGCCATTCAGCACATTGCAGACAGTCTAGGCATGCCAGATCCACACGATGTATCCATTGCCCCCAACGCAATAGCCATTCCGTTCGGCTGTGACTTTGACGCGTCCGATACTTGTGACACTTTTCCCAATATGCCACTGACACCACTCGATGAAGGGATCCGCCAATCCCTGGAAATTTTTATGGCTCAAGTCAAGAACGGCGAATTAGATACTTCTCATCTAACACCCGGCCCCTGACCACTTAATCACACAGAAGCATCGGTTTCATCACCGCTTGGTTTTCGGCATCCTCGAACGCCCGGATACCATCTGTCAAAGGATAGGTCTGAATGAGGGATTCAAACGGAATCTTTCCAGCAGCTAACATTTGCAAAGAACGCTCGTAACTGGGCAAAGCTGAACCGTAACTCGTTCGGATATCGATCTGTTTGCGAAGCAACTGGGTCATATTCAAACCGACGTCGGTTCCATAAATACCCACAACAGTGATCTGCCCTTTGAAAGTGACTGCGTTGGCGGCAGAAATTAATGCAGCTGGAGCACCAGACGCTTCGATCAATACGTCGGCCTCGCGGCCAAACTGCTTTCTCACCTGGTCACCGAGAACCGGTTCCTCCGGTCCCACGATGAAAGTGGCAAATCCAATACGGCGGGCTATCGCCAGGCGTATTGGTACATCCGCCCTGGTACCGGACACTGCTACGTTGGCACCACGATCACGCGCAACCAGGGCACAGAGCATTCCAATAATGCCGGGGCCACTCACCACCACCTGATCACCGGGTCGAATGCTGCTACAGTTAACGACACAGTGGTCGGCCACCGACAATGGTTCTGTCAATGCTGCAGATCGCAAGTCTAAGCTTTCTGGAAGTGGAACTAAAAACCGCTGGTCGATCACAACATATTCTGCCATACCTCCGTCCAGGTGCAGCCCTTGAACCCGACGTTGAGGACAAAGCTGTGTATCACCATTCAAACAAAGTAGACAATCGTCTGCCAAACACCCCTGGATAGCAACCATCGTGGCCCGGTCACCGATCTTCCAATCATTTACCTGGGGGGCTGTCTCCATCACCGTACCCACCCATTCATGGCCAAAAGTGACTTGGGCAAGGACCGACTCATAACCATCATGGTTGAGATACGCATGCAGGTCGGAACCACAAAGACCACAACAATGAACTCGAAGGAGCACCTGGCCAGGTCGAAGCGTGGGAAGTGGTACCTGCTCAAGACGTGCAGCGCGTGGTTCCTTGGCAAAACGTCGTAAAGCTTTCATCGTATACACTAAAATCCATTATCTCGTTAAATCAAGACGGTTGGCCCTGGCCAAGTCGTTTCCGGTAGTTCACGTCACACAACCTCCTTCCAAGAGCGACCGATCAATGTCTCCAACGGTAGCACAGCCCGTCGCTAACATGGCATTTTCAAGTTCTTGTCGGAGAAGATGAATCACTCGGTCAACACCCGATTCGCCGGCTGCTGCCAAACCTAACGCATGCGGTCGGCCAATTAAAACAGCCTTGGCGCCCAGCGCCAGAGCTTTCAAAATATCCGTGCCACGTCGAATACCGCCATCCATAAGAATTTCGGTCCGACCACCCACTGCGTCGACAATTTCTGGCAACATGTCAATGCTGGCTGGCATACCGTCTAAACGCCGTCCACCATGGTTGGAAACGACAATACCGTCTAAACCAATTGACACAGCCTTTAACGCATCTTCTTTTCGCAAAACACCTTTCACTAAAAGTGGCAGGCGTGTTACCGACCGCAACCAATCGAAAATTTCCCAGGTCAAGGACTGATCCCATGACCGCGCATTAAAAGCCATTAATTCTTCATAACTCATCCTGTCGCTTAATCCTTGGTGGCCAACGTTTTGTAAATGTTGAATCAGCATTTCCTTGGGAAGCATGAATTGATTTCGACGATCAGAATCTTTCCATTCGCCCTGGTCAACGGTCACGACAATGGCTTGATATCCGGCCCTTTCAACTCGTTCTACAAGCGACCGGGTAACGGCTCGATCCTGGGGGACGTAGAGCTGAAACCATTTCGGCCCATTCGCAGCGTCTGCGACTTCTTCAGGGCTATGGCCGGCACTCGTGCTAACCGCAAAAATCGTCTCTGCCTTCGTGGCTGCGCGCGCGGTGGCCAATGCTCCTTCCGGATGAAACATTCGCTGGGCACCCACAGGTGCCAATATTACAGGAAGAGAGATCCGTTGCTTGAGTATCGTTGTTGATAAATCAGGTCGGTCAACGCCATGTAATAAGGGTGGGAGAATTTTTATTTGCTTAAATGCAGACAAGTTTGCCCGTAAGGTCACCTCCTCTGCCGATCCAGTCGTGATATATTCAAAGACCCCTTGGGGGAGTTGCTCCTTGGCCAACTCAATAAAGTCGTCGACTTTGACCGCTTGTTGAGATAGCAAAGAATCATTCAACGGCTCTTGGGGGTTAGCATTGTTTTCGATGATATCGTTCTCCAGACGGGTTTGCGGATCTTGGTTGGACTGATCCACGGTTCCATGGGATGCCACCGACAACAACGGCAACGACCCGGTACTAAAAGCCATTAAATGAGTAAACTGTCTGCGTTTCATATTCTATTTCCTCCGAAAACATCAATCTCTCATTCTAGAAGACATTGGGCGACCAAAGTTGGGTCAGCAGCCAAAACGCACTCAATTTCGAACACCAGATCTCGGGTGATGTCAGCAGGAATCATAGGTTCTTCGGCTCCAGTGGATGGTAAACCATCAGATAGCGATGCTCATGGTCTCGGTAGTATCCTTCGATACGACGGCGCACTGAAAATCCAAATTTTTCATACAACTTCACGGCAGCTTTGTTTTCCGGATCCACGGTCAGCAGTACTGGCACCTGAGCCGCAGCCAGGGCAGCATGCATTAACTGGGTGCCAATGCCTTGTCCACGCAACTGGGAATGGACCATAATCTTGTGTAAAAACTGTTCCTGGTGATTGGTGGTAAACATGACAAGAGCACCAGCAATGTCACCACTTTCGGACAGCAATGGCTCCTCCGGGTGATTGCGGCTCACCAGCAGTGTTCCATATTCACACCAGACCCGCCACACGTGCTCTCCATCAGCAATAAATGCTTCACCAGTATGAACCCAGGCGACGCGATCAAGGGCGGCGATTTTTAAAAAATCATTCGTATTGGCCGATTCAATGGTTTGAGACATCCGCATCACCACACGTTAGCATTTTTTCCAGTCTTGCATGTCGCTCGTTACACCACCATGGTGAAATAGTGCTACTGTTTAACACCTATTGACTCGTTTTTGACACACTCGAATATCGTATTTTAATTGGAACTCGTCCTTCTTGCCATGAACCATCCAGTACTTTCAAGTGCCTGTCCTGACCCGATTTCGTGCAAGATACAATGAGAAAATCTACACGGAAAGGAGGAGTGTACCTTTAACAGAGTGTATCCCTCCGCCTGAGTGCCAATATCCCGTTAATGGGTCATTATCGCATCATCTCACGGGAAGTCATTTCCGTCTATTCTTATTTCCGCTGGAGAATCATTGACAGCAACCCTTGTGACGCTACCGGGAACATTTTATTTACCAGCACGACCTCTCTTGAGTCTTTATTCTTGGCAATCAACGAATAGACGACATCAATCAAGTTTACTTACACTTTCTGGACCGATCGATCCGTGGATTCATCACAAACCACCTGGTTTTTCGGCAATCTTTTGAGTCCTCGACCGGATCACCACGTGGAGAACATCCGGCAGTCTCTTGTGACAATTTCCTCGATGTACAGGTTTTTAGTCTGAATCTTGTCAATCATTCCAGCAACCTTGGCAAAAGTCTAGGCATCAATACGAGACGTGTTAAACTATATTGTCATTCATACTTTTTCATACTGTCCTAGGACCATTCATTGGTAGTCAACTGGTACACGATCATAATGTATCATCTTGGCGGCCATTGTTTTCTAAACATCATCGTATGAATTTATTGTTTTGAACGAAGATCATCCAGAACTACCGGCGATTGATCACATTGTTACAGCATATCTGATTGCCGTCGAACAGGGCAAATCCTCAAATGGGCTTTATCAAAGTTTAAGCAATTCGTTGTCCTTGGAATGTTGCCGATAGGTTTTCAATGGGCACTACAATCATTGGGATTCTCTTTTGCATTATCGTCGTAACCTTAGTAGGTCACGGGATCTGGGCCTTCGTGGCGGCTTGCTTTAAAGCGGTCACTGCCGTTTCAACAAAATCGTCCCCCGGCATCGCGCGGACCGGAAAAACGCCCCATCTCAGCGAAAAAACCAGAATCCAACTCGAAGCGCTGGACACAACGTGCCGTCAGTTAGGACGTATGGTATCCGAGGACCGCATCGATCGTGATACCTATGATTTATTACGGGATGAGTTGAATCGGGATTTCGAGAAGATTCTGAATCGTGCGTTAAATCGTATAGATCGCCTTTGCGATCAGCAAAACATCCAGCCCCTATACCGCGATCAATGGCGACAGGAGGTTTTGCATCATGTTCAAGAGATCGCCTTGCCACCGCGGATTGGACATGGCAAAGAAAATATTCCTGCAGCAGCGACACCTGGCTCCAGCAAAAAATGGACTACGCCACCAACTTCCGTAGCACGGGTCGAGACCAATGACACAGATCCCCTTACCAACGACATCAATGATTCAAGTTCCGCTTCCGCTACCTCGGTCCATCCTACTAATGACATGGCCTCGAAGCAGGCCCTGCAGGCAAAGATTTCTCCAAATGATGGATCGGACATTGTCGATACGGAGCTTGTCGATTCAATAGTACCACATCAGGCGTCGATTCAGCAGACACCTCATCCTTTAGACAATCATGAAGAGCCAATAGGCGCCACTAGTCCCCAGCGTCCGCTGGCCGAAATTCTCTCAGCGTTCATGCTTGAGAAAAATATTCGCTGGGGAGAACTCCTCAGTGGAATGCTCATCGTCGGTAGTGTCATTGGGCTTGTTGTGAGTTTGCGTGAACAGTTGACCGATACGATACCCTATTTCGCCAATCTCTTGTTCTTACTCGGTACCGCTGCGGTTCATGGATCAGGAATTTACACACTTCACAAATGGAAACTTCACTCTACAAGCCGCGGAGTCCTTACCATTGGGTTGTTGTTGGTACCCCTTAACTTTCTCGCCGCCTGCCTGCTGGCAGAACCACGTGGTTTAACCGATCCGTGGTTTCTCATTGCAATCGTCATCGGATCGGCTGGATTTTCCACAATCACCTATTTCTCATGCCGCAGCTTGTTCGATGGTCAATGGTGGATGCCTGCCATTGGCGTGCTTGGTGGCAGTTTGGTGCAACCATTGATCAATCGCATAGACGGCAGTACCTATGACCTACCATGGTATTGGATGGCCTCGATTACAATCCTTGGCTTTGTCATAAGCAATGGCATGATGTGCCGGTGGATCATGGCTAACCCCGACACGCCAACCAGGGACTCCGAATGGCAAATACAAACATTGGGATTTAGCGCCTTCTCATTTGCCACTGCGATTGGCTTGCTGGTCATGCGTTCCGAATCCATTCGCTCGTGCATGGAACAGATGTCGGTCCTGATGTCGTTATTCGCGGCAGTTGTGTTAGTGGTTGGCTTGTTGGTTCATCGGAGACACAGCCAAGAGCCAGCCAACGGGCTCCACATGACAGGGACATCCCTGACAATCGTTGGGGTGGTGCTTGGCGTCATAGCGTTTGTCCTTGCCTGGCCACAGCCTGGACTTGTCAGTCTAGTAGCGGTTCTTAATCTCATCGTTCTATCCACGGTGGCACTGCGTGGCGGTTTACCTCCCTTTCTGATCGGGGCCGCCGCAAATCTTGCGTGTTTGGTCGTTGTTTTGACCCATTGGCTAGTGGGAAGTTTTTCGGAAGGCCAAGATCTCACCAGTGAGTCCATGGGATTGTTATTCTCATCAACCTCCAGCCTGGCGTTGACATTTGCGGCACTGTTGTCCGGCGCAGCGGCCCTATCGGTTCCCCGCCTTACGAAACACCGAATCGACTCACAACAGCATCTCCTGTTCGTGAGTAGTGGCGGACTGGCCTGTCTCAGCATTCTGGCTGCGGTCATTGCGGCGTTCGTCAATTCGCCAACCGACACCACCGCAGACATTTACATTGCCAGTGGCGTACTTGGTTTCCATGCCCTGGCTGCGTTGATCGCAGGTGGTGTTTGGACGGATCGGACTCTACTTCGAATCGGCGAGATCCTGCTGTTCATATCGTTATTGTTTTTATTTCTACTGGCGTTAGAGATCAGCGATCAATCAAGTGCATTGTTGTTGGGACTACTCGTCCACAGTAGCCTTTGTGGATTTTCTGCAATCTTCGCTTGGACATTTCAGCGATGCAGGGAAATCGGTTCAGAACGGTACCAAATGATAGCAACGGAACTTTCTGGTGCCGGAATGATCACGTCCGGATTGGCACTGGTCGTAGCGGTCAGTTTACACCACACTGATTTTTTTCGGTTGACGTTGGAATTGCTGCTGATTTCCAGCGTGTGGCTTGTGGGTACAGTCATCCATCGCCAGCAAACAGTTTTTAAGACATTTCAAGCAGCGACATTTGCAACAACTGTCAGCGTGACGGGATTCGTTGCTGTTAACGGCTTGCAATGCCAGGCCTGGCAAGAGGTTATTTTCTGGACAGCACAATTGATTGGTTTGTCTGGCGTTGCCCTAGGCTGGGGATTTCTACGACTCTGGTGGCGTGGCAAAAACCTCCTGACACAACTGCTACAGCCTAATGGATTCAGTGCTGACACGTGCATCACACACGTTTTATTGACGGTTGTTTTCGTTGGATCGGTTGTTAGTGTAATTCCCGGTATCACCCTGGAATTAAAAGACGCTTCCTCGCCCGCATCGTTATCGTTCCACACTTTCAGTCAAACAATGCATGTGTTTGGCAAGTCACTTTGGCTGCCACTTGGTCTTTTGCTTGTCACAATACTGGTAAACCATGCGACGTGGTATGCACGGCGACACCTCCACGGTTTACTGGCCATCGGAGTCGTTGCATCAACATTATTTGTCATTTCAGCGGATGCACAGCACGCAACTGCATCCGCATTGCGCTGGTCACTTTCTCTATATGGCCTGCTAATCGCGGTCCTGTTGTGGCACAGTGACATGATTTCTAACGCATGGTTGCAATTTCGCAAATGGCTACGTCCTGCTCATTTTCCATACAACACAACTCCTGTTACTGTCTCACTCACACATGCTGCTCTTGGCCTGACAATCATCCCCATCTTGCTACTCATTACGGTTGCAGCAGCACGCGGGATTCAAGGCTTGCCATTCGGTGGACCTTTCAACGAGTCTTTCTTTGGTAGAGGCTCGATGCTGGTCGAAGTCAATTACGGAATACCGATGGCATTGATTGTCACAGCGCTACTCTCACATGCCATTGGGCGTCGTGAATCGAAATACGCATTGTATGGTTCGATCATCATGATGTACCTCGTGGCAGCTGGACTTCTACTCTTTACTATCAGCAGTAACCCGGAATTGCTGGTACGTCTGGTTGATATTTTTCAATATGCCGCCATCTTTGCCGCAGCCTACGGCATGATCTGGCTTGCTTTACACCAACACATTCAAGGACAACATGCGACAGATCCCCGCAAAGACGGCCATCTTTTGTCACACATTGTCATTCCGGGAATCATGGTCGTCTTCCTGGCGTTCGCTGCAATGGTGACTGTTACCTTGCAGCCACAAGAGTCACATGGATTGAGTACAGCCATCGGATCCTGGAAAGGTTATAGCGCCTTGATAGCAACTTGCTTTCTCTATGGGTTGTTTTTTGGCCGGCACCTGGCGGAACAGGTAAGCTGGTTTTCGCTGTGGATTTCGGTGTCCATTTTGGGCACGATCGTTGCCACCGTACATGGGCATACCACTCCCCGCTGGACAGCTTTCCACCTGTTAATGCTGGGTTGCATTGGAGTGGCATCTTTGACTTCACTGTTACCTTGGGGAATATCGCGTTCAACACTCGTAGTCTCGTTCAACCAACCGACCCAGAAATGGATGAGTGGAGTATTCACTTCCAGCGTATCAGCCTTTGTCTTCTTGCTCGCTTGTATCTCCAACATCCATGAGCCTAATAAAATATGGTCATTAGCTGCTATCGCTGGTTTACTGATACTCGTGAACGTGTTGGTTTACCGATTCGGCATCTTATTGGCCTACTGTGGTCAATTCCTGATCATTGCAGGCACCATATTCCTGTCATCCACGAGTTGGATTATTAGTGCTAACCAGTTGATACACATAGGTCTCAGTGTGTCGGCAATTTATGGGATTCTTGGGATCGTAGTGGAAATCACTCGAAACCGTCGTGGTGGGACAAGACCACCTGGTCACCTACCGCTTCATCACCGGGTAGCCACGATCGTTATCCTAAGTGTGGTTGCACTTCTCGTTGGTCTTGAATTCATGGCCCAATTCTTCGGCGGTCAAAATTTCCCAATCGGTCAAGGGTCTTTCATCGAAAACTCGTCCGGATGGCTCACGATCGTGTGCGCAGGCATCCTCACGACCGCGTTACTATGGGACCGCGAGTCTCGACTACGTCTGTTTCCTGTTTTTCTATGGGGAGGGCTGGCTGTCACATTAGGCATCATCAGTAGGTTCAGCGGTTACAGCCTTTGGACCTGTTGCTGCCTGGGGCTCACCAGTTATTCGGCTCTGGGGGGCTGGCTGTGGCGAAATCAATTCGCTATCTCTCGATTTGCAAATTCGATCGCTGTCCAAGACGCTGCGGAAACAATCCAACGTAGCAGACGTTGGTTTATTCCTTGCCAAATAATCCTTTGCTTTACCCTTACCATCGGACAATTTTTGACCCTGTGGCAGTTCGAAGGCCGCGAGTTGAGATTTGCCGCTGCGCTGGTGCCATTGGCCAGCGCAATCAGCCTGACTGCTATCTCAACCGTTTCTCAACTAAGGGCAATTCGAACTTTGGCAGTCATTCTATTTAGCCTGTTCGGCGTTTTCTGTAGCTGGGCCGGACTGGCCCCCGGTTTTGAAAGCGAAACGTGGTTAGAACGGTTGGTACACCTGATGATAGTGGGTGCATTTTTGACATTTCTTTACAGTGCACTCATTCCACGCTTTTTCGATGTGACAACATCCTGGGCCGTCGCGCTAAGACGCGGAACCCTGATGTCTGTCGGCACAACATTTGTTAGCCTGTTAGTGGTTCTCGTCGTGGAAATGATCTTGTTTGTTGATCCTGGCAGCTCTCCAGCAGACATGCAGCCATTTCATATCGTTACCGTAGCAGTAGCGCTAATCGCAATGGTTGGTGGACTGCTTAACGCCGCACTCCATTCGGATCACGACCCTCTTTTACTCTCACCTCAAAGTCGCCAAAGTTATGTTTACGTCGCGCAAGTTGTCACTGCATTGCTGGTGCTACATATTCGAATGACATGGCCAGATTTCTTTCTAATTGGCTTCGTCAAAGATTACTGGCATTACCTGTTATTAGTTGTCGCTTTCGCGGGCTCGGCTCTCGCAGAATTCTTCAAACGTAAAAAACTGGATGTACTCGCTGATCCGTTTGCCAACACGGGACTCGTTGTTTCGATCGCACCAGTTCTATTGATTTCGCTTGTCAGCAGTGCTGAACAACCCGGCATCATCCTGGCAGTCGGCCTGCTACACCTCATCGCGAGTGTCGTCCGTCACAGCATCCCGTTATTAGCCTCAGCGATCGTCTTTGGTAACCTGGCATTATGGTCCTTTTATGCCACATTCGAACACTGGAGTTTGCTCAATCGACCACAGTTCTGGCTCATTCCTCCGGCTGTGAGCGTACTTCTGGCAATGCATGTCCACCGCCATCGTTTGCCACATGCACAAGCAACTCTGGGCCGGTATCTGTGCATTGTCACCATCTATATCAGCTCCACCAGCGAAATTTTCATAGCAGGCATCGGCGATCAGATTCTACCACCCATCATGCTGGCAATACTTTCCGTGATAGGCGTCTTTGCCGGTATCGCACTACAAATTCGAGTGTATCTCTATCTGGGTACATCGTTCCTGTTTGTTTCCCTACTCTCGATGGTCATGCACGCTCATCAAAAGTTCGACCACGTCTGGCCATGGTGGGCCTTTGGGATCACCATGGGGAGTGCTATCCTGGTCATGTTTGGATTTTTTGAAAAGAAACGCCCAGAGTTGACCGCGTGGATTGAGAAAATCCGCAATTGGGACGGATAACATGGCTGCAAATGGTTCACACATCTCGGCAATTCGCCCCACAGACATCTCACCGCCGTTGCTTTCCAATGACCCCTGTTATTCCTCTCAAATCACCGCTGTACTGAATCATTGAAACCCTTTATGCGGCTGCATAATCTGTCTCAGCACACCGCTTTCTATGATTTAGCGATTCGGCGTTCTTTTTGAAACATGGGTCCACATCACAAGGCACTTTTTTTCCTCGAAAACAGCAAGCGTTATGCGAGACTCCTTTTAAACGTTTGGCGTGACAGGAATATTTCAACTGGTACAATGGCTAAACTGTGTGGTTCAAGTTATCCTGGTCCTACTAGGTACAGCGTAAGCACGCTACGGTTCAGAATGCTTTTTACCATTCTATCAGCCAGAGTATGGCTGCTGATATTCTCCTACGAAACCGGTATGCGCTGATGGCACAATACATTCGACGGTTCAATACCTGGCTTCTCACCCCATGTCTCTTGTTTACGGTATTCGCAATGTGCGATATGGTTTTTGGGCAACACAAGGCAGGCGACCAGGAAAATCGTTTCCAACCCGGATTGGTAGGAACGTACCGTACTGCCAATCACAGCATCCAGCGCATCGATGATTCGATCTCTTTCATCTGGAAAAAACAATCTCCTGACAAGCAATTGGCAAACACCAAGTTCAACGTTTCATGGAAAGGTTATTTGCATTCTCACCCCGGTCTGCATCAGATCGACGCCTTTGCAGCGGGACAGGTGCGCATCACATTGAACGGTCAGGTATTGCTTGACCAGACAGCCGAAGAGGCTCAATGGCTGACTGGCGTTCCGATAAAGTTAGCATTTGATTGGCACCCATTAGAAGTGGAGTATGCTAACACTGACAACGAAGCTGAATTGCGCCTGTTTTGGTCAGGCCCTACATTTCCACTAACGCCAATCACACCCCATGATTTATTTCACAACCCACAAAATGGCCCAGCCAATGATTTCCAACACGGAGAGTTGCTGACACGAGTGTTACGGTGTGCCGTTTGCCATCACATTCCAGGCATAGCACAGCCAAGGCCAGCGCCTGCGCTAGACCATCTCAAAAACAACATTCACCGTCCATGGCTCATCGAGTGGCTCATCGACGACCGAGTCGACAAGCATGCTGAGATTGACAGCCAGCAAACCGTGTTACGGAAAATGCCATCATTCGGTTTTTCGCGTGATCAGGCAACTGCCCTGGCCGCCTACCTATTACAGCGATCATCGGAACACGATTCAAACGCGTTAGATCCAGAGCAAGCAAAAGTCGAAGAGGTTGTCAGACAAGGTAATTCTAAATCAGGACACACGCTATTCATGACCCTGGGCTGTCTGGCATGTCATAGCTATCAAGATTTGGGCAATAGCAACCTCTTTGGAGGAGGTAACCTGACACAGATTGCCGAGAAACGGCCCACTAACTTTTTCGGTCCCTGGCTGACAAATCCCCGACAAGTAAATCCTAATCACCGCATGCCAGTTTTTGATTTGCAGCCACAAGAACATGCCGATCTAGTCGCATTTTTATCATCGTCAGGAACACCTCCGAGCTCCGTTCACCGTGAATCAGATGAATTATCTGACTTGATTCGCCACGGCCAGAAGTTGTTTAAGCAGTTTCGCTGTAGCACTTGCCACCACAATTCGCTCACGGAGACCCCTGTTCTCGCCGTTTCAGATCGTATTCCACTAAGCAGCCAATCCAACTGGGAGCATGCCTGTACGGGCAAAACGGATTTCGCCAAGCAGCGGCCTGGATACCAATTGCAGCAACCAGACAGTCAGGCAATTCAACACTTTGTTAACAGTGTAATCTCAGGGCATGATATAGCGTTGAATCCTTCTTTTCTCCTGGCTGAAAACAACTGTCTCTCATGCCACGCACGCAACGGGCAACCCGGTATTGCCAACAAACTGCCTTCGGTTGTTAAAGCGTATCCCAACCTGGAAAAAGTTGTCCCCTGGATGATACCCCCTGCCTTAGCAACGGTAGGTGACAAATTGAACGACACCGCCCTTAAGAATGCGATTCGGCTCGGTACACACGAGATCCGCCCCTGGTTGCACATCCGTATGCCAAAATTTCCTTTGACAGAAAAAGAAACCGAGACCCTCGTTCATGGACTTGTCCAGGTCGATCGAATTCCGAAAGGCCATCCCTACGAAAACAGACACGCTATGAGTCCGCACAGCGAAGCGTCATTAGAAATCGCCGGGCGACGTTTAGTCACCTCCAATGGATTCAGTTGCATGAGTTGTCATCAAGTCGGCCAGCAACAACCGGTCCAAACACTGCCCGGCGCGCTCGGACCTAATTTGAATTTACTTGAAAAGCGAATCCGCCAACCATGGTTTTACCGCTTTGTAAAAAATCCGGCACGTTTTTTTCCCAATATGGAAATGCCTTCAGTACAACAGCCGGTACACGGTGTGCTCAACGACAACCTGGACGCTCAACTGGCAGCCGTATGGCATGTCCTGAACAGGCCCGGCTTCGAACCGCCCGACCCTCATCCGCAACGCGTCCTGCGGCGTTCCGGAAAGCAGGACCAGGGGGAACGACCGGTCATTGTGACGGACGTCCTTCACAATGCCACTAAAATAGTCGTCAAACCATTGTTAATTGGCATGCCAAACCGACACAACGTTTTATTTGACTTGGAAAAAAATCAATTTCAAGCATGGACGGTCGGTGACGCTGCACAACAACACACGCAACATAAATCATGGTATTGGAACTTGGGCGGAACCCCCTTATTTCAAACCACACTGGAGAGATCAGACCTCGCCCTGCTGCAGACCGGCCAGCTACTCGAACCATTAGCAGTAGGACAATTTGTGACTGAAATTGATTCTCTACAGCACAAAAATGGTAGCGTGGTATACCGCCACCGGTTACATTTTGGACATCAGGATCAAGTAGACACCGTACTCACGGTCAGCGAAACAATTTCCATGGTCCGCCGAGAACAGCAATCTTCTCTATCCGGTATACGTCGAACCATCGCCGTTCAAGGTTGCTCCAATCATGACCTGGTCTTATTGCGCCTATTGTCCCCGGTTCAAATGGGCGCAGCTAGTCTCAGCAACGACTCTCGTAAAATTGAAATGCCAACCGGCAATGCTTTCATTCGACTGGTTGAACCTGGAAGTTCCCAATTCAAAAGCGACGGGACAATCATTCTCGGAAACGAATCACAAGACAATGATTTCGTATCAGTCACACTCGAATACTGCACCACGGTAGCGGTTGACCTGTTTTCGCAACAGTCGCTCGTGCTTCCGGCCGCAAAACCTACGAAGCTAAATGTTGTTCCTGGATTTCATGCGACGCGACTACCGATCGACAATGAAATCATGCCAACAGGACTCGCTTGGCAACCCGACGGAACACTCGTTGTTTCTTCACTCAAAGGGCGTGTGTGGCTGGCACGCGATACCGACGGAGACTCTTTGGAAGACACACTCATCCAATTTAGCGACGAGCTGGCGGCGCCATTTGGATTGGCCGCCTACGACAATTATATAGACGTTATCAATAAATACGCATTGTTACGTCTTTTTGATAAAGACAAGAACGGCCACGCCGAGACAATGATCACACTGGCTTCGGGGTGGGGACACACAACGGATTATCACGACTGGTCCGTTGGTTTACCACGGGACGAACAAGGCAATTATTTTATCGTCACGGGATCTCATAACGTGTCAGATTCTGTCGCGGGCGATCGTGGGCGTGGAAAAGCGTTAAAACTAATGCCACGCGATCCAACCGCCAACGACCCGCGACAGTTTCAAGTCGAGGAAATGAGTGGTGGGTTTCGCTTTCCTATCGGGATCGCACGTAGTCAAAATGGCGATTTATTCATTACGGATAACCAAGGTAACTACAATCCGTTTAATGAACTGAATCATCTCATTCCTGGAACCCACTATGGCTATTACAGTCCATTGGACATCATCCCGGAACAGCGACCACCACCTGTCCCGCCAGCCGTCAAGATCCCTCACCCGTGGACACGCAGCGTCAATGGAATTTGTTTTCTCTATACTCCGGCAGCCGTCAAAGGACCACTTGACAAATCCCTATTTGGCCCGTTTGAAGGTCACCTGGTTGGCTGTGAATATGATACACGCCGTTTAATCCGAATGAGCCTTGAACGGATCGGGAGTACCATCCAAGGTGCGGCCTATCCATTCAGTGCAAATTTATCCCCGGACGACCCACAACTTCTGGGCCCACTAACCTGCGCTGTCTCACCGCACGGTGATCTGATGGTTGGTTGCATTCGTGACAGCGGCTGGGGTGGATCAAACAACCACGGTTCCCTGGTTCGACTGCAACCGGATTCGGATTCTCTGCCGCCAGGCATCGCAGAGGTTCGTGCCTTGGCCGACGGATTTGTGCTGGACCTCATTGGACCTGTCAATGCAACTCTGGCGACTGATCCAGAAAATTACATCGTGTCGTCCTACACTCGAATCTCGACCGCTGCCTATGAAAACCCCGACCAGCAGCGCCGGGTGGAAAAAATCCTGGACGTCTCCTGGGACGAGACACGCCGACAAGCTCGGGTCAAATTGGCTTCACTACGCGAAGGTTTCGTGTATGAATTTCACTTAAAAAATCTGGCGGGTGAAGGCATTTATTTTTTCCCAGCCGAAGCGCACTACAATTTGTTAACCATCCCGGATTGACGACATTGATAGGTTCACTCTTGTAACGATATTTTGCTACACCAGCCTTGACGCGGGAATCAAGCCAAAAAGCTTCCTTGACGTTAACCTGACTTGGCAACCGTTTTTCCGTTCACATTTTCCAACGAGTCAGCGCAAACAAATCAAGTCCGATGATGATTCACGAAACTCAGGACTGTCAGGCGGTTAGTCAACTGGCAATAGATAGATTATCGCCATCCCAGGAACGATGCTCAGCACTTCCACTGGCTGGTAGGTTCCCAAAAGAAACAAAGTGATTGCATGGCTTGGTCTACCGCTTTGTGATCACTGATTCATTGAATTCTCAATCGGGCCAAGAACAGGTCGGCCTGCTTGGCCACACCGCGTTCATAACCTTCCCCCGTATACCACACCATCAGGACACGTTGGTCGTCGAGCGTCAAGAAATGTGGATAGGAATCATCCCCGCCCCACTGTGTAATCATGTTCATCTTATGTTGAAAAGTCAGTGTCGCCGGATCGAACGTGAACAAACCAGTACGTGATGTGCCAGGTTGATCGTCAGGATAATTGTTGGCCGATGTACGTCCCCCGAGCACGACGGTGTCGCCTACCAGGGCTGCAGCAGGTCCGCCCAAGTAAATGCCTGAGTGGTTTTCCCATTCTGTGTAGGGTGGATGGGACAGAGACACTTTACCCTGCCGTGTAAACGCCAACAGGGTATGATCCGGCAAAAACAAAAGGGCCGTTTCGGTAAATTTGCCGGTGATGATCGTAGAGACCTTCTCCCAGTCTACACCGTCCTTGGAACGCACTAACTCAACGCGTCTCTCACCGGTCATCACATCCGCTGCAGCAAAATGGACACCTTGGTGTGTGACAGGTTTCCACAATGAAAATCCCTGCTTGTAGACAGGCACGGGATCGCTCCAGGATACACCATCCTCCGTTGACGACATAATCGTGTGGACGGGATCACCCAGGGTGGTATTCGCATCTTCCATCGGAACATAAATAAACAATCGATCTTCGGTCGCCAACAGATGCGCTTCCGCGTTATCATTGGGGGTGTCAACAATGTCCGAGAGAGTCCAGCCGCGCGCTTCATTCGGCTTGGAAGTCAGCAGCCTGATTCTGCCATCCGTTGAAGAATGCTCCAAACCAGTGCGAAATGATAAATAATAACGATCTTTCCAGAAAACAATTCCAGCACGGCCGTTCCAATGACCATCAGAATGGATTTTCTCGATTCGTTCGATGAGCACTTCTGGCTCCGTTCCAACTGTCATTCCAGTAATCACCATTGTCATCAGAACGGCGAGCGGTAAACCTGCGAAGAACAACGAGTCACGGGCACACTCGTATTTCGATTTAAAACACCTGGTAATCATGATGATCTCTCCTGTCGTTCGGCGACTTGATGCAAATAAATACACGAACCATTCAGGGCGCTCGTGGGAAATACACCGTTCTGCTGTCTCGTCCATCCATGAAAACGCCTAGGAATAAAATTCCTGGCAGCGTGGTCGTACCGCCAATGATAACACCTTAGTAGCATGCGCAAAACCATCCACAGAAACATTAATTCCCTCCCTGGCGGCAGGATGTGTGCTTCAGGCAAACCAATAGGAATAGAGTTTTGCGTTGCGGGCACGAAGCACCAGCTTGACTTTTGTACCAGCTGCCGGCAGTGGTTGGTCGAATTGGACCGTTGTCTGAAATTGATCTCCATGGATCGTTTTCGATCGAGTCAAGATACGACCCTCACGATCCTGCATTGCTACCTGGACTTTTCCATCACTGGCGTCGATATTCAACCGCAGCCGCCCACGAGGTAGCTCGAACGGTACAGTAACAACACTGCCTTCAGTATCGTCGGCGTCCAGTGACACAAACCCGTCTCGACGCTGCCTGAGTAGCCCTATCATCACTGGATGATTACGAACGACTTTCTTGATCTTGGGTCCGGTATGTGCTCCGTGCACGCCACAATAGTAAATGTAGAGTTGATCACCACGGGGAATAATTCGCTCGACACTGCGTACCATACCCCCTTCCCAGGTTTCGTCTGCGTCCAGCTCTAACCAGGTAGTTCGATCGCCAACACGGGTCCAGTGAATGCCATCACGACTGGTAGCAAGTTGCGTATCGATCTTTCCATCGCTGCCCTCCCGATAAATCCAGATCATTCCCAGATACACTTCTTCATACAGATCGATGCCGCTGCCGTAGATCTGTGTATCCACTCCATCAAGTTGATCGCACTCGAGCACTAGTTCTGGCTTGGACCAAGAGGTAAAGTCTTCGCTCACCGAGCGCGCCAGGCGACGTCCGAACCCAAAGCGCCCAAAGGCGACGTACTGGCCGATGCGTTCGTCACGCAGCACCACCTGATTGGTATCCGAGTACTTGGCAATGACCGGGTTACCCTCATAATTCGTCCAGTGAATGCCATCCGCCGAAAACGCAACACACAATCCGTCCTTGGGTCCCGCCTTAGTTCTCGGCTTGCCGTCGACTAACCCCCACCCTGCCGACCCGTGATCCCAGAAGAATGCCTTCCAGCGCCGTTGAGGGTCGTGGTCGTTTGGATCGTGCAAAACAGAAACACCTTCAACATTGTTTTCTCCGATCATCAAGAGATTGTTATGTTTGTCACCATCAATCGGAAACTGGCCCAGGTCGGGCTTGGTCCATTGAATCCCATCTTTCGACTCCGCATAAGCTACCAAAGTCGAATGCGGTGGGCGTTCGATGCCATTGACAATGAGCGGCCTCAAGCCCCTGTTTTGCAGGCCGGTAAGATACCACATTTTAAAACGCTGTGCCGTTTCGTCATAACATGCCGTGCCGTATACCTGGCAGCCATTTTCCCATGTCGTATCGTCCGGGCGGAGCAGTGGGTTTTGGGGATGCCGTTGCGGGCAGTTCACCTGTCTCTGTAAGCCCTCCATGTGTTCAATCCCCACATCATCGAGAAACAGCTGACGCACGCCAGCCCGAACCTGGAAAGAAGTCTCCGCCAGAGCCCGTCCCGGAGTCCAACCTGCGACCGCCACACCAACCCCGCCAGCCAGCGCGCCACGAACAAACTGCCTGCGTTCAAAAGAAAAAGACATTAACCACCTCTTTGTTTAGAGTTGCCCACATCTTGTGGGCCATCGACAATACGACAAGTTCACCATGCCAGCAATTTTATTTTCGCCACCCAATCGGAACCGAATACCTTCCTCCCGAGTCGCGAGCACTTTCGAGCATTACATGGTACCACTGCCTTTCGGTCGCTTCCAGTATTCTCGTTATCTTGGAGATAACTTTTACTTTCATACGTTGGTTGCGATGAGGCTTGGGCCAGGAGGTGATGCGACATTTGACAATTCACAGGCTGTTGTGACAAAGTCATTTTTCATGCCAGAACGGCCTGATTACGCTACCATTGTTGTCGGCGCAGACGGCAGAAAACGGCGCCCCAGTACTCGTCCTGCAAAATTGAACAGGCGGCGACACGAATCAATCAGAGCCATTGCTGACGCTGCACGCTCGATGCCAGTTGTCAATGATCCGCTTAGCGTCTTCGATCGAACAGAGAGCTTGAACCACATTGCGTTTCCGGATCAGAATTGACTCAAAATCATTCGCAAACGGAAACAGGCAGAAGACGAAACAACAGGCATTCAACACCGTCTCGACGTTTGCCGTGATAGTATCGTATCTATCCACTGGTTTCTGAATTTCTTTCCGTATGCGGACACCAGATCAATGTCTACACGCCGGGCGTTGCAACCGGGGGAACCGCTAATTTCGCGGTCCAATCGTAGCTTGGCGGTGACAAGTCTTCTGTTGAGTGAATCGCCTGATCCCATTTGATCTTTCTGCCTGTATAGCTGGCCATCCGTCCCAGAATGGCCAGCATCGTGCTATGACACATGTACTCGCCGTTATTAAGGGGATTTCCCGTACGGATGCTATCGAACAACTCGTCATGTTCGGCCTGATGCATCTGCTGGCCTTGGGGACCGCTATACTTCCACTTCACATTTCCCTGTTCGTCACGAATGATTCCTTTCTCTACGTCGCAGACGCCCTCGCTACCAATGATCTCTGTTGAAATATCATTGGCGCAACCGTTTTGTTGTCGACAGTAATGAAAATGTTTGAGGCCTCCCGCATGTTGGTAAATCACAGCATGGTGGTCGAAAATGGTGCCGAGTTCTGGCCCTTGACGCGATTGCAGACCTCCTAAACTGGTTGCCGACTCAGGTGGCTCGTCGTCTAAAGCCCACGCCGCTTTGTCCAGACTGTGGATCGCTTGCTCAACAATATGGTCACCAGACAGCCACGTGAACCAGTACCAGTTCCGCATTTGCCACTCCATATCTTCCCAACCGTCCTGGCGTCGCATTGGCCACACCTTACCAGGCCGAGACGAGTTATAGGCAGAACGCAGGGCGGTCATGCGGCCAACTGCACCGTCATGAACTTGTTTCATGGTAGCACGGACTCTTGCATCATAGCGCCAACACAATCCCGAGACGACTGATAATCCACGTTCCTGAGCACTCTGGCAAGCCTCTCGAACTTTCTTGACACCCATTGCGTCGACCGCGATCGGTTTTTCGGCAAATACATGTTTCCCTGCATCAATGCAAGCCTGCAGATGTTGTGGTCGAAAATGCGGAGGAGTCGCCAATAATACAACGTCCACATCACTGTCGATTACCTGTTGGAAGGCGTCGAACCCGACAAAACAGCGCTGTTTAGGAACATCGATCCGGTCCGCTACTTCACCGGCATTCTGCTCGAAAACTTGTAGGGTGGATTCAATTTGGTCGGCAAACGCGTCCCCCAGGGCAACCAGCCGGGTATTCGCATCCGCCATGAGAGCTTGTACTGCGGCACCACGACCTCGTCCTCCACAGCCGACAAGACCAACACGAATCGTGTCATCTGTCGTTGGTGCCGCGCAGGTCGACTCGTTGTGTAAGGCCAGGCTCGCACCAACAGCTGCCGTTGCCGTGTTCTTGATGAATCGGCGGCGCGAAGTTGGATTGAAGCCAGGTTCATTCGTTGTTGTATGCATGCATTTTTCTCCACGGTTTAAGTCAGCTGCAGTACCTTGTCCATGCGCTCCGCAATGTCCGCCAAACGTTGGCGATCACCCCCGGTCACCTCGGCCGTCGCCCAACCGGTAGTATAGCCTATATCAGCCAGTGCCTGCCGAACGGCGGGCCAATCACAATCACCCTCACCAATCTCCACATTGAAACCTTTTCGGGGCCCTTCGTTATTTTGTTTTTTACGGCTGTATTCTTTAATGTCCAACTTGACGATCCGATTGCCAAGAATACGAATCCATTGATCAGGCCAACCGATGCGCACGATATTCCCCACGTCAAAGTAAACACCCACTGCCGGGCTCTGCATTTCATCGATAAACCGTGCCATCTCCAAGGGGCTGAGCAGAAAATTATTCCAGACATTTTCCACCAGTAAACGAACGCCATGTTTCTCAGCGTAAGGCAACGCAACTTTAATACGTTCTTGCTGTTGCCGGTAAACTTTGTCGTAGGGGTTTGCCTTGTCGACTTTTCCTGCAACAACCAAAACACTGGTTGCTCCGTAAAATTTGGCGTTGTCGATAGCGCTCATCAGATCCGGTTTACTGCTGTTAAGAAACCCATGGACCAATACATCCGTTGCTTCGATAGCCGCTCGGACTTCGTGGCGATTGATCTTGGTTGTGACATGTATTTCGGTACCGTCAAATCCCAGGTCGGCTAACATCTTGAATTTATCTAGTACCGAGAGATCTTCCTTAATCATGTGGTATTTGACTGCCTTGCGGATTCTTCCGGATGGCGTATTTACTGCCGTTGAATGGGCGTCGTCTGAGCAATAGCTGGCTGCTCGTGGGCGGCGAGAAGATGTCGAAGTCGAAGCTCACGGGCATCG
>CAYMUR010000063.1:28891-31822 GCA_964393615.1 uncultured Pirellulaceae bacterium
CGTTGTGGCCAATCCAGCGGAGGCGGCATCACGGAGGAAACGTCTTCTTGATAAGTGGTTCATGATTTTCTTGTGGATAACACTTGTTCGGATTGTTACTTCTCTAAAATTACAAAGCATTCAGGAATCGGTATTTTCTTGTCACCAGGCAGAAATAGACGTCTGACTAAATTCGATGGCTCCCATTTGCGTGGCGAACCAGGTATTCCGGAAGACATAGCACAAGCAAGTCTTCGACATTTGCTGTCTGACAACAAGTATTATTCTAGTCACTAAGTATTATTCTAGTCACTAGATGGCCCTGAACGCCGTGTGACAACCACAAAGACTTCATCTACATGCCGACTAAACTATTCGGCCACGCTACAATGTCACCTTTGTCGAGCCTGATTTTGTTACCCGCTATCTTTGTCCTGGTGCGTCAAATCGGTGGGGACATTGCTGCGGTTGCCCGGGTGACACCGCAGCAGCATTCGCTGACAAAGAGGGATGCCGGTGATTCGACTTTACCCCGCTGGCGCCGGCTTGTTGGCCACACCAACCTGTCTACCGTTGCGAAAAATAAATCGCGGTTCGAGTTGTACACCACCAATTTCTGTTTCACCAAAAGAATCGGTCATTTCGAACGAACCCTCCATCATTTCGACGACGACAATGTCCGCCGCCGCACCATCCTTGAGTGTACCGATCTTGTCCTCCATCTTTAGAAACTGCGCCGGGATCGTGGTGACGCGCCGGACCGCCTCGTCGAGCTCCATGCCCAAATGCAGGAACTTGTTGATCGTCGTGACGAGATCAAAGACGGGACCGTTCAGGTTGTAAGCATGAAGATCACTGCTAATCGTGTGAGGAATCACTCCCTGGCTCATTGCCGCCCTGGCTACCTCGTACGTGAAGCTTCCCTGGCCATGGCCAATATCCAGTAACAGACCTTCATCCACCTTCTTGCGAATTTCAGGCAGGACTTTCATCTCCGAGTCGAGTATGCCACAACGGTGACCGTGAAAGGAGTGCGTGAGTACGTCACCGGGCCGCAATTCATTAAGTACTTGTGGCATGGTGAGGCTGGAGAGAGGCGTGTGAATCATCAATGGAAGCCCGACCGCATCGGCCGCTTCACGCGCCCTTAGCAGAGCCGGCATTTCATTCTTTCCACCAGCTGCGAGGTTGTCTGAGAGGCGGATTTTAATGCCGAGAATTTTATCCCGATTCGCTTCGATCACTCTTGTCGCTTCCTTGACGTCAACATAGCGCAGGTCTTCGAGTTCACCTATCTCAATGCCCGACATCGCATTGGGAACCAGACCGAGAGCCGAAATGTTTAACATTGCAAACAGCCGTGTCTGCGAAACATCAATCACAAACTGCCGAAAACCAGGGAACGTTAATGCACCAGCAGAGCCAGCATCGAGTGCGGTCGTGACACCACGTCCGAGACACGTTGGATCGACATCGATTCCGTAATGCGTCACGCCGGAGAAAACATGGACGTGCAGATCAATGAATCCTGGCATCACGTATAAACCAGAGACATCCAGCACTCGCCGTGCCGTGGCACCGCTATTGGCATCAAGCACCGAAGCAATCATCGGTCCGGTTACACCTAGATCACCAATTCTGTGTAAATTTGTCGTCGGATCGAGAAGAATACCATTCTTAAGCAACAGATCATACATGGTGATGTACTTGTCTAGGTGCGTCCAATCGAGTCAGAGCCTCGGTGTCCAAGGCAGGTAGCTATACCGCTCCGGGTCACAAGTCTACTGAAATTCTATTGCAGTGCATACCGCACAACATTTTTTCGGATGCGACGGTTTTACTGCGCCTGGTTTTTTCCTTGTCCTGAACCGAGCCGCTGCCCGCTTTCGTAATAGGATCATGTGTCGGTGTAGCATCGCTCGCCAACCACAGGACCGCAAGCCAAATGAAATGACTGACGTAGACAGGGCCTGTTTCTGACAACCTTCTGTAGGTCCTTGGCGGCGGCCGTCTCAGAAACAGGCCGCGGTTGCCGTCACCGTCAGATACCGTTGAGGCAAAACGCTGCGTGGTTTGCGAACTTTACGGCGGCCCGATACAATGTGAAGGCTCCGCATCGCAGCAACGATTAGGGAGATTCAGGTCGCTATGAAATATTTTTGCTGGCAGCCATTCTCGTTTCATCAGTATCCCCGCCAGTATATTCTGGTGCCTGAACAACAGCGCTCTTGCATTCCTTTTTTCTAAACACGCTGGCGAACAAAGACATGATCAAAAAGAAAAAACTGCTGGCCGTCACTATCAGTTTCATCATTCTGTCCGTTTTCATTCAACCAGCAGATTCCGCAAGTCGTTCCGCAAACAGCAAGCCTAACTTTGTTGTGTTCCTGACCGATGATCAAGGCTGGGGGGATTTGGGTTGCTACGGCCACCCGCTCATCCAATCACCTAATCTCGACAAGTTCGCTCAACAAGGAATGCGGTTCACGCAATGCTACGCGGCATGTAGTGTCTGCTCTCCGTCTCGTTCGTCGATCCTCACCGGTCGGACGCCGTATCGCAACGGGGTGTGGCGTTGGATTCCCAGTGGTAGCCGATATCACTTGCGAATTAGCGAAATCACGATCACGCAGCTTTTGCACGATCGTGGTTACGCGACTTGCCACGCCGGCAAATGGCACTTGAACGGCAAGTTCAATTCAGCCGCCCAACCTCAGCCGAACGACCACGGTTACGATTGGTGGTTGGCCACTCAGAACAATGCCGCTCCGCACCATTTGAATCCGACGAATTACGTGCAAAACGGCAAAGCCATCGGACGCATCGAGGGGACATCTTCTTCGATCGCCGTCAACGAAGCCGTCAACTGGCTGAAGAACAAGCAACCACAGGACAAACCATTTTTCATTACCATTTGGACACACGAGCCGCATTTGCCCATTGAATCGGCAG
>CAYMUR010000064.1:154-930 GCA_964393615.1 uncultured Pirellulaceae bacterium
AGCCAGCGGCAGACAGTGAGGAGCCAGCGGCAGACAGTGAGGAGCCAGCGGCAGACAGTGAGGAGCCAGCGGCAGAAAGTGAAACCTCAGCAGGCAGTGATGCGTCAGAAGGTGCGTCGGACAGTGCGCCAGATAGCCCGCCAATTACGACGGCGTCTAGTTCTGACGAGGAGTCGTCTGAAAAGGAACGTGAGCTGGATGAACGGCAAGAAAAACTAAAAAAGGCCGAAGAAAAAATAGCAAAATTGAATGACCGTTTTTCAGACTGGTACTATATCATCTCGGAGGATGTCTTTAAGAAAATTCACCTTGGCCGTACCGATGTCATCAAAACCAAGGAGGACAGTCAGGAAGGATTTGATGTCAATACGCTGCAGGAATTGGAGAAAGGGTTGGGAGACGATCAAAGTGAAAGTGAATGACGACGTTCTTTGGTAACGACGTTCTTTGGTAACGACGTTCTTTGGTAACGACGTTCTTTGGTAACTCTGGAGCATCATGGAGGGCGAACATGGCCCACGTTGGATGCTCCTCGTCATTCCGTCGACTTGCTTTTGCCCAGAGTCTTTAGTAATTCCATTGCAAAAATCCCAGTGTTGTGGCCATCGCTGAACTCAATACTGTAGGCGTAGTTCCCTACCGGTTGCATCGTGGAAATTGTCAGCGGTAGGATTTCTTCAGGAGTGACCACCGGCAACAAGACTGGTGGTTCGCTTTGTTTTTTTCTGCGATCTGCTCGACATGTTGCACAGGGGCAGTGTTTTCGCAAATCGTGG
>CAYMUR010000064.1:940-31753 GCA_964393615.1 uncultured Pirellulaceae bacterium
CATCCGCTGACCAGACCGGTTCCTGTCCGCCTGTCGTCGACACCGTATTCTCGCTGATCACCATCGTTCCATTCGATGACCAGCTTATTGGATTCAACGAGTTTTAAGCGCGTCGGTTGCATTGTTTTACTCCAACTTTTTTGCTAGTGACTCACCGCTGATCGACGAAGCGATTTCCTTTTCCTTCAAAACGTGGCAGGCTACCGCCTGGAACGCAGTGGACAGCGATTTTCAGGCCAAGCCGTAATTGTAGTTCCTTGGCGATTCGATCCGCAGCATTTAATCGGTCTTCGACCTCGATGGTCAGGAAATCCATCTCGCCCGTTTTGTGAGCGGTCATACGGTATTCGACTACTTCGGGGAAACTGTGAAGGATTTGCTCGATGGCGCTAGGATAAATATTTACACCGCGAATGATCATCATGTCGTCGATGCGCCCCAGGACACCACCTTCGAGAAGTACAAAGCGACAGTCACCGTTTGTTGACCAGGTGGGTCGCACCAGGTCACCAGTTCGATAACGGATGACGGGGCACCCTGTCCGACCGAGCGTTGTCAAAACCAGCTCGGACAGCTCGCCTTCGGCGGCAGATTTGCCGGTTTCGACGGAAAGAAATTCTGCAATAAATTCTGCTTCGTTGACATGCAAGCCACGACCATCGCGATCTGCATATCCCCATGGGCCGACTTCGCTGGCGCCCGCGTGATCGGTGACTTTCGCATTCCAGGCTTGTTCAATCCGATTGCGGATGGCAGGCAGTGAACCGCCCGGCTCTCCGGCGACGATGATACGTCGCACTGGTAAGGCAGTTGGGTCGATTTGGTTCTGCTGGGCAATTTCAGCCAAGTGTAGGGCATAGCTGGGCGTACAAAATAAAACGGTAGCCCGACTGCTGGACATCAGTTCCAGGCGTGAAATCGAATTCATTCCTCCAGCGGGGATGACGAGACAGCCCCGAGCGACTGCGGCGTCAAAAGCACTCCAAAAACCGATAAATGGGCCAAAGGAAAACCCTAAGAGTGCCCGGTCTTCGGCGCCTAACTCAGCGACGTCCAGGACATATTGCCAGGTATCCACCCACCATTGCCAGTCCTTGGCCGTATCCACTACGATCAGGGGTCGGCCGCGTGTGCCAGATGTGCGGTGAAAACGTATGTAGTTTTCCGGAGGGAATGTCAGGTTGGAGGCGTAACTCCAGGAGTTTGATGTAGGATTTAGTTCTTCTTTGTAGGTGAAGGGAAAATCGGAAAATCCGTCGAGACTTTGTAGCGGTAGCTGTAACATCCCGAGCTTTTCGGAGTAGAACCGATTATGGGGTTGAATCGCTGTCAGCAAACGGTTCAGCCGTTCCAGCTGATATGCAGTGAGCTGATTGGCGGTCAATCGCTCAAGTTGCCGGCGATGTTCAAAGTGTGGATCAACCATAACCTTATGATACGACGCCCAGCCTACGGACGGAAGCAAGCGAAGTGTTCCAATGGAATTCCTGCTCCTTTTTTTGTCAATGGTAGCAGAACGGTATTCTGTTGATATGTGCAATGTGCGATCATGGGTGAATGATGGGCCAGGAGAGGGGCGCAGACTACGGGGCTAGGAATTCCCGGAAGGGGCGCGGCCCAAGTGGTGGTTTTCGAGACCATGGGCCTCGCTGGGAACGTATGACAGCTTGGTCCACCACGGTTTCCTGTCTTTTCTCACTGGAAATACGATGACGGCCGAGAAAAAATCAACCATGCGACTGGGCCGTACAGAGGCTGGCTACATTGTCTACGTGGTAGGGCGTGGTACGATGCGGGAAAGCCGTTTACTGCATGCCTTTGCCTTAGGAATTGTCGCTGCTGACGATTGTACGCTGGCGATTGAGCTCACGCAGTGTACTTACCTTGACAGTACCTTTCTGGGATGTCTTGTTAATCTTAACAAGCGAATTGGAAAAAAAACAACGAAACGGTTTCAAATCATTGCCGATCAGGAGCGAAGTCGTTCTCTTTTAGCGACGGCACATTTGCACACGATCCTGCCAATTAGTGTGCAGCCACCTGCGTTGGTCTCGGAGTGCCGTAACCTAGCTGCGGATGAACTGGATCGTCGACAACTTGGTCACCATATCATGGAATGCCACCGCTGGCTTGCTGAACTGGGAGGACCCAATCAGGAGGTATTTCGTCGTATTGCTGATCAGTTAGAGCTGGAATTAAGTCAGGAAAAGGCAGAAAAGAGCTGACCCGTTAATGCGTGTGGTATGCTTGAAAAGCGGTAGGGTTATACGACCAAATCGATATCCGGGTACTGGAGGTGGTTGTACCCTTTATCGGAAAATTACGCATGGGAAACACCGGATGATACGGGCCACGCTGATTGTCGCGAGCTTGACGATTGCTGGTACTTTGACCAACGACGTTGAGGCCCATTTGTGGGCACGCAAAGTCTTTAAAAATCGTAGTCACGATTTTGGAGAGGTCGCCAGAAATTCTAAAGCTGAATTCGTGTTCGAAATGGAGAACGAGTATGCAACCGATATTCGTATCGTTGGCATACGTGCCAGTTGCGGTTGCATTACTCCCAAGATTCTCAAAAAGATCATCAAGAGACATGAGACCGGTGGAATTCTGGTGATTTACAACACCGATCGTTTTCAAGGTCGCCGTGGTGCCACGCTGACCGTAACGTTTGACCAACCACGGTTTGCCGAAGTGCAATTGAAAGTCAAGGGAAATATCCGCAGTGATGTCGAGATGGATCCAGGTATGATCGACTTTGGTAAAGTCGACCAGGGTCAAACCGATAAAAAAAATGTCCAAGTCCGGTACCGCGGGGTACGGCCCTGGAACTTGGCGGGGCTCCGGGGTGAGAATGAGTATTTTGATCTCGAGTTGGTACGGCGAGAACCGAATTCGCATGTGTTTGACATTGTAGCTTATCTGAAACCTGACGCCCCAATGGGGTTTTTTCATACACAAGTCACGCTCATGCCAGACGATCCTGCGGCGAGCCAGTTTCCACTATGGGTCCAAGGTGAAATTTTGCCTCCTGTCAGGATCAGCCCTGCGTCACTTTACCTCGGGGATATTCAGCCGAATCAAACCATATCCAAGAAGATTGTGGTACAAGGCAAAGTACCATTCCGCATCCTCTCAATCAGTCCTCGTGATAAACGGTTTGCTTATGACCTGAGTGACCAGGCCAAGGCGATACATATTGTCCCTGTCCGGTTTACGGCAGGCGAACAGCGCGGTGATGTGAACCAAACGCTCGAAATCATCACCGACCTGGGTGAAGGGATTACAGCGACCTGTCAGGCGCGGGTGGCTGTTATGGAATCGGATGATGTTAAATAAGAGTATTTGTTTTACTCTCGGACCACTGGTTGGCGCTTCTTGATGCCTGCCAATTTGATTGCCAACTGCATGGACGTTTGCATGTCATCACAGGTTGCCAGATTCTTACCAGCGATATCAAAAGCAGTTCCGTGATCGACGGAGGTGCGTACGATTGGCAATCCCAGCGTGACGTTGACCGTATGCTCAAAGTCTAGCAGTTTCATCGGTACGTGGCCTTGGTCGTGATACATGGCGACGACCAAATCACATCTACCACGTTTTGCTTGCATGAACAGCGTATCTGCCGGATAAGGGCCCTCGCAGGGGATGCCAGCCGTGTTTGCCTGTTCGATGGCGGGTATAATCCAGCGAGTTTCCTCGTCACCAAACATGCCGTTTTCTCCAGCGTGAGGGTTTAAACCGCAGACGGCGATACGCGGAGGTTTTCCCATCAGCCGCAGCATCGCGTTGTGTCCCATTTCGATCGTTTGCCGGATGCGGTCTACGGAAAGTTGTGTGGCTTCTAACAAGCTACAATGGGTCGACACGTGAACGACGCATAATTGATCGTTGTACAATAACATGCGTGACTCTGGCACGCCGCATAAATCAGCGATGAACTCCGTATGGCCGCAAAAAGGAATTCCATTCAAGGCGACCGCTTCTTTGTTAAGAGGTGCCGTAATGATTGCTTGGGATCGCCCTTCCATGCAGAGTTCCGTTGCCAATCGGACATAGGCTAACCCGGCCCGCCCACAGGCGGCATTGACCTGTCCAACGGTCAACTCATGAGGCTGTAACTGTTGTGCATCGAGTACGATGACCTGCGCCGAATCGTCCAAAGTGGTATCGTCCAGACGGGTGACGACTCGGTCTGGTTTAAACCCAATCTCTTGTCCCAACTGGTTGATTTGCCAGGCTTCTCCTATCAGTACCCACCGCGCGGATGTCCGCAGGTCGTAATCGAGGAGCGCCTTCAGTGTCACTTCGGGACCGATCCCAGCGGGATCTCCCATCGAAATGCAAAAAGTGGAAATGTCGCTTGATTCTTGACGAAACATCTTGGATCAACTCCCGGAAAATTTAGCTGGAAAGGATGGCTTGTTGTTGTATTATACCGGAGACTCTGTTGAGGAGTTTGTAGGGCTCCAGTAATGATTGCCTTTGCATTATATTTTGTTTGCGAGATCTGTGAAAACCTTCACCAAAGTGTCATTGTCGCCAAATCCTCCTGCTTTGGTAACCACTGTTATACCGTCTAATCGTCCGCCAATAAGGCACCCTTTGGCAAGGCCAGGCAAAATTTGTTGTTGTAGGTCAATGCCGTTCACTCTAGCCATGTCACATACTGTTTTTGCCGTATCACCGCCCGTTAAGACAAGGCCAGCAGTCGTTTGAGCTGATAAATTCGTGAAGATGTTTTCCCAGCATTCTGGGCTATTGTTTTCCCACGGGATCCGTATGGCCATGTGCTGGCCACGACGAATAGCCGACCTGAGTTGTTGTGGTGTTTGGTTGTCCAGGCAAATCGACACCAATTCGGTATGCTGTTTCAATTGTTCTAACTGTTGTGTCGTGACAGGGTTTGTGGTTCCGATAAAACAGATAATTGGACTACCTGGCGGGTTGATTTTATTTTCTGGCAGGGGTGTCTGAATATTGCCGTCGTCAATCAGGCTGGATGGATTCCTGGTTTTACCAGTAAAACGCTTTGCGAGCTGCGCCGCCAGGCCTGCGGACCCTACGGGCAAGACTTCGGGTGCCAATGCCAATAATGCTTCTGCCAAGTGTGCCAGATCAGTCTCTTTTTCAGCATCGACACAGCAAACTTTTGTGCCTGTGGTGATGGCATGACGTAACCGATCCAACAAAATGCTTCCACTTCGTCGTACTTCGTTGAGGGAGACTTCGACGCAGTGGTGTGTCGATTGATCTCGAATCATAGTAGGCAAATGTTGTCCCGATCGGTACCCGGTATCACCCAGGAGAAGTTCACCATGTACGAACCGACGTCCCATACGTGGAAACGCAGGACAGACGACGGCTAACAGATGGGGGCCTCTTTCTAAGACGGCATCGATTTCCGCACCGATGTTCCCGATTAACGTGGAGTCAATTTTCTTGTAAATCAAATGGTGCCCACTTTGGACAATTTTCAGATGGGCATCCCGAACGTGAGACGCCGCTCTCTCTGCTGAATGAAACCGGCTTGTTGTCGAAAAAGCCAGGATGTCCTTCGTCGGTAGGCCCAACTGGTCAATCTGCCAGCGAGTGTGAACTTGATAACCATGTTCGACGAACTGGATACCCGTATCGCAGGCGCCTGTTAAATCATCTGCCAGGATTGCAAGTTTCACGAAAATAGATTTCCGCAACCGAGAATTTCTCCATTGCTTTACGCGATGATGCCACGGCGCCCCAAGGTGTGTGGAAAGTGGCGCAATAACTTGGACGCCACTACCGTAGGCTCTGTTTCCCAATCCTGCAACCTGAATCGCCGACCGCGTTAGTAGAAAATTATCAGTTTATTTTGATGTTCGTGAGATCAGTACAGACAATCTAAAACGTCCTGGCAACTGGTGGAAAAATGGGTAATGACGAAGCGAGTAAGAAGCGACGTGGCTGGCATTGGTTGGTCATGCATTCAGGTGCTTCTCGAAAAATCAGTCTGAGCATGGCGGTAGCGGCATGGTTACGGCAAACAATGTCGTTGGAGGTGTTTATACCGGCTGGTCGCGGATGGATTTGGCCAGGAGATTTAGGGTGTTTGTGAATGCCTACCTTGCTTCGTGCATGCGGTCTGCGGCAACCCAATCAGAGCAATCCGTGAAGCAGTTCGCGATGCGCAAGGTGGCTGCAGATCCTGTGCGTGTCTCTTGTTGCGGGCCAAAAATAAAGGAAGGACGACTTTTCCTCAACGACTTCAGAAAAAGTTTGGACTTTTAGATGTGTGTGCCGTTACAAACGGTAGACAGAGGGGCAAGAATGGACATTTTGCCACAGACTAAGTTTTGTCCTTTTTCGATAGAAATGCCTCATGAATGATTTCAGTCAATTCGGAAGTGGTTGCGGTCAGACCCTGTATTTTCTTTTTGCCGAAAACGAAGGTAGGTAGTTTTTTGGCATGGTACTCCATGAGTTTGTGGTTTTCAGAAACCATGCGGCGGACGACTGGATGATTTTCCCCCCTTTTTAATGATTCCATTTCGATTCCAATGAGTTTGCTTGCATAACCCTTGGCTTCATTCAGGGGCGGAAGACGGTCTTGATCCGCCATCAAGTATTCGTGAAAAGCGGTAAACTTGGTCGCATCGAGATGCCATACCGCCAGTGCCAGCCACGTGTAGTGACAGGAATAGGCGTGCATGGGTTGTTCCCTGATGACATTGTGGTTACACATCTGGCTGAGCGCGATGGGTCGGATCACCACCGCAAATTTTTGTTTTCCTAAATCATGTAACGCTTTGTGCAGTTGGTGATGTATCTTGCGGCAGTGTGGGCAGGTGTATGACATTAATTTTAAAATCAAGTGTTCGGCGTCAGGGTCTCCGTGTACTGGCAATTTGTCGACGTTCATTGGCGCAAGCCCGGGGATGAAGCGGACCATCCGATCTTCTGGCAGCACAGGTTTGAATGTTTCAATTCGGGTGTCAGGTAAGTTGTCCTTGTTCTCCGCACGTGCTGGCACATCTGCAGCCGCGGGAGCGATGGGCGGAGGGTCGCTTTTCGCAGGCAGGGCCGTCAAAGGTTTTTGTTCGGAATTGGCGGCAGTGGAAGGTGCCTGGGTAAAAACCATCTCTTCGACCGTGTAGGTTGAATGATCTGACATGATCTGTCCAAGGATCAGTGAAACGACACCGAATAATGTCATGATGCCCATGGTTCCCAGGTGTGAAGCCTGAAGCACTGTCGGTGGTGAGATGTGAACTTGCTGTTGAGATTTAGTGCTCTTGGAATTGGGCAGACGTGGTGGACCAGGTTGTCGTCGAGTCTTCGGCATGCTTTTCCAAGTGATCGTGGCGATTACCAATCCACAAGCATGTGTCAGCAGGCAATACAGGCAGAATTTTACAATCAGGATTTGGAGTATTAAAAACCAGATGCCTGACAAAGCAGCCACGGATGACAGGCAGCCAATTGTGATCCAGCCGATGAGCCAGATTTCCGGCCGCTTCGCCAGTGAAAACAGCCAACTTGTCAGAAAGATTCCTCCATAGATAAGCACTCCTCCCAGGCTTATGGGCAGATTGAACCACTTGGACCATTGGCTTGACAGGACAGCATCACAATCAAAACCGGTCACGCTACAGCCAGCGACTGAATCACTTGAAAAAGACATCCAGGTCAAGTAACTTGCCAATGCAATGGCCATGAGGGACAGCCCACGTGTCAGCCATAGCATCCACCAAGAGGGGATTAGCGCTGAACTTTTCTGGCGGGCACGTGGGTGGTTTGGCGCAGGCATAGATGGCTCATGACGAAAGTAAGATTCATGTTCATTGTACACTGAATATTACCTTTTCTATGCCGTTTGGGATGCAGCACGCACAAAAATTCTCCTTCTCGGTGAGTGCAGAATAATGGCCTGAGTCTCATTATATCGATAGGCTGCCAGATGAGGAAAATCGGGTGTGAGTTTGGCTGAAACTTGTTGTGTCCTGGTCTCAGGACCTTGCTTTGTATTATGATCATTCCGATTGCCAAAATGAGCATGATTGCTATAGCTGGTTCGTCAGCGACCTTGCCCTAACGAAACGATTGAAAAATAGACAGACAATGAAACACGTGGGTGATCCGGTGTGGATGGACTTGTGGAACTCGCTGGTAAGTAACGATTTGTGCCAGGCGTAGCGTTTCGCTTATTTGGTCGAGAGAGACTTACGGAGAATCAGCTTTTAGTCCATTCTACATGGCCTAGGAGGGGGCAGTCGGTTCAACACGGTTGCCATCCACGCTGGCGGAAAAGGTGCGCGAACTAGAGGGATTAGCGTTCAATATCGTATTCATCAATTTTGCGGTACAAGGTTGCGCGACCGATCCCAAGAAGCTTGGCGGCGGCGGGAACATTACCTTGACTTTGTGTCAGTGCTTCTTTAATCAATTTTTGTTCCCAAACAGCAATCCGCAGAGAATCTGTTTCCTCCATTCCGGCATCCCGCATGCCGAGGTCATGTGGCATGATTTGCTCGCCAGTGGCAAGGACGACCGCACTGTCGATTACATTGCGCAGTTGGCGAACATTGCCAGGCCAAGCATATTGGAGCATTTTTTTGCGAGCGGCGGGAGCCAATCCCAATGACGTTTGTCCATGTTGTACCTTAAAATGTTCCAGAAAATAATCGATCAACAAACCGATGTCATCACCGCGATCACGCAACGGTGGAATATATAACTCGAAGACACTCAGTCGGTAGAAAAGGTCTTCTCGAAAAAGTTTTTCGCGTACCAGCTCACTCAAATCTCGATTGGTGGCGGCGATCACTCTCACATCGACGTGGATTTCTTCCGTACTGCCGACGGGTAGAAACGGGTGTCCTTCGAGAATCCGTAACAGTTTAGCTTGGCCTGCCAGTGTTAGTTCACCGACTTCGTCTAAAAATAATGTGCCCGCATCTGCTTGTTGGAACCAACCTGCGTGAGTATTGTCAGCCCCTGTAAAGGCTCCTTTTTTGTGTCCGAACAACTGACTTTCCCTCAAATCTGCTGGCAATGCGGCGCAGTTGACTGACAGCATTGGTCTGTCCGCACGTGCGCTGCTTTTGTGGACGGCGTCAGCCACGAGTTCTTTGCCAGACCCACTTTCTCCACGAATCAGCACACAGCTGGTGGCCAGTGCCACACGTGCAATTTTTGATTGTAAGTCCTGCATCGGTTTGCTTTCGCCAACCAATTTGTTGGCCTGGGCAGAATTGTTTACCAATCGTTGATGATCAGCCTGCAAGGTTGCCTGCCTGCGAGCGCTAACGAGAGAAGCCACGAGTACGTTGGCAGCCGAGATGGAGAAATCAAAGTCAGCTTGAGAAAACCGGCCTCGTTCCAGGTAGATGTGAATCGCGCCCAGAGTTGTCTTGTCCTGGCTCAATGGAACGCAAACTGCATCGGCGAAATGTTCCAGGGTGTCATCCGTTCCTGGTGCTTCTTCTGCCAGCCATACCGCATGCCGATGATGACACACTTTTTTAGTCAGTGTGTCGCTCAATGCGACGTTATCCCCTGCCGTTGATGGGGGTACCAATTGTTTTAGTTTTAGTGCGCCTTCATCGTTCAACCAGAGAAAGCCAACCAGGCTGGCATGCATGCGTTCAGAAATGAGTTCGAGCGCAATGCGCACCACATCATCCGGGTCATCACACCGCAACAATTGAAGACTTAACTGGTACAACAACAGTAGATCCCGTGTATGCTGAGAGGCATCAAGATCATGCCAGGCAGTCAGTTCTTTCTTGTTTTCATGGACTGGTGTATCCCTAATGATCGTTTGGTTCATGCTGCTGCTGGTCAGTGAACCTTTGGTAGGTGGCTGGTCGGCGATTTGGAATACAAACTCCGTAGAACCGATCCGCACGATGGTTCCATTTACCAGGCGCGCTTCGCTTGTTTTCTTTCCATCGACAAATGCTCCGTTACGGCTTTCAGAATCACGGAACCACCATCCATCTTCTTCCTGGATTATAATTGCATGTACACGTGAACAGAGAGGGTCGTTGACGACGATATCGCATTCGTGGTCACGACCCATTCGATTTTTGTCAGTAAGATCTAACAAAAAGAATTGGCCGACACTATTGCCGGAAGTAATCGTTAGATAAGGATAAACCGCAGTCATGGCATTTCAGCCGTAGGAATTTTATCAACCTCTCCAGTATAATGATTTCTGCAGTCGGCGTGTAGCGCATTGAAATATCCGGAAAATCATATGTTCACGACTGGTGATATGACGGGACTCTTGCTGGTTGGCCACGGTACGCGCGATCGCATTGGCCGGTCCGAGTTTTTTCAGGTTTGTGAGTTGGTTGCCCAACGTGTGGAAATTCCAGTAAGACCCTGCTTTCTCGAATTGGCCGATCCGACGATTGAACAGGCAGTCGAAGAACTGTTAGCTTATGGTGTCAATCGAATACTTGTTGTGCCCTTGCTGTTGTTTGCCGCCGGTCATGTGAAACGCGATATTCCTACTGCTGTACAGGCTGCTGTACGAGGCCGAGTACAAATTCAGCAAGCAGCGCAGCTTGGATGCCATCCCAGTTTGGTGCAACTTTCCGCCATTCGCTTTCGCGAAGCCGCAGACCGACTCAAATATCCACCGAGTTGTACTGTTTCTGTGCTCGTGGGCCGTGGTAGCCGTGATCCCTCTGCCACGGCAGATATGGCGCGTTTTGTCGGCCTGAGACAGGAATTTGTTGAAGCCAGGAGAACGCTACATGGGTTTATCGCCATGGCCTCTCCTTCCATCGAAGAGGTGCTGCAGCATACTGGAAATAACACTTCGAGTCCAATCATTGTACAACCTCATCTCTTGTTTCACGGAGAGTTGTCCATGCAGACAGATGAACTCGTGAAGGGTTTTCAACGTATTAATTCAAGTCGATTGTGGCAGATTGCAGGATATCTTGGTGTACACACGCTCCTGGTGGAGGCAATCGTGGACCGAATTAACGAAATGAAAAGTGGCCCGACGGAAGTTTCCGAGGGGAAGTCGGCCAGCGAACAGTCATAAGCCATTACTTCCAGCGAACATGTCCGGGTTGTCTACAAACGATTTTCGCCGAAAAGAAGCTTTTCTTGCTGGAAGGGATAGTCGGAATGCAAGTCGATTTGTTCAGGTGATGGTTAGACTTACGCGGTTAGCGGCGTGCTGGGAAATGCCTGCTATCAAAGGAAGATTTGTATCCCGTAAATTTTGAATGCATATCTGACTGTTGAACTGTGATCTGTCTTTGTTGGTCGATCTTGTCATAACTCTACATTCCGGCTACCATTTCCCTAAGCTGGGATAAATTAGGTAAGATACGCGACATAAGAGCGTTTGTCTTTTCCACAGGGATCTAACATGCAATTATTTTTCCATTCTGACCGGGCTGTTGTTTCAAGCTTTCGAACTCCTGTTTTCGGTTGCGCCGTCACCTTCTTAGGGTGGATGTGTGCCACCTTTTTGCTGGCCGGTGATCCGTCGCTGAATCCTAATGCACTCGAAGTGGGAGCAGTTCGCTTGGCGGAGGACGCATCGAGTGCTACGACGCGGAATTCGGAAAACAGCGATTCCAACTCTTCGTCTCAAGATTCTACGGCGAACTCGCCTGGGGCAGGTACAAACGGCCTCGTGTCCGAGTTACCGCCGATTAAGCTGAAAGGTCCGTCCGCCAAAGATCGCCATATCACACGGGTGGTGGCATTGTTGGTCCGTCAGCAGCATTTGCTCAATGATCCATTAGACGACGACCATGCTCGTCGAGGATTGGAAAACTATCTCAATGCGTTGGATGCCGTAAAAGTTTATTTTTATCAATCGGACGTGGATGAGTTTCGGTCTTACCAGGATCAATTGGATGATTATCTGAAACGAGGTGACATTCGTTTTGCCTATACGGTTTTCAACCGTTTTTTAGAACGGGTCCACGAGCGTGTTATGTGGGTAGAGGAACTGTTAGCCATGGAACATGACTTTGCTATTGATGAAGAGATCATCAAAGATCCTGACGCAGCTCGTTATCCGACCTCGGAGGAGGAGGCACGTGATCTGTGGCGACGTCGCATCAAGTACGACTTGTTGCAACTTAAAGCAGATGAATCGACAGACGATCCGGTAGAGCGTCTCGGTAGACGATACACGAGTTTTCTAAAACGGATGCGACAAACCAACTCGGACGATCTGTTGGAGATGTATCTCACTGCGATGACGACGGGCTTCGATCCGCATACTACTTTCATGTCGGCATCGACGTTGGAAAATTTTCACATCACAATGCAATTGGAGCTGGAAGGGATAGGGGCTGCACTAACGATCACTGACGGATTTACGGTTGTCAGTGAAGTCATTCCAGGTGGCGCAGCCGATAAACATGGAAAGCTAGTGTCGGACGAAAAACTGGCAGCAGAGGATCGTATCGTCAGCGTTGGCCAGGACCGTGAAGGTGAGATGGTAGATGTCATCGATATGAAATTGGGAGATGTTGTCCATTTGATCCGTGGCCGTGCCGGTACGGTTGTTCGTTTGGGGGTTCAGTCTGCGGGGAGAGGCGACACTAAAATCTACACGATCACCCGTGCCAAGATAGAGCTGAAAGACAAGGAAGCACGTTCTGTCACTTTTACAGATGGCCAGAAACCAGATGGCAGTCCGTACCGAATCGGAACGATTGTGTTGCCCAGTTTCTATATGGACATGTCAAAATCTCGAGATCGCCTGAGCTATAAGAGTACAACACGAGATGTGCGACGGATTTTGGACCAGTTTCGCCAAGATAAAGTAGATGCTGTGATTCTCGACTTGCGCAGGAACGGCGGGGGCAGCTTGACGGAAGCGATCGGGCTGACCGGCCTGTTTATCGATCGAGGACCGGTCGTTCAGGTGAAAGATTCAGCCGGCAACGTTCAACATTATGATGATCTCGATTTTGGCATGGCATGGCAGGGTCCATTGGTCGTACTGACCAGTAAATTTAGCGCCAGTGCCAGCGAGATTTTTGCGGGTGCTATCCAGGATTACCGACGTGGCATTATTGTGGGGGATTCTGCCACGCACGGAAAAGGGACCGTGCAAAGCTTGTTGGAGTTGGGGCCAAAAATGTTTCCGGTACCCAACCCGCAAAATTGTGGTGCACTAAAAATCACCATGCAGCAGTTTTATCGTCCCAATGGGGACAGTACCCAAAAACGAGGTGTGTTAGCTGACATTGTGTTACCGCGGATCACAGATCATTTTGATATCGCTGAATCCGACTTGGACTATGCTCTGGAATTTGACCGTGTCATTGCAACGGAACACGACAAGTATGATATGGTCACGGAAACCTTGCTTAAGCAGGTGCGAGAATCTTCGGCGGCCCGCCGTAGTGAATCGGAAGACTTCAAGAAAGCCATTACCCGTATTGAGCGTTACCTGGAACAAAAACAGCAACCATCCGTACCACTGAATGAAGAAAAGTTCATGGCACGAATTACCAAGTTTGAAGAAGAAGAAGAGGAAGAAGAAAAAGAAGAGGAGACAGAGGACACTGATTTACCGGTAGAACGCGACTACTACTTCGAAGAAGTTCTTGATATTACGGTGGACTACATCCAGGGTTTAAAGAGTGACCGTGTCGCACGACGGTTTTGAGTTCCCTTGAAAACAAAGTGTAGGTAAGTACTTTTGTTGAGTCTGTCCACGTTGCAATTTGCGCGCCTCGACTTGTCGGTTTCAATGGAACGATAATTTTAGTCCATCAAATGCCAATTTCATGTGTTTTGGCAATTGTGCGTTAGTCGTGGTGTGGTCTAATTCATGGCCGATGTGTGTGAAATATGTTTGGCGGGCCTGGATTTGTTCGGCCATAGTTACGGCCTCATCAAGACTGAAATGTGTTGGATGGGGACGTGGTCGTAAAGCATCCAGAATTAATACGTCGAGATTGCGTAAAAGCTGCAGACTTTTGGCTGGAATCTCATTGGTGTCCGTGCAGTAGGCGATGTTGCCAAAACGAAATCCGAGTACTTGAAAACGAGGGCCGTGCAACAGTCGTATCGGAGTAACCAGGCTGCCGAGGACGTTACACGGTTGTTCGTCGATGCGATGAAAACGCAGCTGTGGAACAGCGCCTGGATGAGTTAAAGTGTGATTGGTGAAGGCATAGTCAAAGGAATGTCGAATTCGTTTTTCGACTCGCTCTTCACAATAGAGTGGCACTGGGTGACCCAGGTGAAACGGCATGATCCGTAAATCATCCAGGCCGAATAAATGGTCAGCGTGTTCGTGTGTATACAGGACAGCATGAACCAGGCCAATGTTTTCACGCAGCAGTTGCATCCGCAAATCGGGAGTCGTGTCGACTAATAAGGTGCCTTCTGGCATTCCTAGTACTATGGAGCAGCGAGTTCGTTGGTTTTTCGGGTCAGAACTGGTGCAGACATCGCACCCACAGCCGATTGTGGGAACACCGACCGATGTTCCCGTACCCAGGAAAATAAGCTGGTTGGGAGATGGGACGGTCTGATTTGACGTGGAACGATTAGGCCGTGTGGTCGACATTTTAGATCATCAAACAACGTTTAAAGTTGACTAAACCATGGCTGCAAATTCACCTGCCCATTTTTTTGAGACTGGAATTCGAACACAACGCGACAGCCTTGTTGTGCTTCGACCAGAGAGGTAAACACCGTCCGGTCCATTCAATCGTAGCTGGCTGTGGTTACTGTCTCAAGTTCCCTAAGATACTTTGGATTTGCTGTTGACGCGAGTCGGTGATCTGAAAGTGCTTGGGAACCAATTTTCTATTACTAGTTATTGATTTGCGAATTAAACAGAAGGTATTCAAAACAGGCTCTCCCTATGACTCGGTGTCCGGCCAATGCTGGCCAAATAAAGTACTCTGACGGTGGTAGGCAAAACGCAGTTGACCATGTCCGTTGACCGTTATAAGCTATGGTATGACATGTATTTAGATTGTGTGCCCTTGTTTGTCTTGCAGCGGCATACGTCATGCTTTGCACGTTCTTCTATATTTCAACCAGTTTCTACACCACTTGCGCCTCTCATCGAATAATCTTTCATGGAGATTCTAGAACGAATTTGGGAATGGTTGGGGCTGATTTTTGGTGCATTGCTGCGCAGCTTTGAACGTGCGGTGACCGCGAGGTTTGGTTCGTCCAACGACCGATATGTCGAAAGATTAAAGCGTGATGTCATCAAGATCAATGAGCTCGAGCCGAAGTTTGTCGCCATGTCTGTTGAAGAGCTTCGACAGCAGACTGAAATTTTTCGACAAAGGCTGAAACAAGGCGAAGCATTAGATGATTTGATGATTGAAGCATTTGCTGCCTGTCGCGAGGCTGGCTGTCGGTTTTTGGGGATGCGGCACTATGATGTGCAATTAGTGGGCGGAATGGTGTTACATCGTGGTGCGATTGCGGAAATGATCACGGGCGAAGGAAAAACCTTGGTAGCCACGTTGGCGGCTTATTTGAATGCACTCACCGGAGAAGGTGTCCATGTCATCACAGTCAATGACTACCTCGCTCGTCGGGACATGGAATGGATGGGGCCGCTGTATCTGGGACTTGGCCTGACGGTGGGGGCCATTCAGAGCGATATGCCTGTCGAAGCACGACAAAAAGCCTATGGCTGTGATATTACTTACGGCACTAATAACGAATTTGGCTTCGACTATTTACGTGACAACATGCGGCCTGCGGCACGTGGAGACAGCCGATTTTCCAAACATATGCAGCAGTCACAGGGTCGCCTTAGTTTTGCCATTGTCGACGAGGTCGACAATATTTTGATCGATGAAGCCCGCACCCCGTTGATCATTTCAGGACCAGCCCACGATGATGTTACCAAGTATGGCCGTGCCCACAAAATTGCCAAGCAGTTGAAGAAAGATCTACATTTTACAGTCAATGAAAAAGATCATCATGCGACGTTGACAGACGACGGTGTCCGTGAAGCAGAACGTTTGGCTGGTGTGGAGAGCTTCTATACTGCAGGAAACATGGAATGGCCCCATCTGATCGACAACGCCCTCAAAGCACATCATCTTTACCAGCGAGATGTCAACTATGTTGTCAAGGAAGGTCGTGTAGTTATTGTCGATGAATTTACTGGGCGCTTGATGGAAGGACGGCAATGGAGCGACGGTTTGCACCAGGCGGTCGAAGCCAAGGAAGGAGTCAAGGTCAAGGAAGAATCGCAGACTCTGGCGACCATTACCTTACAGAACTTTTTTAAACTGTATGACAAAATTTGTGGCATGACCGGAACGGCGATGACCGAGGCGTCGGAATTCTTGAAAATTTATAAACTTGAAGTGATCGCTATTCCTCCCAATCGAACTTTGCAGCGTGAGGAAAATCCCGATGTGATCTACCGCACCGAGGAGGAAAAATACGAGGCGATTGCCGATGACATTGAGCGTGTCCATCGCTGGAACGTAATTGTCAATCATGATGGTTCCGAACGTTGGGGTGCGATCCTTCAGGAGGACGAGAATTCTTTGCTGTTCCAACCGAAAGGCAGCAAAACAAAGGAAACGGTTTCTCTGCAGGATGTGGCCACGGTTTATCGTAAGGGTCGCCCGATCTTGGTGGGTACCGTGTCGATTGAGAAAAGCGAAAGATTGTCACGCTTACTCGAGCGTCGCGGTATCGAACACGAAGTGCTCAATGCCAAGCACCATCAACGCGAAGCCGACATTATTGCGCAGGCGGGTCGGATTGGAGCAGTCACTATTGCCACTAATATGGCTGGACGGGGAACCGATATTGTTCTGGGGGGCAATCCAGAAACGATAGTTTGGGGACTGTTGCAGGAAAAATATGAGACACGCCTCGATGTCCCTCGTGATGAATGGGACGAGTTGGTGTCCCAGATCGAAATACGTGAAGGGATGAAAGAGGAAGGTGAGCGGGTCAAGGAATTGGGAGGGTTGCATGTTCTGGCGACCGAACGGCATGAAGCACGTCGCATTGATTTGCAACTCCGGGGTCGTTGTGGTCGACAAGGTGATCCAGGAAGCAGTCGCTTCTACTTGTCGCTCGAAGACGACCTGATGCGGATTTTTGCTGGGGAATGGGTGAAGAAAATCCTAGAGCGGCTTGGAATGCAAAAGGGTGAAGCCATTGAAAGTGGGGTCGTTACCCGGCGCATCGCTTCTGCACAAAAGAAAGTCGAAGAACGAAACTTTGAAGTGCGCAAGAATCTGCTCGAATACGACGAAGTCATGGATGAGCAGCGAAAGCGGGTCTACCAGTATCGACAAAACATCCTTGACGGCGCTAATTGCAAACATTTGATTTTAGAAATGATTCGGGATCAAGTGAACGATCATTTGGGCCAGTTTCTAGACAGTAATTATGGCGTCGAAACGTTCACGCGTTGGGTGGAAAATCGTTTGCCGGTAGACCTGGCAGCAAGCGATTTTCGTGGCATGGATTTTGATGCTGCTGCAGACTATGCAATCGACGAAGCAGAGCGACAGGTAGAGACGAAAGTTCTCGAACAGATTGAGGAAAATCTGGACGAGGAAATGGATCCCAAAGACTGGAATTGGGAAGCAGTTGCCAAATTTGCCAATACTCGTTGGGGACTCAGCCTGCGTGACCGGGATTTGAAAAAAATAGGCCGTGACCAAATTGACGAGTTTCTCATTGATGGTGCTCGTCGGATGTTGCAGCGGGTTGACCTTGCGGATGGTAAAGAAATTCTCGATCCAAAATTTGGATTGCAGAACTGCTGTAGCTGGATTGCCCACAAGTTTGACTTGCAAATCGATGCGAACGAAGTTCGCGACTTGGACCACGAAAAGTTTAAGCAACTTATCTATGACCGGGCAGCGAGTCGCTACGATGAGAAGGAATCCGAATACCCAATTATGGCAGGTATCTACCGCTATACGAAACGGACTTCGAGTGGGCCAAGGATTGATCGTGAAGGATTAGTGGCTTGGGTCAGCGAGCGTTTCCAAATACAGTTGCAAGTCGATGACCTGAAAACCAAGCAGCGCGAAGAAATACAGTCAATATTGGTGGGACATAGTCGTGAAAATCAACAGCGTGCCAACGAAGTTTTGCTGGCGGTGAACGACCAGTTGGACACGCTGTTTCAAGAGTCTGAGGACGAGACACAGACTGCTGGACAGCTTACTGATGGGAATGGAGCGTTGGTTTCACTTTCAGAATGGATAGATAAGAATCTTTCCGATCATCTGCCTCCGCAGAAACTGGCTCAGTTGAAAAAAGAGGAATTAGAGCAGACATTGTCCTCGATGGTTGAAGACCGTTACCGTCCGGAAATCCGACGGATGGAACGCCACCTGTTGTTGCAGTTAGTGGACTCGGCCTGGAAAGATCACTTGCTCACGATGGACCACCTGCGGAGTGCCGTGGGATTAGTCGGCTACGCGCAGGTAGATCCTAAAATTGAGTATAAGCGCGAAGGGATGAAGCTGTTTGATACGATGTGGCAGTCGCTTAGCGAACGCGTTACAGATTTGATCTTTCGCATGGAACAGCTCGACGAAGATTTCGTGGGGTCTACGTGGGTTGAGACCGAAGCCAAGCATGAACAGGCGCAATCGACCAGTGAAATAGCCTCTCAACAACAACAGGCAATCGATGCGAGTCAGGGGAGCGAAACGAAAACGGAGCCGATTCGTAATCGTGGCCAACGCGTCGGGCGAAATGAACCTTGTCCTTGCGGCAGCGGCAAGAAATACAAGAATTGTTGTCTGCGCGCTAAGAACGGTCCTGGATAGGATTGCCGGTGGCACGTTTACTTGATCTTCTTTATACGCTACTGCTGCTAGTCGTCTTGCCTTGGTATGCCTGGAAATCTTTTCGTACGAAGAAATACCGCCAAGGATTTTGGACACGGTGCACAGGTCGTGTGATTCCAGAGCAGGACAGCCGTCCTAGTATTTGGTTGCATGCTGTCAGCGTAGGTGAAGTCAACCTGTTGCAGCCGTTGATCAATGAACTTGAAGCTGCGCATCCTGATTGCCAGTGTGTGATTTCATCCACAACGGATACAGGCATTGCATTGGCGCGCAAGAAATATGCTCCTCGCTTTGTGTTTCCTGCTCCTCTCGATTTTAGTTGGGCGGTACGCACCGTGTTGGCCCGCGTACGTCCCAGGCTACTCGTGCTTGCGGAATTGGAGCTATGGCCCAATTTGATTACCTTGTCTCACGCCGCTGGAGTCAAGGTGGCGATCGTGAACGGAAGGCTCAGTGAAAACAGTTTTCGTGGCTACGGTCGCAGCGGTCCATGGATCCGTTGGCTGTTAGGCCACATACATGTTCTAGCAGTGCAAAATAAAGAGTACGCCGATCGTTTTCACGCATTGGGCGCGGCTGCACACAAGGTCCATGTGACAGGTTCGCTCAAGTTTGATGGGGCCATGACTGACCGAGACAATTCGAAGACTCGGCAGTTAGCTACACTGGCTGGTTTCACAGACAGGGATATTGTTTTTCTGGCTGGAAGTACTCAGGAACCTGAGGAACAATTGGTGTTGAAATCTTTTCAAGAGGTAATTGCTGACCATCCACGTTTGCGACTGGTCATTGTGCCGCGGCATCCGGAACGATTTGATGACGTTGCGGCCTTCCTGGATCGATCCGGCATGTCTTGGCAACGGCGTAGTGACTTGTCCGATCAGCCGACACCTGGGCCGCAGTCACGTGTTTTGCTCGTCGACGCTGTTGGTGAATTGTGGGCCTGGTGGGGTGCTGCGCAAATTGCTTACGTGGGAGGTAGTATGGGGCCGCGTGAAGGTCAAAATATGATCGAACCAGCTGCGTACGGAGCGGTTGTGTCGTTCGGTCCCCGTACACGTAACTTTCGCGATGTTGTGACTGCGCTTTTGACAGCGGAGGCGGCAGTTGTCGTACACGATCTAGAAGAACTGACGGACTTTGTCCGCCGCGCACTCGAAGATCCAGACTTCGTTGAAAAAACTGGCCAAGCGGCGCAACAGTTTGTTCTGAGCCAGCTGGGAGCGACACGGCGCACAACTGCCCTGTTGTCGGCATGTCTTACGGACCAAAGTTCGTAATGGTCCCCTGCCCTGCTTAAGTCATCGCCAGTCTCCGTGCATTCTGCATGCGGCTCTGTAGGTCCTGGAACGCCTGACGGGTATCCGTTTGGAAACGATCTAGTTTCCGCTTCCTACTGGAGTGATCCTTCGTCGTATGCGACTCGTCCATATTAGCGAATCGAGTTGTCGCTACCTATCTGAACAAGTCCCCTTCGACACAGCGTCGTGCCGTGGCGAAAGGGCAGAATACATTTTGCGGAAGGTCGATTGAGATGGATGCGAGCATACGTGAAGAACGTGGTCCGTTGGATGGGGTGCTTTCCTCTGACGAGGTTACTATTCGAATTAACAATGACCAGGTTACTGTTCTTGGCTTCCGACGAATGTAATCCTTGGTACCTTTAACAAGAAGCAGTCTGTCGTGACAGGAACCAGTAGGTTAAAGTCGTTGCAGATCCCTTTCCCTAACCCAATGCGATCAGACCAGCCTCGCACTGCTGTCAGACCGATCCGAGCTTGTCGTAGATCATCTTTGGTCGAATTGGTCACGTCGCCAGTCCTTTCGTTTTAGCCGGGAAATTTTTCACACCACCGTTTTGTTCTTGCCAACAGGCGGGTCAGAATGCTGTTGCCAGGAATGACCAGGGAATTTCAGGTCGGGTGAGTGGCGAAACACTGCCTCCCAAGTCAGGTTGTTTTTGGCCTGGTCGAGGGGGACAAAAGATGACTGGCTACGGTGAAAAACAGTCACTAAGGTAACGGTTGAGAGGAGCGTAGGAACGCAAAAAGATCACGAACTTGTTGGTCGCTGAGATTCTTTAACGTTCCCTCGGGCATGAGCGACCGTTTGACCGCGACTTGTTGTTCAATTTCATCCTTCGGGATGATCACTCGTTGTCCCTCTGCTGTTTTCAAGACAACCACCTGGTTGTCTTCATCGGTAATAAATCCGTTCAATGTCAGACCGTTTTCGGTTTGAATGACGAAATTTTCAAATCCCTCTCGAATCTCGAGGCTGGGATTAACAATGTTGACCAGTATTTGATGCAGGTTGTCTCGTTGGTAGGAAGTCAAGTTAGGACCAATGTTGCCACCTTCGGTAAACAGCGTGTGGCACTTGCCACAGTTTTTCATGAACAAGCCTTTACCGTTGTGTGGAATTCCTGAGCCATTGTGGACGATTTTGGTCAGGCGTTCCATTTCGGTAAACATTTCAGCAGTGGTGGCTCCCTGGACTTTTCCCCAATATTTACCGACCGAAGATTCAATGCGTGCGTCGCGGAGTAATAGCATACGACGAACGACTGACATTCCCACCAACTCGGCATCAATCGTGTTTTGTTCGATGGAGGAAAGTAGTTCGATCGCCCATTCCCGACGACTTGCCAGCAACATCAGCGCGGCTTCTTGCAACGCTTCGGGCAACTGTGGTTGAATCCTGGCAATCTGGGTTCCGATTGTTGGGTCGTCAAATCCCTGGAGCGATGTTAAAGCAGCGCGACGCATCTCGTTTTCTTCAGATTGTTGGACAAGACGAAGTAAAACAGGAACCGTTTCTGCGTTCTTTAAATTACCCAGGATGTGAATGTACTGTAGACGCTTGACAAGCTCTTCGTCGGGGTTGCTAATGGCGGCGATCGCATCGCGAATTGCTTCTGGATTGTTTTGTCGTAAACGCAGTGCCAACGAACCGCCACCGGTTCGAGTGATTGCTCGCACCAGTTCGTCGGGTAGGTTGACCAATGATCGACCCTGATATGCTCGTTCGAATCCGACTAGCAGTTTTTTGGTAAACTCCTTGCTGGGTGCGAGTTCAAGCAATTTTGCACAGGCAAACAGGTCACTACGGTTACCAGCTTGGGCGAAGCGTCTCATAAGACGCTCCAACAGGTGCTGTTGCGTAATGGTTTCATGCCAGAGGGATCTATCGGCGAACAGCTCTAATACTGCTTCTGCGTTCGATGTTACCTGGGCCTCGATTGCCCACCAGAGAAGTAACGGTGTGTGGATATCGGTGGCGTCCGAACTGTGCCGCAGTAGGTTCGCCACCAGCGGAAGCGATTGTTGGACAGGTAGCCGACGTGCTGAACAAGCATACTGGCTGCGGGCCTGTAAGTCTGGCTCACTGCTGGCGACGCTTGCCAATTCTGCGGCCAGGGAATCAGAGATTGTGGGCCGGTCACACAATAAACGTACCGTCCACAGACGTACATATGGATCACTATGTCGTAGTGTTTGGCGAGCGATTTGATCAGTGAGTCCACCGCTTTGATGGAGGGCCCAGAGCGATTCTAATGCAACTTGTCCCACATGGTTTTTGAGTTGTTTTTGCAAGAGGGGGATGACGCTTGTATCACGGCGGTCACCGATCAATCGGAGGGCAGTTTGACGAAACCATTTATTTTCGTGTTTCAGTAAGGCCACTAATTCCTCCGACGAGGCTTGGCCCAGGTCAAAACGTACTGTGGACGACCGATCGGCATCACGCAGACGATAGACGCGGCCAGTGGTTCGGTGAATACGACCCTGGTAATGGCTGGCATGGTCGATTCGTTGTTCGTACATGTCGGCCACGTAGATTCCACCGTCCGGGCCGACTTGGATATCGACTGGCCGACACCAGGGATCTTTGCTTTTCAAAATGTGTCCCACATCTTTGGTTTTGAATGATGAGCGGTCAGGTTCCCTGGTGCTATAGACAACCTCGCTCTGTAGTGGTGCGACACCCATGAGTTTGCCGTGATAACTTGTAGGTAGAGCATCTGCCTCGTAGATGACAAAGGCGTGGGTAAATCGCGGTGCCGAATGATGGGCTATTGCCGAAAAGTAGCCAAAAGCATACGGATTGGAAAGCGATCCGTGTTTGCCAAATCCTTTGGAATAGTAACCTCCTTGAACGTAATGAAAGCCACGTGTATTACCGCCATTGTGTCCAGAAAAAACTCGTCCTCGCGCATCAAATTCGACGCCAAATGTGTTTCCACCTCCCTCTGCGAACACTTCATAGCGTCTCGACTCAGGATGATATCGCCAGATTAATTGTCCTGCGGTATGGACGACCGGGTCTTGTGAACCGAAACGTTTGACATTGGCGGAAACGGTGCTGCCTTGCGACGCATACAACCAGCCATCAGGACCCCAGCGAAGATTGCTGGCGATGGCGTGTGAGTCTTCGAGGCCAAAACCTTCCAGGTGAACCTCGGGTTCTTTGTCGGGAATATCGTTGCCATCCTCGTCAGAATAGAATAGCAGGTAAGGCGGATTCAATACCCAGACACCTCCTCGGCCACGTGCCAACGACGTGACCATGCTTAATCCGTCGACGAAGATTTTGTGTTGGTCATACACGCCATCGCCGCTGGTGTCTTCATGAACAGTGATTCGATCCTTTCCCTCGAAGTGATGGGGCGGGGGTGGTGGTATTTTGTCGTATACGGCCCGCAAATATTTGTCACGACTGACCATCGTTAAACCTGCGGGGTTGGGGTATTGCAAGTATTGGACGACCCACAGACGACCACGTTCGTCCCATTTCAGCGAAACTGGTTGACAGACGTTTGGTTCCGAAACGACGCATTCTAACTTTAAATCGTCCGGTACGTTGAACTGTTGCAACGATTCACCTACGGACAAAGGACCCTTGTCGTCCTCTAACTGTTTTAAGGTGCGTTCAATTGCTGTTGCGGATTCCACTTTGTCAAACACTGCTTGGGGAACGATGTGGCTTCGCACTGACAGCTTGGACCACTCTGCATTGTCACCCGTTAACTGTTCCCACTGTCCTTTCATGCGGATCGCGTTAGACCCACAGAACAACACGGGTGCAGCGACGTTGAATCCTCCACGGTTTTGATTGTGGTAAACGCGAAGGGCGATAATATTTTGCTCCCCGAACAACACGAGTTTCGAGTCAACTGGAAATCGAAGAGCAGCGCCCAATCCACTACGGTAATCAGGTGGGAACGTACCGACATGACCGACAGTTTGGCCGTTGAAATAGACTTCTCGGGCATCATCAACAGCCTCTACAAAAATTTCAATTGGCTGTTCTTTCCACGTTTCGGGGATCACGACCAGACAGCGAAACCACTGGTAAATTTCTTCTGGGCCACCCCAAGCTGTTTTCCAGGCAGCCGGTATTGGCTGCAACTGCCAGGCTTGTTCGGTTGAGTTTTTCGTATCGGCAGCAAAGGAAAGGGCATTAAGATTGCCAGCCAGCAGGAGCGTTATGGTTGCGACGAGCACATGCCTGGAGACACGTTTTCTGAAAAGATTGCACTGAAAAGCAATCTTGTGGCAGTGCTTAGCAACGAATTTGGTCATGTGCTCCACGAAGTAAAGGGTTGGAGATCAGTGTTGAAAGACAGGCTGGGAGTGTGTTCTCAAGTTACACAATCCAGTTGTTATTGTACTCAGAATGACAACTGTTGTAGATCGGGTGGACGAAAATCCCACTTTTTTCGGTGCACCCGTTTCGTCGGTTTCGAGAAACTTATTTCTACCTGGTAGGGACCAGTCAAATTTCGCTGATGGTCGTCAGGACTTGTCCCGCGGTGACATGGTCTCCAACAGCAATACTGAGTTGGTGGATGGTACCAGCGGCTGGGGCTGTGACTGGTACTTCCATTTTCATGGCTTCGACAATCAGAATGGTATCTCCGTTTTGAACCACATCCCCTTCATTGACCAGAACGCGCAGTACGGTTCCCGGCATCTGGGCCGTGATTTCGCTGACGGAACCGGCTTCTGAGGACTGCTGGCTCGAACCTTGAGCCGACGCTGTGCTGGATGACTCAGATGTTGACTCTTGTTCAAGTTTCACTCGGAACGTTTTGCCGTCGACGATGACGTTGTCTCCGTCGATTTTGACGGAGTACGATTTCCCGTTGACGTCGAGCTTGTATTCATTGGTCCCTGCGGGACGTGGAGCAGCAATCGGATCCTCGGATTCTGTCTTGTCGACCTTTCTTACACCGATGGTTCCTTCACCTTTCAGAAACGCGAGTCCTTTATCCTGGCAGGTTGCCACAATGAAAATATTTTCATCCGTTTCTGGCAAATTGGCTTCATGCAGTGTTTTTTGTGCAGGTTCGATTCCTTTGTTTGGATCCTCTTCGTTCATTTCCAACGGATGCCGGGTAGTTGGCTGAAGTCCAAGTTGCTGAGAAGCAATTTTGATCACTTCCTCGTCAGGCTGCACTGGTGTTTTGCCAAAGTATCCCAACACCATTTTCCCATAAGGTTCGGCAATCTTTTCCCAGGTCCCGAACATGACATTGTTGAGTGCCTGCTGAACATAAAATTGTGATACCGGGGTGACCGAAGTACCAAATCCACCTCGCCGTACAACTTCACCCATGGCACGGATCAAATCGGGGTATTTGTCCATGATTCCGTTGTCGCGCATCATCTGCGTGTTAGCGGTCAAGGCACCACCAGGCATGGGGCTCCAGGGGATCAGCGGTTCGACAGAGACAGATTCTGGTGGCAGGAAGTAATCTTGCATACAGTCCTTGAACACCTCTTCGGCTTTGCGGATCTTGTCGACATCGACATCCAGCGTATAACCCGAATTCCGAAGTGCGTGCCACATGACGAGGATATCTGGCTGGCACGTCCCGCCCGAACAGGGTGCCAATGATAAATCGATCGCATCGGCACCCGCATCCAATGCTGCCTGATAAGCTTGAACGGAAATCCCCGCTGTCTCATGGGTATGAAAATGGATCAAGGTGTTTTTGGGCAGGATCTTTCGCGCGCGAAGAATTGTTTCATGAACGGTTGCGGGTACTGAAGTCCCCGATGCGTCTTTGAAACAAACGGCGTCGAAAGGAATTTCGGCAGCGAGAATTTTTTGTAAAGTTGCTTCATAAAAATCAGGATTGTGAGCACCGCTACAACCGGGAGGAAGCTCCATTAAGGTGACGCAGACTTGGTGTTTCAGTCCTGCTTCGACAATACACTGGCCACTATAAATAAGGTTGTCAACGTCATTCAGGGCATCGAAATTACGGATCGTTGTAATACCATGCTTTTTAAAAAGTTCTGCATGTAAACGGACCACGTCTGGTGGTTGCGACTCCAAACCGACAACATTCACACCACGAGCCAGTGTCTGCAGGTTGGCCTCGGGTCCGGTTGTTTGACGAAAAGCATCCATCATGTCGAATGCATCTTCGTTGCAGTAAAAATAGAGCGATTGGAATCTCGCGCCACCACCTGCTTCGAACCAAGTGATTCCTGCATCCCTGGCTGCTTCCAGTGCAGGTAAGAAATCTTTGGTCAATACTCGAGCCCCGTAGACGGACTGAAATCCGTCACGAAAGGCGGTACACATGAATTGGATTTTTTTTGCCACGATACTAGTGGTTGGTGGTTAAGGGGTATGGGTTAGTAAAAACGGGTATTGATTGAGTGTTCTGAGGTCTCATTATGTAAGGACTGACCAAAGGACGCCAGCAGCAATCGCTGAACCAATCACCCCCGCGACGTTCGGCGCCATGGCATGCATTAACAGAAAGTTATGTGGGTCTTCTTCCTGGCCGACCATTTGTACCACACGGGCCGAATCAGGGACTGCGGAAACCCCCGCAGCTCCCACGAGTGGGTTAATTTTGTCCGTCAGGAACAGGTTCATGAATTTGGCGAACAACACACCACCAGCTGTGGCAATGGCAAAGGCCAATGCGCCCAAGGCAAAAATCCGGATTGAATCTTCTTGTAAAAACGTCTGCGCCTGTGTACTGGCACCGACACAAAATCCCAACAAGATTGTAACGATGTCGATCATGGATGTACGTGCCGTCTGGGCGAGTCGTTCAGTGACCATGCTCTCTTTAAGCAGGTTACCAAAGAATAGCATTCCTAGAAGGACAATCGCTCCGGGTGCCACGAGGCCGCAGATCAAGAACGCCGCAATTGGGAAAATAATGCGCTCGAGTTTCGGTACTTTTCGTGGTGCCTTCATACGAATTAATCGTTCTTGACGCGTGGTCAGTAATTTCATGATGGGAGGCTGGATGACAGGAACCAGTGCCATATAGGAGTAGGCTGCAATGGCGATAGGGCCCAGCAATTCCGGTGCTAGTTTGGCGGACAAAAAGATTGCAGTGGGTCCGTCTGCCCCGCCAATAATTCCGATCGCGGCAGATTGCTGTGGAGTGAAGCCGATATAAAGTGCTCCCAGTAACGTCAAAAAGACACCTATTTGCGCGGCAGCTCCCAGGAGAACAAGCCGTGGGTTGGAAAGCATCGTCGAGAAATCGGTCATTGCTCCGATTCCCAGAAAGATTAGCGGAGGATAAATACCTTGGCTCACACCAAAATAGAGATAACTAAGGACACTGCCAAAGTTGTATTTGACCTGTTCAGTGGCAACCGATTCTTTTTCCGCTGTCTCGTCATCCCCTGATACCACTTTGCCAAAACGATCTACTTTTTGGGTAATGATTTGACCTTCTTTGACTTCAATACCGCCTTTGTCATAAACGCCCAATGTCATGCCCTGGATGGGCGGAATGTTCCCCACCAGGATGCCAAAACCGATGGGAACAAGTAACAGTGGTTCATAATGCTTCAGAATCGCAAGAGAAATAAACATGATGCCAATGGCCATCATGAAAATATTGCCCGGTTCCAACGCAGAAAAGCCTGTGTTTTTTAGGAATTCAGTCAGGATATCCATAGGATTAGTTCAAAGGCTCCCTGAGGAACGTCATAAGATGGTTGGTTTGTACTGCTTGAGATTATGGTTTGTCGGACTCTCGCTGTTGTAAGTGGAGGGCATATCCAAGAGCCGCTACCAGCGGCATGTTGTCTGAATGATTCGCAGCCGTTTCGAGGGGGCCTATGTCTGCTCCTGCTGCAGAGTGGGGAAGAATTCGTGGTAAGAGGGCAATGAACAGGCTCACCAGGACAAGTGAGCAAAAAACGATCAACATGCCGCTCAATGCTATTGCGAAACCACCCACATCGAAAATATTTTGTAAGCCGGCCAGTTTATCCATCATAATTCCCAAATATCAGTTACCAATGGTGTAATGATTACAAACAATTTATCCCACCATTTATAATATAAACTGGCAGGGAAACGCGAGCGGGGGACGAACAGTCTCAGGAGGCTGATGGGCCGGAATCCACTAAAAAGTGTCTACTTTACATTATGAACGGTCAATGTTACTGAAATCTTGAGATTTCACACGGTTTCATGCCGACTAGGACTCTGTTGGATTCAGCTACTAGGGAAATTTCGGATTTCTCCGGTTCTGAAGCCATACTTGTGGGGCGCGAAGTGATTTTGGCCAGACGTCAGGGTGCCAGACAGCATGACCGTCGAGTATTTCAAGCACTCCTCTGTATGCCACAGAGGTGCAGGCGTCAATGGCCTGGAACCGCTTCGTAGAGGCGAGACCGTTCTAGCAAGGTCTAATCAAAGCGGTGCTGCCAGGCTGAGGTCGGCGTTGGGAGGGCCGGTGCTCGAATAGATTGGCAGGTGGCGATAATAGACTTCCAGCATAAAGGTGCTTAAAGCTGTTGTGTAGAGGCGACCACCGTGGGAACCCCAGCGATCACCAACCGGTGCCCAGCTTCCATGCTCTCGGCCATTCTGTACTTGGTGTTTGGGAAGCTCGACTCGCATCACATGATTCCACCGGTCCCAAGATTGATCATCCATGTGATGCAGGACCTGTGTCGCATAGTACCAATAATAAACATTGCGATCACGGAAGTCGATTGGATGGACACTGATGTATTCCACTCCCGAAACCAATCGCGGATCATTCCTTGCCCAGCCTAGATACTGACGGCAGAGGAGACCTTCAGCAGTCATGGTGACCGTCCCTCCATCGTGTGGCAGGTAGCCATAACGTGTTCCATCCAGACTGGATGCTGAATCAAGGTACCGGTTTACATTTTTTAGTGCCTTGACGTCGACGTCGAGATAGGCCATTCGTGCGCTCTGCAACGCCATCACAAACCAACCGGTGACTGATGTATCCGAACCATTTCCAGGACGGTAACGCCACCCCCCCTGTAGGTCCTGGATTTTGATTGCATAATCAATCGCCCGTTGTGCGGGTTCACGATACTCTTTGTCTCGAGTCATGCCGTACAATTCACACAGTGCGATGGTAGCTTGGGCCTGGGCATAGAGCCGTTGGTGTTCGATACCACCTTGCCAGAAATCACCGTCAGGCTTTTGGCTGCCCAGGAGCGCGTACCATCCTTTGCGGACTATTTCGGTATAGTCTCCACGCAGATGAGTGTGACCGGCTCCTTGGAAAGCTAACAATGCCATCGCCGTAGCAGCGACTCGGTTTTCAATTTGTGCTCCGTTATCGTAAGGCCCAACCAGGCTCCAAAAACCATCACGCTGCTGATTGCGTTGGAACCATTTGAGGGCCCATTCCACTGCAGCTTCTGTTCCCGGCGTGCCACCGTAGGCAGCCAGCAAAGCTTTTTTCATGCCGGGGTCACGACCTTTTAGTGCGGATCCCACGTCCGGAACTGTCAACTCGAAGGCGGAGAGATTCGTGGCTTGTGGAGCTAGATCCAACACGGGCGGGACAGCCAGCGGTTCATCAACAACTGGTGCCTCCGTCGGAGTGACGACCGGTTCCGAGTTTTCCTCCCATTCGCTGGTTGCCATGTCAAAGGTATTTTCTTCTAACTGCTCACCTTCTTCGACAGGTTCTCCGATTACCAGCGTAATCGGTCGGTTCACCAGGTTGGGTATGAACAACAATCCAGCTGTTACCATCAACAACAGGTGTATGAAGAGGCTGAATAACCATGGAGGCGCATTGACGATGACTGGTGTTGTTGAGTTTTCGACACGTGTATTTGAGGTATTTTCTTCTGTTTCCACCGCCAACTGTGAGGGCAATGTTTCGGTGAGAGTAGAACCAGGTTCCTGGTGTTGCACCGGACCAGGTGAACAACTGTCACCAAGTGCGGCTGGGTATCCAGGCGGTAGTGTGGCGGCATGCGAAAAGTCAGCTTTTGGCGGAAGACCAGGAGGACCAGTCGGCAATCTGGAGTCCGTCTCCATTGTCGTCGGAGTTTGAGTCACAGGAGATGGCCGTACCAGCCGCTGTGGCAATTCACGTGAAAAATTGTCAGGGGTCGACATGGTCTGACTTCCCGACGAAGAAAAAGTATTTCTTCTATGTTGTTGCTGGGAACTGCCAATCTCTGTATCGTTTGCCAGTTTTGCCTGCTGGGGGAATATTAACAGTTACAACCAGCATATGGTTGCTCTGCTCAAGACAACCGTTTTCCTGGCTTTACCATGCACACTGATCCTGTGCAAGCAGGGTCTACCTTCGTTTCGCAAGTTTACCAGTCAAAATCCAGTTTGCCAAGAAAAAACCGTGTTCTCGCAAGAACTTACGCAAATTGACACTTGGTTTGTGTGGCAGCCGAGAATATCTTTTGAATCCTAATAACTGGCTCGGTATCTGGGGATTCTTGTTGAGTGGCGTTAGCCGTCCTCATGCGAAAAAGCCGGATTATTTTGTCAGTTCTGGTTCTTAGATATCGACCAGCAGGCCATGGTTGATGGGCTCCTTGAAACCGCTAATATCCGTAGAAACCAACACTGACGTTCCATCGCTGCTTGGATTGTCGAAAATACACGATAAAATGTTGTGTCGGGTCTCGACGGGATCGGTTCATGCTTTACAATTGGCTTTCGTAGAATCCACTTATAAAATGACGCGGGGTGGAGCAGTCTGGTAGCTCGCGAGGCTCATAACCTC
>CAYMUR010000065.1:0-23244 GCA_964393615.1 uncultured Pirellulaceae bacterium
GGGCGAAAGTAAATGCCATTGTCAGCATCGGACACTTGAAAACCTTCATGCTCAAAGTCAACACCTGGAGGCGATGGCACAAAGTGTACTTCGTGCCGGAGTGCCTTGGTTTTGATGTTCATGCCGTTTTCGACACCCGCCAGGCGGTTGATCAAGAAGGAATGGGGGCCAGCTGCATTGACTACGATAGGGGCATCAAGTGACTGGCCGTCGTCTAATGTGACTCCTAGAACGCGATTCGCGTCCCGGCGGATTTGGACCACTTCTTTACCGTTGACAAAGTCGGCGCCCTGAGCCTGAGCTGCGGCCATTACGTTGACGGTGGCCAACATCGGATCGTTGACGTAACCACCTTCTGCTGTATAAATCGCACCCTCGATCTGACCGGATGAACCTTCTTTCCAATGTGTTTCACCCGGGCGACTAGGTGGCCAATACGCCTCGTGAGTGCAAGCCGCGAATTTCTTTTTCAGCATGGGCAAATCCCAGTCTTCATGTTTTACCTGTGCCTTCCGGAAATGCTCGAGCACATGTTCGTGATTGTGCCCTTTTGTTTTGAGCAGTACACTCCCGCATTGGATAAATTTTGCCAGATTGTCTTTGTTTGCGCCCAGAAGGTAGTTTTCCCAATCCAACCAAAAGAAAACGCCTTCGTAAGCTAAAGCCACACTCTGATAGGTGGAATAGTAAAAGCGAACAATGGCGCAGGATCGACTAGTGCTACCAGCTCCGGCTTCCTGATTTTTGTCAATCACGGTTACGTGTCGACCTTGCTTGGCTAACTCGTAAGCAATCGGAGCACCGATGATACCGGCTCCAATTACAATCGCATCCGTTTTGGCCATGGTTGTCCTTTCGAACCTACTTGCAGTTTCTTCTTTACTTTTTGACAAAGGTCGCTGTTGGATTTTTGGTCCATCAACGAACGGCATGATGAGAATTTAAGGTATTTGAGAAATTATCCGTGTGATCTGGAAAGCAGTGGAGTGGTGTTGGCAACGTTGGTACTGTTAAGGTTCGGGCGCATGATCTGCTTCAACGATTTCAAAGAGATAACCGTTCGGATCTCGGAAAAAGAAGCGTTCAAACGGTGTTTCACGTTCTGGTGAAATCAATTCAGCACCCTGCTGAGTCAGTTCAGATTTTAAATCTTTAAATCCGGCAAGTGGGTAATAGATAGCGAAATGTCGTCCGAATTCTCGTTCGAATGGAGACACCTCGAACTCGGGAATTTCGATTAAATGGAGCTCTTGGCTTGGAGAGATGGAGAGCCACGCTGCGCGACAGTCGATATTTTGAGGGCGATGAATTGGTTTCCAACGCAATGTCTTTTGGAAAAATTCAGACGAACGTGCCACGTCACGTGTGGCCAATGTAAAGTGGGCGATAGAGGATTGGTTTGTATTACCAGTCAATGTTCGATCGGATAGCGATTGCCCCGTAGCACTGACAATACTCCACACACCTTGTGCATCACAAGCGGCGTAGTACATGCGATACTGGTCCTCGGAGATCCTGATTAATGACATATCCTCAGCGTGAATGGCATCGGAGCCTTCTTCACCATATCCATTTCCTTCGATGACGCATCCCGCGCGTTCCCAATGCAACCCGTCGTCGGAAGAAGCCAGGAAGATACGGGACCGGTATCCTGCCATGTCGACTGCAATCGAAGCGGCCGCGAAATTTGCACTTTGACCGTTCGCCACGGCGTTAACGTCGATGCCGGGATGCGTCGGTACGACTGTTCCAGGAGATACGTCTTGCCATGCAGAATAGACCATGGTCCAACGGTCACCAGGAGTCGGTGGCGGTATGACTTCTGCGGCATTGACACCGGAACTTTCGCGTCCAATTTGTTCGTTAGGCAAGCGTAAGCCAGGTTCGAAATGGAACTCAAGGCCATTGGTGGTGATTGCACTTAAGATTCCGCGCCGTTGTTCTTCACCGTTGACGACCGTTCCTGAGCAATACAACCGACCATTGCCCGAAGGTAAAGATAGATAGCGAGGACTGCGCAGTGAAAAATCGCTCTGGAGACGAATTCCGGGTTCGTGATCCCAACGCAACATGTCCTGCGAAATAGCACTACAGATTACAACGGGTTGGTCAGCCGCTCCTCTTGATTCATAATACATTCGCCACCGGCCGTCTGAGCATTGCCTGATAGATGGGGCGAGTACACGTAGATTCCTGTGTGGTACGGTGGGCTGTGGTGCCAATCGGATGCCGGGCTCGGTATGGAAAACCAATCCGTCATCGGAAAACGCGCTGAGAATGTAGCCTTGGCATTCAGGAAAGGGTTTGTCAGGACCTACGGCGGTGTAATAGAGACGATACCCCCCTGTCGGAATGCGCACGATACATGGTGCCTGGACTTTACCACTGTCGAGGTTCCGAGAACCATGCACACGCCGTCCCGAATCTTTTTGCCAGAGTTGAATCGTTTTCAAAACGTTATTCCTAGCACTGCGCCAGCAGATTAAAAATGGTTGGACAAATCCTCAAAGGTTACAACATACCATGTGCAGAAAAAAATACGAGGTAGCGACATCGTCGAAGAGTTATTGATCTTCTGATGATGTCACACGATCTGGTGTATACTGGTTTGAATTGATAGAGCCAAGTCGTGGTTTCCTAACCACGGCTGCGATAGAAAAGAACAAGGGCTTCCATGTCACCTGGCAAGTGCGCCATATTTGACAGCTGGGGTCGTTGGTGGCTGGCAAAGAAACCGTTTTTGTTTTTTTCGCCAGTTTTGCGGGGGAAGGTTTCCCTCGCACCTCAGTAATAGCTCGGTACTGGAAATGAACCAGGACAACATGCTGTATGACCTTGTTGAGTTATCGCTGGATTTTAGCAGTACGCATCGCAACGGCGAGCGAACCGGTGGCCTCGACGGTATACTCCTGATTGGCCACCATGCGAGTCTGGCGCATGGTGACAGGTCCTCGAAAGCTTACATAGACGGTTCTGCAGGTGTTTAGTTGGACCGCAAGATGTCCGGTCATGTGGGTACTGGTGCGGGGTCCGTTCTGGCTGATATTCTGGATTTGTGCTGCAAAGATACCACAGCTTACACCGTCGATGTCACGGATTTTGACCAATTTCATTGGGACAGCCTTTGACTGACTTGTCGCTTGGGAGGAACCAAGAAAACTACTGGCGAGCTCTGCGGGGAGTTGCACGGTTTCACCGACAGCAATGGTCCTACCAGTCAAAAATTGGGCCAACGGATTTGGACGTCCGATCGATTGCATACTCTGTTTGACAATCGTTAATTCATCGTCGGGAGGTACCTGTCCATGTTGATTGATGACGATTAATTCGTTCTCAGCCCGACGGACGACGTAGGTCTTGCCATTCACAGGTTGAGGCAGCCACTCTTGATCTTTTTGCTCACCTGTTCTCGTTTGCCGCGATGCTTTTTTAAAAAAAACTTTGACCTGCGTCGAGTAACCCGGTTGCACTGTCAGTACCGTCAATTCTCGGACTTGATGTTGTTGGTCCTGACTGATGGTTTGTTGAGTTTCCTGTCCTGGATAACGATATTTTGTCTTGAGAGACATGTCGAATTGGACTTTGTTAGTCCACTGTTCATCGACAACAGGACTCTTGTGTTGGAACGTGTAACCATCATCATTTCCTTGAACGGATGCCCTTTCCATCCACAGTAAAACGGCTGCAACGCATAACAAAAGTCGCATGGTAAACTCCTTATTTTGCATCATCGACAAGCCAGCATTGAGTGGCAAGAGTGGGATAATCCAATCGTACGCGGAAGACGTCAAGGTGTGTTGTTTAAATGGTGAGGGCTGATGTCAATAAAAGAATTGAAGATTCAAAGGTTAGTAGACTGACGTGTCAAGCATTTTTTTGTGGTTGGAGGGAGAAAGCGGTAGAAACTCTAAGTGTACTTGCCGGTAATAGAATGCCAGGAAATGCTAGCAGCGAGGAGCAGAAACTTACCAATCACGATCTAGGAAAGCACAACAGTCAACGCACGAAAGTCGTTGTTATCTTAGTCGTTCGAGGGTCGCGTGCCCGGTTTTGCGAAAGACAAATTGATTGCATCCGTGCCCTCGGTCGGTTGTCAGCTGCGTGAGAATGTAATTTCGTTGAAAGTAAAAGTCGAAGATTTCCTCAGGCCGAGCGAATTCAAAAGGGTAGCCTCCCACCCAATCCACCAAATCATGCCAAACTGACATGCCGCGGTCCACTTTTTTCTTTGACCAGTCTGCAAAGGGCAATGGATTTTGTAGCCTAACCAGACGCAACAGGGCAGCTCGCGTTTCCCAAGCAGCACCGACAGTCAGGACCAGGACCAGTTGAATGGGATAAGGCGAATGGTTGTAAAGTTTTTTAATAGTTCTCCAGCGGTGACTGGCACCGCCTTGATCGTTGTAAATGGCAATGATCAATAATCCATCCTGACAGACGGTACGGGTGACATTTTCTAAGGCAGCCCACATGTTTCCTGTCTGGTGAAGCACTCCCCAGGAATAAGTGATATCAAACTTTTCCAGTGTGTCCATGTAGGATTTGTCCAAAACAGATGCTTCTTGGATAGTCCAGCTATCATCCTTGTCGTAATAGCGGCGTTTTAACTCTTGTGTGCAAGAGACTGACACCGGGTCATAATCGAACGAGTGAACTCGTGCTCCGAGTTGACGGGCGGCCAGACTGAATAGTCCGCTACCAGACCCGATATCGAGAAAAGATTTTCCCTGGAGAGTGTCCGTACCAATCATCGAAATGAGCGAATGTTGAGCTGTTTGGATTCGTTGATCATCCAAGGTCGAAAGGAAATATTTCCAGTTCTTACCAAATTGAAACCGCTCACCCCGAAGGATTTCACGGGCGTGTGCTGATACGGTTTTGCTTGAATTGGGAGAGGTAGAAGTCATGCACTGGTCCTATGCAGCGGTGATTTGCGGGGAGACAAGCTGACCAGATCCCTGATTCGACCAGGCACGATTTGCCACTGTTATGGTAGTTGTATTCTCAAAGGGGTAAAACAGTGTCGTAGATATGGACACTTTCTCACAGTTTTGTCCCCAATTTTGTCATGCACTATAGCGCACTTATCGTTTTTGACGATCCAACACGACAATGCGTTCTGCCATGAGATGTGGACGGTACAATTCTGGGACTGTACGCTGTGTTCCCGTGATGCCTATTTGTTGTCGCAAGTAGCGGCGTAAGTTGAGGCCGGGCGAAGGAGTGACAAATTTAAGAATACGTCCATAGTCGTCGGTCAGTGCGTACTGTGGTACGTTTCGTCGGCGTGTTACAACAGGCATCAACCAACCACTTCCGTCGTAGGTAGGATCGCTTGTGGTGAGGTTGGCGCCGGTGACACCGTTAGCAGCAGCTGTTTTCAAATGATCATTGGCTGAGACGGAAGGACTGGTTATCGCAACTTGTGACTCCATTCCCAGCTGTTCCTGTCCCAGTTGTTCGTGCCTGATCCGTATTTCCTCGAATTCTACGATTTGATCCAGTAACGCATGGGCCTGCCGACGTTTTTCGACAGTCTCACCGTGTTCAGCTATGTAGTGTGCACTTGCGCGTAGCGGTTCTAATCTCCAAGTAGACTTGGGGCCAGCGACAATTCGTGACAAGGCGATTTCGATTTCTGCCAGCTTGGAACGGAGGGTAAGGGAATTGTGTGCTTCAGGCTTTGTTGTATTTTCAACGCGTAGGTCTGGTGCATGGAGGTTTTGTTTTAACTTCGAGTACGTTTCAGGCCTCCGCCAACGAGGTTTCGAACCAGGTTCGGGATGGTTGGTTCTCTCTTGTTGACGGCGGATAGTCCTTTTCTTACCTCGCCGCGCAGTCCATGAGACCAGTTGACTTGCTGAGATATCCGAGGATTCGGTGGACGGTTGTGCGAGACCTTCGGCATATTGTACCGTATCTGCAGGGCGATCAACGGGCACAGATTCTACGGTGACGACTTCGGGGGTATGTGTCTCATGATTTAGCGGGGCTTGCCCAATTTCACTCTTGTGAATCCAGCGAAATTCACCGGCCGGTGGGGCAATCTGGTACCACGATTCACCATCCTTATGGACGACGCCCAGAATCGTAACTAGTTCGCCCTGTTTCAGTTTTACTTGATAAGCGTTACGTTGATGTTGTAGCTGGCTGCCAATTTGGGACGGTAATTCATTTTCAACAACTTCTGCAACATTTTCCTGGTTGGTAGATTCCACTGCGGCTGCCGGTACCCAACTGAAACTGCCTTGAGGAGGTCGCACGGCAAGCCAGCCTTGTTTGTTTTGATTATAGACTTCCACTTTTTCGCCACGTGACAGATAGCTTGTTGGATAGAAGTCATCGCCAGGGCCGCTACGAACGTAGATTTGATCTACATTGATATGGGCGGTATAAGAATGCGATTCACTGCTATGAATGAGCGAACCACTGGTGAGAAAAAGAACAGCAATCCAACTGGCGCGTAGACGCATCGTTGAACACTCCCGGAAGCTAACTTGGTGTAGACGAGAGACTTAGACAAGAGCGTAGCTTTTAGAAGATTTACAGAGACGCTTCAAGGTCGATATTTAAAACTTGTGATTCTTCGGCGGACCGTTTTCGGTAAGCGTGAGAATTTCGGGACCTTCTTCCGTCATGAGAATGGTGTGTTCGAACTGCGCTGATAGCTTGCCATCACGTGTCCTGACGGTCCATCCATCATTTTGATCAAGTACAGTATCGGGAGAGCCTTCGTTAATCATCGGCTCGATCGTAAAACAGACTCCCGGCTCGATACGCTGAAAGCGAGCTTGCTGGTTCGGGAAATGTGGGATGGAAGGTTCCTGGTGAAACCTGCGGCCGACTCCGTGTCCTACATATTCACGGACGATTCCATATCCCATCGTATTGGTTTTACGTTGAATGGCCTGTCCGATTTTTACAACAGGGTCTCCGGGACCCATTGCATCAATTGCCAGGTACAAACAATCAAAGGCACATTGGACCAGTTGTTTGGCCGAGTTTGCTGTTTCGCCGATGATGAATGTTTCTGATTGGTCGCCAATCCAGCCGTTAACGATTGTTGTAATATCAATGTTGAGGATATCACCGTTTTTTAACACGTTATCGCCGGGGATACCGTGACATATGACGTCGTTAATGCTAGTACAGCAACTTCGAGGGAATCCCTGGTACCCCAGGCAGGCCGGCGTATGGCCATGATCGCGTGTATAGTCGACCACGATGCGGTCCAGTTCATCCGTGGTGATATCTGGCTGGACAAACTTGCGCACATGGTCCATAAGCTGCGCATTGAACTTTCCTGCAGCTCGCATACAGTCACGTTCAGCTTCGACAAGGGACAGGCTTTGGCGTCCGAACAACATGATTCTTAATCCACTGACTCCTCGATTTACCCACCCAATAGCGGGAAACTTCAAATTTACCCCATGACAGCAAAAATGCCTATATGTTCTAAGAAGATTTAAAGTTTCTTGGGTGATTTGTCCAGGTCGATCATCCGGCTAACTTTGCGGTTCCCGGCCCTGTCCTCTCTTGGCGAAGTATGTCAGCAGCCGCTAAAATCTTATAAAAGCAGTCCGTCCAAATGGCTGCAAACCATGAAATGATTTTAACTTAACCCCAAGGCTCAAAGCCATGCCGCGTTATAATCCTGCCGTCATTGAGCCCCGTTGGCAGCAATTTTGGGAAAAAAACCGTACATTTTGTGCTCCCGAAGTGCCATCCGGGGACAAGCTCTATGTCCTCGACATGTTCCCTTATCCGAGTGGTGACGGATTGCACGTCGGCCATCCAGAAGGATATACGGCGACTGACATTGTGTGTCGGTTCGAACGCATGCGCGGCCGCAGTGTATTACACCCAATGGGTTTTGACGCTTTTGGTCTACCTGCCGAGGAACACGCGATTAGTACGAATACTCCGCCAAGAGAATCGACAGAACGAAATATCGCAAATTTCCGACGTCAGCTAAAGATGCTCGGTTTCAGTTATGATTGGGACCGTGAATTGTCGACGACAGATGTCGATTATTTTCGTTGGACCCAGTGGATTTTTCTGATTCTCTATGATACTTGGTTTGACGAAGAGCAGCAGTGTGGTCGCCCGATTGCTGAACTTACTATTCCTGACGAAGTTTTGGCCGGTGGTGCAGATGCCAGGGCACGTTACGAAGACCAGTATCGTCTGGCATACCGAGCAAATGCCATGGTCAACTGGTGTCCTGCGTTAGGAACCGTCCTCGCGAATGAAGAAGTCCAGGATGGTAAAAGCGAACGAGGTGGGCACGCAGTTCAGCGGCTGCCTTTACGCCAATGGATGTTACGGATTACGGCCTACGCAGAGCGTTTGGAAAAAGATCTTGAATCGCTTGATTGGTCAGAGAGTGTCAAGCGGCTGCAACGAAACTGGATTGGTCGGAGCACCGGTGCCGAAGTGGATTTCTTTATCGGTGGCCGCGACAATTATTTGGGATGGCGGCGTTCAGAGGATCGAAGCGAATTTCCACGGCAGCCGTCAGACAGTGTCTTGCGGATCTATACTACCCGTCCTGACACCCTGTATGGTGCAACTTATATGGTGATTGCGCCTGAGCACCCTTTCGTTTCAAGGCTCACGATGCCGGAACAAAAGATGGCCGTAGAGGAGTACTGTGCATCGGTGATCCACAAGAGCGATTTGGAACGAACCGATCTAGCCAAAGAAAAATCCGGTGTTTTTACAGGGTCTTATGCAATAAACCCTGTGAACGATGAAGAAGTTCCAATATGGATCGCTGACTATGTACTGATCAGTTACGGGACAGGTGCGATCATGGCGGTGCCTGCGCACGATGAGCGTGACTATGAATTTGCCAAGCAATATGAATTAACGATAGTCCCAGTTGTTGACCCCGGTGAGGCAGGGGATGTAGACCGTGATGCGGTGCTGTTGGGTCGATCGTGTTTTGCCGGACGTGGAATTGCAGTCAATTCCAGCAGCTACGATGGTCTCTCTACAGAGGAATTTAAGTCACAGGTCATTGAATATTTGGCTACCGAAGGGATGGGGCGCCAGGCCGTCAACTATAAGTTGCGAGATTGGTTGTTCAGCCGACAACGTTTTTGGGGAGAGCCGTTTCCTGTACTGCACGAGCTAGATGATGACGGAAATCCTACGGATGTGGTACATGCCGTGTCGCCGGAAGATTTACCGGTTAACTTACCGCACCTTGAGGATTTCAAGCCACCGGGGACGCCGGAGCCACCGTTGGGGAAAGCGCCAGATGACTGGCTGCATGTATCAATGGGCGGGCGACAATATCGCCGTGAGACCAACACCATGCCACAGTGGGCCGGATCGTGTTGGTACTATTTGCGTTTTATTGATCCGACCAACGATAAAGCATTCGTCGATCCAGTAAAAGAAAAATCATGGATGCCGGTTGACCTTTATGTTGGTGGCGCTGAACATGCTGTTTTACACCTGTTGTATGCGCGATTTTGGCATAAAGTGCTTTATGACCGAGGTCTGGTAAGTACTCTGGAGCCGTTTCAAAAACTGGTAAACCAGGGAATGATTCTGGGAGAATTGGAATTTACCGGGTACCGTGATAGACAGGGTGTTTGGGTCAGTAGCCGAGATGTGAAAACAAATGATGCTGGAGAATTAGTTCATCGCTCAACGCAAGAGATAGTACAGTCCGTCAAAGTGGATGCGGACCAAGTAGAAAAAAAAGGGGACGCATTTGTCCTCAAGCAGCATCCCGAAAATCGCATTGACAGTCGCGCCCACAAAATGTCAAAAAGTCGTGGAAATGTTGTCAATCCGGACGAGATTGTCGAAAATTATGGTGCGGATAGCTTACGGTTATATGAGATGTTTATGGGGCCACTCGAAATGCCCAAGCCGTGGAGTATGAACGGTGTTAATGGTGTGCGGGGTTTTTTGGACCGGGTGTGGCGAATGATTGTTGACGACCGTAGTGAAGCGATGCAACTGAACATCGCGATCGAGGAAGTCGAACCTTCAGAGGAACAGGCCCGCATGTTACACCGCACGATTCAGCAGGTTACCCGTGATACCGAACGTATGGATTTCAACACCGCGATTGCCCGCATGATGGAATTTGTCAATTTTTTTACGAAACAATCAGTACGTCCCAAATCGGTGATGGAAGATTTTGTATTATTGCTGGCGCCTTACGCACCACATATTGCAGAAGAGTTGTGGGCGATACTGGGACATTCGGATACGCTGTCCTACGAACCATGGCCTCAGTACGAGGAAGCGTTGATTCGTGAAGACACCGTAGAAATTCCAGTACAAATCAATGGTAAGGTTCGAACGAGGGTACAGGTTTCTGCCGAAGCGACCCAGGAACAACTGGAAGAGGAAGCGCGGTCCGACAAAAGAATTGCCCAGGCTTTGGCTGATGGAAAGCTTATTAAAACTATTGTGGTACCCGGTCGGATGGTGAATTTTGTGGTCCGCTGATGGTAAGTTCCGTTGTTATCTCGGGGAGCAGGTAGAGCGTCTCGCCTGCCTGCCTGGTTGTTGTTACTGCCTTGCGCTCCAACGGCACCCAGGTCCACCGCGTGGTGCCATAAGATTTACTGGCAAACCAGGCAGATCGAGGTAACTTGACTTTCGGTGGAATGGTCCGTTATCTTGAGGATGTAACCAGTTTGTCATGGCAAGCTGTCGATCTGCCGCGTGTTGTATTTGTGCTGGTTGTCGTTTTGTTCAACGAAGATGTTCGAGAGTACAGGAGATTATCCGCGATGCGAAGAAAACGTTTCTTTAGTTTGTTGGTAAGTTGTTTTTTGATTCTTTTTGGCAACCTCTCATGGGCCGAGATTATGAAATTTGCCAGATTTCAAGTTGGTGATACGACGGCTTACGGGATCGTGGAAGGTGATCGGGTGAGGCAATTGGCTGGTGACCTATTTGGCAAGTGGACGCCCACCGACAAAACCCATGCTCTGCAGGAAGTCACCTTGTTGGTTCCCACACAGCCACGTCATGTTTTTGCAATGGCTGGAAACTACAAGAGTCACGTCAGCGGAGCGATTACGACGACGACGATTACCACGACCACAAAGATTACTTTTGATCCAGAAACCAACAAAACACAAACAAGTACTACTACCAAAGAAGTGGTAAGGATCCCTGGGAATGTGCCGGAAAAATTTCAAATACCTCAGCCATTTTTCAAAAGTATTTCTTCGCTCACGGCACATGGTACTAAGATAGCCATTCCTGCCCATAGCAAGGGTGAAGTTCATTTCGAAGCGGAAATGGTAATCGTGATCGGCCGGCTTGCAAGGAATGTGTCTCGAGCGGCGGCGGACGATTATGTGTTAGGTGTAACCTGTGGCAATGATGTCAGCGAAAGAACGTGGCAAAAATCAGATGTGCAATGGTGGCGAGGCAAGGCTTCGGATACGTTTGGTCCTTGTGGTCCCTTTGTTGTGGCGGGTCTTGATTATAATAACCTACGTATGCGTCTGCTTTTAAATGGCCAGGTAAAGCAGGATGAATCGACCAGTCAATTAATACATGATGTGGCGAGCATCGTCAGTCACATTAGTGAACACGTTACTCTGTATCCGGGGGACTTGATATTCACGGGTACTCCTGGTGAAACTTCGGCGATCAAAGCGGGCGATATTGTCGAGGTCGAATTGGAAGGCGTAGGAGTTTTACGCAATCAGGTGGCAGCCGAGATGGAATAATAGATTGGTGCAATAGACGTTGGGTGTACCCGCCGTCGATTGCCATTGTATCAACGCAGTCGTCGCGAGCGTTCAGCAAGCGATGCCTGTAGTCTCAGGTAGATTTTTTCAGAGAGTGTGGCGTTTACTGTTCACCAATCAGCCAGTCTGCGACGGCACTGGCCATGTTCTTTTGGGTTGGGGCGAGTGTCAATTGATCGCCAATGCCCAGGGCACTATAGGATGCTGCGACGATCGCAGAGGAGGTAGCGTCTTCTCCAGCTAGCCAAAGGTGGTTGGGTGTGGCGATAGCCAGGATTCCGGGTAAGTCTTGATATTTTGCACCACCAGGCAAAAAGTCTGGGTGGTGAATGTCACGCAATGCGCCAAAGCGAAATCCCTGTGTATCGATGGCAGCAGAATGAACTGTACCGTTGGCTTGTGCACAAGCAGCGGCCGCCCAGTGGCCTGCGCCGTTAATCCCTACCATGTCGATTTGCTTGGGAGACCATTCGTGGTGTTGCACGAACGCCAGGACCGTAAGGACGTCGTGGATTCGTCGGGTGAATACCGTGTCATTGTATCCGAACGTATAGGCTGCCGATTCTCGGTCATTGCTGGTAACGCGTCGAGTAGTTTCTAGTGGTTGTCCATCGGTCAGAAATTCCCCTTGCATCCACAAATCAACACCTATGACCGACACGCCGGAATCGAGCAAACGACGAATTGCCGGTTGCAGTTTTCCTTTCCTGTCCCACAGTCCGGATTTGCCCGATTTGTCCAGCCAAACGACAACCCGACCGTTCCACTCCGTGGGGTGCAGTTGCGCCGTGGGTAATTCTTCCTGTTGTGGTTTGTTCCGCAGCAAACCTTGCAGATGAAGATAATTGTCATGTTCTTGTTGATGCGTTTCTTGATATTCCAGGTCCCCGGCAGAGGGGAGTTTGCGACCGAGGATAACATCCAACGCACCACCGACCACAGAGCGATACTTGCCAAGTGATTCTGGGTCGTGTGGTGTCAGTTGTGCCAGTTGTTGCTGACTATCTTCATGCCACCAACGGAGCAACTGGCGTTCCAATTGCGGCCCGTCCTGTGGCTGTGGATGGTCATCATTCCAGACTGTCAATTCATCCGTCACTAACAAGCGATAATCACGTTCTTGGATGGGCTCGTCCAGACCAAGATTCAAATGTTGATTAAACCAGTGGTACATTGCATGCCGACTGACCATGTTGTAGTTGTGCTTGAATTCAGTACGGTCGACAAGTTTAATATTGTCTGGTGCTCCTAGCAGCCGGTAGTGTTGTTGTAATTCTGGAAAACCTTTTGATCGCATTTCAATCGTCCAATCATCCGCTGCAGAAAGCAGGAGCGGTTTTGGTGCGAATAACGCCGCAAAATCGACGTTTCCGGTTCCGACTCGCAGCAAGCACGCATTTTCACATGTGCATCCTCCCTGCATGGCGGTCGAAACCATGACGGCTGGAAAACAGACAGCCGGTCGCTCGTCTAGGGCCACGAGCATGAATGTTTGAGTCCCACCACCGCTGGCTCCGGTGACTGCCAGGCGGCTGGTATCGACATCTGAAAGTTCGCAAAGGAAATCGAGGGCGCGGATCGAATTGTAGGTTTGCAGTCCCATAACACTTTGCAAGTTTGCTTCGGCTGCCGGGCTAAATAATCCCCAATCTTCTGACGAATTCATTTCCGGCCGTTGCTTGGAAAAACCATGGGCCAGAGCAAAAGAGATTTGGCCACTGTCTGCATAACCAATCATGTCATAGTGAAACACCACACATCCCATGCGCGCCAGTTGGACACAACGCGATTGTAGTGGACTACGGCCTCCTTGTTCGAACTGTTCGGCTCCCTGGTCCAATTCTTTTTGCAGTAGTTCATCGTTGAGCCGATAAAAACGTCCATTTCTCCAATGGCCGTGGGGACAGAGGACGCCGGGTAGCTGACCAGATTTTCCCAGAGGACGATAGAGATTGCCGGTCACGTAGAACCCTGGCATACTTTCGAAGTAAACCTTTTCCACGCTGTAGTCATCCAGTTCCATTCGGCCATGGATGACTGTGTGCAGTGGCGTCCGTGTGGGCATCGGCCATAGTCCCATGGCAACTTGCATTCGCTGGCGAATTTGACTGGCGCGATGCTCCCATTCTGGTTTTGAAGTTGGGGGGTTAAAAGGAAAATAACCGTCCAGGTCTTTAAGTGGTTTCAAACGACGGTCGTTGGGAACTGCTCCGTTCAAGACGCTGGGTTGAGTACCTAGCGCGGGCGATGAGACCGTAAATGCGCCGACGACAGCCAGGAGGGCCTTTTGAATGTTACGGGTAAGCGAAGTCCCTTTCTGTGTGGAGTTGTGTTTATGGTTGGGTTGGGACGGTTGATGAAATTTGAACATAGAAGCGTTTCCTATGGTGCAAAAGGATAAAATGAATGACCTTTGTATTATCCAATATACAAGGTACGAGGTAAACCAGCAGGACCGCCCCGGGGTGACAGCTTGGCGCAAGTTTACAACGAGATATTTCCCGAGAGATTTTCAGCTGTTGGCAACGGTGAATTCTCAGTGGCCGTTTTGCAACCGCCAAAGTGTCGTTGCGTGACGCCGGGCAAAGGTAGAAATGACACAGGTCACAGGGAGTCGTTTCAAGGGACAGGTCGCCTTTTACTCTTCCTGCTACAAGGCTCGAAATAACTGGGTTGTGGCTGTTTTTCGTCAGGGGACGGTCTGGCTCAACTGCTCGAGGATTGCTGGAATGACCTTTGATTGCAAGGTGAATCCTGCCATGCATAACAGCAGTAGAAATCCGAGACCGCCCAGAATATTACTGATCAATCCATTCGTCTGATCTCCTAATAAATCCTTGCGATTGCAAAGCCATAGTAAAGTGCCTGCCATCAACGGTGAGGCGATTACGGTCAACGCTTGGGCAAACACAATCGTATTGACCGGTTTCTCACCAGTTCGGATCACGTACAACGCTACAAACATGCCAGTCAACAGCACTAAAATAGTAAACCTTTTGGGCCAGATGTCCGTTGGGCGGAACCCTAAGCCAAAACCGTCAGAAAGAATAAATCCACCAATCATTGAGTTGATAAGGAACGAGGAGTAAGCCGCCGCAAACAAACCCAGACAAAAAATCGGTGTTCCCATACCACCAAATAGAGGGTTCAGTCCTTGAGCGACGTCTTTGACGTTTGTCAACTCGGCATTTCGTAGACTTGCGGCTGCCGTCCAAATAAGCATTAAGGTGATCAAACACATGATCACCGAACCGACGCGAGCATCCATCATGCCACTACGTAACTCGGTCGTAGTCCAACCTTTCTGTTGGGCAAGGTAAGCTTGGAAATAAGCGGCGCTGATTACAAACGTGGTTCCTACCAATGCCAATAATTCAATTTGGATGCTGCTCGTTTGTGGGACGAAACCCGCCAACGCCTCTTTTAGGTCCGGGCCTGCAAAGAATAAGTTCAGCAGAAAAGAAAGCAGCATCAAAGCTACGAATGCCATCATTAATTTTTCGACGGCGGCATACAGGTTCTTAAAAAACAATAAGAAGCAGATGGAAAGAATGTTGAATAGGACGATCGTGAAGATCCAGTTGATTCCCAGGCTTTGAAAGGCCGAGTGTACTCCCAAATTGTTGCCAAATTGAAAGGCGGCAGAGATAAAAAAAACACCGATTCCAATCAAGGCGGCCAGTCCTCGGCCTGCTCGTTCCGCCACCAGGTCTCCTGGTGCCCGGCCAGTGAGCACTCCCAAGCGAGCTCCCATTTGCATGAACGTCATCATAAAGATCACCGCGGCGATAACGACCCACGATTTGGAATATCCATCGGCAGCTCCGATCTTGGAACTGCTCAAGATACTGCCGGGACCAATGACGACACAGGCCGTGATCAAACCGGGGCCAACACGTTGATACCAGGGACGCGAGATGTTTGTAGTCATGGGATGGCTGCGGAAGGAGGGGGATGTGGCTGTCGACGAACCAGGCAGTAAGTTAAAAGGATTGTAACCGCGCAGGGGTTTGGGTAATCAATCGAAATGACTGGCTACTTCGTAGAGAATAGGAAGGTAGCAGGATTACGATGCTTCTACTGAAAAAGGACCCAACCTCTGCAGTCGCATGGAGTCTTCGTTTTGGGAATCGACACATGTGAATACAGACGTAGGACTGCCTCGAGCCAAAAGGTTTGCAGATTGACTCAATAATTCGACACGCCACGGTAAAGGTTGCCCGCCGACCTGACACTCTCTTAGGGTGCAGCACCTCCCAGGAGCAGTTCTTCTTCTTCTTCCTGGATAATAATCCGTGGTGTTACCATTAACATCAAGCTTGACGCTTCGCGACCCACACCAACATTGGTGAATAACCGATTAATGTAGGGTAACTTGCTGAGCATCGGTACGCCTTTTTCCGTCCGCCCTTCTTTTAAACGCTTGATGCCACCCAGTAACACGGTGCCTCCGTCCGGTACGCTTACCGTTGTGGTGACGGTTGTGAAGGCAAATTCGGGTAATTGCACCGTGGTTCCTTCGGTAATGGTTTCCACTTCGTTCTGAACATTTTGTTCGTCATCTGTCGGATCAACCGCCATGGTTCCCGAGTTGGAACTGGTTCGCCCGTTGAAGGTAAAGGTGTTCACATGTCCAATTTGGCTGAAAAACGGGACCAAGGTGAGACGTACAAAGCGGCGGTCAGGCGATACGACTGCCTGGACGCTTAGCTGGGTTCCCGAACTGAGTACGGTAATAACCGGTTGATGGGCAGCAGCAAAATCGCCTACCACGGGAATGATACTTGTCACAAACGGTTTTTGGGTGATATCCATCACGGACGCTTGCTGTCCGTTGAATAAGGTGACTTTGGGAGACTGCATGACATTTGTCCGCGTGTCACCATGTGCTGCTGAAATGACAAAGAAAGCTTCAATATCACTTAAAATGGCAAAACCAAACGTGGCAGCAGTCATGGGATCAAAGCCACCGAATGCGGGGATCGCACCACCAAAACTACCTTGGTTAAATTTGAGATCAAGATCGGCAGTTGGCAAGCCGGTTGTAGGATTTAAACCGACCGATAAACTGGGGCCGTCGTCTTTCCCCATGGCATCCAGTGCGTCGGCCTGGCCACGGCCGGTGTTGTCTTCGATGTCGAAATCGAAATCGATACCGAGTCGTTCATAAAAGTCGTCTGCCAGGGTAATAAACCGGACTTCGATGGTGACTTGTAAATCTTGCAGACGCCGAAGTTGTTCCAGCAGATCAGCGATCTGATCGTGTACATCCTGCGTTTGACTGATGACCAGACTGAGGTTCCCTTCGAACTCCTGAATGGCACCCGGACCACCCACTTCGTCCCAGGAGTCGGGTGCGATGGTAGTCGTGATCAATTCGATGAGGGACTCAAAGTCTGCTTCGGCGGCACCGCCGGGAGCTCCCGGCCCAAATCCCATGGGTCCACGTACCCCTCCCGACTGTCCTGGTAGAGGCATACCGGGAGCCAGCATTTGTGCCAGGGTGGAGGGATTTTGTGCCTGGTCCGGTTGCGTTGTGTCGGCCGCTGCCATGGCTAAGGGGGAATTGTAAGCTCCGGCTGAGTTACCGTATCCGATTGCCTGATGTGCGGATTGAATGGCGGCTGGTAGGCCGATATTGTAGCTGGGGTTGAAATTGGGGATCGGCGTTACCAGATCAGCCACGATGTACACTTTCGAAAAAACATCCGAGTCACGCATCTGTGCGCTGGTGATCTTGAGTACTTCGTTCTGAATTACATAGTTTAAACCGAGAGGTTCCAGGATCAACGTCAGGGCACTATGCAGTGAAATTGGATTTCCCGTCAAGTTAATGTCAATGGGTTCGTTGGTTGTTACCGCCTCGGCAGCCAGACCCCGCGGATCAAGAAAGATATTCACGTTCGCCAGTTTTGCCAGCGTGTTCATGACTTCCTGTAATGGACGGTTGTCGAACCGTACTTCGACTTGTGTTTTGAGACGACGTTGAATTTCTAATTCGGCTTTGGTGTAACGGGTTTGCTGGTCGTTTTTGCTACGTCGTTCCTTAATATCTTTCCAGTCTCTTGGGTCTCCAAATTGGAACGGGACCTCCGTATTAAAGGGGATTCCTGCTCGCTCTATACCTTCCATGGCCGCATCAAATCCTTCCTCAGACAACTCGTTGATGCGGAGATTACGCGCGTGATGCTTAATGAACTTTGCATTCCAAAGCATCATGTCGGTCACAGGATTTTCAGGATCAATTTGCCGTGCTTGGCGAGCCAGTAGCTCTGCTTCGGAGTAACGTTCCTGTTCGAGCAGTTCGTTGAAATCTTCTACCAGTTGGGCGAGTTTCTGTTGTGAGGTAACCTGATTTTGACGATTCAGATTAATTTCGTTTTTGACCTGTTTGTTTTGTTGGTCGAGTTCAATGTCAGCTTGATTTTCGCCAATATATTTTTCCAGTCGGCCGATACTAACATCCACTCTTGCCACAAGCGTTTGGATTTCGTTACGTGTCAGTTCGGATTGTTTGACTCGTTCACGTAGGTCTTTGAGTGTGTCAAGTGCAGCGATTGGATCTTCTTGCCCCAGTCGTTGTGCTTGGCGTTGTTGGTAAGCGATTTCGTTAATCCATTGACGCCAAGCCACGGCGCGGCGCGTTTCAGTGTCTGACAAGGAAGATGGTTCTTCCAGGTTATCTTGCGTTGACACGGATCTGGCATTGACAATCTGTAAACGGTCTTCCAATTGCTGTTTTTGTGACGGATTCAGTTGGTCACCGCGGTTAAGCGCCCGCAGAAAATGTGATTTGGCTATGTTCAATTGGTTGTCGGCAAGTGCCCGCTCACCTTGTTGAATAATTTGTCCGACCGGATAATCCTGGCCTATCGCCGGTTCGATGACCAATGCTGTTGCTGATTCATTGTGTGTTTGGTCAGTCGCCGGGTCGTAGATAGCCTGGGCGACGTTGTTCGAGGAACGCGGGACTGGTGTTACACTATTGGAACGGATGACTTCAGGTTGCCTATCAAAGGGGAGGGTTGTACTTGCCGCTGAATCTCCCGAAATGGCGTTGGTAGCATGTGGTACTGGAGCAGCTGGGCCGAATGATTTCGACTGTCCTTTGGTGGCGATCGAAAGGCTGATTCGTTGAATCAACTGTGCAGGAGACTTTTCTGTTTCGCTGAAACTCGCCTGCTGTGCTTCGGCTTGCTTTGCCAATTGCATGGCGGTTTCAAGATCTCCATAGTCCAACAAGCCCTCAGCTTGTTGCATGTATAAATTCGCTCGTTGATAATTGGTTTCTGCTGGATTGGTAGTGGACGGTGTTTTTCCCAATTGGTGATATTGGCGGATTAGTGCTGTGACTCGTTGTGGTGTGTCTCGGTGTAAAGGAGACGTAACGCCAGTATTCTTCGCTTGTTGAGCCAGGTTGTTAGCTCGGCCGACGTGACCGGCGGCGAGTGCCAGTCTGGCTTCGAAAAGCAAACCACGGTTTTTAATGTTACCATGGTTTTTAATGTTATTGTGAACTGTGTGTGGAATTGCCAATGCGTTCTGGCTTGTTGGGAAGCTTCCCGGGCCAGTAACAGCTGGGTTTAAGATTTCACCGGGCCTTGGTGAGAATGCGAATGCATTAGGAATGTTCTGGGGGTCGGGCAGAAGGGTGGGAATGGCTCTACCTGGGGAATCAAAGGATTCGGTGTTTACCAGAGAAGGAAAATCAGCCGTACGATGCGAAGGGGGCTGGATCGTTGGTGGATTGAGTGCATCAGGATTGGTGGGAAGATTGTGTATTCCCGCAGTCTTGAGTTCTTGCAGTAACTGTTCTGGTCTGTAATCATTGGGACCGAAGGATGCATTTTCTGCAACGGCTTTTTGATACCACGCGACCGCTCCACTGAGATTTCCTTGCGATAGCGAGGCACGACCTTTCTCCAGATAATCGTTGGCGCGCAGCCGGGCAAGATCAGTCGAATTGGTCAGTGGCTGGTCTTGCGTTATCTGTAAAGGATCGGACGGTAACGCGGCGGGTAGTTGTTTGTTACGGCGAAAGAATGGTGGAAACAGGCGACTACGAGCCTTGCTTTCGGGAGTCTGCGGTGGGTTTGTAACTTGTCCTAGGACAAGTTGTGATGTCGATACCGTATGGTGGATCAGTGTGTTTGCCTGGACAACAATGTTTGCAGTAGTTGTCAAACAAAGGATCACACATCCTGCAATACCGATTTGCAATAATCGACAGTCACATGTTTTCTTTGTTGTTTTAATGAGCCATGTGCGGTGTGTTTTACCGCTGGCTGACAAACGATCCCTGCGCGCCATGACTTGATTCTTCTCTATGAAGGTAACGATACTGTTCGCCGTTCCGTTTTGAAAAATATAAATGCGACATACGAGGTCACAAGGCGAAATCCATATAATGTGTCCGAAAAGCTGACAGAAGGGAGCGACAGGAATAGAGGTCGCTAGGTATTTGGTCAAGTGCAATTTATACAAATTGTGACCATTGAGAAGCTGGCAACAGTAAGCTGGCAATACTAGCCAGTCATTAGAATTTTGATGTTACTTTGTGGTTTTGGGAGGTTGTGCAGCGTTGCGCTACATGCTGGCATCCACAAAGTGTCAATCAAACAACGGCGGTCATATGGGTGTTGTGGTGATCGTTAACGTTTTTTCTTGCGCTGTGAGCGACCTTTTCCGCTTCCTGGCCGAGGTCTACCAGGATCTTGAGGCCCGAAACCACCTTCCATCGGTCCCATGAGTTCTCGTTGATTTCGTTGTCGTATTGCATCGTTGACATCAATGTCGTAGCCACTTTGTAACGCATAATCGTCCGTCTCACGCCGAAACGACAGTTGGCCATCGGCATTCAGCAACAACATTTCAGCAGTTTCAAGAAGTTCCGATTCACGTCCTGGCAAGTCGTGTCCCCCACGCAGGTCCAGAATGAACATGTCGGTCCGCAGGTTGTAGTCCTCGGTAATTTGTCGTACGCTCCCGGATGCTGGATGAATGGCCATAAAATCTTTGCCTTTCAAATTTAGGGCCGAGCCACGGGTGACCGTCTCGGAATGAAACACGTTGTGTTGTTTTTCGCTGTCCCAAACGACCGCGGTTACTTTGGCATGTGTCGGACCTTTGTCATATTTCAGCTGATTGAATGTGTATGTTCGCAAGGGTTGTGGTGTACCAACGAAAGTACTACGGCCATCTGGCACCGTGACAGCCGAGCTGATCTCACTCCATTCGGTAGATCGGAAGTACTTAAGCTTTTTGTCTTTTGACTCCCGTCGACGTTTCACAACATCTAAATGCAATACGTTCTCGGGTGGAGCAAAGCCTGGATTTCTCGGATTGTTAGGGTCTTCCAGTAAGATTCGGACTTGATACTGGTAGGTGGTTCCTGGGACAACTTCAAAGTCGAAAACGCGAAACAGGTAGAAATCAGCGATCTGGGAGTTTTGCCCATTCCCTCGGCCGATTCCCATACCACCTGCTGAGGGACCCATCGACTCGAACCTTCCGCCCATGATTCCATTCCCAAGCGGTGTTCTGCGATTGTTTGGTAAATTCAGTTCGTCGGGTGCGTCTTCGGTGATCTCTTCTGGGTCGAATTCTTCTTGCTCCATTTGTGCACCAGTCATGAAACCAGTTTGGGTTTGCATGGCTGGCACTTTGGAATGAAGCGCATAGGGTTTAATATTTCCCAGCAGCAGTGGAGGTAGAGGCCAATGAAGTCCAGGCCAGGATTTTCCCCACACGGAAGCGCCGCCACGTTCCATCCCGATTCCCATCCCCATAGCACGTCCACCAGCACCCCCTGTTTGGAACAAATACGTTGGTTCAGCAATCTCTGGTGCGGGGTTGGGCCAACGATTGGCAATGGTAACTGCCTTTCTAGCGTTGAAGTCTTCTTTCCACTTGCCAGGTGTTCCATCGGAGGCAATTTCTCGACGACGAATATAATGATAGACATAGTTTGGTGTGTCACGCTGTTGTTGGTATCCGTCTGCCTCTTTGAAGCAACGGTCGTATTCGTTCATTTGGCGACGAATAGGAACGAGGCCTAGAACCGACACAAAGGAACGCGCTTCGGCTTTATTGCCAGCACCGGATTGAAAACCACCCCTGGATACACCTGAAAAACTACCTCTCTCCTGCTTGCCCTCGAACTTTTGACGTTCAGACGTGTCCAGCTGCCTGAGAAGTATCACTCCATCTTCGGTTTCTTCTGGAGACAAAAAAGCGCCTCCCAATCCCAGCCCAGCTCCCATTCCAATTCCAGTTTTGCTGTTTTTGGAACGGTTTCGATCACGCAAAGCGATCGGTCCAAATCCGGCGACGACTTCCAATTCTTCAACGGCATAGAGTTCCGGGTCAATCCGCTTGGTTTGTGGCTTGGCCATTAATTCTCGCAGCGGTCCGATTTGATAGACTGTTGAACTGATTGGCTGCAACACATTTTCGGCTTTTTGCTGAAAATCGATCTCCTGGACACGTTCTGTCTTGACGTTGCTCCACGTAGTGTTCTGGATATTTTGTTGGGCCTGATCGTTAATGTTTTGGATATCCTCGGGGGTGATCTTGGAAACTTCTCGCGAATAGCCTTTGTATATCAGGCCAATACATAAAATTCCGATCAGGGCGAGGCCTAATTTTTCACAGTGCCCCACAAAAAATTGCTGGATACTTTCGCCACTGAGAGAAAATTTGACTTTCATAATTCAGACCTGTTCGGGTTAATTGCGAGATGAACTTATGAGAGTTTTCGCGTCATAGGTTCACGCCGACGATGACCTTAAGCCGAAATCGGAGGTGACATTTGATTGTTTGGCTCATGAGAATGGAGTTACAGGTTGGTTGCTTGGTCATATCCCAGTAACTTCTCATCCACCGGATTGTAGATATAAATAATTCCGTATAATTCAATGAGATGATCGTAAGTTTCGATTGGGGCTCCACTGCCACTGCCACTACCCATGCCAGTCGCGGAGCCAGCCGTTGCGGTACCAAAACTCCTCATGGCTCCTCCACCCCGCCCCATTTCTCCGAATCCCCCACCACGCTGATTTCTGCTGGTTCCACCTGTTGTTTCTGGGTCAAAACGCAGTTGCCGTACTTGGACTACGAAGGAGGAATTTCCACAAGCGCTCAAAAGGTCATGTAGCTTGCGCTGGTCGGCCAGTAGTCGCATTCGCACTGGCATCCGTTTAGCGACAGCGAGGCTCAAATTAGAAGGATTGTTTCCAGCAGCAAGATTTCGAAGATTAGCAGCAGTCATCGCTTCAAAATTCTCATCAACATACCGCGCTTCCGCCGGATCGAGAATTTCCATTTCGTTGCCGAGTGAGGTAAAGCCGTGCTTGGAATTGAAATCTTGCGGTCCGGCTCCTGTTTTTGAACCACCGGCGGGTCCTGCGCCACCTGCGATGCCACCTCCCATGCCACCTCCCATGCCACCAGCCATGCCACCTCCCATGCCACCCGCGAAACCACCTTTTCTGCCGCCTTTACCATC
>CAYMUR010000065.1:23344-31271 GCA_964393615.1 uncultured Pirellulaceae bacterium
CCATGCCACCTCCCATGCCACCCGCGAAACCACCTTTTCTGCCGCCTTTACCATCCGTTTGAACCGGAGTAACATGGCCCTGCAGATAACCCGCTTCACGGCCCCATTCGAGTGATAAAATTCCTTTGACGACAGCGCTGCTATAGGTTGTGGCGTCACGATTTGCATCGGCAATGATTTCGAGTAAAGCTTGTAAAACCCACAAGTCTTCTTGCGCATAGAGTACTTGTAAGGTAGTGGGTATGGGGGGTTGCTGTTTCGACCAGTCAAACCGATCTTGTTCAATGTGCACTTGGTCTTCGGATGACCAGGAAACCATTTCCGAATCTTTACCAGCACCTCTCGCATTCATCGATCCCATGCGTCCCATGCCACCCATCGGTCCCATGCCACCCATCGGGCCCATGCCACCCATCGGCCCCATGCCACCCATCGGGCCCATGCCGGTCTCTAAATTGCCCCTTGTCATCGCCGACATACCACGGCCCGTTCCGGATTCTGAGTCTGCGGTCCATGCGGCGCCGATGATCTTGGCAAGTTTAGGTAATTCATGCTTAATGTAGTCTCGGTACTCTTCACGTAAGCCTTGGTGAAGTTGTTCTTTGTCAGTAAATTGGATTTTTTCAGTTTGCGGTAAGCGGCCAATAGCGAGGTGGAATTTTTCTGTCAATGCTTCGGGCCATACGAGCAGATCCTCATAACTTTTCCATTTAGTTTCCCACGCAGCCTTTACGCTTTCACGGCGTTTGTTGATTTCGACATCCATTCCCTGATGTACGTTATCGTTAACATGGTTCAGTTCACTAGCAATGTTGCGGACCTTGTTTCTTTCCCCTTTGATCTTCGAATGCTCTGTTTCGTAAGCCTCAGAAAGGCTATTCGTTGCAATGAACCAGGTGGCCATTGCAAGCATTGTGGCCAGAACGCTTAGCACCCAAAAATGGTTCTGTTTTAACCACTTGAGAAATGTGAATACATTTTCCATGCCTACTGCCTTTCTTGTTTCCCGACACCGCTGGGAGCCATGGCATCCGTGTTTTCATTGTGACTCTCGATCTCGTTTGTTTTTTGTTCTTTTTCGAGACGTTGTTCAAGCCGTTTCGACGCAGAAGTTTCTTGCCAGCAAAACTGGATAACAAAATCGCAACGCGAAACATCGACTTCTTTCGGCGGGAAATTGAATTCGTCAATGGGTATTTCTTCAGTGTCCCGAGACAGGGCCAACTCGCGCTCCTGCATCGCGATTTCTAAAGTGTATTCGGGGTTGTGCATCCGTACTTTGTAAATGGGCGGTGCAAAAATGAGCACCGGAAAACGAATTCCTAACTCTTCCATCTTGATGGCAACCGGCATGCCATCAGGTCCATCGGGTAATTCCACGGTGCCTTCTAGAAGATTGAGGATCAAAGTATTTCGGACATATTCATGCCCCTTGTTTCCTCGTTCGCTGTTGTAAAAGTGATAACCTGTCAGTTCGAAAACCCACCCTTTGCCTTTTGGTCCTTCCAGACGATTTTTGTTGCCAGTACTTGACGACGTGGTGGGGCTGGTCACAGGAACACCGTTAGGATCGAGTGAACTGGACGACGTTGGATTTGGAGTGCCAGCGGTTTGTGGACCATTCGGGTTGGACGTCAATGGTCCCGCTGCGTTTGAATCCACGTTCGCTGACTTGTCATCGCCTAAGTCAGAAGGGTCTTCTTCCAAGTCCAGGCGCCGCTTGCCCGTTAGGTAGTGATTTTCAATATCTTCGTTCCACCAGTAGGTCAGGTCCGAAAAGAATTGTGAGTCTACGTTTTCAATGTACAGGTTAGGCCGTTTATCGTATGGCCTCTGGAAAGCTTCCCCGGCCTGGGAGTTTGGGGCTGTTGGCAAAGCAGTGTAGATGGCCTTCAATAACTCCAGAACCAGTCGTCGGCCTTCGTCATCCATCACGATTGCATCGCCGATAGTTTTCAAATCCTCGTATTGCTTGATCTTTTCCTGGTCGATTTTCTGCAACCCCTGGCTTTTCTGCTGAATGCTTTTTGCGTTAATCAACACTTGGCTGAAGAGGTTCTCACGTACCTTGGACCATGCATTCCAGGTGAAAAAGTAATGACACATCAGCCCCATTAAGAGGGCAGCCACCGCGCATACAACCCAAGGCTTTTTCTGACGAATGATCCGGCGGCGTATGATTTCAGGTGGAACCAAGTTGGTATGGATCTGTGATTGGCCAAGTCCTTGTACGCAGAGGCCGTAACATACGGGAAACGTTAATGCGTTTTCTGCAAAGGCTGGTGTGGAAACAACACTCGAGCCAGTCAATCGTTGTGGTTGTTCGAACCGTTGTAGTGGAATCCCCAAACTTTTTTCTACGTATTGTCCCAGGCCAAGTAGCTTGAATGCGTTGCCCAAAATGATAATGTTTGAAATGTTCGCATTGCGATCGAGGCTTTCGAAGTACCCGATCGAGCGTTGCAATTCGGTGACAAATTCTTTGAATATTGGCCGCATTGCTTGAAAAATAGCCTTGGAGTCCTGGGCTTCGTGGGCGTTGCGTTTCAAGTGTTCTGCTTTGCCGAAGGTAAGTTTTAACTCCTTGGTTAATTGCCTGGTGAAATGGCTTCCGCCTAGGGGTATACTGCGCTGCCAGACGCGGTAGCCATTGGTGACGACCAGATCGGTGGAATCTGTACCGGCAGAGATAAGAGCGATTGAATCGGGAGGATTGTCAGGGTCGTATTCGACAGGCGGCGGCAAGTCAGGCATCTGATCGAACACGGCAAAGTTGTAAAGTGCCAGTGGCGCGAGTTGGATGATATCCAACTCGATCCCAACCGTCTCTAATGGCTTGATAGCTCGAAAGACCTGATCGCGTTTCATTGCAAACAAGCCAACTTCGGTTTCCAGGGAGAAGCCTTCTTCCTCGCTTCCACCAGGCATTTTTTGATAATCCCAGATGACTTCTTCCAGCGGAAATGGAATCTGTTGTTTTGCTTCGTAGCTGACAATGGCAGCCAGTTTTTTTGACTCGACCGGGGGCAGCTTGATAAAGCGGACCAAGCCACTTTGGCCAGGTACACCCACACTAATTCGGTCACCGCGAACTTCGTTGCGAGACAAAAACAGTGTTAGGGCTTCGCGTACAAGAGAGACGGGGTCGGCATCCGCTTGACTTAGTATTTGTGGATACTCGATATGGTCAAAGGCCAGCGCGGACAGAGTTTGACCGTCTTCAGAAATTGCGCAACGAAGCGCTTTCAGAGAGCATTGACCAATCTCAATACCCCACACAGCACCACTTTTGGCCATGTCGAGCTGGTTCCTTCTGTCTGTTCCGCAGACTGTGGTTTGAAAATTTCCAATGCCCAGCCCATGTGTCCGTTGGTGGAATCCATGTGTCCGTTGGTGGAATACCGAACCGTAACGTATAGACTAAGGCCTCTTTCACTTTAGTTCTATTCTATCGCTCAGGGGGGTCAAATGTCAATGAATACCTACTTTCTCTGTTCTCCACGGCAGGTTTCAAGCATGTCAGGATTTGTATCCCTCGACGAGAACTGGAACAAGCGTTATTGTGGGTTGGTGCGGTATGAATCTAGGTGGCTATGTGACCAGCTATAACGGGTGAAACGGTTATTCAGTTATTCTATCGAAATCGGCTTTGCGGTGACATTTGTTTCTCCGTCGCTACCGTTTCCGTTTGCTGTAATCCAGCCGGATCATTGGTATCTTTCAGGTTCAGTTTTAGAATGACAAACGACAGGTTGGTTTGGCACTTTGTGCTGAATCCGCTCGGTGGTTTCAGGATGAGTTTATGAGTTTTCAGCAACTGCTCGCAATTTGGCCGGGAGAAGAGTTGGAAAAAATCCCGTCCGGTTTGACCGGACAGGACGCTGCTTCTCTTTTGGCGTATTGGTCTGCCCTGTGGCATCCCACATTATTGCATGCCACCGGTAAAATTCCAAAATGGCAAACCACGACGAGCCCGGCAGCGGATGCGGAGCAGTCTGTTGTCGCAATTCCAGTGCCGAGCGAAACGCAAAACGAGGCCACATGGCGTGCAGAAGCAGTAAGCAAAGGTGCTGTGATTTTTGACGGCCAGTCAAACCGTGGGGAAATCGTACGAGATTTGTTGCAACGTTTTGATGATCATTATCAGGGGTGGGACAGTGACCTTGCTAACGATTTTCTTGCACTCGGTTATTGTTTTTTACAGGTTGAGTTATTAACCCAGAAGTTGCAGTATTCCAGTACGCTTGACCGTGGTTATTTTCAAAAGCAGGCTGTTTTGGCTGCCGGTGCAGCTTTGTCCGATGAGGGGGCAGTAGCACGTGATCATTTGATACACTGTTTTGATGCGCTGGCCCAAGCACGGGACCATTATTATCCTGTCGATGCATACATTTTAGATTTGCTACTTGTTGGCCCGACGACCATGGGCCCGGCCCTGGTGAATGAACTGAAATCCGATTCACCAAAGAGCGTACTTTTGTCTGCGCGTACCGTAGAGCAGATGTCGATCGAGGCTCCGGCTGCATTGCTGGCACTTCGTGAATCGCTCGATGCAGGGCGAGCGACTCTGGTTGGTGGCGAATATGAAGAATTGCCGCTTCCACTTTGTTCGCTGGAAACGATCCTGGAGAACTGCCAGCGAGGATTGGATATTTATCACCAGCTTTTGGGGCATCGACCTGTTGTCTTTGGACGTCGACGATACGGATTGACGCCCTTTCTACCACAGCTGCTTGATAAACTTGGCTTTGTAGGTGCACTGCATGCAACACTAGATGATGGCCAGTTTCCCCAACCCGATGAGGCAAAGGTTTATTGGGAAGGCGTGGACGGATCTACGATCGAAGCATTCGGCCGTGTGCCCGTCGATGCGTCACGAAGTGAAACGTTTCTTTATTATGCAAATTGTTTGGGCGATACAATGAATCTGGATCACCTGGCCACGGTTTGTTTAGCCCATTGGCCGGGTCAAACCGCAATCGGTTGCGATGATTTGCGTCGGATCGCAAACTATGTTCCTGTTCTGGGGAAATTAGTGACGCTTACCGATTATTTGCAAGAGACAGATTATGCCGCCCACAGCGGTCGGTTTGATGTCGATCAATATCGGCAACCTTATTTGCGACAAGCCGTCGCTGGGAAGTCTGAGACACCGATCTCACAATGGGTAGATCGTTTCTGTTCTACAGCACAACAAAATGCGAAAGGAGTGACCCAGGGTCTCCATGATATCTTGGCAGGTATTCAGCAGTCTGTCGAGAAAGACCCCGTGTTTCAAGAAGAATCGGCACAACAAGAACGGTTTGCACAGAAGCCAGCAGATCCAGGTCTATATGCTGCTTTTGCTTCTTTGTCGGGCCTGTTACCGCGTGACAAGGGCCATGCTGAGGATGGTATGTTGCTCTGGAATCCATGTGGATTTCCACGACGTGTTTGCGTGGAGACGGCGGATCAACAGTTTGCCTCTGTACAGCCACCCGTTTATTGCACAGGGCTTGGTGCAAATCGCGCACAGACTATCGTCGATCTTCCTGCGGTAGGTTTTGCTTGGTTACCATACGGAACCAAGGCATCCGATGTGATTTCGAAACCGTTAGCCGAGAATAATATTCTGCGTAATGAGTACATGGAAGTTGTGCTTGATCCGCAGCAAGGAACGCTTAAAGCCCTCTATGATTTTAAGCATCGTGGAAACCGTCTCTCTCAGCAATTGGCGTACCGCGCCACAACAGCTCGGCCAGGGTCCGGTCAACAACGTGCAGGACATTATTCGGACATGGTAGCGGATCGTGTTGCCGTAACGTGTGCGACGGCTGCATTGGGTGAGATTACATGTGAAGGCCGGTTGGTAGATCGGGACGGTAATACGCATGCGACTTACCGGCAAATCTACCAATTGCCTCGTGGTAGTCGCGTACTTTTGTTAGATGTTGAGTTTGAGACGTACAGTCCTCTCGGAGACAATCCGTGGGAATCGTACTATGCCGTGAGGTTTGCCTGGAGCGAAGAATCTTCCTTACTCTGTCGTGATGTTGCCTGGTCACGTCAGTGGACCGAAGCGAAACGTTTCGAGGCAAATTCTTTTGTCGAAATTGATGCAGCGAACGGGCGCACGGCGATCTTGACTGGCGGATTACCATTTCATCAACGCACAGGGCCCACATACCTTGATACTTTGGCGGTTGTCCAAGGGGAGGCCAAACGCAATTTTCATCTTGGCATTGGACTTGATCTTACGCATCCACTCCACGAAGCGATTGGATTGGTACTGCCTCCGATTGCCCTGCAAAATATTTCCGGTCCACCTGTTCCTACGTCGACCGGTTGGTTCTTTCATGCAACGGCAAAGAATATACTGTTGACCAGCTTGGAACCACTTTATGACCAAGGGAGTGTATGCGGATTTCGTGTGAGGCTGTTGGAGACCGAAGGTCGTCGTACATCTTGTAGCTTGAGTTTTTACCGTGATGTCGGGCGAGCAAGAAAAATAAACTTTCAGGGTGAACAGATTGTTGATTGTGAAATGGATAGTGGTTCTATAAAGTTGGAAGTATCGGCCTACGAATGGGCTCAGTTGGAAGCACACTGGCCTGCCTGATGTTTCAGCAGGAGATGTGCTTTCCGTAGTTTAGTGGTGACGTTTCAGGAAATGGATTGTCGTTGACCAAGTTATGGCATATCTGATTGGAATGGATGAGGCGGGCTATGGTCCAAATTTGGGTCCTTTAGTTGTTTGCGGGACAGTTTGGCGAGTTCTAGGTGATGATCAAGACCTTGATCTGTATCGTCATTTGGCCGCCGCTGTTGACCGCACTCCGTCTACCTCAACACATTATGAACGTATCGCGATCGCCGATTCGAAAGTGTTGTATCGCCCTGCCAGTGGATTACGTTTGTTGGAACGCGCCTTATTGTCATGTTTGGGATTACTTGGCAAGCAGGTTACCAGTTGGCAGCAGCTATGGGATGAATTGGCACCCGAATCGAAACCAACTCGAGCGACACTACCCTGGTACCGTGACTTTCAGTGTGCCCTTCCGCTTGCCAGTGACGTCAATGAAATTACCAGTTTGACAGAGTTGTTGCAGAGAACGTGTGACAGCAGTCACGTCCGGCTGATTTCTATTGCCTCGACGGCCGTTTTTCCCGGAACCTTTAACGACTTGATCGGAATACACGGAAATAAATCGACTCTGTTGTCACTCACGACGTTGTCCTTGGTACGGCGGTTGCTCGGCGAATTGGACCAGGGTGTGGACGCGGAGCCAATCTATGTACTTTGTGATAAACATGGAGGCCGAAATCGCTATGGAGCGTTGCTGCAACAGACGTTTCCCGAATACCTGGTCGAAATCCATGCGGAGGGGGCGACAGAGAGTCTTTATCGTTGGGGGCCTGCCGGCCAGCGAGTTGAATTTTGTTTTCAGGCACGAGGAGAATCGTTCCTACCTGCCGCGCTAGCATCGGTCACGGCGAAGTATCTGCGGGAAGCAGCGATGCGCGCCTTTAACTCATTTTGGTGTGATCAGATTCCAGGTCTGCGCCCCACGGCTGGATATCCTGTCGATGCCCGGCGTTACCGGGATCAAATTGAATCCGTTCGACAACGGTTAACTGTCGACGAACGGGATCTTTGGAGAATGAGGTAGGGAAGCGTGAAGGGGCAGGCAGATCGTCGCAGGAAAAAAACCGGGGTATGGTCTTGTTCGATAACCCGGCTATCGTCGACGTCTTTCAGGCGATGCAAACGATGACTATAGGGGTTAATAAGATGGCTGTGACAGGATGATCATGCCAGGACGCTGTTTAATTGAACCGCTGTGTCCAAGGCCCTCATGGTTTCAACTTGCGGGTTCCAGTTTACATAGATTTGCGAGATATGGCATTTTTGTTTTAAGTCTTATGGATGGAGGTACTTTATCGGAAA
>CAYMUR010000066.1:0-30669 GCA_964393615.1 uncultured Pirellulaceae bacterium
GATGGGCAAAATCCGCGCAGCGCCAGGCGCAGCGCGCAGAACGCGAAACGGTGCGCGGGCGATGCGACACGGTGCGATGAACGAACCAAGCCACCCGCGCAAGAAGAATCGCCCAAGCCATTATAAATTAGGAACTTAGGCGATGGTGTGCGACTCGATAAGAACGCTGGCAAAAATGCCCCCTTTAGGACTCGAACCTAAAACCTACTGATTAAGAGTCAGTTGCTCTGCCAATTGAGCTAAGGGGGCTGAGGCACTGCAAACTCTCACACTATCCAGCAATTTACCGCCTATCTTCGTAATACGCAATGGGTTGCAACCATCGGAGTGCTTGCTATCTTTTTCCTTTTTTACATTCGGCCGCACCTCACATTGATCATCTTGTGTTTTACAATCCGCGTTCTGCGCTGCACAACCTTGGCTTGTCGTGTCGAGATCTGTTGACGTAGTATCAACCTGGAGATGACACATGGAACTCATGGGTAACGCGATTTAAACCGATCAGGTCCGGACAACACCACATCAAGAAGATGACAGCGTCCAAAACTATATTCAGCAGCCAGAAATTCCACCCAGTCATCGTGAGCATTACGCGCAACCAGCCGAGTCAGTTAGAACCAGATTGAGAATCCTCTGCTGCCGGTGAATCCTCTTCTATCATCGTGGTGAAGTACTCGCGATCCCACGAAAATTCGTTCGTTTCAAAGAACGTTTCGGGCATGACAAAGTCGGCGAGTTTCCTGGCGGCACGGTTAATATGCTTGTAGCCGTTTCGCAGAATAAAAACGCCATGTCCTGGAAACAACATATCTACTTTTAGTCGGTCAATTTTCTCAATGTCGCGACGGTAGTCCTTCAGGCTGCACCCGTCAGCGTTGATCAGGCCCAGTGCGCCTCCGTAGAAAACAACATCTCCTGAGAACAACCCCCGTTGATTGTCGTGGGTAAAATACAAACACGTCGAGTCCTTGGTATGCCCCTGGACCAGGATTGTCTGCAACTCAATGTCGCCTACCTGAATGGAGTCATCATCGCCAAACGTTTCGTCCGGCACACAGGGTGTGGGATGATATCCGGCTGGATACCGTCCAAATTTAAAGTTCTGCACAATGGTGTAGTCTTCGTCAATATTCAACATTAAACGATGCTGCAGCTCAGGTACGTACACTTTGGCACCGGTCGCTTCCCTCAACTCAGTGCCTGCCCCCCAGTGCCCAAGATGAACATGGGTGATAACGATGTGCGTCAAATCTCGAGGCTGAAATCCATGCGCGCTCATGTTAGCCAGTATATCTGCCGCACCCATTCCAGTGCCCGTGTCGACGAGAACCTTTGCGCCGCCACCGTCGAGTAAATAACAATTGCAGTCTAACGGATGACTGAGGCCAAATTGTTCGGCACCCACAAGATATAAGTAGTCGTTGATTTTCATGATTGGTAATAGGTGCTGCGAATGGGACTCACTTCGAAAACGTTCGTCCACGTATCGAGAATGTCGTACAAGTTACCGTGCTCCTCTTCGAGACCAATCATGGCCCCACTGACCTTGAGACGTTGAGCCGCTTTCAATATCGCATTGTCAGCAACCCCCAATAACGTCTAAGTCTCACACTGGAACTTGTAACCCAAACCGTAAAGGTCATCAAGGGTTGCCTTCATAAATCGATCGTCATATTCCAATCGACACGACGTTCCTGGTCAGACGAAAAATGCATGCAAGCAAAACTGGTCACACGATCAAATACCATGAATTCAGAGTTCAGTTTCTCACCCACCATAGCCCAGATCTTGTTGCAGGTGCTCTTCATGGTCTCTAACACCGGTACGTGCGGAGGGCAAAATACACATTCGTAAAGCCTCCCACAGTCATCGATATGATAAGCCCCAGCAGCAGCCCGTTCGAATTCGTGCATCCAATACACGGGCCGGGATTTTTGGAGCAGTGATGCGAAATAAGGTGTATTGTTCATTGGCAATAGTGTGGGTAATGGGTAAAGGAAACTGATTGAACTATTCTTCTGTAACGGCCCAGGTTTCTTCGGTGGACTCACACGATATTAATCTTTTTTCAGCATAAGGACAGAGTGACTCTTTGAAACCGAAATACCATATGGCTGTGTCCACACAAAAGATTCACGCTGAGCCACACGAGCCATTCGAACAAAAAAACAAGGACAACCGCCTCAGTCTTGATACGGATTTGAGTTCTCAACCGGTCCAGCGGCACCAGGGAAGTACCCTAACCATTCGGAGGTGCTAATTTGAGCATACGTTAGCTGCCCATGGAGTCGGTGGTGGCCCGACAGACAACTTCTGTCGGCAATGCCTTCTTGTACCTCGAATGGTGGAACGAGGCGTCTGTTTTGTTCAATGTTCGCATTCCTATCAATGGGACCAGCACGGTAACCTGAAAAGTGGACCTGAGAGCAATGCAAAACAAGTGGATCAGCCAATCACCGCATTGATTCGTGATCTCAAAAATCGTGGTCTTCTTGATGCGTCACTCGTCCTTCCGGGATCAGTATTTGAACGTACTCCGGTTGCACAAGGCGACGGCCTTGCCCACAATCCCTACGGCTTCACACTCTGGCTGGCGGGAGGTGGAATCAAGGGTGGTACGTCCTACGTCACTACCGAGGAACTGGGTTATTTTGCCATCGAGAACAAGGTCAGCAGGTGCGTTTTCATGTCACCATTTTTCATTGGCTCGGTTTCGACCATGAGCAACTGACCTATCACCACGCTGGCCGCGACTTTCGTTTGACCGACGTCCATGGCACTGTCGTTGACGAACTGACCGCCTAGCCAATGGCCTCGGCACTAAACCGGGCAGTGATCTTTCAAGGCCACGCTGCCACCCTGGACGGTCAAGGATTCCTGGGATTGGAAGCCAGGCAAGCATTTTAAAAGAGAGGCTCGCTAGACAGGGGAAAACTCCATGTTAGAATCGTTGACGGTTCAAGCCTGGATCTGATGAAGTTTCAAACCCGACAGACAGAACCAACCTTCCTGAAACAGCAAGGAACCGAGGGATTTTGAATTGATTAGGATGTCTATTGACAAAAGCATCCATTAGAATCCTGGCACGTTATTCAACAAGATAACATTATTTTCTCTGATGGTACTAGGCAACCCGTTTTGCTAATCCCCATGGAATCGCAAATGACTCCCTGGCTTCCATTTGTTTATCAGTATGTTGTCGGTGGACTGTTATTTTCAGCCAGTCTAATCCTGCTTGTGCGCACCGGAGCATTACGACTCAACCTCGCGGCAGACCGACGATTGCTCATTGCTTTGATCTCGGGTTTGCTCACCTTCATGTCAGTGCATGCGATCTGGATCGCTTCCGTCACCGGTTGATTAAAATTAAAGATTTCCTATGCAAGTCTTCGTGACACCTCTCGACTGGTCAGTGATTATTGTGTACTTCGCGATGATCGTGGCCATCGGTATGTGGTTTGGAAAGTTCACCCGGACCACAAAAGAGTTCTTTTTGGGAGGCCAGCGATTCAGTTGGTGGCTTGTCAGTTTTTCTTGTGTGGCCACCCTAGTAGGATCTTACAGCTTCGTCCAGTATTCCCAGATGGGGTTTAACTTCGGGTTCTGCTCGATGACTCCCTACACCAACGAATGGTTTGTCTTACCGCTGTTTCTGGTGGTCTGGTTACCGGTGATCTATTACGGTGGCATGGCCTCTATCCCCGAATACTTTGAACGACGATTCAACCGCCGTACCCGGATGCTGGTGCTGCTGATTCTTCTTTTGTACCTGCAAGGCTTCGTCGGCATTAATCTCTATACAATCGGTTTAGTGATGAACGCCCTGTTCGATTGGAACGCGGTCCTCCACGAGCTGTTAGGCATGGAGCTATCTGAAAATTGGAGCCTTATCACTGCGGCCACTGTCATTGCAATTCTGGCCGGCCTGTATTTACACGTTGGTGGTCAGACGTCCGTATTGATGACAGATTTATTGCAAGGTCTTTTGCTGCTCATCACAGGGTTCGGGGTAATCTTGCTGGGCATCCACGAGCTTGGTGGGTTTACCGCGTTCTGGGACGGATTGCCGGCAAAAAATCGTTTGCCCTTCCCGCAATTTAATCACCCACCACAACTACATTCCGTGGGAGACTTCTGGGCCGACGCAATCACGGGTTCGTTTGCATATTATTTCATCAACCAAGGTATGATGATGCGATTTCTGTCAGCCAAGTCGGTCCACGACAGCCGTCGGGCGATGCTCTGCTTCGTGATGGTGCTGATGCCCATCGCAGCGATTGCGGTAGGTGGAGCAGGCTGGGTCGGACGGTCGATGGTCTCCAACGGGATAATTGCCTCAACTCCAACCGGTGAAGAAGGTGCTGAACCTGGCTCCAACCAAGATAAAACCGAAGCGGATTTGGGTAAAAATATCTTCGTCCTCGTCGCCCGAAAAGTCTGCCAGCCCGGGGTGTTTGGCTTGGTCATTGCTGCTGTCGTGGCGGCTCTGATGAGTACGCTTGACACTTTTGTTACCGCCGTCTCGGCACTTGCCGTGAATGACGTTTGGCGAACGTTCCGCCCGGATCGCGCAGACGCCTATTATCTGCGTGTGGCTCGCCGAGCAGCAATTGTCAGCACGTTGATTGGTATCGTCCTGATTCCGGTGTTCGCAGAATTTAAAACAGTTTATCAGGCACTGTACGCTTTAATTGCTGTGACCACACCACCGTTAATGATGGTCATCCTGATGGGTGTTTTATGGCCGCGATTCACATCTCGAGCGGCCTTCTGGACACTGCTTCTCGGATCAGGAGCCGTGTTAGCTTCTCTATTCTTTCCAGAAATCATTACCCCGTTCGCCCATGGAGTTGAGATGGATCCGGAACGGCCTTACGGATACATGCGCAGCCTGTTTGGCTTGGTCACGTCAGGATTACTGGCTATCAGTATTACGATTGTGGATCACGTTTTTTTTGGTGCCTCGCAGTGGAAAGAAACACGACCTGGAATGGTGGTGACCACCCTCCACCAAGGCATCGCGGCATTCAAAGGTGGTCCACCCAACTATCGAGCACCTGGACGCTCCGCCGTGCTTTCACTCTCGGTAACGGACTGCGAATCAACAGAGATCCGACTCCCCGGCTGGGTACTGCATGAATTACAGGCTGAACCAGGCGACTTGCTCTACATCAGTGATGCGCGTCGATGGCTGGGTGGATTTCGTTCTGTCCATGGGCCGGCAGGTCCAGCGACAGAAAGTGAAGACGCCATCTCGGTGTCGCGCCCGTTGCTGGAAAAAGGAAACTTGCTCGCCGACCGTCCCACTCGTGTGGAAAAGATTATATAAATGGAGAGACATTATCGTTCAGCAGTGCGGCAGTCGTCACGGCAGTTACTAAAATCGTGCGAACTTGAATTCGACATTGACTGACCCAGTTGATCGTTTCCACATTCATAATCGACATGCTGCATTGACTTGCGCCCTCTGCCGTTTTGCGACACCTTAACCAGACACATTCCATGGATCAGAGAGGACACTTATTGTGCAGACTTTGGAATTTCAAGGTTTTCGTGGGGTGCATTGGAGACGGTAAAGATAATGAGCTATTTTCACGAAGCTCAGAGACAGTTTGATACGGAACTCTGGGTCAATAACCCGACCCTCCCTGAAATCAAACTGGGACACACAAACGGAGCAGTCGGCATCGCGACCAACCCACGATACATTGCCACGCTCTTGCAAAAAGAGCCGGAATTTGTCCAGCAAACGATTTCTGACGTTCTCGACCAAGCCGGGACAAAAACCGAAGAGCAACTGGCAATGGAAGTCATCCAGAAAGCAGTGTCTCGGCCCATCCAAGTGTTCCACGATCTCTACCGGGCAAGCCATGGCCGGTATGGACATGTTGCCATTCAGGGAAACCCTTTCCAGAATGATGATTTTTCTGCATTGCTTGACGAAGCCGAAAAATTCCGTGAGCTCGGTGAAAATGTCATCATCAAGCAACCGTCGACGTTAGCGGGAGCCCAAGTATTGGAGGAGCTTACGGCACGTGGTTGGTCAACGATCGGCACCATGAGTTTTTCCGTTGACCAATACATCCACATGGCTGAGGCACACCGTCGTGGCTTACAACGCACCCAGCAGAAACCGAAGTGTCTCATCACAATGTTACCAGGCATTTTTGATGAATATCTGGCCGAAGATGCAGCCCGACGTGGGATTGAAATTTCAGACGAAGTACGTTGCCAGGCAGGGATTTGCACGGCGCGGGCAGCCTACAACGTTTATCGTGATCGAAATTATGAGGCCAAAATTCTTTCGGGGGGTGCCCGTTCGACAACGCATTGGACGGAACTCGTGGGACCCGGTATGGCGATCACTCTCTCCGGACAATTGACGGAGATGCTGATCACAAAGTCTCCACCTGTAGAAAGTCGTATCAAAGCATCCACGCCACGTGAAGTGATCGAGCAGTTGAGGTATAAATTCCCTGACTTCGTCAAAGCATGTGACGCAGGAACCATGGATCCCGAAAATTTTCGTTCCTATGGACCCGTCGTTAAATTTCAAAACAGTCTTGCCCAAGGCTTGGAACTCATCATCCGCGAAATTCGGACCAGACGATGAAAGCGCTCGTAAAAACAGCAGCCGGTGTTGGCAATCTAGAAGTACTGGACTTGCCAGTGCCTGGCCCGACAGCTGACCAGTTAAAGGTAGAGGTGAAGGTTGCCGCTATCTGTGGAACAGACCTTCATATCTTTGATGACGAGTATGTAAATTGTCCCCCGGTTGTTCTAGGACATGAATTTTCAGGGGTTGTCGTCGAAGCGGGTGCTGAGGTTACACGATTCAAAGTCGGTGACCGGGTGACCTCGGAAACCTTTAAGTATACTTGTGGCCACTGTCGCTTCTGCCGGGATGAACTCATCGGGCTCTGTATTCACCGACAAAGTATGGGGGTGCATGTCGATGGAGCCTTCACAAAATACGTCTGCCAGCGAGAAGAGGGTCTACACCGGCTTCCTGATAGTATCGACTTTGAGTCTGGCTCAATGTCCGAACCCACGGCCGTCGCCGTCCGGGCAATCTATGAACGTGCCAGCATTTCGCCTGGTGAGGTGGTGCTCATTTCCGGACCGGGTCCGGTCGGTCTGTTGTGTCTGCAAGCGGCAAAATCACTCCGTGCCACTGTCGTCCTGGTCGGTACCGACGGGGATGAGCAGCGTCTCACCCTGGGCCGTGACCTGGGTGCCGACATTATCATCAATACAGCGACAGATTCCCTCGATGCGATTTTGGATATTACCCAAGGGCTGGGAGCTGATGTCGCAGTCGAATGCAGTGGATCAAGGACATCTCTAGAACAATGTATCACCTGGACTCGTAAAGCGGCCCAACTTGTTCTGGTAGGTCTCCCCGGTCGTGAAATCGCAGTCGATTTGGATCAGGCAATCGTCAAAGAATTAACGATTCTCCCCAGCTTTACCTACTGCCATGCAACATGGAAACGAGCTCTTCATTTGCTTGACAAGGGCACGGTGAAAACTGCACCGCTCATTAGCAAGCGTTTCCCGCTGACCAAGTGGAAACTGGCGTTCGACACAGTAAGGTCTCGACAAGGCATTAAGTGTCTACTCTTGCCCGTTGACTGAATAGACTTAACGGGAAATGGCTACTAATATTCTCAGGGCTTTTCGCGAGAATCCGGGAAACATCCCCTGCAATCACACAGCGACAGGCTACTCGCCTGATCAGTATTTTTTCATCCTGCAGTTTCCACAAAAAACGGGTAGATTGGCTGTTCACCAATACCACCCGTTTTATTGATCCCTGAGACGTCGGAGCGGCATAACTGCCGCCCCGACGCTCAGTGTGAAACTCCACCGCGAAGCACTTGCCAGAGCGGTTGACCCAGATACCGCTGGCCTGACAAGTTCATGCCTCAACCCAGGAGGGAGGGTAGTGTCAGGTTCCCGCAAATCTAACACTGCGGCGAAGTTTCACTTACTGGTCTAGTTAATCTGTCTTTCAAGTTTTGGGACTTGACTTTGTTCCTTCACCTTTTGTTTGTTTCGTATGGTTGAACATTATTTTTGCTGTTCGAATCAACATTGCTGTGGCTTACCTGAAACCTCTAAAACCATGTCATCTGGCCTGTCAAACATCGTGTCGACGATACATTGCAACTGTTTTTCTGGAAAATCATGTAATAGCACGACATCACCACAAATAACAGAAGCATCCAAAATGGACAACGCTTCGTCTGGGTGTCGGCAGGCAATCGCCCGCGACAAAGGCATCCCAGCATCGCGAGCTCCAACAACCAAGTCACATGCACTCTGTCCACAGGCGACTAATAGATCGGCTTCGCTAATCCGCACGATCGCTGCACCAATTTCACGATGCCAATCAGCACTTCCTGACTCGGAATTCGGCAAATCGGCACATACTACAATGCGCCTGCCCGGGACATCACGGTCACGAAACTGCTCCAGCGTCGCATTGACGGATTGACGGCTGGGCGTCTGAGTAACGTGCAACAATGATACCCCACGTTTCTCGCGCAAAACAAAAGGGACTCGATGACTTGATGTGGCCACCAAGGCTTGCTCCATCTGTTCCATGGAATGGCCGAGCAGGCGACCCACTGCCAACGCCATTAATATTTGAGCCAACTTTCTTGTCGTCCGATCCGGCAACCGAAACAGGTGGCCATCGACCGAAAAACAAAGTGCATCACTGTCAGTATGGACGTCGATCGCCCGGACTTCACTGCCTACTGAAAGGCCAACGGTCACACACAATTCGGCCAGATCCACTAAAGCGTTTTCATGTGAATTATCACAAAGGTCTTCGGGAATCACCACAGTCGCTGGCTGCCCGGTTTGCTGGCGAAGTTGTGTCATGCTATTCCGGTCGACGGAAATACCCTGTCTTCCTTCACACCTGGAAGATAACAACAATACATCTGGCTGGCATGTGGCGGCCACATTAGACAATTGATTACTATCACAAACGTCAACTTCCAAAACACCGTAATGATATTGAAAGGGTAGTTGCAGTAAGGCAAGTGCCAAGTCTTCTGTCGTATGCGACGCAGCTTTCAACGACTTGCCGGTGAAATTTCTTCGCAACACAGAGTCAATTTCTTGCCGAAGCCCCGCTTCACCGGTCTGGTTTGCTACCAGAACCAGGGTACCGGTGAACATTTCCCGAGCCCAAAAACCTAATCGCTGTAGGGCTTGATAAGCATCATCGACTTGAACACAAAATTTTCCAGCCCATGGTTCAACACGACGTCCCGAAACAACAACACCTGATGCCCCACGTGAAAACGCAAGTTCAGCGAAATTTGCACCACAATTGTCAAGAATGTTTACCGCCCAAAAAAGGTCACCTGGTCGGACGTCACGACTATCAGTAACGATGCGATGTATGGGCTGTAACTCACCGTCCAACGGTGGCAAACAGCCTAATCGAAGTTGGCCACCAACAACATCAGTGATGTCACGCAGACAAACACTATTCATGGACGAGTACCGTTTTGATCATCGGGCCATCGCAAATATGCATTCTGTTCCGGCCTGGGACTGGTATTCCAATCGCCAAAGCTATTGGTATACCGCCAGATGGCAAAATGCAAAAAACATTCAACGATTCGTGGAGGACAAGACAGCCAAAAAATCGTACTTGGCTGCGGTTTGTGTTCGAAAACCTGTAGAACACTGGTTCGACAATTTAACTGAGAACTCTTCGGGCCAATCAAGTTGACAGGATTTACCTTTGCTTTGAGTCTATCCTGACAAGCTGAGGAAGTTCATCGTTGTAATATTAAATGGTCGAGCTAGTAATCTTCTGTTCGTCAAAAGTTAGTTTCATAGATAGTGGAATTCTGGTAATTCTCGCTATCTCAAATGGTTTAGTCCAAAAATTTAACCTCGCGCAAACGATGTCAACCATGGTTCATCACGCTTTGTTTTGACGGATTCATAGAGCCACTCTCGAACAAATTCCGGATCTGTAAACGAAGTCATTATTCCGTTGTGCTCTTGTTGGTGGCGAACCGGACTACCGGTAATCAACACGCTGTCAGTCGGTCGTGCATGCTGCAAGGCCCAATTCATCGCGTGAATTCTGTCAGGAATCACCTGGCTGCGGGAAGGACGATCGTAGCCGTCCAAAATTTCGTGAATAATTGCCAGTGGTGGTTCGGTACCGGGAATATCACTGGTAATGACACCGGTATCAGCCAGTCTCTCTACGGCCCGACCTAAAAGTGGTCGATTGTCCCGGTCACGATCTCCGGGAGCCCCATACACGCATATCAATCGCCCACGGGTTACCTGTCGCAAGGTACGCAATGAATTTGCAAGGGAATCGGGGGTACAAACACTGTCCACGAACACACCAAACCCTTGTCCACACTCAATGCGTTCTAAATGCTGTGGCACGACTGATACCGCTTCCAACCCACGGACAATCGTGGGTAGGTCGATTCCGTATACGAGTCCTACTGCCGCTGCTGTCAAACAGTTGTAGATATGTTGATCACCGATAATTTTCGTACAGACTGGAACCGTCTCACTGCCTGCGGAAATCAAAAAAGTCTGTTCGCTGAGCCGCCTTTCGATAGAAGTAGCATTTAACTCGGCAGGATTTTTAATCCCAACGGTCAACAGTGGATGGCGAATTTGTGACAACAAAAATTTACTGGCCGGGTCATCGCTGTTAATAACAGCCAAACCTCCAGGCGCCAATTGCCGAAACACTCGCCCCTTGGCTTGACGATATTTCAGCACGGACCCATGAAAATCAATATTTCGACGCTTGACATTCGTAAGACAAGCTATGTCCAATTGAATGCCTGCCATTTGGCGGGTAGCCAGATCAATGCTTGATAATTCCAAAACGGCATGGCTACACCGATTGGCATTCACGCGGGCCAGCCAATGAGCAAGTTTGGCAGGTGTAATCTTGTTACCGTAAACCGAAGTCGAATCCAATCCGTCCGAAAATCCCAACGATCCCATTACCCCCGGTCGGTGGCCAGCCACCTCCAGTACGGAGGCTATTAGCATACTGACAGTTGTTTTACCACTCGTCCCAGTCACGCCAATAACTTGTATCTGTTCACTCGGATTCCCCATCAAAGCCTGGCACAACTTACCGTATGCTTCACGAGAATCATCCACCACGCACATTGGAACTTCGACAGGAACCATTCGTTCCCCAAGCACGGCCACAGCTCCATTTTCGACCGCTTGACGGGCATATTGGTGTCCATCCTCACAAGGACCGTCAACCGCTACGAACAGGTCGCCCGGCTTGCAGAGACGTGAATCGGCACAGCACGAACCAAGAAAAATGTCCTGGGCCCCAAAAAAGCGGGAATTAGGAAGAATTTTCCGCAGGCTGATGCCACGAATTTGCTGTTGTTGAATCGCCGTTTGCATCGACTAAGGCCTCCTTGCCCTATCAAACGGTTGAACGAATCAAACCGTTGTAAGCCGCGCTCCATCGGACATGTTTGGGCAGAATTGTGTCGAGCTTTGCCGATAGAGTCAAGTCAGGTTTTTATGTGATAGCATCCTTTTCTTGAATGACCTTCGCTGCAAAACAAATTACACCCTAATTTGCAATAGATATCGCTGGTGCGCTGGTCGCACTGGACATTGCAACACGTTTCCGTTACATAAGGTATTCAACCGGACATGAAATCTTGTCCTCCAGAGTGGCTGATGGCACGCGAAGAAGATTTTACCGTAGAGAGTCTCGCTAGCTATTTACATCTGCTACCCGCTCAAATTGCCAAGCTCGCTGATCGAGGCGATCTGCCGGGCCGGAAAGTGTCCGGCCAATGGAAGTTCTCACAGGCCGAAATTCATCATTGGATGGAACACAGGATGGGCCTGCTGGAAGATCACGAATTAGCACAAGTGGAAGGCGTGCTAGAACGTGCAACCATCGAGGAAACCCAACCACCAGGTATTGCACAGATGCTTTCCACCGAAGCGGTAGCGATTCCGTTAGCAGCGCGCACACGTAGCCGCGTGTTGGATGCCATGACTAATCTGGCAGCATCCACCGGTTTGTTGTGGGATCCCGCCAGAATGGCCGAGGCCTTACGTGCTCGAGAAGATATGCAACCCACTGCATTGGACAACGGCGTCGCCTTACTCCACCCACGACGTCCCATTCCATCGATTCTAAGTGAATCATTTTTGGCTTTTGGTCGGACACCCACCGGCATTCCCTTTGGCAATAACCATGGCATTCTCACTGATATCTTCTGGTTAATTTGTTCGACCAATGATCGGCAACATTTACGAACACTGGCACGCATCAGTCGGTTGATCGGAGACAACCATTTTCTGGACGCATTACGAATTGCCGAAAATGCTGAAACAGTACAACGTTTGATCGAAGATAAGGAGGCAAATCTAAAATGAAACAAGCCTCCGCTTTGTTTGTAGGAAATGCCCTACACGTCGAGTTTCGCCGCGTTGCGACATGGCTAGAGCAGCATGCAAACATGATGCATACGAAAACGCTAGCCGATGCCAGAAAACAGTGTCTCCTCTCTAAAACAGATTTTGACATCATCGTTATCGGGGCCTCACGGCCCTATCAGTACCTGGCGCAAGACATCCATACACTCCGCCAGGCCGCACCATTATCACGTCTGTTAGCGTTGCTCGGTAGCTGGTGTGAGGGAGAACTGCGAAGCGGTCATCCCTGGCCAGGAGTTTACCGGACTTACTGGCACCAGTGGCCTGCACGATTGGGACCGGAACTGGACAAGTTGATGACGGGACAATGTCCGGTATGGGGGCATGCTTTGACAATGACACCAGCCGAAGAAATTCTGTGTCGGCAAAAGCAATCAGCCCCACTGGATTCGGGATTAGTCGTGGTACATGCCACAGACCGGGAAACAGTAGGGGCGTTACGTGATGCATGCCAACATTTGGGGTACGCGACCGTATGTTCTCACGGAAAACAACCGTTGGAAATACATGGGGCCACGGCAATCGTGCTGGACATCCGACTGTGGAACGAAATAGACTGGCGACAATTACACAAGTTATCTCAGCACTACCGTCCAACACCGCTGCTGGTAACGCTTTCGTTTCCACGTCACGACGTTGTCCAGCAGCTTTTGTCGACTGGAGCTCACCATGTCCTCTCCAAACCGTTCCTAGTACAAGATTTTGCATGGCTATTGAACCAGATCACCCAGGCAGCTCCGAACGTCATCGGCCAAGCTGCTGCCTGACGGAGATTTCACAGTGTTGTTTCAACAAATCTGTAAGAATTCGGCTACCAGCAAAACTTATCCACGTTCTGGCTCTCCCTGTGACATGGCGAATCGGGTATGATAACTTTCTGCACAAATTCCTACGCGTGTTCCAAACGCAGCGCAAATCCAAACGCATTGTAAACCGATAGATTGAAGGCCAACGGCTTTGTCCATTCCACATCAAGAATCTGCTGTGAGAGAAAACGGCAAGGGAACCTATGCGTTTGTCAGCCTGGGGTGCCCCAAAAATCTGGTTGACAGCGAACGGATGTTAGGATTGCTCGACGTGGATGGTTATCAGGTCGTCAATGATCCTGACGGCGCCGATTTTGTCGTCGTGAATACATGCGGATTCATTGAGCAAGCCAGGCAGGAATCGTACTCTGTAATCCGTGAAATGCTTGAGTTGAAACGAATTGGACGCACGCGCGGAGTGATTGTCTCAGGCTGTCTGGCAGAACGGCAAAAAGAACAACTGCTGGAAGAACTCCCCCAAATAGACCACCTGGTTGGCGTCTTTGGTCGTGAAGAAATCTCCCGAGTCGCCGATCGGCTCTTGGGACAACTCGACGAACAGCAAACAGTATTTCGTCCAGCACCCATCAAAGCCTTGGGTGACCATCAGCGTTTGCGGATCACGCCACGTCATTTTGCCTACCTCAAAATTTCCGAAGGCTGTGACCGGCTGTGTACATTCTGCGCAATTCCCAAGATGCGCGGCAAACATGCCAGCAAAGACCCTGAGCAAGTCATCCGCGAGGCACAAGAACTAGCTGCGGACGGCGTGCGTGAGTTGATTATCGTTGCCCAAGACACCCCTTATTACGGTATGGATCTGCATGGTGAACCTCGGTTGGCTGAACTGTTAGCCAAATTGGAACAGGTCGAAGGGATCGAGTGGATCCGACTTATGTATTTTTATCCGATGTACGTGACAGACGCTCTGATTGAAACGATTGCCAATTCGAACAAAATCGTTCCTTACCTGGATATGCCATTACAACATATCAATGACGGCATGTTGCGTCGCATGGCACGGCGGGTAACGCGACAGGAAACAGAAACATTGCTGGCAAAGCTACGCCAACGTATTTCTGGCCTGATCATGCGCACCACGATGATCGCAGGTTTCCCTGGAGAAACAGAAGAGCAATTCGAGGAACTGGTTGATTTCGTCCGCGTTCAACGTTTTGAGCGATTGGGCGTATTCACTTATTCATTAGAACCAGACACTCCAGCCGCTTCGCTGCCAGGTCATTTACCGGAAACCGTCAAAGAATCACGCCGCAATCAATTGATGCAAGTCCAGCAAGAAAACATGTTTGCTTGGAACCAGAACCAGGTTGGACGACAAATTGATGTATTAATAGACTCACCCATTGAAGGAGAATCGGAGGCATGGATCGGCCGTTGGTATGCAGACGCTCCCGATGTTGATAGTGTGGCTTATGTAACGGGCAAGAATCTTGCTGCTGGACAATTTGTTCGCTGCGAGGTCGTGGGGCATCAAAATTACGACCTGATTGCAGCAGCCCTGGCCCAGACTGACTAAATACGAAAAGGGCAGGGGAGGAGAGAAAAGGGCAGGGGAGAAAGTGGACGCCCAACGAGATTCAAGAACAAATTCCCATACGGATGCGGCAAACTTTTCCTGCCGCTGTATGGTCACAAAAGTGCTCCATTTCGCATTCCGATAACAAGCGAGCATCCTATGACAACAACCAGCAATTGGAATGTACCCAATGCAATCACCTCTGTGCGTTTAGTGCTGGCAATTATTTTCTTTGTACTATTGCCACTTGGACTGTATTGGCCTGCCCTCATAGCGTTTCTGCTCGCTGCAGGGACAGATTGGCTGGATGGATACTGGGCACGAGCATACAATCAGGTTACACGGTTAGGTCGGATCCTCGATCCTTTCGCCGATAAGTTCATTATTAGTGGTGCCTTCATTTTCCTGGTAGCCGACGAGAATTCGGGCATTCAAGCCTGGATGGCAGTCCTGGTAATCGCTCGCGAAATGCTGGTGACAACCATCCGAAGTATGATGGAACAGCAGGGAATTGACTTTTCCGCCGTCTTTGCCGGAAAGTTGAAAATGTTGCTACAGTGTGTGGCCGTTGCCTTAAGTGTATTGGGAATGGAATACCTGAAAAATGGTGAACCGAGTTGGTTGCAATGGAGTCGTGACCTGTTCATCTGGTCAGCCATTGTTTCTACCGTTTATTCGGGCTTCGTCTACGTCCTCCGCTCCACCCGACTGGCACACAGCTAAGTCATGCTCGAAGTGATACCGTTACTCAATATCGTGTTGCTGTTCGGCCTGGCGTGCTCTTTTGTTCTCTGTTTCTGGATGATTCAAAGGTTACGTTGCGGTAAACCCTTGTTGCCATTGGAAGCACACCCTCCTGTCCCCTGGGGCTTGCTGGCACCTCTGCTGTTAATAGGTTTGTTTGTGACAGAAACCAGTTCTGTCACAGCATTGGTAAACCAAGAACAAATGGAAACCGACATCGAAAATCTGTCGGCCAATCAGCTGTCCAGCATGCTGCTGATTAGTTCGACTTCCAAGCTCCTGTATCTCGTGGTGGTCGTCAGCTGTTTGGTCCACCTTGGCAAATGTACCTGGAAGGATTTAGGATGGGACGCCCGTCAGATTGGCCCTGATCTGGCTACAGGTGTTTGCAGTTTTTTCTTATTGGTTGTGCCTGTGTTCAGCATTCAAGCCGCGTTAAGCCTGTTCATCAAGTATGAACATCCTATTCTCAATCTATTGGAAGCGGATGAAACCAACCGATTTTTTGCAACGGTTTTTTTCTCTGCCGTGGTTGTGGCTCCCATCACCGAAGAATTCTTTTTTCGAGTTATCTTACAAGGCTGGTTTGAGAAACTGGCCCACGATCGAAAGACAAGGCAGGAAAACCCTTTTTCTTTGACCGAACCATTATCGACAGACCCTCTGGTAGTTGATCTGAATGTAGAAAGCGACCTGGCAGTTGAAGTGGATGTCGAAAGCGATATCAGTACCAGCATTGACTCCGGTAGCCATTTGATCTGCGGCGGTGCATGGTGGCCTATATTTGCCAGTGCCTTGTTGTTTGCTGTGATGCATGTGGGCCAAGGTCCAGCGCCGATTCCGCTTTTCGTATTGGCAATCGGCCTCGGCTATATCTATCAACGAACCCATCGCATTCTAGCGTGCGTCGTAGTACACGCTTTGCTCAACGGTACGTCTTTACTGCTCTGGGCTGCGAGTGGAACAGGGTAAACAGACACCTTTGTTACCACGACCTGGAGCGATCACCAAAACATGGCATGACAACAGCAAGTCTCGTTGCCTCTTTAAAGCTCAACAGGCTGTCCGGACCTGGCCGATTCATAAATACCACAGATAACTTCGACCGATCGTCGTCCTTCATAACCGTCGATTTGAGGCCGGCGTCCTGCTTGAATTGCGGCAATCACATCCCGAATCTGTTCGGAATGACCGTGGTGGCCAATGGCCGACGGATCGCCAGCTCCACCCCCCGTACTAGTTTGATTGGAAAATTCCTGACGGATCTCTTCATCACGGTCAGTCGCGTCCGCAAAATCCCAGACCTTGATATCCTCCTCTTCCAACACTGCACTACCGGCCGTCCCATGTATTTCAACACGTTTCAACATGCCAGGATACGAGGTGGTGGTCGCTTCGATACTGCCCAGTGCACCATTTTGAAAACGCAAACTGGCAACAACCACGTCCTCGACTTCGATTCGTTCATGTGCCAGTGTAGCCATTTGTGCACGAATTTCGGCGACAGGTCCCATGAGCCATAGTAACAGGTCAACACTGTGGATTGCCTGGTTCATCAGTGCCCCACCGCCATCCAGCTTCCAGGTTCCACGCCACGCACCTTTGTCATAATATTCCTGACTACGATGCCACTTGACGTAAGCATCACCTAACGTAATTCTCCCAAAACGCCCTTCGTCTACTGCTTGCTTGAGTTCACGGATCGCAGCGTGGAAACGAGATTGAAAAACAGTCGATACGACAACACCTCGACTTTCGGCGGCTTGAATGATTTCGTCACAACGAGCAGGTGTAATTTCGAGCGGTTTCTCAATTAGGACATGTTTTCCTTGTTCGATTGCTGCCAGGCAAGGTTCCAAGTGTGCGCCACTCGGTGTACAAATCGTCACAATATCAATGCGATCGTCCGCCAACATTTCGTCAATCGACTGATAGCAGTGGCAGCCCAGTTCTGCTGCAAATGCGTCGGTAGCCGCTTGCACCTGGTCCGCACAGCCAATCAGCTGTGCCTCATCAACGTCAGCAATCGCATTTGCGTGAAAACGGGAAATCATACCACATCCGATGATGCCAAATCCTAACGCCATGACTGTCCATTCTCCCAATTAATTTTCCAACAAACCCAACGAACTTGATTTTCCAACAAACCCAACGAACTTGATTTTCCAACAAACGCTGTCGAGGCCAGACATTTTGGCGCGGCCAACAACCGGTTGCCTACAACACTTCTGCCACTTATACGAAAAATACCCGGGTATAATCTGTCTTTCCACTTTGGATGCTACCTGTCACAATGTGGAACCTGATAGATTGTCCACCCACACTCTGGTCAAGTAAATTTTGCCGGAGGCCGGCAGGCCCCGTCAGACATACTGAACCGGCCACTGTAATACTTCTCATGATACGCATTCGCCATTGGATTGAATACCTGGCAGTCCGGCTATTTTTTTGCTGGTTACAGACAATCCGATTGGAAACATGTACCTGGATGGCCGGCTACGTCGGCTGGTTGATGGTCCATTGCATACCTCTGCGCAGGAGTGTCGTCGACAACAATTTACAAATAGCTTTTCCACACTGGCCAGCAGAGCGTCGGCGAATAACGGCCAGGCAGATGTGGGAACATTTGTTTCTCATGGTTTGTGAGGTCGCCCATGTTCCTCGAAAAGTTCACGAGACAAACTTTCGCGACTACATACACTTTGCGCCTAAAAGCCGCTACGAAATAGTTCGACTGCTGCTTGACCCACGTCCGATCACGATTGTATCAGGGCATTTCGGTAATTTTGAGGTTGGAAATTACACCACTGGGCTGCTTGGTTTTCCGACATTCGCCGTGGCTCGCCCCATGGACAATCCATTATTGGATCGCTTTTTTAAAAATTTTCGAGCAACACATGGTCAGTCCATACTACCCAAACGAGGCAGTGCCCGACAAATTGCGGCGGCACTTGAAGAGGGCCAGACACTGGCGATTCTGTGTGACCAATGGGCTGGTCCCAAGGGGTGCTGGGTGGATTTTTTCGGACGAAAAACTTCTTGTCACAAAGCAATCGCCGTATTTCCGTTGGCCAGTGGCACACCACTGGTCGTCAGTTATGCTAAACGGCTCGACCAGCCGATGCAATTCGAGATCGCCTGCTATGCCAAAACCGATCCTTCACAGCCGGGAGACGTTCCAGCAAGTGTTCGAGAATTGACACAATGGTACAATCTGCGCCTAGAGGAGATCATTCAATCTTCGCCGGAGCAGTATTGGTGGTTGCACCGTCGCTGGAAAAATAAATTGCCGCAGCGTTCACGGCGCCGCGCTGCTTAGTCAAACCGTTCACTCACGACTGTCAGAAACGAGCAATCCCCGACTGCGGAATGAACCAACCTGCTTCTGCCCAATCATCCGTTTAACGCTTGGATTTGTGCAACAGTCACTCATCGATTTGGCTGGTGTGTAAATCCATCGGATTCATCAGAGAATGCACTGTGAGTAACTGGACACAAATTGCGTTAATTGGAGACTGTCCACCAGGCTCTTCCCTGGAAATCATCCATGTAGGTCGCGTCGTCGCACTGTACAATGTGGACGGACAGTTTTACGCACTGGATGGTATCTGTCCCCACCAAGGTGGACCACTCGGTAAAGGAAGTTTGTCAGGCTGTATTGTCAGCTGTCCATGGCACGGTTGGCAATTTGACATAAAAACGGGGTTGAACCAAATCAATGCACATATCCGACAACCCCTTTTTGACGTGCGGGTAGAGCAGGGTGCCGTTTTTCTTCGTGAGGACCAGGACACACCAGCTTGATGCATTACCGATCCTTTCGTAATAGTGACACACCGGCCATCGCTGCTCTTTGGCGCAGCCAACCTCCCAACCGCTACCTGTTACAACCGATGTCACCAGCTGTATTCGAACAGCTGGTTCTTGGCAAACCGTTTTTTGACCGCCATGGACTGATTGTCGCTGAGGAAGAAAACAGGCTAGTCGGGTACGTGCATGCTGCCTTTGGACCTCGCAATGACCTGGAAGATCTCGACTTCCAGATCGGCCTTACTCATTTCCCGCTTGTCCTGCCCAATCTCGATTGGCCGCTAATTGCCGGTCAACTTTTGCGCCATAGCGAAGCTTACCTTGTCGTGCGGGGTGCCCAGTCACTCTACGCCGGTGCGGTCGCTCCCATCAACCCTTACTACCTGGGACTGTATGGAGGAAGCCAGCCACGAGGGATCCCACGTTCCGACACACGCCTGGTCAAGCTCTACGAAGTAAATGGTTACCAGGCACAAACCAGCTGGCTTGTACTCCAACGCAAATTAGCAGGGTTCCGACCACACGTCGACCGAACACAAATGGCTCTCCGACGAGGACATCTCATCGAAGCACTCTTTGACCCACCAACAGCCTCCTGGTGGGAAGCCTGCGCAATGAGTGGGCTGGAACGAACCTGCTTTAAGCTGATACCGAAAGGGCAAACGACCGCTTGTGGCGAAGCAATCTTTTGGGACATGAATCCACTGGCCAACAGCTGGGGCATTCAGGCTGCCGGCTTGTTACACATCCAAGTCGATCCGGCAATCCGTCGTCAAGGTCTTGCGACGTACCTCTTAGGAGAAACCCTGCGACAACTACAAACGCAGGGAGTGGCAATGGCAGAAGTCCAAGTACCAGGCTCCGACCTGGTCTCCCAGCGGTTATTCCACAAGCTGGGGTTCGAAGAAGTCGATCAAATCGTCACTTTTCAGAAAAACGTGTAATAACCTATCAGAGAAACAGGCTTTCGTTGTCCATACAGTGATTTTTCGTTAGGCACGAAAAACAGAAAACTACACGGACGAATCACTTCGGCAACAAGGCAGCACCACGATAGTCTGGCTTACGTCCCTTGTATCAATTGACGATCCGCAATCAAGGCATCTAACGCACCCTTCAACTGCGGCAAAATTTCATCATAAGTGTAAGCACCAACCGTATCGCTTCCCCTTTTCAAGTTGACATGATTAGGACCACACCATAGACCCAAATCCGCATCATCTGTTTCACCCGGTCCGTTCACTCGACATCCCATGACCGCAATAGTGATTGCATGTTCCTCGGCGTACGACGTCATTGCTTTGACCTGTTCGGCCAGTTCAATGAATGCTGCATTTTCGACCCGGGAACAACTGGGGCAAGCAATGATGTTCAGTGATTTGGTGCCGAAATCGACTACCGACCTTACTCGACCGGCTGAAATGTCGGCCAGGATCTGGCGACCTGCCATGATCTCTTCTGGCTTGCGGTGATTAGGGACCGTTAAAGAGACACGAATTGTGTCACCGATACCCTGGCTCACTAATTGTTCAAAAGCAATCCTTGTTTTGATCACTCCATCAGGTGGCAAACCTGCTTCGGTAACTCCCAAATGAAGTGGCACATCTGGACGTGCTTCGGCAAAGCGGCGGTTGACATCAATCACTTGCGCCGGATCAGAGTCTTTGAGCGACACACAATATCTCGTAAAACCAATCGAATCTAACAAATCACAATGTTCGTTAGCACTTGCCAGCATCGGTCGGATAGAGTCGTCGTCCGTGAATTGATCTCGCTTGTCGGGATCAACGCTACCACAATTGACCCCGACACGGATCGCACAGTCGTGCTGACCAGCAACGTCAGCCAGATAACGGACTTTTTCCTGCCAAGGCTTATCACGTTCGTGGTGATAAAGGTGGCCAGGATTATAGCGAATCTTGTCGACATGTGGCGCCACCATCTCGGCAAGACGATAGTTTTCCTGTAAATCGATAGATAAATTGGCTTGAGTCTGTTGGCGAATTTCTGCCAGGGCGTGCGCATCTTTGCTACTGTCTACCGCGATCCGCACAACATCGGCTCCCGCTTCCTCCAACAAGTTCACCAGTTCAACAGTAGCCTGCACGTCCTGCGTCGGAGTGGCCGTCATGCTCTGTACGGCAATGGGGTGTCCGTTCCCAATCGTGGTGGTACCAATCCGAACGGAACGAGTTGAATTTCGTGATATTGCCATACAATTGCTCCACAAAATTATCTACTGATACCCCCATTGTTTCTGACCACTCCCAAATCTGCAATGTCACCTGGACAAGGTATTCCTGTTTTCGTATTGCCCGATCGAACTTTTTTCCGGAAGAAGCAGACCAACCATCAAGCCCACTCGTAACATGACGGTCATCCAAAGGCGAATATTTAGGACCTGACACGTGAACCTTGCATCCCAACGCCTTCAACATGTTGCCACAGCAGTTTATGATAGGATGCTTGACGTGCCGCCACGTTTTCCAACTCACCAGGACGATTTGCTGCTCCCGACTGAATCATGGCCTACGAACCCCGTTTTCACGTCGTTTTACACCAACCAGAAATCCCCCATAACACGGGCAATATAGGACGTACATGTGTCGCGGTGGGTGCCAAACTGTGGCTGGTGCGACCGCTAGGATTTCGCCTGGATGCTCATCATCTACGTCGTGCAGGCCTGGACTATTGGAATCACCTGGAATGGAGTGTTGTGGATGACTGGTCCGAGTTGCAACGTCAAACCGGTAACCGGCCTCATTGGTTCTTCACAAAAACCTCCAACCGCGAGTACACTTCTGTTTGTTTTTCACCCGGAGACGTGTTAGTTTTTGGTTCGGAGACACAAGGTTTGCCAGCATCCATTCTCAACGAATACAAAGGACGGTCATTGCGGATTCCTACCCGTCCCGAAGTGCGCAGCTTGAACCTGGCGAGCGCGGTTGCGGTGGGAGTATTTGAAGCATTACGTCAACAACAAATATAGCCAGCGGATGTTTGTTCTTCTGGTTTTTGTGTGCATTCAATGTTCGCGTGGACGGTGACCTTTTTAGATGTTTACAAACTTTGCGGGTCGCTACCAATGGTTACAATGGTACAATTCAGCCAAATGGTACCAGGTATTCGCCAGGATACCCTTCCATTTTGACTCGGTTTCCATGAGCCCACGAATCAACTTCCATGTCCGCAGAATTCACACAAATTGACTGGGACACTCAGACTGAAAACGCGTGCCGACACTTAGTCAGAACTTGGATCCATGAAGACTTGGCCCAGGGAAAGGATTGGACAACGTTGGCGATTGTTGAGCCGAATTCCTGCGCTCAGGCAGTGGTCAGATCCCGGGAATCTGGAATCGCATGTGGCTTACGAGCAGCTGAAACCGTACTCGACGAGATGAAAATCTCTGTGAACTGGACTGCTCCTGTCACAGACGGTACCTATGTCGAACCCGACACCGCACTTATTCAAATCACAGGTCCAGCAGACGGCCTGCTAACGGCGGAACGTCTGGTGCTCAATTTGATCGGTCACCTTTCAGGGGTAGCTTCGTTAACCCAACGCTACGTGTGTGCAGTGGCTGGAACACAAGCCAAAGTCTACGACACGCGCAAGACAACTCCGGGATTCCGACGGCTGGAAAAATATGCGGTCCGCTGTGGTGGAGGCTGTAATCATCGTAGTGGATTGTATGATGCCATTTTAATTAAGGATAACCACCTGGCACACGCTTCTTCGCGGCAAAACGGTGGCGAAAACCCACTCGTATCAGCAGTGCAACAGTCACGGCAACTCCTTGACCGGGATCGACCGGCCGGTACAACCCCCCAAATGATTATTGAAGTGGAAGTCGACACGCTTGAACAACTTCGTGCTGTATTTCCCGCATGTCCCAACATTGTGTTGCTTGATAATTTTTCATGTGATGCATTGAGAACGGCCTGCCAGTTGCGAGATGAGACTTATCCTGCGGTCCAACTTGAAGCATCTGGTGGAATTAATCTCGATACGATCGCCGCGGTTGCGGCCACCGGTGTGGACCGGATCAGCGTGGGGGCTTTGACACATTCTGCCCCTAATTTCGATGTCGGGCTGGATTGGATAGAACCGGATATCCGGCTGTGACCGTTTCCTGGTCCTCCGAAACGTAAAATCGGCCCAAACACGCCCCATGATTCGGTAACCATCTATTACCTGAGAATGTTTTACGGTGCCAACCGTCGATTCACAAAAAGATCCGAATCTGAATGTTCGACAACGGACCACCCCTTCGCCAGCCTGAGCTCTCGAATCTCGTGCATTAGCGGAATAACCGGAAATAGTTGGAATTCCCCGAGGAACGTCGATTTTTTGAAACCAACAAAGTCCCGCTCCCCTAATCGAACGTGTCATCCCGACGAAAACTGCCAGGCAGTGAGCTTCTACGACACCTTACCTGTCTCTTTTTTTCAACACCCGAGTGTGGTGGCAAAAAAAGTATTCCGCATCTTGCCTCGTTAGTTTGACAGGTCCGCTCTCCGATCTATGGTTGAAGTGCACTGGCACCTTGGGGAGAGGCACCAGTCGCTCGCGCGGCGAGGATAGCTGGAAGCTAGAGGGGACCTCGCCGCGCATTTTTTTCTTCACAAAAGTCCGCTGTACTTGCGATGCACAAAGATGAACAAAACAGTACTATTTTGCGACGATGAACCCAATATATTACGACCCACCGAATACGCCTTACAGCGAGACGGTTTAAATGTTATCTGTACGGTTGACGGTGAAGAAGCATGGGAAAAGTTTCTCACACTCCGACCTGATCTACTAGTCACGGACTGGCAAATGCCTCGCCTCGACGGATTACAACTAGTGGAAAGAGTCCGTGGTCATAGTGACCGCTGCGATTTGCCAGTCATTATGGTTAGTGCCCGCAGCGAAGAGTTACAACGATCAGAGCGGGCCCAACGTCTACAACTCGCCGCAGTAATCGCCAAACCTTTCAGTCCACGCGAACTAAATCGGTGTATCGAACAAATTATTGAAGTCGGTGCTCAAACGGTCACACAAAGGGACACGAACCGTTTTCAAAACATGAGACCGAATCATTTCAAAGGCAACCTGGACGAATTCGGCCCTTGAATGTCTCCATCAGGTCGGTCTTTCTTTTGACACTTTTCAAGACTCGGGCTACCGGTGTTCAATCACCAAAGCTGCCTTTTCCTTCGAGTTTTGCCGCACTGCCTGACACCGAGTCGCCAAACGTCACCGTTTGAAATCCAAGCTCTTTGCCCACCTAAGGATGACTGCCCGAAGTGGTAGATTTCGTTACGGGATTTCGTCATGATACATTCACTCGATCATGCTAAACTTTACTGTCAGAATTAACTGGAACGTGCACATTGATTCAGCGGTCTACAGCACGTATGAAGTCGACTATCCGGAAAATGCGGGCGTTTGTCACGACATTGATGGTCCTGGCAGGTTGCACAAGATTTGACCTTCCAGAACCTCCGCCCACGATCCAACCCACCCACATCGTGTTAATCAGCATCGACACCTGTCGTGCTGACCACCTGGGTTGTTACGGTCGGTCTCCTTCTTTCACTCCACATCTTGACGCATTGGCCGAACAAGGGATTCTTTTTAAAAACGTGATCGCCCCAGCCCCGCTCACACTGCAGCATGTTGACCGGCGCGATTCCTCCCTATCACGGCGTGCGCGACAACGGGACATTTTATCTGGACAGTGCCCATGTTACCTTACCCGAGATTCTAAAGGATAACGGGTTTGTCACCGGTGGAATTGTCAGCGCCTTTGTACTGGATTCACGTTATGGATTGGATCAAGGATTCTCTGATTACAATGATCGGTTTGATAATCAAGATGCCGTCGAACGGCAAGGCGAAGAAACGACTCGCTACGCTATCGACTGGCTGGAACGTCATGGTGAAGACAAGGGATTTCTGTTTCTTCATTATTTCGACCCGCACATGGATTATGCGGCACCCGCTCCCTGGAATGAACGGATCCCCGATCAACCGTACTTGGCTGAGATCGCGTATACGGACGAATGTGTGGGAAAACTCATTCAAAAACTGAAAGACTTAGAAATCTACAAATCAACGTTGCTGATCGTGAGCAGCGACCATGGTGAAATGCTAGGCGAACATGGCGAAGTAACACATTCTTACTTTATTTACAAAAGCGCCATACGAGTCCCCTGGATGATAAAGCTACCCGGTTCCACTGATCCCAAAATAATTGACTCATTAGTCGGCGTCGTCGACATCGCGCCAACAATTTGCGGTCTGCTTGGTATTGATATGCCGGCTCCAATTCAAGGCATGGACCTTTCTTCACAGATCTGGCAAAAAACAACGGCCAACCTACAGCGACCACAGTACTGCGAAAGCGTCACACCGACCAAATACAATGCCAATCCCCTTTTGAGCGTTGTCAACTCTCAATGGAAGTACATCCACACAACACGTCCTGAATTGTATGATCTACGGTCTGACCCCGGCGAAACGACAAACCTGGCCGACCAAGAACCTGTTCTCGTAACGGACATGGCAAGGCAACTCGAAGCATTACTGCAAACCGTCGCTCCACCCGGGGAAAATGCGACACTCGTCCATGACGAACAAGCCTTGGAAAGTCTGCGCAGTCTGGGCTACGTTGGCGGTGCTGTTCCGAACAATGACACTCGATTCAGCATAGATTCCACACGCAACGACCCCAAGGATGTGTTCCAGCTACACGATTTGGCAAGCCAAGTTCACGGTCACTATACTCACAAAGAATATGCGCAAGCTCGGGCAATTTGTAAAAAAATCTTAAGTCTAGCACCTGGGATCAGCGAAGCCCATTTCATGTTAGCAAAGATTGCTATGGAGGAAAATAATTATGCCAAAGCTGTCAAACATCTTTCTCAAACAATAACCATCCATCCTGACGACCCAATTGCCCACAATCGGCTAGGCCGCGCACTATGGGAACAAGGCCATCTAGAACATGCTATACAGGCCTACCGTCGTGCCCTGGAGATTCACCCCCTGCTTCCCGAAGTACATGGTGACCTGGGTGTTCTCCTGGTGAGAACCGGTGAGCAGGACGAAGGCATCCAGCATTTGCGCCAGGCGGTCGAACTGAAGCCCGAGTCGGGGGTGGCGCAGCGGCTGCTGGCAGACACTTTGTCAAGCCAAAAGCAATTGACAGAGGCAAGCTACCACTATAATCAGGCGATCGAGATCAATGCCAAGGATACCACGGCTCATTTTAATTTAGCCCGCATCTTCAGCGCACAACAACGATCCACCGAGGCCATTAAACATTTACGCCAGGCAATCACAGTCAACGCGGAACTCGGTGCAGCCCAACAAATGTTGGCTGAATTGTTACAGGCAAAAGGTATGGCTCTCGAAGCACTGGTGCATTTCCAATACGCATTAGAACTCAACCCCGACTCGGTCGCCCTGATGAATAACGTGGCGTGGATTCTGGCCACACACCCTGACGGCGACGTCAGGCAAGCCGAGAAAGCGCTACGTCTGGCTAAACGAGCAGCCGAGCAGACGAATCACGCCAACCCGCACCTGCTCGACACGCTGGCGGCAGCCTACGCCAATGCCAACCAGTACACTGAGGCCGTGAAAACCGTAACAACAGGGTTAATGCTGACTAAACCTGATCAAGAAGCTCTCAACAAACAAATGCGTGCGCATCTCGAACTATATCAAAGACGCAAACCATACCGGGAATCGTGGTAAAGTTTCCAAGATTGCGGCTGCACCAAGGAGGGCTCCGGCGGTAACCAAAAACGTATCGCTCATCAAGACTGTCCGGAAGACACAAAAAAAGACACCCTGCCCGTGGCACAGTGTAATTGAGTGGCCCAGTGTAATTGAGTGGCCCAGTGTCATTGCATTGACACCGTGCTTTGAGCGATTTCTGGGGAGATGCTTCAAGCTGGTGCTAGTTGCTCTCGATTACGATCGACGACACCATCCCAACACACCCACCAGTCCCAGCACCAACAAGAGCAGCGTTGACGGTTCGGGAATAGCACCTGATTCGAGACCAAAGTTAGCGTACTGGATTTTCGATAAGCCACCTGCCGCCTCATATCGACCGATTCCCAATTCCCGTTGAACTGCCGCAGGAAATGCACTCCGTGGCAAAGGTCCCACTTGCAGTGTGCCATCTACATAAATTGAAATTTGGTCATCTGCAGTGCTCGTAGCAGCATCCGTACCACCAGCGTCCAAGCTTATCTGATAAGTGTGGAAACCGTCAGTAGCATCAAGGGTACCACCGGCAACCCCCAATCGAATTCCAGCCCAATAGGCTGACGAGGTATCGTGATAAAATGCACCCGGATTTCCGTCACCGAAATCAGAACCATCCCAGAAACTTAGTTCAAATTTGCTATAATTATCTTCCAACAAAAATGTTGCGTTTCTCCTAACCGAATTAAAGAGCTTGGCTTGGATCGTGGCCGTCCACCCTTCGGCGCCGTCCGTGACAGACTGAAAATTCGCGTGTGATCCTAATATCCGGTACCCCCCGGTACTACCGTTCTCCTGATGCTCCCAAGCAACAGGGTCGCCACCATTGGCAGCAACATGAGCACTAGCATCCACGGGAGCGAACGTGCTCCAACCCTGGGCAATCGGATCATTGGCACCATCGGCCGTAAAATTTGCGACAATCGTTGCACTAGCCGTGGTGGTCGCCACCAACAGGATCCCCGTCAATGCAAGAATCGGAATGACTTTTGATATTTTCATTGGAAACTCTCCATGGAATGAATGGTCCGATGAATTCGTCGCATGACGATCGTTGGCCACAACAATCGCTCATAAAAAAAAGCTACAAGCCAAAACCGCTACAAAAATTTCACCACAAAATTTGTCAAGAGTAGCTGTTTTGGCCTATAGCTTTGCATTGTTTCGTTCCATGTCCGTCACTTCGGACATGTTATTTTCTATTTCAGGAGCGTTCCCATTTTTTCTGTTTCAGTTGGAAATTTCTCGACTTCCAAAAAAGTCCACGTTACTGATTGTAATCCAAATTGTACTATCGTCAATAAGCCGGATAATTTTTCCTCATATCATCGTCGACAAGTCATTTCATAGTTAAAGTTTACGGCCACAAGATCCTATCATTGCCCCCATACATGCCAAAACACCCAACAGCATGGCCGATGGTTCCGGCACCGCATTGGCGGCAGCATATCCTCCAGGGGAAAAATGACTGGCTAATGCATTAAAATCTGTAATGTCAATGTCGCCATCCAAGTCAAAGTCACCTGTCGTCCAGCCATTGGACCCCGATTGATTTCCATCCGGATCAAAGTTGCTGGCCAAACTGTTGAAGTCCGTAATATCGACGTCCCGGTCTCCGTCGGAATCTCCTTCTAATGCTGCTAGATAGGTAAACTGGACAGCAGTCCCATCATAACTAACCACTTCTCCCCCCTGGCCATCTCCAGCGAACAAACCGAATCCCAGGTGGGCCCCCGCAGCTGGCTCACTGGAAAACGTTCCCGATTGGGAAACGGCAGTCACCACAGCAATCGTATAATCCTGACCTCGCATACCATCAAAACCAGTGGCACTCACCTCCAATGCACCATCCAACATAGCAGCGCCCGCAGTCGACAGCTGATCGTGGCCATTGGTATCACCCGCAGCGCCCGTCCCGGCCACCTCGATCGCCAATGTACCACCACTGGATTGAAGATAAGTGTCCGCCAGATTCAAAATACCAATCTCTTCACCGGGGGCAACAATCGCTCCCTGATTGTCCAGGCTGCCGCCGACCATTCCTGATCCACCCACCGTACCAGTACTCGCAATGACAGAACCGAACACTCCGGTGGCTATGCCATTGATATCCAAGCGACCGAGTCCTGACTGCGTTAACGTTTTTCCTTCCAATTCTAAAGTCTGAAACGAAAGCGTTGAACTACTCGCGACATCTACCATCGCATCATCGACCAACTTCACATCGATTGCAAAGCGATGATCGCCGGCAGTAACCGTAACGCCAGGAAGTGTTGCAGCACTGTTGGCACTTAGATTGATACTCCCCGTCCCTATAACCGAATAACTATTGGCATTATCGAATTCTACATTGTTCACTGCAAATTCAGTGTCGACAGTCACACTGGCAGGACTGGTAATTGCGTCTCCCAACAAGACCCTCGCTTCACTGCTACCCGGCACTTCGTTGCTGTCCCAATTGCTTGCCGTACTCCATAATCCAGCTCCATCAAGATTCCAAATGGTCACACTGCCACCAGGCGGAACAACTGGATCGATCGGGTTCTGACCCGTTTCCAAACGCCAGAGGGCGTGCCGCATCACCGCATCTGTTCCATCAAAACCATGGCCTGTTTTGAACATGCCCAGCTCTGCCCGGTCCGGTGATGGGTTTACTATGGATCGCAATATCGAATATTCGACCACCCCATCCACGTAGTAAAAAACCTCATCATCCGCTCGACTCGTATTGTCTTTGGCGTCCAATACAATCTGATACGTGTGAAAATCGTCCGTAGGATCAACCGTGCCCAGCGGGATAAGAGCATAATTAACATAAGCATATGCTCCTAGCGGATCGTCCCCAAGGCCATCAAAAAAGCGGATGCTAAACTGGTGGGTGCCATCCTGAGGAATAAAACTTGCCTCCGCAAAAGAATCTGCTGCAACCAGTTGTACCTCCGCTGTGGCCGTCCAACCACTTTGGTCATCGAACACTTTTTCAATATCACTTGTACCTTCGGGAGGCGGCCCCGTACCAACAACCCTGTAGTAATTGCTATTAGAACCCCATGTTGTCAACCAATTAGGCTTGCCAGTAGAGTCCGGTAACCCAGAAACGCCATGTAATGACCAAGGAGTCGCCTCGGTCGCGGGGTTGTTGTCGCCAACATGTTCAAAGACCACCGCAGCATGCGTACCCAATTTTGGTACAACCAAGGTAACTACCAAAAACAGCACACAGAAGCAGGGTCTTAAAATCATGAATCTTCTCCCACAGCCAACTTTGTTACGGTAAATTTACACGGGTATACGCGGTAGATTTACCGACAAAACATTGGTTTAGCATAATCCTTAATTCGGCCATGTCAAATTACCAACATGCATCGCTTTTTAGTCCTTTAGCCAAGTATAACCCGGATCACCATTTTTGGGGAGAAAAAAGTGCTTCCATATGTTTTTGCACTCGTCATAATCGTCATGGGCATTGCTAACAAGGTTCTGGCGGATGACACGATCTCACAAAAA
>CAYMUR010000067.1:0-10545 GCA_964393615.1 uncultured Pirellulaceae bacterium
GTGTGGCGACACGACCATCTGGAAACCATCTCCACAAGCGCCCCTGACCGCTGTTGCCGTCCAGCACATTGTGAATCGTATTTTGACAAAATCTAATTTACAAGGTGTATTCAGCCTTTGTATCGGGACAGGACATGAAACTGGTGAGTGGATGGCCGAGGATCGACGTTTGCCTTTGATTTCCGCCACCGGCAGTTGCAAAATGGGTCGATCCATTGGGCAGCGCGTCGCCGCCAGGCTGGGACGACCCCTGCTCGAATTGGGTGGCAATAACGCAATCATCATGACACCCCATGCCAATTCCAACTTGGCACTGCGCGCCGTTTTATTTGCCGCTGTCGGGACAGCTGGCCAACGTTGCACCACATTACGGCGATTGATCATTCATCATTCGATCGCTGACTCGTTCGTCCAACAACTCGCACAGGCTTATCGCAGTATTCGCATCGGAGATCCTTCGCAGAAAGACGTCCTCATGGGACCTTTAATTAACGAAGCTGCCGTTTCACGTATGATGCAAGCGTTGCAGGCTGCCCAGGATGCAGGCGGCGAAATTCTTTGTGGTGGTCACCGGTTACCACGGCCCGGTTTCTTTGTCGAACCAACCATTGTACGCATCCCGCACAACGCACCAGTCGTGCGTGAAGAAACGTTCGCTCCCATCCTGTATGTACTCACCTATGACTCACTGGAGGAAGCCATTAACATCCACAATGATACGACACAAGGGCTCTCCTCCGCCATTTTTACCGATAACCTACAGGAAGCAGAACATTTCTTATCGCCGGCAGGTAGCGACTGTGGGATCGCCAACGTCAATATCGGTACGTCGGGGGCGGAAATTGGCGGAGCATTCGGTGGCGAAAAAGATACGGGTGGTGGACGGGAAGCAGGCAGCGATGCCTGGAAAGCTTATATGCGACGGCAGACGTGCACGATCAACGGCAGCCATAACCTACCACTGGCTCAAGGCGTCCAGTTCGAGTTAAGTTGACACGGATGCCTTCACCACCTGGACGAGCTTCACGTGATCGGGATTCGATTTTCTCAGGAACCAGGACCACAAAGGCTTAACAGGATGCCATCACTTCCGCAATACTCTGGTCCAGAATCGTTATCATCTCGTCCAGCTCTTGCTGTTGGACGGTGAGCGGTGGTGCCATGGCGAGCCAATGCGGATCAAAACGGGTTAAAAGCCCGTTTTTTAAAGCGAGCTTGCCAATCAATATGCCAATGGGTGGGTCAAACTGTTCTTTCGTAACAACGTCTTTGACAAACTCTATTCCCTGAAACAATCCCTTGCCGCGAATATCTCCGATAATCCCATGCCGTTTCAGTCCCTCCAAACCAGACCGCAACCATTCGCCGGCATGTCGAGCGTTACCACACAAATCCCGTTCAACGATCTCATCTAAGGTCGCCAGGCCGGCTGCGCAGGCAATTGGATTTCCCTCGTACGTATGTCCTTCGACAAATCCAGGGTTTGTCTCAATATCACCCCAAAATGCAGCGGCCACGTGCCGGCGACAAAGTAACGCGGCCAGTGGTGCATAACCTCCACTAACTCCTTTTCCCAGGCACAGTAAATCTGGGGTTACCCCAAACGTCTCGGCCGCAAACATGTTTCCGGTTCGTCCGATCCCTGTAATCACTTCATCCATGATTAACAACACATTATGCCGATCACAAATTTCACGCAGTTTTGGTAAATAGTCCTGCGGTGGATCAACAATTCCACCCGTATTACCAATCGGTTCGACCATGACTGCTGCCACCGTATCGGCTGATTCAAGCCGAATTACGTCTTCGATCAATGTAGCGCAAGTCAGGTCACATGAAGGATATTCTTTGCCAAATGGGCAACGGTAGCAGGTCGGTGGAAACACATGTATAAACCCGGGCATTAGGGGTTCATTCACGGCACGCCGCGAAGGTTCTCCCGATGCAGACAGCGAACCCATGGTAGAGCCGTGCCAGGAATGATATCGGGAAATCACTTTGAACTTGGTAGCGTGGCCCGTCAGTTGGTGGTACTGCCGTGCCATTTTGATTGCGCCTTCCGTCGCTTCAGAGCCGCCCGTAAAAAATTTTGCTGCACCGATATCTCCCGGAGCTAACTCGATCAGACGGTCGGCCAGCCTTATCGCCAGCGGATTAGAACCGTGCATCACAGGAGAAAAACTCAACAAATCCAATTGCTGGTGGATGGCCTCAATCACCCGACGGTTGTTGTGTCCCACGCTAACAACATAGATGCCCGATAATCCGTCCATGTACTTTTTACCGTTCACATCCCAGTAATAGACTCCATCTGAACGGGTCATCAGCAACGGTTCTTGGGCGAACTCTGACATCTGGGAGCGCAGAAAAATCTTGCGCAAGAATTGCTCCTCGCTCAACTGCGCGTCAGAAATAGCATCGGTTACTGGAGTGGAGTCTTGATTAGACATCTTCAATCATTGATCGCGTTGTTCTGTGTGTAAACACAAACGGCATGGCACATCCGGTGAAAACAGGTTGCACAGCTGAATGCCATCTGGCCCGTCGCACATAACAGTTGGCTCCTGCAACACGGCTAGTGACCGATCTATAACCTGTGTGCCTCCGCGCCTGTTTTTCTGTCACGGATCACAAGGATGGTTTCCAACGACGCGGACTGATACCAGCTGCTGACCGACCCATGTCATTCGGCCGATTTGGTACATCGTAGTCAATTCTTCTTGTGTTGGGGCTTTGAAACAGGTCACCTACCTCCGCCGGTAATTGAGCAACTTTTTCCTGATCCCACTCGGGTACTTCGGCAATTGGTCCAGCCCAAGCTGGCCGATAGGCGATAGCTAACATACGACGGTTTTGGTCACTATGGTTTGGAAAATTACCATGAAACACCTTCTGGTTGATGATCACTGCCGAACCGGCTTTACAGGTGACCATGACCTCGTCGTCGTGTGACAAGTATCGTTTATAAGGAACTGCGTCGGCATGCAATGATAAATGAGATCGCGGGATAACTTTAAACGGACTACACAACGATGTTAATTCGTCCAGATAGTACAACACACGGACCAAACATGGTGAACTCGCCTGAACACCAAATATTTGTGACCCATACGGTTGCGAATCGGTATGGATAGCTATCCCGGGATGACCTGGCTCGGAACAAGCATATCCGACAGACGTGCAAATCAAGTCATCGCCCAGTAGCTCCGTCAAGAAATCAATCATAACTGGTAACGCTATGGCCCGAATGGTTTGTGGTGATTCGGTCCACTGGACATGAGTGGCAACACGCTGATGTGGGCTGTAATCAACAGGCTTCGTTGTCAAGCAATCCATTTCTTGGCAAATGTCATCAATTTGGGTCGGTGAAAGCAAGTCAGGAATGACAACATAGCCCTCCAATTCAAGGTGTCGTATTTGCTCAGGCCTCGCAAGCGATTCCCAGTCAACATTGGCAGTCTTCGCCAGCGCCAGGCTTTGGCGACTATTGGTCACTTGAGTATCCATGATTTCAAGCCTCTGCAATACTTGTTCTTTATGAAACGGCAAACTCCCTCGCCACTCATCCAATATACACTAACATCACCTCTCTGTTGGGCTCGTAACCGGCGGATGATTCCAACCTCGATCAAATTTGCAGGTAGAGATAACCTTGCCCGTGGAACGCTACGCAAGGTTTCTCATGATCACCCAGCCATTCATTGGCTGACCCGAGTAGTTCCAAAATCGTTCTTTCCCTGGGAGTCGGTATCGCAGCTGACATCACGATCAGCCACAAGCCAAACTAAAATGTCGGTTCTACAATCTGAATTTCCGAATCGGTAAGCACCGCGGTCACAGGTGTTCCGCGCCCCGCCTGGAAATGTTCGTAGTTTTTTTGGGCGACGATGGAAGCTGCCTCGATGACTTGCACAACATCTCTCTGGCTCGCAGCGGTGGGATACGTTTCATCGAGATCTATCAGAGACTCTCCCAAAAGTCGCCGTCGGATGATCGCCAGCAACCCGGATGCAATGGATGCTTTGCCATATCCAAATAGCTCCAGATGGCCCCCTTGATGCTGAATGCGCCCTCCAAAGGTGGGATTGCGCGTCCGAGAGCCATCCCCAATGACCGCTTCTCGAAACCCACGATCCTGCTGGTCCACGAAGCCTCGTCCGTAGATACCGTACAATTCCAGTTCCTGGTTAACTGCTCCTTCAAATTCAGCAGGATTGATCCAGTTGTTGTTGTAATCACCTCGCATACCGTCTTCGTACGTCACGGCGACATCCATACTATCCCAGGTCTGAATTGCTTCCTGGCGTTTGAACGTTGTAGGTTTCACCCCTCGTCGACGAGCTATTTCCGCGTGATGTTCATCCCAATGGACTAGAAGATTTTTTTGTCCCGAGGCAAACACCGCGCGAGGCTTGGTTTGTAAATAGTGATGCACCACATCCAGCCAATGGCAACCGACATAGGCAAACGGATTACTTTGCTCCGCCCAGGCAAAAATTTCCGTGCTGACTTCGAGCGGCTCTTCCAGCACTGCACGAACACGGTTGATGGTGCCGTACTTGTTGTGAGCGTTGAGCATCATTTCACGCACAAACGGATCAAACCGTTTGTGCATATCAACAGCCACGATCCGATCAGCGGCTGCCGCTTTGGCAATAATCTCATCCGCTTCGGCAATACTCAAACACAAGGGCTTCTCGGTGATAACATCACAACCCGCATCCAGCGCATCAAGAATCGGTTGTGTATGTACGTTGTCAGGCGTCGCTACAAAAAGAACATCCGGCTTGTGTTTAGCAATGATTTCGCGCCAAACTGATTCCCCATAACAAGCATCGATGGTGCAACCGGGAAAGTCTTCGGCACACCATGCAGCGATGCGCCCCGCCGTACCACTCTTTTCGCTACGCGTACCAATGGCAGAAATGTTAATCTGGACATCAACGACGCTCTCTGCCAAATGACTCATTCCAATACTGGACAATGAAGCCCCAATTCCACCACGCATGAAATCCTTAAACGTCTGTCCGATAATATCGTCAAAAAACATGCCGCCACCGATGATGGCAACATTCAGATTACGATCGTTTGTGTTCATCACAAGATTTTTCCTTGTCGATTCCTCAAATGGTTCACGGTTTGTAGAGTCGCTTCACTCCTAAACCAAAGCATCCTGATCGACGGCTGGTGGTCAACGAGGCTATCTTCGGTCACTAAAATGATGCTTTCTTTCGTGAAATCAGCAGGCGTTTACGATTTGAAACCTTCAAGTCATGCATGGTGACTTGCCCCTTACAGACCGCCCTTGCCCCCAGTGTACCAAATGAGGCGGGTCCTGTATCAGCACTACACAACAACCGTTTCTCTAAATTTTGGTAAGCCACGACCGGCACTCGCCAGAATATCCAGCGCAGCACATAGGTAAAATGGCTGAATTGTTTCGCAACCCGATCTACATTACAATCGTAGGTGATGAACACGATTCGGTTGTGTAACATTTATCACGATCGTCAGCTTTGTTTTTTGACATTTCCTCATTGAGCGGAAACGTGGATTGCTCTTCTATTCGCGTCCTTGGTCCATCCAAGTCAAATGCCGGTGAGTATTTTTAGCATTTACCAGCCTTTGTACGCGAGAATGCCAGCCTTTCCTGGACCTGACAAAACAATCAGCCTTTGCAAAGGAAGTAGGTGGTTAAGAAACGGTTGCGATTGGGCATGGAGTTTTACTGATAGAGAACAGAATTAACAGATCGATGAATACCGACCACCGTCCATTCCTGTCTGAATGGTTCCATTATCGAACCCTGAGCGAAGATGAGCTGCAATCGTATGCCGAGACTGGTTACCTTCATTATGGACCAGCGCTCACGGACCGTGGATTGGAACAAATGCGCAAGGAGTGCATGTTGCAATGGCAAGCTGAAAAAGGCGCCTACGACCCGCAAGGCTCCTGGCTACAAAATGCACTGCTTACGAACATACACCACCAATCCGCTCTCGCCCGGCAATATTATTTCTCGGGCCCATTAGTGGATGTCGCCACGCAGGTGATTGGCCCAAATATCAAGGCCGCCACCAGCCAGCTGACATTCAAGATGCGCGGCAACACGCAAACGTTTGCATGGCACCAGGATAATGCCTATGGTGAACTCTCTCCGTACAACGCTATTTCGTGCCTCACCGCACTGGACGACACAGACCAGACAAATGGGTGCCTGTGGCTTATATCGGGGAGTCATCATGAGGGCCAGGTTGTAGACCAACGAACCGACATTCAAAAGGTCAATCGAACATCAATCGAATTAAACGTGGATGAGAAAATGGCCATTCCCATGGAATTAAGTGCCGGAGAGTGTTTATTCTTTCACTGTCACATGTTGCACAAATCGGATGGTAATTTCGCGCCGGACCGAGATCGCAGAATATTGTTCCTGCGTTACTCTGATGCTGACGCTATCGAGGTCTATGAGAATGGCCAGCCGCGCCTGGGACGATTGCTACGGGGATCGACACAACATGCCGCAGTAATACGTTATGAGTCAGAGTTACCGCTGATATAATATTAAAGCAAATCTGGGCATCTTTGATTCGTTTTGAATATTGATTTGATTACCAATGGTTACTTGGAGAAAAAAATGAATTATTTTCACAGCAAATGGTCGATCTCTGTTTTTTTATGCCTGGTTGTCGGAGTGGAAATTGCTGTTGCCGATGAAGCAATTGTGCCAGCGGAGGCTCCATTGGAAAAACTGTTTGATGGGATCACCTTAACCGAAGGCGTTGCCGTCGCTACTGACGGCATGGTGTATTTCAGTGATATTACGTTTTCACACGCGGCCATTGCTGAAGATGGATCAATCCATGCAGGACATATTTGGAAATTTAACCCTCGGACAGGTAGAACGTCGATTTTCAGATCTCCCAGCGGCATGTCTAACGGAATCAAATTTAATGCCCGTGGTGATATGATTATCTGCGAAGGTGCAGATTATGGGGGACAGCGTGTCATTCGCACTGACATGAAAACAGGCATGAGTTACATCATTGCTGGGCAGTACGAAGGTCGACCTTTCAATGCTCCCAATGATGTCACGATCGATAAAAAGGGACGTCTCTATTTCAGCGATCCACGCTACCTAGGCCACGAAGCCCTGGAGCAGCCTGTTATGGCAGTTTATCGGATTGACACCGACGGATCGGTTCACCGCATCATTACCGACGCGGGCAAACCCAACGGTGTATGCGTCTCTCCCGATCAAAAAACGCTATATGTCGTCAGTAACGACAATGGGGCAACCGCTTTCGAACGACTTCCAGCCTCCGATAATCCTGTTGAACCGGGCAATCCTTTAAGAAAGGGACACATGGCACTGATGGCTTATGATCTCCATAAAAATGGAACAGCCACATTTCGTCGGACACTGGTCGACTACTATCCGGAAGATGGCCCCGACGGCCTCGTATGTGATGAGGATGGCAACCTCTATGTTGCCGTACGGGCAGCAAATCGTCCAGGCATTGTTGTTTACTCACCAACAGGAAAAGAGTTGGATTATATTAAAACCGAGGTTCCAACCAACGTTGGTTTCGGTCGTGGCAAAGATGCCAACTTGCTGTACATTACGGCCGGGAAAAGTCTGTACCGTATTCGGATCGCAAAAAAAGGTTACCACTTATCTGCGAGTCATTAGAAACGCGGTACAATGCTGCCAGGTATATTCGACATTGCGTACAGCATTGTCATTGCGTAATTGTCATTGCGTACAGCATTGTCACGTACCACGTGCTTTGCTGTACGCAGCGAGAAACAACAAAAAGCTGCCCCTTTGTTCTATCCATTCCCAATCACCGAAAATCAGGATTTAATTACAGCTTAGGAACTGGAATCAGAGGCTGGTTACCACTACCCGTTCCCGGATCACGGCGGTAGTAAGGCTCCAGGTGGACACCAAATCCACTCGTCATTTCTTTTTCAGCTCGCGCTGCCCATGGTGTCCCCGGATGCTTTTCAATGACGGATGCGAACAAATTCTTCGCCTCTTTGACATATTCAGTTGTTACTGCGCCAGTAATCATTTGCTGGCGACGCGAGAGAGACCAATGGATAAACCGTAAATTCGGTTCCTTTTCCAATGGCGCTTGCTGCGGATTGTTAAGGAATTCTTCCAAGTACGCTCCGTACTCATACAATCTGATTTTGTAGGCCAGCAATTGAGCCCGCATCAAGTCTGCATTAGCGCGCCAGCGTGGTAACACTTCCTGGTCACGCAGTCCCCAAACTTTTTCAAGGGCCTTCCGCATCCTGTCGAGATAATCCATATAGATCAGGGATTTGGTTTGCTCTATCCGTACCTGTTCCACAAATTCAGCTGGTTGAATAGAAAACTCTGATCGCATTTCAATGATTTTTGCTGCTTCTTCATCATACGGATTCATGTCATAGATGATCTGCATCAAACCAGCACGGAGCACAGCGGCATTGACTTCGTCCACTATTTTTCCGCGGTCCCTCAAATCGGGTTGATAAGATCTCATCTGTTCCAGGCGGTATTTACGACTATCCAGGTTTACTACATCGATTTCGATGCTGGGAAGCATAAAGAAAATACCGTTGGTTTCCCAGGCCATACGACTTTGCTCGTACGGACCAAATCCACTAGGGTGTGAATCATAGCGACGGTGAAACCCTTCGGTTTGCAATTGCTCGACCACTGCGGATTCCGGGCCACGATCAACAGGAATATAGTGCACAACATACGTTTGCGGATGTTCCCAGCGAATGTGTGCATAGGGATAGCCGAATACGGCTTCGCGACCAAGCACATAGATGCGTGAACGACTGTCTTTCGCCAGCTGAATCGTGGGTTCCAGGTTGGCATCATTATCCTGATCATTGCCACTTTCATCGCTCACCAGAATGACTGCCATTTTGCGCCGTGTCCGTTTGGAATACTCACGATATCGTTCCAGCGTGTGTGCGACAGCCAGGGACATCATTTCTTCACCAGTCAGATCAATGGGAACTTCATCGATCGCTGTCTTGATCTCGTCAATACGATTGGTAGGCTGTGAAAGGTGAACCAGAAAATCTTTGCCATAACTGGTGACTCCAGTCATTAGATTTTCACCCCCAGCAATCTCCATCAGCCCCAACTCTTGATACACGTGCTCTATTTTGTCACGTATTTCCTGTTGATCGTCCTTCATGCTTCCTGACTGATCAAAACACCAGGCTACCAACACTCGGCTGTCCTCGAGCATCATCAAGATTTCCTGGGTCAGGCGATCAAAGGCCTGTGTATAATTGTCGACAACGGCTCGGCCCTCTCCTTTAATACCCGCATCAAGGCGGCCGGCCAGTTCGCTCATTCCAGGAAACGCAATCGGTGAATCGACATTCACCGAAAAAGAAGCTTCGGCATTCGTGGTTGCTTCTAAATCTTCGGCAATACTTTGTTGAAAAGAAACCGCACCACTGGCTGACATGTTTTCGACGGATTCCGTGTTGACCGACGATTCGGATAGAGTTGCCACGGTAATTTCCTGGCTTGGATCGTCAACCGCCTGTTCTATCTCCTCCAATTCTTCGATTTCCTGTAAGTTCGTATTCGCTACAACAATCTCTAATTCTTTGCGCACATATGACGCTACGGTAAGCCAAGCCATGATTAAAAGCAGTACTGAGTGTACAATGAACGAAGTCAGTACAGAACTTGATTTTCGCCAGGAATCAAAACCGAAATAGGACCAACATTTCGATAGAATGTTTTCTTTCTCTGCCAACTCATCGGCAGTGCCGTCTGCCGATGCGGCAACCGTATCCGCCGAGTCTGCATTCGAACTCAGGCTAGCCGCGTTGCCCATAGGTAGCTGACCCACTATTTCGTCGGACGACTGTGAATGATCGTCCGCTACAGAAACAACGGGTGCGTCACTCTTTGTCGACGGATCGACAAGCGGTTTCGTCGAGGATGGTTGAGAATCTTGTTCTGTTGTCATGTTTATTAATATCGCTTAGTTGTTCCAAAGAATCAAGATTTATCATGCCATAATGATATGGATTCACCTGTCTCGATGGGTGTTTTTCCCGATATTGGCTGGTGACAATGCCTCCAGGCTATTTCGAGAAAAAGTTTGGCGATTCACGATGTCACGACAAAAATACATCCTGTCCGGGTGTCCAGGTGGACAAAATGTATCGTGGAGTCAAAAGCAACTTTCGGTGACGGGAACATCGGGGGTGACCCACATTGATTTTCAGCTTACTCTACAATTCTATCGTGACCAACAAATGGTCGAGTCCAGGATTATCAGCGGAAAGGCAGCGGAGTCGACAACGGAGATGTGTGGCAGAACTGCGGTGCCGTCACCTCTCCATCGCCCGTCTGCAGACAAACAGGTGTTTAATCATGAAGGTCTGCATTGTCTCGCTTGAATGGAAGTCATCTTCTTCTGGAATTGGCTATTACACCCGCATGCTGGTGGATGGCCTGGCCCAGCGAGGACACTCCCTCACACTTGTGGTCCCGGAATCAGAGCAGTT
>CAYMUR010000067.1:10555-29484 GCA_964393615.1 uncultured Pirellulaceae bacterium
AGTTAAACCACCTCCCCAACGGCTGTCAGGTCTGGACTTGGCAGTATGAACGGACGGGATCGCATGCCAACTGGCTGAGGATGGCTCCCGAAATTCGGCGCCAAGTCAAACGAGCCTGCAGCAAACAACAATTCGATCTCGTTTATTTTACCCAAGCGAGAGACGCCTTATTTTGCCGGAGGACAGTGTTTGCTGGTCCGATGATCGGTGGAGTTCACGATGACTACTTTGCCCAAACACCTTGGTGGCCGACCTGTTTTCGTGGCAATTATGTCGATTGGCCACAACGTTGGTTGTACTATCGAATCGTCCGCGTGTTAGAACAATTAACGTATCGGCGCATGGACGGCTTGATTTTTAACAGTCATGCCACTGCCACCAATGTGACAAACGCATTTCACTTGCCACTGTCAGACCATCTAATTTGCTATTATGGAATCAATGCCGACACCAATCACCTGCTGCCACGACCAGAGAAGGAACCTGTCATCCTGTTTGTCGGCGGTAATTTTGAGCGAAAGGGCCTGCCAACCTTGTTGCGGGCGTTTCCACAAATCCTGGAACAGCATCCTGAATATCGCCTGGTCGTCGTAGGCCGGTACACGAATCAGGTGGCAATCCAGCAATTGGCAACCAATTTAGGCATTGACAACCAAGTCTTATTCGTTGGTTATCAGGACAACGAAACAGTGAATACATGGCACCAACGGGCGAAATTATTTGTCATGCCTTCGTTGATGGAAGGCTTTGGAATTGTTTTTCTCGAAGCCATGCGCGCCGGGACACCTGTCATTGCTTCGGACGTCGGTGGAATCCCAGAAGTCGTCCGTGACAATGAGAATGGCGTACTGATACCACCGAATGAACCAATAATGTTGGCCGATCGGTGTAATCGGCTGTTGCGCGAAACAGAATGGTATGATCGACTGGCCAAGGGCGCACGCCAAACCATGCAACGCTTTACACCACAAGCCATGCTGGAGTTCACGGAATCTTATTTTGAGGACACAATAAATCGCTACCGTTCCTCAACCTGAAAATTCATGACTGAATTGGCAGATGATACCGGGTGTTGCAAGTACAAGGAATGTGCCTGACCAACGGATTGGCGTTCGATCACACCAAAACGCCTGCAGGCCATGATTTCATCATCGATTTCATCATCCACGAGGCGGACGTTCGAAGCGAACAAACCGGTACAGCTGATAATCTCCAACGGGCTCCAGTTCCCAGCCTTTTGCAACAAGATGTCCCAGCATTGTCTCGGAGATACCCCACAGGTATGCGTCATCCGTGGGCACAGGAAGTTGTGGCTCGATCGGTTCGACAATCAGTCTCAGCGTGACATCCTTATCGAGTAATTTCACCAGGGCCATTAAATCCCCTAAACTTCGATGGCCATGTTCGCTGGAAATCAATAGCGGAGCCGGGCGCTGGTTAAGTCGCCGAGCATCATCATAAATCTCACGCACCGTGGCTTTGTTCCACCACATAGGTGCCCGCAAATAAGTGACGCTCGAGATGCTTTCGCTGACTACAAAAAGAAGTGTTAATGTTATCGCCAGCCGACGCCAAATAAGGCTCGGACTGCGCAGGCCATAGCTAAGAACAAAGGCCAGACTAAGCTGCATTGCCAAGACGGCTGGAAACTGGAATCGAATCACACCCGTTCGCCAGCCTCCCAAGAACAAATCCGCCGTGACAAACGGTAATGCTCCCCATGTTCCCAACGAGATTAAAAACCATTTGATTCGTCGGGGTGCCCGGGACAGCATCCACACAACGCTGCCAGCAACTACCCCCAGCGGTATTGCTCCAAGTACAACCCAGCCCTCCTCCAAATCCAAAAAAGGGCGGCTCCAGGCGGCTGCTACCCGCAACACCCAGTGTTGAAGTGATACAGACTGCGCCGCCCAACCCACCCAAGGTCGTTGCTGTTGAAAGTCCTGCATGAGCAAGCAAGCCCAAGGGAAAAACAATACAAGGGCCACCAGAACAGCCATCCCAAATCGACGTACAACGGGCACTCTATTGGTGCGTTCGGTGGCCAGGACAAATAGCGTGTGAGCAGCGATGATGAGCAGTGACAACAAATGGGTGTACAGAGACATCACCAGTAAAACAGCATACAAACCAAAAAACGCACGGGATCGCCAGGCATCTGCTCTGCCACGTCGGATGCCGATCAACAAGATCCAGCTAGCCAACAGCAGCAGGTCGATCCATAGCATGTACTGCCTCGCTTCTTGTCCATAGACCAGATGCAGCGGAGAAATCGCTACCAGGCTGATGGCGATCCACTGAAAGAGCGCATCTTTGTGTAATTCCCGCGAGAGTAAAAATAGGAGTGGTAAGCTGAGCAACCCCAGAAAAGCCGAGAAGGCCCGCAGGCTAGTAACCGATGGCCCCCACAACAACGTCCAAGCCCGCGCCAAGACAAAATAGAGAGGTGGGTGTCGAGGTTGATACTCGGCCATAGCGCAGATCGTGTGAATCGTGTTCTTGTTAGCACGCGGAAATTGATGCGCCAGTATTTCTTGTCTGGCGTGATCTCTACCATCGAACAATGTCTTGCTGATTTCCGCATGACTGCTTCCGGCAATTGCTAGGCCTGTGTAAGTTTCGTCGTGCCAGAACAGCTTTGCGTCGAGACCGTAGAACCGCAACACACCACCGACAACAACAAGAACGAGTGCCACCGTCCGTACGGCTGGCCCCAGATCGGTTTTCATGGATGTACGAGCCCCCTTTCTCGTTGTGGACACTACGTACTAAACAACTGCTGAATGTAATCCGGAGTCAACTGGCAAGAATCATCCATCGAAGCGGCTCGTAAAAATGACTCAACTTCCCCGTAGTTTTCAATCACTTGTTGTGGATCGCGTGTATTTTGCTTCACCAAACGAGTCGACACCGGCGCTTGGGGTAGCCCGATCGCAGGACAGATCGCTGTGCGAATCACCTTATCCGGTTCACGGCTAAGATCTTCATATCGGATCAGTACACCTTGGCGTGCGACCCAGGGATCTGCTGCAATCTCGCTAAAACGTTTTCGAACCTCGGTCACAAAAGATTGGAAATGTGCAATATCAAAATGAATTTTGAGCGACTGGTGGTGATTGCTTGGCGCGTCAGATTTACCTTTTTCGACCATCCATACACCCGTTTTCGCGCCTAACTGCCAAGAAATGTACTGGCCAATCAGGGATTCACGATAAAGTATTACGAACCTTGCCTGGGGAAACAATTCCTGTAAATGATCAAAGCCAATTCCAAAATGTCGCAGTTGATCCATCATCAACTTGCAACCACCTACGGCAGGACCGGAAGTGGCCACAGAAACTTTTAGGTGTCTCAGCACAGATTGTAAACCGATATATTGACTTCGTATTCCGTGTTTTTCCAGATGGTTCAGCACTTCCCAGCGTAGACCTACATCGGGGAGCGAGTTGAGATACGTCAGCAAAAGATTACTGCCAGTTCTAGGCCACGGACAAAGAATAAAAAGAACAGCATCGGGGTGACTTTGGAGAAAAACATATCGGCTCCACATCTGGACCCTGTGCCAGGATCGAGCTAAAGTACGCTGCAAGAGAGGTCGTTGTATGAGCTGTTGTAAAATTGGGCTCATGGCTCCAGATCAATTGAAATGCGTAGCAACTAGGCCATGCATGCCGCGGAAAACAGGATTACACATGCCAGCAGCAACTTTTTGTACAAGACCATTTTCGAGCGTATGCGCCCCCCCATGACAGGCAAAACGTGTTAGCCCCGAAAACTATTATCCCCTAGTTTCCATGAACGACTTGGCAACCGAATGGAAAGTTATCGATTACCTCAGGGCCCCGTTCTTCTGGCTGATTATCAACAGCTTGTGTCGTCCTCGCCAGCGCAGGCAATCGAGCATTTTTCCAGAGAATTCCTGCGGAAAAACCGTGAACTCTTGGCCGAATATAGCAACAAATGGGTTGCTGATCCATTCCACCATTGGAGTCGTCAATGGGAATACCCTTTCGTCTTGCGTGAGATCGAATATTTTGCCAGGGAAACCCAGCGTCCAGCGCTCGAAATTCTAGATGCTGGGTCGGGTATAACGTTTTTCCCATTTCTAGTGCGTCAACAGATATCCCAATCTCAGCTGACCTGTTGCGACTCAGACCAATCCATACAGCCGGTTTTTACAGCCATTGCGGATCGCAGCGACCGTACCATTGATTTTTTCTCCGTGGATCTCGCAGCGACCCAATTTCCGGCCAATCGTTTCGATGTCATCTATTGTATTTCTGTTTTAGAACACGTGAACCATTATTCGCAGATTGTCGCTGAATTTCACCGCTTGCTTCGACCAGGAGGCATGCTGATCATTACCCTTGACATTTCTCTGGACGGCTGTCACGAAATCACCATCCCTGGTGCCCAGCAGTTGTTACGGCTTTTGCAGGATACATTCTCTCCTGCTAACTGTATTCATTCGGTAGATTTACTGTCAGAGACATGGCATACCAACAACCAATTAACAACGACCCATTATTTCAAACAACATGCGCCACACTTGCTTCCGTGGAAATATCCTTGGCTCAGCTCAATAGTGGCTGCATTACGAAATGGCCGACTGCCCCGTTCTATGATGAAGTCTCTGTGCTTTTCCTGTCATAGCTTCATCAAACAGAAATCATCGACAAGGCTGGAGCAGACATGCCAACCGTAAGTGTTATCGTCCCGAACTACAACCACGCCCAGTTTCTCGACAAGCGATTGACCACGGTACTCGAGCAGACTTTTTCTGACATGGAAGTCCTAGTGCTTGATGACGCTTCGTCCGATTCCAGTCGTGACGTCATTGATCGGTTCAAGGACGATTCACGAGTACGGACTGATTACCGTGCTACCAACAGCGGTATACCAGGTGCTCAATGGAATCGTGGAGTACACATGGCACAGGGGAAATATATTTGGATCGCGGAATCCGACGATTATGCTGATCTAGATCTATTGCAAACACTTGTACAAATCCTGGATGACCAGCCTGATGTTGGATTGGCTTATTGCGAGTCCACGGTAGTCGACGAAGCCAGCCACGAATTGTTTTCTGGCAATGTATGGACTGCACAACTTGATCCGGATCGCTGGACTAAATTCTTCGTCAATGATGGTCGTGACGAATGCGCTCGTTTTCACGTAGTGCGAAACCTTATCCCTAACGCCAGCGCTGTTCTATTTCGCCGTTGCCTGTTTGAAGAAGTGGGGGGAGCTGACGAATCCTATAGAGTAGCCGGTGATTATGACCTATGGACCCGAATGATGATGCGGACTCATCTGGCCTTTACTCCCCGGCATCTGAATTTCTTTCGTGATCACGGAACAACCGTACGTAATAAATACACCAAAAATCTGCGGTATCTTGAAGAAGATTACCAAGTTCTCGATGCAATCCGCTGTGCCATCCAGGTACCGACTTCGTCGCTGGAACTGGCATTCGATCGGCGCCTTAATTCCTGGTCCTCCCTCTGCCTGCATGAACAACCCCAGATTAACTGGCGCCTCAACTGGTCCATTTACCGCCGTGCACGACAGTCTGACCCTGCCATTCACCGCCGTCTGGCCAAGTATTGGTATGCCCATTTTCGCGGTCTACGGCCTCACCCAAACCGGTTTTATCTTTTGCAAACCGACTGAGACAATGCACATTGTCTGCCACAAGCTATAATTATTAAAGGGCTTATAAAAAACTGGAAACACGGCTCTTCCTGTCCCATATCAGCAAGGCCACTGTTTGTAAGTTAAAAATTGACAATATTTTACTTTTGTGTTATGTTCATAAAATATGAACGATAAGCATACATTTCAACAGAACGTTTTTAGTGGGCTTATTACGTCGAAAACGACGATCCGCATCCTCACACGATTGTTCCTCAACGCGGACCGCCGCGCCTATGTGCGGCAATTGGCGGGTGAATTTGGGATTTCACCCGCACTGGTACGGGACAAGTTACAACAATTGCAGCAAGCGGGCCTGCTCTCCAGTGAGCGTGCCGGTCGGCAGGTACTCTATCGTGCCAATGTGTCGCATTCTTTGTTCCCCGAACTGCAATCGATGGTTCGTAAATCGTTCGGAATGAATCAGATCCTGGAGAGCATTATTTATCGTTTGGGCGATTTGGAGGCGGCGTTTCTACTCGATGATTATGCCGAGGGCAAAGACACAGGTCTGATCGATATATTGCTGGTGGGTGCTATTAATCAGGAAAATCTTGTCGATTTAGTCGCCAAAACAGAGTCCTACATCGCTCGAAAAATTCGCACGATGACAGTCACTGCCGATCAGTTTGACGAGATGCAACCACTGTTGGACGATCGGCCCTGCCTCTTGCTCTGGGAACGTCAAGCCAGCGAAAAGAAAAGTACAACGGACGACACCGAGATGAATAGATAAGGTGCTGTCGGCGATTGGCGTGGTCGTGTGCCACCCAGAAGAACGGAGTGCGCGCTGCACACTCTACCTACAAATCAGAGCGATGGCAGGTCATTTATCCTGGAGCATACAGCACGTGTTCTCAAATCAATCCACTCGATCGAACAAGCCTGTTACTGGTCAGCCAACCCCTTCAGCATTGGTTGTCGGCTCGCTCCCAGAAACAGTTTACACCCCTGAATCCGCCCTGAAAAAACCACGCCAACTGGTGCGTGACATGTTACGCGATTTGTACGATTCGCGAGAGTTGGCCTGGCGGCTGTTTGTCAGGGACTTGCGCGCCCAGTACCGCCAATCACTGCTCGGTTATGTGTGGTTGTTCTTACCTCCGCTTGCCTCGACCCTGCTGTTTGTTTTTCTGCGGTCACAACAGATTATCGAGGTAGGATCTACCCCGATCCCCTATCCGTTGTATGTCTTGACGGGAGTTGTGTTATGGGAAGTGTTTGCTGCATCGATTCACGCGCCGCTTAAGGTTGTTGGAGGGGCAATCCCAATGCTGTCCAAAATGAACTTTCCCCGTGAATCTTTACTGATGTGCGGCGCTTATCAGGTATTGTTCGGGCTTTGTATCAAGTGTTTGCTTCTGGCCGTCGCATTCGTCTGGTTTGGTACGCAAATCACGTCCCTGATTTTTCTTTCGCCGCTAGCCATTCTGGCGCTCATGATATTAGGATTCTCGCTTGGCCTAATGCTGGTCCCGATTGGCCTTCTCTACCAGGATATCGGACGAGCCATGACAATGGCATTGAGCGCATGGTTCCTCCTGACACCGGTCATTTTTCCGCCCCCAACTAATTGGCCCGCATCCATCCTAAGTCACATGAATCCGGTCAGCCCGATGATTGTGACAGCTCGTGAAATGTTGACATCCGGTGAGCTTTCGATGCAGCCGGCATTCCTGCTTATTACCGGACTATCGTTCATCTTATTATTGTTGGCCTGGGTGTTATATCGGATATCGATGCCACATTTAATTGCCCGCATGTCAGCATGAGCACGCATTACGGGTCATCATTCGCAACAAGCATACGAATCTACGACGCTCCCCAACCTGTTCCGTGGCTTCCTGGTCGTTTGCCAGAAAGAACAATTCCCGATGATGAATGACGACAAGTTAATCAACGTAGAACACGCGGCCAAGAAATATTGCCGCAGTCTCAAACGGTCATTGTGGTATGGCATCTGTGACATTAGTCAGGAATTTCTAGGCCGGGATGGATCGTACAGCGAATTACGGCAACGCGAATTCTGGGCGGTGAATAATATCTCGTTCGAGGTTCATCGTGGTGAATGTGTGGGCCTGCTCGGTCGCAATGGCGCAGGCAAGAGCACGGTTCTAAAAATGTTGCATGGCCTGGCCAAACCTGACCGTGGCAAGATCACAATTCGGGGTCGAATTGGCGCGTTGATTGAATTAGGTACAGGTTTTAACCCAATCCTAACGGGTCGAGAAAATATTTATAACAACGCAGCCGTACTGGGCATGTCAAAAACAGAAGTCAATTCTCAACTAGATGCCATTATCGACTTTGCGGGAATTGGAGACGCACTGGACACACCAGTCCGAAGCTACAGTTCCGGCATGAAAGTACGACTAGGGTTTGCCGTGGCCGCACAACTCAATCCAGACGTGTTATTGATAGATGAAGTCCTGGCAGTGGGCGACACGGAATTTCGGATGAAGTGCATGAACCGCATCAGCCAAATCCTGCCCAGCACATCCATTGTTTTTGTTTCCCACAATTTACCGCACATCTCACGGATTTGTAATCGTGTCATCGTGCTGGACCAACAACGCATTTTGACAGACACAACGGATGTTGCCCAAGGTATAGACACCTATCATCAGCTGGCTGATACAATCGCCCGCGAAGACGTTGTGCTGGGAGCTGAACTGGCAGACATACGACTGCGTGCGGACTCTGTACCCACATGGATCTCTGATTCGGTTTGCCAAGTTCAATATGGTGATGACCTGCAGATTCAGCTCAAATTGAATATTTCTAGCGAAGTGAACCATTTTGACGTGCGCATTGTGGTTTCCTGCCAGGAGCTTCCCCTCTTGGATTGCTTCTCAGGGATGGAGCACCCTCCCATGCTGAACCATCAATCAGGGCACGAACAGATCAACATTCGTATCCCACAAGTTCAACTCAACTCAGGCCATCACGCCGTGACGATCATTGTCCGTGATACCGATCGTAACAATTCCATCCTTTGCCGCGCAGCAAATGCGGCCTATTTTCGCGTTCAATCACCATTTACAAGTTGGTGTAAAACGATCGTGGAAGGAGAGTGGACGCAGCAGCCAGTCGCCAACCTTGCCGCCGTGCAAAATGTAAAACGAGAAGCAGAGCAGAATTAGTCGATGCAAGCCAATATCATTTTTATTGTTAGTTCTGAACGATCCGGGAGTAACTTGCTGCGCAAGATGCTAACCAATCATTCTCGCATCTGTGGCCCCAAGGCCCCCCATTTATTGAAAACGTTTCAGCAGGGATCACCCTGTCAGGAAGCCTTTCCTAATAAGACATCCCGTCAAACCGTTTTTGAACTCATGAAATCGGTGGTCAACTGCCGTCTTCATGACTGGCAGTTCCCGCTTGACTTTGTAGCGTTCGAGACAAATTACCGGCCGATCAGTCTCTTGGATTTTTTCAATGGTTTTTACCACTCCACTCAAACTGCAAACAAAGCAGATTGGATTGTTTGCAAAGAGAACAATCTATGGGAATTTGTCGCAGAACTACACCGCCGATACCGTCATACTGCGCGGTGGATTTACCTCTCTCGCGATCCCAGGGACGTCGTTTCGTCATGGATGAATGTTCCCTTTGGTCCAGCCACGGCACGGCACGCCGCCAGAATGTGGAACGAAGAACAGATACATTGTTTGAAATTGATAGAACAATACGAGCACCAATTTACACAGGTTCATTATGAGAAGCTGATTCAGCATCCCGAAGCAGAAATGGACAGGATTCTGGGCTTTCTTGGACTGACAGTGGAGCCCAGTTGTGTCCATCCGGAGCGGACACACTGGGGAGAACCAACCACGCGTAATGTGTACTGGAAAAATCTCGACCAGCCTGTTCTGCACAATAATTTTGGTAAGTATCGCAAACAGCTTGATGCGGCAACACAATACGTTGTTAGTCGTGAAGTGGCATCCACCGCCCATCGTCTGGGTTACCGTGTTCGGCCTCGCAACCTATTTCTTCAAGTCTACCACTGGATGCGATATCTTCTTCAATTTCGCCAGGCACAATCGGACGTGTGCAAGGTAGAAATCGAAGACAGTTATACATCCACACTGTTCGATGAACGGACACGCTGGGGAGAAAAGGTGCAACGTGAGTTGGCAACATTGGCAAAATCATCTGTTTCGTTGCCAACCGTTCGAGAAACTGCCGTTAACGGCAAATAACATGCAGTGGTGAATAATGGGTGTTGCGCGTGAAGTCAATCCGCAAAAGCGAAAGCTGGCCCTATTGAATGGGTTCGACCGCTCCGGAACATCATTTGTGGGTGGCCTACTATCGTTGCATCCGGCTGTGAATTACATGTTCCAGCCTTTTAGCCGCACCGAGGTACATTTGACTCACAATGATATATGGCAAGTGAATCAGGCTGCCTCTCAGACCAAGCAGTTTCTTTCAGGATTGCTCAAGGGCCGGATTGATCGTGATTACATTGCTGCCGATTATTGGCAACGATACAGTACGTCGCTTGAGATCCGTTCTGACCGGTTAAACTTGATTAAAGAAACAAAATGGCATTTTAAGATCGAGTGGTTGCGCTACCATTTTCCCGAGATCCAGGTTTACGGACTTTGGCGCGACCCGCGTGGTATTTTATGTTCACTCGTTCGTAATAATTTTCATGTAACCTGGTACGGAAACGCCTTTGAGGAAATCGCTAAAACCATTCGTCGTGTTGCTGCCCTGGATGCCTGGCGCCCATTTTTAACGCGGAACCTGGACGTGGTATTGAAAATGGCCGTGATCATTGCAGTACGCACTGAAATGATGTGCCAGGCCATTCTGCCAGGGCATTGGCTTGTCTACGAAAACATCGCATCCGATCCGAACCAGGGATTGAAACCATTGCTGGAACAGGAAGCTTTAGGCGCTTTCGACTTCCGGCCGTTTTACCAAGATGATTTCAACATTGTTGGGAAGCGATTTGAGCATGCTGACAAGTGGAAGTCATTTTTTGGCAACCAGGACCGCGCCACGATTGACGCTGTCTTTGCCCCGCTATCCGTACCGGAGACCGTCACGCCATGATTGACGTTCGTCGTTACACACCCGCAGATCAGCAGCGCTGGGATGAATTCGTGGAGAAATCCAAAAACGGTGTCTTCTTATTTCAACGTGGATACATGGAATATCACGCTGACCGTTTTACCGACCATTCATTGTTGTTTGAAAAGCAAGGGAAAATATTGGCGGTCTTGCCGGCCAACGAACAAGAGGATCGACTGTTCAGCCATGCCGGCTTAACGTTCGGCGGTCTGGTCAGCAGCATGCAATTGAAAACGCCTGCGACACTTGACATTTTTACGTCACTCAAAGCATACGGTTGTCGCAATCGGCTGCATACAATTATGTATAAATCGATTCCCCACATTTATCATCGTGTTCCGGCAGAAGAAGATCGCTATGCACTGTTTCGTCATGGCGCTCGTCTCTGCCGTCGCGACATATCCTCTGCCCTGTCGATGAACGAGCGACCCGCTTACAGCAAGCTCCGCAAAAGCCATACACGCCGAGCACAGAACTCCGGCTTGGAAGTCCGGGAAAGCCAGGACTTTTCTGGCTTCATGGAGATTGTCGAGGACAACCTGAAAATTCAGCATGGTGTCACGCCGACACACTCAGCTGCAGAAATCGCCTGGTTGGCAGGTCAATTCCCCGACAATATTCGATTGTTTGTTGCGCATCAAGGAGCAGCGATCATTGCTGGCGTGATGATCTACAAAACCGCCACGGTGGTTCATTCGCAATATGTTGCATCGACCCCCGAAGGCCGCAAGCTTGGCGGTGTCGACCGTATATTCGATTTTCTGCTGAATGAAGTCTACTCCACAGTAGAGTATTTCGATTTCGGAATTTCCACAACCGATCAAGGTCATCAGCTGAACGAAGGGCTAATTCGATACAAAGAAAGCTATGGTGCCAGGGCAGTCGTTTACGACTGGTACGAATGGAACATTGGTTGACATACGTGAATTGCAACATGCTTCTGTTTTTCCAAAAGGAGGATCGGGATGCGACCGACAAATGAGTCAGGCGTAGATGACTGTCGCCTTTTCGATTTTTCAAAAATTAGCGATCCTCGTGGCAATCTTACAGTGATCGAACCCGGACAACCCATACCCTTTGCGATTGAACGAGTCTATTGGGTTTATGATGTTCCCGGGGGCGAGCATCGGGATGGACGAGCATGCCGCACAACCCATGAATGCTTTGTGTCATTGTCCGGTGCATTGGATGTCACACTAAATGATGGAACGACACAGCGCGTTGTTACATTGAACCGGTCCTTTTGTGGACTATACGTTCCTCCCATGATCTGGAGACAAATGGAAAATTTTTCCACCAATGCCGTCTGCCTGGTCCTAGCATCAACACCCTATTCAGAAGACGACCATGTACGAGATATCAAAACATTTCAGCGGGAAAAATCCTCGGCGCTTTGATTTGACGAGCGTGACTGATTGTCGCCTGATCGATTTACCTCGCATCACGTCACATCAAGGTAGTCTGACTGCGGTGGAAAGTAAAACGACCATCCCGTTTGGGATTGCGCGTGTTTACTATTTGTATGACATACCTGGTGGTGCAACGCGCGGAGGCCATGCCCATGTGGAGCTGGAACAAGTACTGGTTTCGGTCCTGGGAGCCTGCGAGGTCATACTCGATGATGGAAACAGGTCAAAATCTGTTCGGCTGGATCGGGCATCTTGTGGACTTTACATCCCCCAAGGCATCTGGCGTGAAATGAAAAATTTTACGTCCGGTGCCGTATGTGTCGTACTGGCTTCCACACCCTACCGCTCAACCGATTACATCAGACAATATGCTTCTTTTGTGGAACAGAAACAGCAGGCGACGTAAGACACTAGCATCGATTGGCATGAAACCCATTCACCGAGGAAAGCAGCGTGACGAACATTGCATTTTGTGATCTGAGTCAACAGCACGCCGAAATCACGACCGAGATCGAAGCCGCGCTGAGCAATGTTCTCGGACATTCTTGGTTCGTGCTAGGCAAAGAATTGGATGCATTTGAATCAGAATTTGCAGAATATTGTGACGTGAAAGATTGTGTCGGGGTAGGATCGGGTACCGATGCTATTTCTCTGGCGCTATCCGCCTGTGGAATTGGTCCTGGCGACGAAGTGATCACGGTGGCTCACACTTTCGTTGGTACTGCTATGGCGATTTCCCAAACTGGCGCAACGCCCGTGTTTGTCGACATCGACGAAAACACTTTCACCATCGACAGCGAAAAAGCGGAGGCTGCCATCACGCAGCGTACGCGAGCTATCGTGCCGGTACATCTTTACGGCCAATGCAGCAATATGGATGCTCTGTTGGACATTCGAAACAGGCATGGTCTGTACATTGTTGAGGATGCTGCACAAGCACACGGCGCACAGTATCGCAGCCAACCGGCAGGAAGCATGGGTGATGTTGGTTGTTTTAGTTTTTATCCGACAAAAAATCTGGGTGCGCTGGGCGATGCGGGTGCCATTGTCACGTCAAACCCTGACTTGGCAACGCGCTGCCGCCAATTACGAAATTATGGAAAACAGGATAAATATCATCATCATGTCCTGGGAGTGAACAGCCGTCTGGACGAATTACAGGCGGCCGTTCTGCGCATCAAGCTACGTTATTTGGACCACTGGAATGCAAGACGGCGCGCTATTGCAGCACGCTATGACAAACTGCTCGCCAAAGTGCCACAGCTTGTCATTCCTCATGAAGCTGACGGGTGTCGACATATCTACCACATTTATCCGGTACTGGTCACAGAGCGCGATCGAGTCCAACAACATCTATACCAACAAGGTGTTGAAAGCGGCGTACACTATCCCGTGCCAATACATCTGCAACATTGCTATCAACACCTCGGATACAAATTGGGCGACTTGCCATCTACAGAACACGTGGCCCAAAGCGAGATCTCGCTACCAATGTTTCCGGGATTGAGCGAAGAGCAAACGAAAAAAGTCGCCAGTGCATTACAGGAAGCGTTGTAATGATGGCAAATCGTCAGGACCAATCCAATAACCAGCTAGCGGACGACCCAGACATCATGACTGATCCGCACAAACAGGGACGCGAATTGCTTCAATATTGTCAGGATACGTATGAGTACCTATGGCAACGATTCCTGGAATTTCGCCGTCGCGCAGAGCCAGAGCAAGTCCTGGCAGGTGTCGAAGGCATGGCACGGTTCGCGTGGATGCATCACCCTGGAAAATTTGCGGACAGTGTTTTGGAACAATTTGCTTTGGAGATCGGCGCTCAGTTGGAATTATTGGTCAGCGACCCATCGTCTGGCCTATCGTATAACGATATTTGTTTACCAGGAGCTCATTCTTCCCGTCGCTGTGTGTTGCATGTCGCTACAAGCGCCTATGAGATCGGAGGTCATTCTCGAGCTATCGCCAACTGGATCCGGAATGATCCTACATCAAACCACTGGCTAATCCTGACAAGACAAAAAGAAGGCGCATCCCCTGGTTGGTTGTCAGCGATCGTTCGAGCATCAGGCGGCGCTGTGATCTCCTTGGCGGACACAATGACCATCATGCAGAAAGCATACGAGCTGCGGCAAATCTCGCTCCAGGGATTCCAGTCGGTAATTCTACACACCCATCCGGACGATGTGGTTCCACTGGTCGCCTTTGCATCACCGACTGGACCATCTGTCGGATGCTACAATCATGCGGACCATGTATTTTGGTTGGGGGCTAGCATCGCAGATGTGATGATACATTTTCGTCATTCGGGGGCTACTTTGTCCCAGGCTCGGCGATGTTCTCGCAGAAACTTTGTCCTTCCGATTCCGCTCGATCCACACCATGCCAAATCATCTCGATCTGTTGCTCGCGCCCAGCTGGGAATGGCCAAGGATCAGGTTATTTTGTTGAGCATTGGGACTCGCTTCAAATACTCGCCTACGTGCGAACACAACTTTTTCCAGGCAACACGTGCGATTCTCGAGGAATACTCCCGAGCACACCTTTACCTGATTGGTGTAACACCAGCCGAAGCCACCCAATATGGGGGCCAAGATGTTCACCCACGAACGCATTGTTTGGGGGTATTACCCGACCCATCACTATACCAACAAGCCGCGGACATTTATCTCGAAGGTTTTCCGATTGGCTCCCTGACATCGCTACTCGAAACAGCCCAGATGGGTGCAGCCGTGGTGTTAAAACACCTGCCGTTGGCACCCATCGTCGCCGGCAAAGACCCTGCCCTAGAGTCGCTCTTAAGCCAGCCACCGCGCGAAGAATATGCCAACAGCGTCAATCGCCTGATTGCCGACCCTGCCCAGCGTCAATGGTTGAGCCGTCGCATACAGCAACGAGTCGTAGAAAGCCATACCGGTGCAACCTGGTGTAACCATTTACAGGATTTGTATGCCATCTTGGCCGATCAGGTACACCAGCCAGCTGGTTTGGTTGATACGGTGAGCAAAACCACGCTGGACGATTTAGCTTCTTGCCAAGTCCAGGAGTTAGGCACTGAACGACAGGCAGTCGATCAAACCGCCCAAACGGTTTGTCATGGTTGGGACACCTCTTTTCAAGGCAGTCGCAACAAAACATCCGCCAAGAACCGTTGGTCACTCGAACAGATGACACGTCCCCTGCGAAGCCTTTCAAAACGATTGCGAAAGGATTCCAAATAAACACAATGTTGTCGGCTTCATTGATCCCTATTTTGACTCACAACTCTTGCACCTGGCGCCTTGGGCACAAACTCGTGAGAAACACATTGTCAGCCAGTTGAAACCTTGCTACGAGGGAACTACCACATGAAGATCGCTGTCGTATCAACGATGCAAGAGGCACCCTGGGGGGGAAGCGAAGAAATGTGGTCAGCCATGGCTGAAGTCGCGTTAGAAAAAAACCACCAAATCAACACCTTGACAGCATATTGGCCAAACACATCGCACAGGCTTCGGAGGCTTGAATCACTTGGAGCTACCGTCTCGTTTCAAATGCAGCCACGCAGAATGCCAACTCGGTGGAACCGGTATTACCGTAAATTTCTGACCTTGGGACGGGTCCTTCTTCGTAAAAACCGTTTCTTGCATTTTGAGCAGCTCCTGCGATGGAAGCCTGATGTTGTTTGTGTCAATCTGGGTGCTATTTATGAAGTACTGGGCTATCCGGGATTGATGACATACCTGGAAACCACGTCTGTCCCTTTTGTCCTGGTGGTGCAATATGCAGATGATTTCTTGGTTCCACAACAACCTGCACAACGGTCACGAATTTCACGGATCTTCGCTCGTGCATCCAAAATCGTTTTTGTTTCGCAACGCAACTTGGAAGATTCCGAACGGCATCTTGTCATCCGTTATCCCAATGCAGTCGTGCTGCGAAATCCAATGAACCTGACCGATTTCAGTCCCGTTCCCTGGCCTGAACCTAGTGAAACATTGTCACTGGCCAGCGTTGCTCGTTTGCGAGTTCGCGCCAAAGGTCAGGATGTGTTGCTGGAAGCTTTGTCTCAGCCCTCGTGGAACGACCGACAGTGGCAGCTAAATTTATATGGCCAAGGACCTGATCTTTCTTATCTCAAGGCCTTGGCCAACATGTTCGGTCTCAACAATAAAGTGTATTTTCATGGACAGGTGGACGATATTCGCAAAGTTTGGTCTACCAATCATTTGCTGGTGATGCCATCGCGTGGCGAGGGAACTCCGCTATCGTTGGCCGAGGCACAAATTTGCGGTCGACCAGCCATGGTGACAAACGTCGGCGGCAACGTGGAATGGGTCACGGAGGGAACAACCGGTTTCATTGCAGACGGCCCCTATGCCGCACCAGTCAACGCGGCACTGGAGCGTGCCTGGCAACAACAAGATCAATGGGAATCGATGGGCATACAGGCTCATCAGGAAGCCAGCCACAAGATTGACCGTAATCCAGGAAACTCCTTATTGTCCCAAATCCTCGAAGCTACCACGGCATCCGAAAACAAAGCACATAACAACAAAACATAATCGCTCTCTTGAACAACATCCTTACTATTTGTTGAGTACCAATTCTGCTCTGCCAATGGCCACACCATCACTGGATTTAATCGCCTTTTATTTGCCCCAGTATCATCCGATTCCGGAAAACGATCGCTGGTGGGGTACTGGATTTACCGAATGGACCAACGTGGTTCGAAGGCCACCACTTTTTGCAGGTCATCAACAGCCTCACACACCGGCCGATTTGGGTTATTACGATCTGCGCGTCCCCGAGGTCCGTGCGGCCCAAGCTGAAATGGCTGCACAATATGGTATCTCAGGATTTTGCTATTACCATTATTGGTTTCACGGTCGACGTGTGTTGCAGCGTCCTTTTAACGAAGTCTTGCAATCCGGAGAGCCAGATTTTCCATTCTGTCTATGCTGGGCCAACGAAAATTGGACACGATCCTGGGACGGCTTGAATCACAATATTTTGCTTGCACAGAAATATTCGGCAGATGATGACCGCCGACATATGGAATGGTTGGTTCGTGTGTTCGAAGACCAGCGTTACATCCGGATTGATGGGCTGCCTCTATTTCTAGTTTATCGTGCATCGTCACTCGCCAACCCATTACAGACAACCGATCTATGGCGCGCAGAAGCCCGGCGACATGGCATCGGTGAAATCTACCTGTGCCGAGTGGAAAGCTTTGCCAGTGAAAAATCCGACCCGACAAAGCTGGGGTTCAACGCCGCAGTGGAGTTCCAACCGGACTGGGAAGCCAACCTCCCCCGTCTACGGCCCAGTCGACTGCAGCGCTGGACAGAAAAAATAACCGGTTCCAAGCATGCCTACCAAGATCATCGTGTCTACGATTACCAAGCATTGGTGGCGGCGGCGCTCAGCAAGCCTTGGCCAGAATGGGAATGGATGCGTTGTATTACACCTGGCTGGGACAACACGCCGCGAAGAGATAAAGATGCTGTGATCTACGTCCATTCCGATCCGACTAAATATGCAAACTGGCTGTATCACACGATCCAGCAGACGGCCACCATCCCCGATCAGCCACAAGTTATTTTCATCAACGCATGGAACGAATGGGGTGAAGGAAACCACCTCGAACCGTGTCGCCGTTGGAAAACAGAGTATTTACAAGCCACCTTGTCAGCCCGGCAAGAGGTATCTCGGGATGTCAACTGATCCAGTACAAACGCCCGTTTCGCCAAACGGCAGCAGTTCGTCGTGTACCTCAGAGGGAACACGACTGGCGCGCCTGCTTGCATTCTACCTGCCACAGTTCCACCCTATTCCAGAAAACAATCGCTGGTGGGGGAATGGTTTTACCGAGTGGACTAATGTGGCACAGGCCAGCACTCTTTTTCCCGGTCATTACCAACCGCACCTCCCGGCGGATCTGGGATTCTATGATCTTCGTTTACCCGAAGTTCGCTCTGCTCAGGCAGAACTGGCCAGGCAACACGGTATCGAGGGTTTTTGTTATTGGCATTATTGGTTTCAGGGAAAACGTTTACTGCAAAGACCTTTTCAGGAAGTCTTGGCCTCGGGCCAGCCAGATTTTCCGTTCTGTCTGGCATGGGCGAACGAATCGTGGTCGAGACGCTGGCTGGGCGAGGAAAAAGATATATTGCTCACACAGACTTATACTGCCGAAGATGACCGGCGCCACATTCACTGGTTGATGGAAGCATTTGCTGATCCAAGATACATCCGAGTACACAATCGTCCCGTGCTGCTCATCTATCGACCACTTGATCTGCCCCACCCTCAGAATACCACCGATCTGTTTCGCAAGGAGTGTTTACGGGCTGGCCTGCCAGAACCCTATCTTGTGGGAATCAATGCCCATTGTCCGCATCTCGATTGCCGCCAAATTGGATTCGATGGAACACTCAATTTTAAACCGCAACTTGGATGCCTTCCAGATTTTATGACCGACACGGCAACTAGCGGAAAATTCATTCGAAATCTGAGGTGCGGGACATGGAGTTGTCGTTTAAAACTGTATGAATATTCCGTGGCCTGTGAACTCATGCAACAACGGAAACACGATTTCCCGGTACATCCTTGCGTCTTTGTTGGTTTTGACAATACACCTCGGCGAGGAAAACACGCTATTATTATCGTTAATTCTGAGCCACAAATGTTAGAGGCAGATTTACGGAACATCTTAAACGATCTTCTCGGCCAACCTTACGAGGAGCGCTTTGT
>CAYMUR010000068.1:0-13710 GCA_964393615.1 uncultured Pirellulaceae bacterium
CCTCCGCCATCGAACTTTCGGTGAGCGCCGGTGATCGAATCGATCTGAAGAATTACGTCAGTGGCAATGATGGCACCATCAGCGGTATCGAGTTTATCGTCACCCAAACCTCAGGTTCCGCTCCCATTATCACTAGCTTTGAATGGGTAGCCGATACTCTCGGGGACTGGTCCGAGCCGTCCAATTGGACGCCTGGGCGTGGCCCACCCAACACCGCCAACCACACTGCCGTATTCGGCAACATGACGACCGGCCCGACGACAGCTGTGATGACCAAAGCTGTGACCGTGAATCGCATCGAGTTTGCCAACTCCAACCATACCTACGCGATTGGTGGTTTGGGCAGTGTCAACCTGGCCCCTACGACAGCGCAAACTCCCGTGAATCCTTCGATCGACGTTGAGGGGACGCACCTTTTTCAGGCGGTTGTCAATTTGGAAGCCCCCACCATCGCTAACGTGAGCGATGACTCCACACTTACGTTCGATGGAGCGCTTAACCTTGCCGGAACCACCTTGACCAAGACGGGTGCCGGCACGCTGGTGGTCAACAATCGAGTCACACTGGGAGGCGGCACCATCATCAGCACCCAGGGTACGATCAGCGGTTTCGGGACTATTGGGGGGGATGTAAACAATCAGGGTGGTACGATCTCACCGGGCAATAGCTCCGGGATTCAATCCGTCCCCGAACCGTCCTCGCTGATGCTGTCCCTCACGTGCCTGCTTGCACTGGCGAGTTTGTGTCACAGAGCCGGTCGCGTTAAAACGGACTGATTGCGAAACTTCATTCGTGAGAAGCGCACCGTTCACGAGATGCTACAGGGTGCGTCCGGAATTCCCAGAGATCTAACCGAAAATTGTCGATGAAGTGTACTTGAAACGGGCGGCGTACTTTAGGTGAAATTTGTTTTGTGTGAAGCAAACTTTTCCCCAGGAGTACACCGCCATGCAGGAACCTACCACAGCAACTGTATCGTTGACAAGCAGTTCATCTTCGGACGTCATGTCGGAGATTCTTCGTCAGGGAACGCAACGAATGCTGTCCACGGCCATTGAGCTGGCTCGGTCCAATGGCCTCTCCGAGATGATTGCTGAGCTCAACGCCACCGGGTTTTGTACCAACAGGGACAACCTCTGAGGACGCCGTCCCATCCGCCCCAATGATATCGTCGCTCCTATCAGCGAACACGCCAACGTGTTGTCTCGTTGGAATGAAAAGGATGGATTCGAGATGTTGCTGCATAAGTGTTACCACGAACGAGGTATTGACAGGACCCGTTAGGATTGTAGGCTACCAGCAGGAACGAACCATTGTTGGCCAATACGATTCCAACACCCTACCAATGCCAGAGAGTGCCAAGTCCTGACCAACGTTCACGATTCCAATGTGTTGCCAACATCGGGTCGTAGGTTCGAGTAACAGACAGTTGTCAGGCCAGTCTCCTGTCAGGCCAGTCTCCAATGAGCGAATCCAGTGTAAACGTTTATCCAGCTTTTGGTGGGAGAAATCCACATGCCTCTTTTTGAATTCGATTGTCAACAATGTGACTCCCGTTTTGAGTTACTGATCCGCGATGGAGAATCTCCTGCCTGTCCCCAGTGTCAGAGTCAATCTCTTGAAAAACTCTTTAGCACACCAGCCGCACACACAGGTCGTTCCCTTGCACAACCCTGTGATTTACCGATCAGCAACGGCCCCTGCGGACGGGGTGGTTGCGGGTTGCCAGAATGCGGTAGTTAAAATAGTTGCCGAACCAGTATTTATTTTGATATTTGGGTCATCCTGGAAAAACGGTTAACCCTCTATAAAAATATTCATACCCACAGAAAGTAGGACCGCCTGCGGTAGCTACTTTTCAATGAGAGATATCGCTTTATAATGCGTGGGTGCCGCTGGCAATGGCCACCTAGACGACCATGCATCCTGGTGGCTTCGCCTCCTCGCAACAGATAGCGGTTGCCGAGAAGAGGTATCTCTGACGAGTTAACAAACCATTCAACGAACAGTAGAAACCAGTCATTTCTGCGAAGGGAATCAGCATGAGCGATCCAACCGTGCGCGGACAAGTACATCTCATCGAAGACACCAAAACTTTTGGGAGGAACAATTTCCGTAAACGCCTTCTCGTGCTGGAACAGGAGGATGGAGCCTATACGAAATACATCCCGGTCCATTTCATTCAGGATAATTGTGACTCTGTTGACGAGTTACAGGTGGGTGATGAAGTTGAGGTTTCGTATCAGCTCACCGGTCGCAAATGGCAACGTGATGAGCAAAGTGAAGTGAAATTCTTTCTGGACGCAGAGGCCAATCAGTTTAAGGTCGTCAAAAAGTCAGAAAGCACATCGAACCTCCCCCCCAACGAATCTGATCCCTTCGCCATGGTCGAAGAGGACGACGATGAAGCCCCATTCTAGTTCGTGCCAGGTACTGGACGCCCATGACTTCGCATAGGTCGCCTGAACGATTGGATTGTACCGCTGCGCGTTGATGCTGCATCAAGCTGGATAAGACCCGCGCTGTCGATACGACCGTTGCATCTTAACATCCCTCCCTCGCGGAAAACCGCAAATACTGCTGGGACATACCCGCAATGGTCGAACAATCTTTCAGGGGACCGTTCGTCTGTACCATCAACCAGCCGCCAACGAGAAAAGTGGCCCTGGCCAAGGTTGATTCACTGGAGAGAGCACTCCAGCACCAGATTCCGCCGTCGAACTATTTCCCATGCGCAACACTTATCCCTGCGATTCCTGAAATTGGCGGACGTGATGAATGATTCCAATCAGACTATGTCACCAAAAACTGTGAAAATCCTGCTCGTCGAAGACGACAAATCATACGCCGATCAGTTCGAGAATATCGTGCGGAGCATCGACCAGATCTCATTTGAAATCATCTGGGTCACTCGAGCGCGTGCTGCCGTCGAGAAATTGGAAAATTACGCTTATCACGTCGTCATGCTTGACCTGGGATTACAGGACGCCAACAACCTGGAAGCACTCGATTTATTACTTTCTGTCGGGTCCAATACGCCGATTGTCATTTTAACCAGTCACGACGATACGGACCTGGCTACCCAGGCTCTGGCCCGGGGCGCCCAAGATTTTCTCGTCAAGAATGAAATTACCCCCCAACTCTTAGTGCGTTCGATCCGCTACTCGGCCGACAGGCAAAACCTTGAACAGAAAGCCGACGCCAACTCCAAGTCATCCGAAGTTTCTGCTGATCACTTGGAAGTACAAATTGAATCGAGTCTGCGCATGATCCTGGGACATGCCCAAAAACTGACCCGCACGATTGGAGACGACGAAACCCGGCAAATGGCTGTGGCAATAGAACGTGAATCCAACAACATTCTCTACACGCTCGGTCACGAGAAAAAAAACGATTAAACGGGTCGTCGTGTTTTTTTCAGCTGCTCATACCGGTAGCCAGTGGGGCTCTCCACTTGGTTTACCCACAACTTGTGGAAACCGTGTACCTTTTGTCTGCTGACGGTTCTTTGGTACAGCATGATAGACTTGTTTTCCGTGTGGTTTGGACAAGGCCCCCACTACCTACGGTCGATGCCCATCCCATGATCTCAATACTGACGTTCGAGACCTCTGGTCAGCACGTCGCATGTGTGCCGTCGTCCAGGCTCCAGTATCGAACCTTTGGAATTGTGAATTGAAATTGCGTGCAATTGACTTCCCTGATTCGACATCCTCGAAGCAAACCAAGCCAGCCTGTGATGGTCAGCCATGGCCGTGAAAAAAACATGCCGAATCCCACGACTGACACTGGCAGCAACAGCTATCTTCAAGCAACGTCAGTTTCGTCACGAAAACAGCAAAGTCCTAGGGGATTGTGGACACACACTCATCACACAACCATCGACTGGCGTCACCCTCACCAGCAGGCAAATAGCACCCTGGCAGGCAAAACTCCGCCACCGAAGCATTCATGGGATCAATTTCAACCGTTCAGAAACACTGATCGACAACAAAACTTGTATCAGCGGTCGTGCCATGTCAAAATACGAATAGAGACCAACCTCAGGAATGGAACGATGACAGGCAGTGGTCAATCTGGCACTATTCAGACATCCCGCTACAACTCCGACGTCGGGCGGGGTGTTGGTACGCCATTCCGACTGGCATTCACACTGGTAGAACTGCTGGTGGTCATTGCGATCATCGCAATCTTACTCGCCTTGCTATTACCTGCCGTCCAGGCAGCGCGGGAAGCAGCACGCCGAATACAATGTGTGAACCATCTCAAACAACAAGGGCTGGCATTACAAAATTATCACTCCGCATTCCGCACCTTTCCGGCTGGCACATCCATTCATACACAAATGTTGCAACAAAGTCTCAGCTGGCACGTGTTTATCTTGCCGCAGTTGGAACTAAATAACGTCTACGAAGACATACAACCGGCACCCAACGGAGGCGCCACGAACACATCAGCGCGATTCCTGACCATTCCCGTTTACCGCTGTCCCAGTGATGACCAACAAGTCCCGCCCAATTCAGGCCAGTTTTCAAACTACGCTGGCGTGATGGGCTCGGGACATCAACCGAAGTACATTCGCGACTTGACGGACGACCCATCAGGCGACGTCTACACGGACGGCCTTCTTTTCCCACAAAGCCTGGTCAAGTTTCGAGACATTCGTGACGGCACTTCCCAGACGTTGGCCATCGGGGAAAAAATTTACCATGTGGGAAATTTTGATTGGATCTTCGGTATGTACTGGCTGGGATCATTGGAAGATTACATCTACGTGAATGCCTGCAAGAATGTTCGCTGGCCGATCAATGGATCTCGTGACACGTACGGCTACTATAAATTCGATCCGGAACGTCATAGCAACTCAAAAGACATGTACATGAATGACGTGATTTTTGGCAGCCAACATTCGGGAGGAGCTAATTTCTGCAACGTCGACGGCAGCGTACATTTCTTGCAGGATTCAATCGACTTTACGGTCTATCAAAGCATGGCCACTCGTAACGGCGAAGAAGTGTTTTCCCCATAATACCTAGCGTCTGGGAAGCAGGGGATACACAAACCTCCACCATCCTGCCCTAGGATGACAGTCATTATTGGTCCGTTCGGACTGGATTGCGGCCTGCCAGAATGCAAGCGATTTCGTACAGTTCGATGGGATCATCAGGCCAGTCGGAAACACGACGGATGATGCCACTCGCCTGCTGTAACGTATGTAGCGCATCCCCCGGCGTCGCTGTTCGACTTTGAATCTGTGCCAACTGGTTATAAGCGTCTGCCAATTCCTTCTGTCGCAGCACGTCCAATGGAGCACGTTCCACCAACAATTCACGAATGGTGCGCAACTGGTCAGCACTTTGCAAAGCTTCTTCTGACCGCTCGGCTCTACGATGGAGATGGATCAAATAGGCATGGCAGTCAGCCAGCGCCGCTTGATGAGCAAGCTCGTTGGGATATTGACTGCACAGTGTTTCCAGTCGTTTGATGGCCTGTTCAAAAAGCCGGCTAGCCGCCTGTGGCGTACCACGTTGTTCGGTGATCATGGCCAGCCCCAAAACGGCATAAACTGCTTCTTCCGGCACGTTTGGCGTTTCCTCCAATTGACGCACATAGTCCTGGTAGTGCACCAGCGCCAAGTCAAGTATCTGTTCGCGAACCGGATGCAAGTCGGAAAGCCGTGACCAATGACGGTCCCATTCCGTTCGAAGTTTCACTACTTCTGCCCGATATTGCTCTTTTTCGACAGACTCAAGCCGTAACATTTGGTCTCGCTCCTGGTACCGTGTACCAAGCTCACGACGAAGTAGCCCCTGTTGTACTGCGGTCAACGGACCTGCAACTGCCAAAAAAATAATTAACGCAACCACTATCGCCCACGCCGGGTAGCGCCGACACCATCGCATGCACTTTGCAAGCAGTGACAAAGGCCGCGCACGTATCGGCTCATGGTTCATGTATCGCCGCAATTCATCGGCCACCGCCTGGGCAGTCACATAACGCTGTTCAGGAACTTTTTCCAGACATTTCAAACAGATCGTTTCCAGGTCCCGAGGAACGTGCGCGTTGAGCCGCCGCGGGGATGGAGGGTCGTCATGAATGACCTGGTAGATTTGCATCTGCGAGTCACCACGAAAGGGTAACTCACCAGTCAACATCTGAAACAAGATGACACCTAATGAATAAATGTCACTGCGCCGATCTGAATAGTGCCCTTCACCACGGGCCTGTTCGGGAGACATGTAGGCTGGTGTTCCCAACACTTGACCATCCAAAGTCATGGTAATTTCGCCTGCGTCGCGACTGGCCAGACCAAAATCCATAATAAATGGACATCCGTCTTCGTCAATCATAATGTTGGACGGCTTTAAGTCACGATGTACGACACCTGCTTCGTGAGCATGGTCAAGTGCTTCGGCAACGGTTATAACCAACTCGGCTGATTCATGAAAATTCGGTTGGCTGGCCGTTAGCCAACGCGCAAGTGACACACCGCGCACCAGATCACTGACAATATAAATGGTTTCTTCATCACGGCCCACTTCGTGTACCGCGACGATGTTGGGATGGTTCAGTTGGGCGGCAACACGTGCCTCACGCAAAAACTGCTCCTGCTGTCCGGCATCCAACTGTCCTCGGCGGGGAATTTTCACCGCCACCGTGCGATCAAGATCCGTATCGTTGGCTTTCCAGACCGTTCCAAACCCCCCCACGCCAATCCGTGAAACCAGCTCGAAATGGCCCACGGTTCTTAGAGCATTCGCTTGCTGTGTCCTCGCATCATCATCCACCAAACTGAAATCACTACCACACGAATCGCAGGTTATCTCCGTAAATGGGGTGTCCGCCAGCAAAACCACCGGATTTCGGCAATGGGGACAACTAATACGTAAACTGGCTGAACCGGTCGATCCAGAGTCGCGTTCCAGCGTCTCCGCATATTGACTTTTGGGCGTTTCTGGCTGACTTTCAGGATTGGACATAAAATATTAGGAAAACTGTGTGGAAAATTTCATAAAACAGTCTAAAATAAAGGAATGTCCTGCCCGTGACAGCGTCAAATTTTGGTTCACCGATGCGGAACGTCTGTGGATACTGTTTCTGTGGACACGATTAAGGTACCTCCCCAACCAATTATTGTTTTCGGAACACTCTGAGTAGATTCTAGAACAACGAGGTGTGCCCGTCTTCGTTGTACGATCTGGTTTCCTGTCCTTCAACCAGCATTGTATACAACAGAAGGGTCGTCGATGAATACTCCGGGCACACAAACATCCAACTGTTTTCCAATCAATGGTTGCTGTTTACTGCAAATTATGGTTCATAGTGGTCGATCGTGCATATATCGCATGCAGTTTGGGAGAGCCAGCAAAAGATTTTGGCCACGTGGATGTGTTTGGCTGGTTTGCTTCCTGTTGGCTAGTGGCATGGTCCAGAAAACACCTTGGGCAGCGGCACAATCACCCGTTCAACAGTGGAGTGTCGACACGTCAGGTTTTTGGGACAACACCATTAATTGGATGTACCATGGACAGCTCGACTGGTCCCATCCCACTGTAAAACTTGGCCGCGTCATCACCAGTCCACGAACGGTGTTTCTAGATGGTGACATCAACGTACATCGTATCGAATTCGACAACGAGAATTCGTACGCATTAAGTTCTCTCTGGGGCGCCTCCGTTGTTTTCGATTCAAAATTTAATGATGCAGGCATTGAAGTGGACCAAGGATCACACCAGTTCCTGCTACCCGTTGAACTCCAGCGGGACCTGAACCTGGATCTGGCGTTTGGTTCGACACTGGCATTCGGCAAAGAGTTGTATTTAAATGGTCAAACGCTCTACAAAACGCGTGCTGGTGAGCTGCAGATCAATGGCAACCTAAACATTTCCAGAGATTCCACAGGACACATTGCGGCATCGCGAGGTACTATTGCGGGACTAGGTACCATTGGTGGCGACCTGTCAAACATCAGTGCCACCGTGGCACCTGGTCCTGGATTTGGCCAATTGTACATCGCTGGCCATTACTCCCAGGACACGAATGCCTTTTTGGAAATCGAACTCGGTAGTGCCATAGCCGGACAGTATGATGTGCTGAATATTAGTCAAGACGCTAGCCTAGGTGGAATACTTTCCCTTTCCACCGAAGGCTTAGAAACATCGCCTGGTGACCAGTTTGAAATCCTCAACTTTTCCTACCGCCATGGAAACTTTGCAGAAATCCAAGGCTTAACGTTAAGTCCAAATTTACGGCTTGTTCCTCAATACGGGCCTAATCATCTGAGGTTGACCGTAGCGGAACTTGATTATTGGACTGGCGAATCTGGTGATTGGAATCATGCCAATAACTGGCAGTCTGGATTCATTCCGGACACATCCACTGTTTCAGTGATCGACAACGGTGGCACTGCCAATATCTCCATCACCACACCCACTATTGCCGGCCTCGACATTCGTAAGGGCGCCCTAAGAATTCATGAGTTCGGATCCCTGAGTGTCAACGGTATGACAAAAGTTGCTTCCGGCAATTTACTGAAGGTCGCCAGTACCGGCAATCTGGACGCAAGTTCATTTCAAACGCAGGATATGACGGTCGCTGGCATCTTCGATTTGGTGAATCGGTCCTCGGCGACAATCTCTAACGAACTCTCTGTTGATCGAACAGGCGTTCTCAACGTGTCTCAAGACAGCACGCTGAGTGTACAAACCAGTTTGAAAAACTTCGATCGCCTCACCCAAACACTTACGGACGGAAATTATAACATTCGTGGCGTCTTCACGTTCCCGCATGCAAACATTCGGAATAACCGGGCAACACTTGTACTCAACGGATCCAATGCACTCCTTGGAGATTTTATCCAAGGTGGCAATGCACTAAATCGATTGACTGACAACACAACCGACGGTAGCTTGACACTCATCAACCATCTACTGCAACTCGAAGATAGTTTCACCAATGCCGGTGTGCTGACCGTTCAGAACAGTCTATTGGAAACGCCAAATTCATTTTTCCAGACAGCAGGAGTCACTCGGCTGAACGGGGGTACACTTGCCAGCCGTTCCGCCGAGATCCTGGCAGGTCAGTTGACGGGCTGGGGAACGATTGTTGGTCCGCTCACCAATGCGGCAGACCTGTTACCCGGCCTGGATGGTACAGGGATCCTGGAATTCCAGGGAGGATTTTCACAATTATCAATGGGGCGCCTGGAAATCGAGATTGGCGGCCAACAAGCAGGAGAAGGCTACGACCAACTTCGGGTTACGGGTGAAGCAGCAGAACTTGGAGGCTTGCTTGAATTACATCTGACGAACAATTTTCAGCCGAGAGAAAACGACCTGTTCTTCGTAGTTCAAGGCAACGTGAGAAGCCCTTTCGACGCCCTACTGTTTCCGAATGCTACCGACGAATTGGCAGTGGATTTACAACACAGGCCCAACGGGGTCACGGTAGCTTTTACCAAACCGACCGAAGAAATTTACGCATCGCCTGTCGCAGGTAACACATGGAGCAATCCCGAAACCTGGCTCAAAGATATTCCCGATTCACTTGACATCGTCAATCTCACTAAAACGACACCCGGCAACCAGATCCTGACGGTTGACACCAACGCGTTTGTGCACCAGGCCATGCTCCGCTCTTCGACTGATCTCAGTGGCGACCTGACGATGTATATTCCGCCGCATCAAAACTGGTCTGCGACGCATCATGTCCACGTGGGCACAAATAGCAATATCCGCGTGGATGGTGGAAATTTTTATGCTGGGGGCGATGTGATCATTGACGGTGAAAAGAATGCTGCGTTTCATCTATTTGAAGGTCGCATGATGATCGAAGGCGATCTCAAGCTCGGTTCCCCGGAAGGATACGGAGTTTACACCTTGTCAGGTGGAACGCTTGATATGGGAAATGGAGACATTCTCGTCAAAAATAGCTCATCAGATTTCGAGTTTTCCGGAGGAAGGCTTACCAATCTGCGACGTTTATTTGCAGACAACCCGGAAGATGCCAATTTGGTTCAAGTCGGAGGAACGCTGGCACCCGGTAATTCTCCGGGTACTACCGAGATCGAAGGGGATTACACGATCATGGATGCTGGAACTCTAGAAATCGAAGTCGAAGGTACCGCCGAAGGTGAGTTCGACGAATTATTAGTCGGTGGTAATGCAACCCTGGACGGCACCCTCGAAATCCAAGTCGAAGGCCACTACGAACCCGACGTCGGCGACACGATCATCGTCCTCACCGCAGCCAGTATTTCTGGAGAATTCTCCAGCGTAACAACCCCTACGGACAACGATACGATCATGGTTCCCATCTATTCCATGACCTCCATGATGCTATGTGGATCCACACTCGGAGACATGGATCTCGATTGCGACGTCGACAACGACGACATCGATGACTTCGTGTTGGCATTGAACGAACCGATCACGTATGCATTACAAGAAGGACTTTCCGGAGAAGCGTTAGGGGATTTCGACGCTGACAATGACCTTGACTTTGACGATGTCGATGGATTTGCAATGGCGCTCGGAGGCAGTCTTTCTGTCCAACAGATCCTGCAGTGGGTTCCTGAACCTGGCAGTTTCATGATGTGGAATATTGCATGGTTACTGTGGTGTGTAGCACCACCGACCAGGCGTAAGAAACGACAATTGTCCAATGCGTAGAAATTATCGCCAACCAAAATCTCGGCAACATCCGGTTGGGGTCGAACAAAGTGTGCAACCAAGATCCTGGTTTCTTGGCAGGTACCCTGCTCGACTCCAGCGACGGCGTGTCTGCGTTGAAACGAACAGCAAAACCTGTCGTATCTCCCTGCAAAATCCGACATTACTGCGCCTCTTTCCTTATGGAACCTGGTTGGTCCTGGCTGTAATCCTCTTCACGCCACCACAACTCCCGGCGGATGTCAATGTTTGGCTCTCAGACATCAGTACTGTGACGGGGGACACGCAAATAGAGGTACACGGCAAAGCCTACGTATCTTCTGCCGCTAGCGATCAGCTCCATGTATGGGTACAAACGAACTCGGCCACACAGAACTTAACGGCCGTTGGACTTAACTTGCTCTCCACGAATGCAGATGTCCTTGATTTTACAGAGGTAACTGTCCACAGCCCGGAACATGTTAGCGGTGGTTGTACCACGTCCAATAATGGCTGTCGCTGGCATTTTGTTACGGAACCAACACCAGATTCCAACCCGGACCAAATCAGTGGGTTAAATGGGGCTGTGATCACCAACGGCACAGGAATCGGGGCAGATGGGTTCACTGCCGGTGACATCTTGTATGACCCGGTTAGCGACGCTTGGCTATTCGCCAGTATTGACTTTGATTTGACAGCCAATGGCTCGACAGATCTTTTTCTGCAAATCGGTGACAATGGGACAACCGGTTCGGCAGAAGAAGCGATTGACATTGATTTCGTGTTTGGCAATCCGAACGATGCTTCGTTGAATGCCCAATCGCAACGCAATACGAACAGCGCAACGGCCGACTCCATCCTACGCGTGGGGGGAGCCTATTGGAATGGTGATCTATCCGATTCGCAGGCCGGTGACGGCGAGACCTGGGCGGACGACAATAACTGGACCACGCTGGGGGTAGAAAATCAGGGCCCCACCGCTGCGTTTCCAGGAGACGTTGTCGTGCTGAGTAGTGCACCAACCGTCAACACTATCGATCTGGGAACCGATCGACTCGCAAACTCGGTCACGTTTTCAGACAACTACACCTTAAACCACCATACGCTGACCCTGACAGCCGGAAAAATCAGCGTCGATTCTAACGTGGTAGGTACGATTAATTCGGATATTATCACGAACAACGGGGTTGTTGCCAAAATGGGACCGGGAACGCTCATCGTAGGAGGCACGGTAAGTGACACATTCATCACTGCTGGTACGCTGCAAGGAACTGGTACTTTGGCCAGCCTGACTGTCACAAGTGATGGGACAGTGGCTCCTGGCAATAGTTCGGGAATCTTGACAATCACCGACGACTACACGCAGGATCCAGGTAGTCTTTTGCTACTGGAAATAGCTGGAACTGCAGCCGGAACAACGTATGACGTTGTCTCCGTTGGAGGGAACGCTTCGTTGTCCGGCACACTGGAAATCCAAACAAAAGGTAGTTTTCTCCCAGCGGCCGGAGTTACCCCCGGAGCTTTCGGAAACAGTTTTGTCGTGCTTTCCGCCAATTCGGTAGCTGGAACATTCGATACAGAAATCGGTCGCCACATTGAAAATGGTCGGTTCTATTTCATTACCTACGGTGCTTCTAATGTGACTTTGAATAGCTTCCAGGCATTGGCTGGAGACGCGGACGGCGACAAAGATGTCGACATCACAGACTTCAACACGCTGGCCACCCATTTTGATCCATCAGGAGATCATTCCGCCACCAACAACTGGCTAACCGCTGATTTTGACGCAGACGGGGACGTCGACATCACGGACTTCAACGATCTGGCCACCCATTTCACACCCTCTGGCTATGGCGCTGCGGGATCCCTCCCTGTACCAGAACCTGTCTTTTCTTTCTGGCTGCTTGGCGGGTTGTTACCACTGTTGTTTTGGGGCAGGGAATGGAGAAATTCGATCACGTCGGCAGCTTGTTGAGCGGTCAGATCCTTCAGTAGTTGATCTGGCATCAGTGATTTAGATTGTGGAATCATTTCTTCGATTTCGACACGCGGTATGCGAAACGCCTTCCCACCTGGCTGTTTTAACACAATTTCAGAATCAGACTGTTCCGCCATCAATCCCGTGTATGTTTTTCCATCATCGGTCGCCACAAAATAGGTGACGAACTTGTCGGCAACATTCTTTGACGGATTAAGTAGACTGTCAAGCAATTGTTCACGGCTCGTTTCCTTTTTAACCTGCGCCAAGTCAGGACCTACAGCATGACCTTGTCCGGCAAAACGATGACACTGGAGGCAAGTCAGAATTTTGGAATGCAGTAGCAGCTGCTTACCATGCACGGCATTACCCTCCAACTGCAAGATCTGCTGGGCATCGACCGTTGGTCCCAGTCGAATGGAACGCTGCTCTTCCGGAAGATAAGCCTCAAAAAGACGCTGAACGAACGGATTGGAGCAAACCACCCCGGTCTCGATAATGGCATGGCTTAATGCGTGCGACAACCATTTTTCATCGATCGCTTCGATCAGCGCCAACGCACCACTAGTCGTGGACATCAAGTCTGTTGCCAGTGACAGAGCCATCTCGGGATCGGCGCTGCCCAGTTCAGCAACCTGAGATCGCAGATTCTCAGACGAACCTTCCGACTGCTTGGAATCCGATACCTTCTGTTTATTAGTGTCTAGAGCAACAGCACCCATTTCTACAATCCATCGCCGCAGTAATCTGGCACCCTCTCGATCGATCTGGTGCGATCCAACACGTGGCATACGCCCACTACCAATCGTCGAAATACGATAATTTAAAATGGAGCGATGCGGTGCACCAGGCGCCACCAATTGGGCACCGGAAACACCATAGGTGGCATGCAAAGGTTTCACGTTGATCAGGTTCAGCAATTCGTCGTCTAATCCGAATTGGAGCTCGATGCGAGCATTCCCACCTCCGTTGGTCACGTGACAGTTCGAACAGTTGACGTGCAAATAAGCTCTAGCTTGGTCCCGCAGAGGAACCTGTTCATCATGGCTTGGCAGCAACCGTTCATATTTACTGGGGGCATGA
>CAYMUR010000068.1:13720-27605 GCA_964393615.1 uncultured Pirellulaceae bacterium
AAAGCATTGACATCGGCGGTGGTGACCGCTGGTCAACCACGTCATTCAATTCAGCGATTCTTTTCCTGATATATTCCTCACGTTTTTTATCGTTTTCTTGTTGATGTTCTTGCGTTTTTCGCCGCAAATAGATGTCGTGAAAATCGCGGCGCCATGCTTCATTCGCTTCCCCCAGCCAAGAAACGTTGAAGATGTCCCAATGTTCGAATAAAGCAATCTGATTCGTCTGGGCAGTGCCAATCTCCGCTTGTCGGTTGAGCTGTAGAGTGGTCATGCCAAGCACAAATCCAGCCTGACGCGAATGACACGACAAACATTCAGAGCGACTGGGGACGTGCCAAGTCCTCTGGACAACCTGATCATCTTCGCGAACCTCCACGGTCTTTGTCACACCCGTTTCTTGAACCAACGTGGCGTCAGTTTGTTCGTCGTTCCAGAGATAACTATACGCACCCCAATTGCCACGCTGCAGTGTCAATAACCGTGTTTCGACCCAACGCCGTGACGTGGCAACACCCGCTTCGGTTTCCACTGACAACGACTGGACGAACACCGTACCTTCAGGAAACGACCATGAATTTTGCGGACTGAAATGAATTTTCGGCACAACGGGTTCTCCGTTACTATCAAAAGCAGCTGGCAAGCCCAGAAACCGTTCAGCAATCGCTCCATCATGCCAGGCAGGAAAATTCACCGTGTAGGGAATTAAACCAGGTTGCATCTTGTGACCAGCCACTGACTGAAACAAACCCGTTTCCGCAAGTCGTCTTGGAAATTTTGATTTGCGGTTCAAATCCGGCGTACGTTCCAAACGAAATAGGCCTCCACCTTCTTGGAGCTTAGCATGGCTTGTAATCAACAGTTCTCCCAAATGATCGTTGCTGATATACGCAATCTTTGCCGTCGTGTCGGCAAGCTCCTGGTGCCAGACAACCTCTTCTGCATCTTGTTTACCACCCCATAGTTTACCAGTACTGTAGTCGCCATATATATACACGTCTGCCAATTCAGGGAAATCATTCCCGTGATAAACCAATCCACCTGTCAGAGAACGAGATTCGGCATGGTGGTGTTCAAAAATCGGCAACGAAAGTGGCACGGTATCGTTTTGGCGATCCAAGTAAAAAGGGTGACTTCCTTCGTAAGCGCTCCAACCATAATTGGCGCCCCGTTGGACAAGATATACCTGCTCCCAAAGGTCCTGGCCATTGTTACCCACCCAAATGTTGCCTGTATCCGGATCTACCGCAATGCGCCATGGATTGCGCAATCCAAAGGCCCAAGTTTCAGGACGAACCCCGGCAATACCAACAAAAGGATTGTCACGAGGGACGGCATACGCTCGACCTTCCTCGCGACGATCAACATCAATTCGCAATACTTTCGCCCGCAATGTATCAAGACGTTGACCCACCAAATCGATGTCCGATTCATTCGTGCCATCGCCAGAAGTGACGTACAACATGCCGTCGTTACCAAAGGCCATCGCTCCACCGTCATGTCCATCGGAAGGCCACTCGATGATGATTTTCTCCGAATTTTCATCAAATGCAAAAGGCGTTACCGGTTGCATTTTGTAACGGACAACACGAGTTCTTTTCTTAAGCTTCGCATTTTGTTCATTAAGCCCCAAAAAAACATAGCCATTCTCGGAAAATTGTGGATGAAAAGCGATGTCGTATACAAGCCGCTCATTTTTTGTAACGTCCATCAATACCTGATACGAATCGACATCCTCCTGGACCGAAGCCATCAACAATCGCGTATATCTATTGCCAACGGGCTGATGGACCAGCAGCATGCGATCCGTGCCCGGAATAGGTTTGACGCAAATGGGAAAATCGACGGGCAAATCAGGAAAAGCACGGACTAACTGAAATGGTTTCAGTGGTTCGGGAGAACCAACCACACGTGATGCCGTCCAGGCAATTTTAGCGGGAAAGGTATTCGGCACACTTGGGGAACCCACAAAGTGTAAATCAGCATACCCTGCATGCTGATGAATGTCCGGTTGGGTCAAAGATGAACAGGTCGACAGCTCCACTGCCTCACCCTGGGTACGGTTGTATCGGCACAGCGCAAATCGCCAAATTTCATCCACAACCGGTCGGCCACCAGTACTGATAAAATCCTGCCACAAAATCCGGCCTTCGACTGTCCAGCCCTGATCGACATCGGCATGGTTTTCGCGTGTGCCGTTGACAGTTACCATCGACTTAAAGTGAAAAGGCCTGTTACTCTTACACACCGAATAGGAGTCGGGTCTGTGACGTGGCACAAAAATATCGAGCCGTGTGTTGGAAGAATTCACGTGAAACTCATAGTAGCCTGACTTGTCAGCAGCCGGTTTGAGTAAAAGTGCAAAACAGTCATCCAACCACGTCATCCCGTCATGTTCCTTCACTTCGCTGAACAAATCCAAGTCATCCAGTTCAGCAAAAAAGTAAAGTGCCTCACGATCCCAGAGTAATTTCGCTCGAGTCGCGGACTTGGCAGGCGTCGTGTCTGGCGACAACCATGGCATCCCAAACCTATTGATCGCTTGAGCTGGCTGCCACGCCGGTTCACTGGCCAGTCCGTCAATCGTAATCATGTCGTTGGTCCAACGACATTCCCAAGTCAACCGCTGTTCATTCGAAGACTGTTCCTCTGCCAACATCACCACCTGCGAGCAGAGAAACAATCCCTGCAACAGAATGGCCCATAATATCCTAACAACACGAACCAGGGTGCGTGCTGGAATATCGTATTCAATCTGGATCAACATAGCATTAGAATACTCCATTTTTTGGAATTCTAATGGGTGACACACGTAGAACGATAGGCCTGGTGATGACGATATCGACCAAGCAGCGGCATTGCTCAGATACTCGCCATCATCCATGATAGTATGCTGGGAAGGTAATAATCTGTTGTTTCAACTCAAAAAACCGATTAAATTAAATAATAGAAGTGGTCCTCGGCGATAACGCCTCGTGGTGATATCGCAAGGGACGATCGTTTCAACACCATAGGAGAAACAACATGCGTCAACTGAGCAAAATCCTGGTGGCTCACCGACAAGAAGCCGTCATCATAACTTTGTGCGTCGCTGGTTTGTCCACGGCATTGACAATAGCAAAGTTTGCACCAGGCGATGAGCCCTCTACGGCAAAGTCTGGTAAACAACAGGACAAAAAAATCATGCCCGTTCTCAAGTCGATTGCAGAATGGCGTAAACAGCTTACGCCTCAACAATTTCATGTCACACGAAAAAGTGGCACGGAACGAGCTTTTACAGGAGAGTACTGGAACAACAAGGCCAATGGAACTTATCTCTGCGTTTGTTGTAATTTATCGCTCTTCGACTCAAAAACAAAATACAAATCGGGAACTGGTTGGCCTAGTTTCTGGAAACCAATTCGGCCAAACCATGTTGCTGAACACGAGGATCGTTCGTTCTTCTCGGTTCGAACTGAAATTCGCTGCAAACGATGTGACGCACACCTGGGCCATGTGTTTGATGACGGACCTGAGCCCACGGGTTTACGTTATTGCATGAACTCAGCCGCCCTATCATTTCAACCACGCAAAAAGCCCAGTCGTCAACGTTCACCGAAGTAAGACTCACCTAAATGTACAGCTTTCAACTTTACATTCCGAGATCATAACCGATCGACGGCATATGTTCGTTTGACTGGAAAAATGGTAAAAACTTGTCACCCCTGCAACGTGGCCCATTTGAAACAGTTCACAACGCAGAAATAAAGGTACACCGTTAACGACACATAAAAACATCAATCCCTGGAAACTACATTAACGTCTGTATGTACTGGTTATCGCTACATGTTTCCGGTACGTATTTTGGATAGGTAGATCCTCGCCAGGCAATACGCCTCGGAGAATTACTACATCTCTCGACCGTAAGAGTCGGATAATGAGCACACCGTCCCTGCAAGTCCTCCTGATAGGTGGCAGCAAAAGCGATGCACGAACGATGTGCGAGCTTCTCTGCGTATCTCGTACCATCCATTTCAGCATGGAATGGGCGGAATCTTTCGCCACCGGAATCACCCGACTGCAAAAGGATGATATTGACGTTGTGATCCTTCATCTCAGATCCACTAACAAGGAAACCGTGTCGACCGTCCAACAAATTCGAGATGCCAAACCCACAATACCAGTCGTTGTACTGAGCGAGGTCGCCGATGAAGAATTAGCGGTCAAAGCGGTCAAGGCAGGAGCCCAGGATTATCTTGTCAAAGGAGAATTTGATCTCAGTCTCATCGAACGTGCACTACGTTACGCTGTCGAACGTCAACAGACTCAGAATGCACTCGCTGTACAGCAGGCAAAACTTGACGATTCTGAAATAACAATACGTGAACAAACACAGGTTCTTCAATCGATTTTACATAATCTTTCCGACGGGGTCGTTGTCGCTAACAAAGAAGGAAAATTTCTTCTGTTCAACCCGGCAGCCGAACGAATGGTTGGAAAGGGTGAAGCCGATGTAACACCAAACAATTGGTCCCAACATTATCAGCTGTATCTTGCGGACAAAATCACCCCTTTTCCAACACACAAACTCCCTTTGGTCCGAGCCATGGGAGGCGAAAACTTTATGGACGAGGAGGTAATCGCTCGTCATCCCGATGGCAAAATGATAACGCTTAGCGTCAACGGGACACCTCTCACTGGTCCCCAAGGCCAAATTAATGGCGGCGTCGTAGTCTTTCGTGACATGACAGAATCCAAAACAGCTAATCGAGAAATTCGACGATTGAATACCGAATTAGAGAAACGTGTCCAGGAACGCACTCACGAATTGGCCACGATGAATAACGAATTAGAAACTTTTTGTTACTCGGTTTCTCACGATTTACGACGACCACTTCGTCATCTCGACGGTTACAGTTTAACACTGCTCGAAGAATATCGAGAAGTTCTCGACGAGCAAGGAGTCGAATTTCTCACAAATGTCCGCGCAGCAGCCCAACAAATGGGGGAATTGATCGATGCCCTGCTAGACATGAGCCGAACGTCGCGTAGCCAAATTCAGCGAAAACGTTTCAACTTGAGTAAAATAGTCCAGAGACTTGCCGAGGAACTAGAACAGCGCCATCCTCAACGCCAAGCACGGTTCACAATTTCCGACGGTATGGTGGTGAAAGGGGATCCCGATTTGTTGACAGCTGTCATGGCAAACCTCATCGATAATGCATGGAAATTTACATCTCACACCACCAATGCACAAATTCAGTTTGGTAACTTACAGCAATCGGGACAAACTATTTATTACTTGAAAGACAACGGCATCGGTTTTGACACAAAATTCGCGGCCAATCTTTTCAAGCCATTTCAGCGGCTTCACAATGTGCAAGATTTTGATGGTCACGGCATAGGGTTAGCGACGGTCGAACGTATTATATCTCGACATGGAGGTCAGGTGTGGGCCGAAAGCCGTCCGAATGAGGGTGCAACCTTTTTCTTCACACTCGGTGATCAGGACGAGGCATCCGAACACAATGAAACCTAAAGGGAACAGGTAATGGGTAAAAAACTGATCGTTCTCGTCGAAGATGACCCTCGCGACTGTGATTTAACCTCTCGCGCCCTGCAAAAAACAGGCATTGATTGCCAAGTCGACATCGTTCACGACGGCGCGGAACTCGTGGATTATCTCTTCTGTACCGGTTCCTATCATCAACAGGAACGCCGACCACAACCACACCTGATTCTACTTGATCTCAAAATGCCCAAGCTGGATGGCCTACAGGTCCTACGCATGCTGCGCCGCGTGCGAACCAGCGACTACGACATTCCACCGCCAATTGTCGTATTGACGTCATCAGACGAGACGGAGGATATCGAACAGGCATATAGCTTGGGAGCAAACAGTTACATTCGAAAACCGATTGACTATGCCACCTTTGGATCAACCATCGAACGAATCGCCGGATACTGGCTCAATATCAATCACCCCCCCATCTCACAAGATCGTTCTAAAAGATAAGAAAATTTGTCTGGCCGATCAGACATCTGTTTGTTCTTTTTTTTCATTACCGTCCGGCAAAAAACGATAGCCCGCATCACGAATGGTAAGAAAGTGATGTGGCTTGGCAGAGTTTGGTTCAAAGTATTTGCGTAAGCGACGGATAAACTGGTCCGGTGCGCGCGTGGCGACGCTTCCTGGCATCGACCACACATTCTCCAGTAATTCGGACCGCGGAATTACTCGAGTCGGATTCTCACAAAAATAATGCAGTAATTTCATCTCCAGACTGGTCAATCGAATCGGCTTGTGTCGAACAGTTACCTGGTGCGTCTGGAAATCCACCACCACTTCACCAAAGGTGTACGTTCCGAGTTCCTGATCACGGCTTACCGTCTGCGCTCTTCCAGAAGCAAAGGTCAGTAGGTTCTTGACTCGGCTTAACAGTTCATCCAATTCAAACGGTTTCGTTAAATATTGATTCGCACCAACATCAAATCCCCGTGAACGATCCTCTGGTAAAGTCCTTGCACTGAGCATCAAAATCGGGACATCACGGCCGGCACCACGCAAGGCATCACACACGGAATAGCCACTCATTCCGGGCAACATTAGATCCAGAATTACTAAATCTACTTTTTCCTGAGAATCCTCAAACATCTTTAATGCACTGGTACCATTACCAACGGTGGTAGTCCGAAAACCTTCGGCCTCCAAGTTGAATTTGATGCCCTTGGCCAGGTGCTCTTCGTCTTCGACAACGAGTATATGGCTACTTTCACTCATGATGCCACCGATACCGATTCTGTAGGACCACTGCCAAATTCTCGCGGCGAGATTGGCTCACTACAGGCATTGCCCTGCAGCCTGACTTCAAATACTGTTCCCTGTCCATTTTCGCCATTTAACACGAGCACACGGCCGGAAAGTCGTCGTACCAAGGTACGAACAATGTACAATCCGAGTCCGGTTCCCGGCGTCTTCCGTTCCAACTCCAAACCAAGACGTTCAAAACGACCGAAAATTTTTCGTCTTAATTTCAATGGGATCCCCTGTCCGTTGTCACGAATGCGAGTGACCGTCTGCTGCCTGACAACATCCAGAGTCACCGTCACGTGGACCCGAGGGATAGCACCTGCATATTTCACTGCATTGTCCAATAAATTTCGAAAGATCATATCGACATCCATTCGTGTCGCACGTACCTGGCACGGTACTACTTCAAAACAGATGGTACCGAGAGGAACACGGTAACGCAGACAAACCGATTCAGCACATTCTTGCAATAACTCTGGCAAATTAATACTTTCGACATCCTCTTCCAGTCGACGCTTCTCTAACTGTGCAGCATCCAAAAGATGATTAATCAAGTGATCAAGTCGTTCAACATCTTCTAACATATACTGCCGAAACTCAGCTCGTTCTTGTTCACTAACTCGACGGCGGTCCAATGTCTGCAAATAGAGCTTCAGTGAAGCAATGGGGGATTTCAATTCGTGTGTTACACTGGCGATAAAATTCGATTGACGCCGAGTCAAATTGATCGCCTTGATTGACAATACCAGGTAGCAAATCGTTCCTCCCAAAACGAGTACGAGAAAAGTCGTGCCGACTGACAACAAGGTCCAGTAGAATGGTGCTGATTGGGATTGGGCAGTTGCACTGAAAACAGCCAGTAGCACCCAACCCACCATAAGGGCCACCAACAGAACGATCATCACAATCGCTAACGTAATCGGCAAATGAAGAGTGCGACGGGGCGTGATCATATTTGTAGCTAAGTTTGCTAGACGACAAAGGGAGAGCAAACGGACTGAGCTCTGTTGTTGACGCCGGCCACTTGATGCGACCAAGTCAATCTCTTCCACTTTTCACCTGACTGGAACATGCTTGAGCATAACGCCGTGGCGCAGGCGTCGTCAACGGCGCCCTGTCTCCCCAGACAAATAGTGTTGGTAGACAGACAGCGTCGCCAAAGCCATTGCTCGGGCATGCCGACACTGTTGCACATTCTGCTGACCACTGCGTCCCAGTTCGGCTCGCAACTCGTTATCTCGCAGTAGCTTTTCCAATTCGCCTGCTAAGCGCTGTGAATCATGCGGCTCACATAATCGACCACCGCCAGTGGCAGCTAACAACTCGGGAAAAGCTCCGTGCCGTGGCTGTACGACAGGAACACCGCAAGCCAAGGATTCAAGCACGTAAATTCCTTTGGCTTCCTCATAGACAGTGGGAACCGACAACACGTCCAATGATTTCAAAAAAGCGACTTTCTGTTCACGATCCAATACGCCTGCATAAGAAAAACAATCACCTGCATTGGCGGTCTGAATTTTTTTTAATTGCGCCTTGTAATAGGCACTATCTGATTCTCCCAACCAGCCCGCTATCTTTAGCTGTAAACTTTCCAAACCGGGGCGTTGCCGTAACTCCAAAAACGCGTCCACCAATAAGTGCAGCCCCTTCGCATGGCAAAGCCGCGCCAGATAACCAACGGTTAACGGTCGGCTAGACCGTGTTGGATTTTTGGCAGAAAAATTATCCAGGTTGATTCCCAGCGGTACCACATGCATCTTGTCAGGCGGAATGGTCAGCAACTCGGACATTCGCTCCAAGTAAAACTCATTAAACACGATAAAACCATCCACCAGCGGCACTAGGTCTCGTAGTAAACCAAGCACGCGACTGCGATATGGCTCCACCAAGCCGTCAATAAATAAGTCGTCTCCTTGCAGCGTGACCAGAATGGGAATCCCAAGCGCCTGTTTCAATGTCGGTACGCAACCAGCGATCAACAGATTACTAAGATTGACCAGTTGCGGTCGACGGTCGGTCGTCAGCCAGTTTACAAGCTGTTCCACGGCACGTCGCTGCTCCCCCGCTGTTCCACGCAACATAGAAACCGCCAAAGGTCCCAGGGTCGCTGCGTCTGTCGAAAGATTTCGCCTTGTAAGCCAGCGCAGTAGCCCTGGCTGATCTAAAACCTGATCCCAACCACGTGGGAGAAATTTCAGCACCGGAAACCTGTGTCGCAGATAAACGCTGACCCCTCCAAAGAAAACACGGTCAATGCTGACGTCTTCCTCATCTGTACGAATCGGCGTATACGTCGGAATGAGTTGAATGTCGACACCATATTCTTGTAGCGCAGCCGCCAGTGTGTTGTCTCGCAAGCAACTCCCGCAATACATGCCACCAGCCCCAGAAGCAAGATAAGCAATGCACGGAGCGGAAACGGACATCAGCGATCTGTTCACAGAGAGCAGCCGAGTGATCCACCCGGCAAATTGATGATACCACTTGTCATAACTGGAAAGCAGAATGATACAACATCAGACCGCCGCAAAAAACGTCTTCATCGCAATCTTCGCTCAGTATGACAAACACTCATTCGCAAGAAACGATTTACGGTGTGAAACGACAATGATTATTAACGACAATGATTATTAACGACAATGATTATTAAGTGGCCACCACGTCTCTTGGAAAACATGACTGGCACCCAACACCGACCCCATTCCCAGCACGCCCGGTAGGACTCGAACCTACAACCCTCGGTTCCGAAGACCGATGCGCTATCCAATTGCGCCACGGGCGCTCAATCCTTTGTTTACAATCCTTTGTTTACACTGTTTCGTAGATTCGTTTGTCTGTCCTGCGGGTACTTGGCACCTGATGACTTGAATCCACAACTGAATCCACAACGATGACACCCACCGTGGACGAAGACGGTAGCTGTCTGACAACAACTATTCTCAAAAACGATGCTGTCGCTCGGGTTGTTGCCTTGCCTCCAGTTTACCACAATAGCTAGTTTGGCCAAGCCCAAGACGCCCTACAAGAATTTTCCGTTGTGTCCTCCTGCAATGAAACGCTGGTTCAGGACCGAATTGCCTCATTGGCCAAGGTACTGGGTAACGAACGATCTTTATAAGCTGCCACGGGAAACTGCACGGGAATCGTAGTGTACAGGGTTTCGTCGGGTCCAGCCGGAACCGACAAAGCTGGACCGACGGTAACACAATGTCCGTACTTCGTGTGGTTTAAGACAAGTATTCAAAACTAATAACCGGTTCCCAGGAAAGAACATGATTCGATTAAGCCTTTTTTCAATTAGTTACGCGGGTTTTTGGGGGCAGCACGCTCTGAACTTGTCCGCAATCATCGCCAAGGCCAAGGAGCTTGGCTACGATGGTGTGATGCTCGCGGGAAAACGTCCTCATTTGTCACCATTGGACGCCACGCCAGATCAAATCACTGCCATCCGACAAGCACTCGAGAAACACAACGTTGCCTGTCATGTCGTAGCCGCTTACACAGACCTGAGGCCCGCGGCCGCGGCAGAAGTACCGTATTTAGAAATGCAAATCTCCTACGTGGAATCGCTAGCCCATGCCGCAGCGGAATTGGGCGCATCCGTGGTGCGCGTATTTGGGGCGTACGAAGCAGACGGACAAAGCCCACACACGATTTGGAGCGGAGCCGTGAAAGCTTTGCAGGAGATGTGTGACCGCGCCGCAGCACATGGCGTAACAATCGCTGTACAAAATCATCACGATATCGGGGTACACAGCGACATGATGCTCGAATTGCTTAGTGATATCGATCGCCCCAATTGCAAAGTCGGTTTTGATGCTTGGGCACCGGCATTATGCGGCGAAAACCTCTACGATGCGGCGAAAAAGATGGCATCCCACACGGCAATTACCACCAATGCCGATTATGTTCGCCTGCCGAGGTTTCAATATCAGCCAGCTGTCGTCAACTACCAGCGCGTGCAACCCGACCTGGTGCGAGCGGTAAAGTTCGGTGACGGCTTCATCGATTTCCCTGCCTTTTTCCGTGGCTTGCTAGAGGGCGGATTCGATGGAATCGCCAACTACGAAATGTGTTCGCCGATTCGCGGCGGCGGTGCGCTGGAAAACCTCGACACGTATAGCGGGCATTTCGTCAACTGGATGCGGGAAAACGTGTTGTAGTACGACCGCTCCTGCGCTTCGGTAAACAAGGGTTTTGAAACTGTCTGGGGGGCATTGGGATGATCCGCAAAGCCATTGCCAAACCGGACACATAACAGCTATCTTCTTGATGCCAGCGTCTCCCTACGAGTGGTAAAATACAATTTTTTAAAAGAACCAACAACAAGCGACCTGCTCATGAACGTCGCCAGCGCCATGGACCGCTTTCCCACAAATTGCCGGAGAACAGCACTTTCGATGGGTCCGATACAGGACAAACGCGTGTCCTGGCAGATTTACAAGTTAAAACAGGCACTGGATTTGAACAAAACGGGGGTGAAACGGATGCCCCCAATGAGTAAGATTAAGGTAGCAGGTGGCAAACAACAAACGGTTCAGTGACGAGGCACGGCCAGCGTGCTACCAACACGGCCATTTAGCTCTCCACAGTCTACTGTCCAGGTTCACGCATTTTATGACTAAGATCACGTTACGTCTGTTGGACGGTGCCGATCGCGGTCGCATCTTTGAGGGTCTTGAAACCCCGGTTACGATCGGACGCGAAGAGGGGAACACGATTCAATTAAACGACGAACGAGTCAGCCGTTGTCACATCAAAATCCAGGAAGACAACGAAAAAGTAGTGCTGACTGATTTGGAAAGTACCAACGGCACAAAAATCAACGGAGAGGACAGCCAGATTCGCATTCTGCGTTACGGCGATCTGGTTACCGTCGGTCGATCCGTGATCCTGTTCGGTTCACGCCATGAAATTGCCGATCGTCTGGCCCACATCCGCAAGAACGGCTTTACCCAAAAATCAACGTTTAATAACAATTACGTGGCATCACTTGCTGAACAACAAGGAGACCCACTGGATTTCGAATTAAATTGGTCGGATGATCCCGAGTTACAAGCGACGCTGCACCTATTGGAACCACCTGAACTACCTGAACGTCTCTCACCGGCGCAAGCGGCTCAATTAGCAGAAATGCTGGAATATTTACATATTCGATTGCGAAAAGTTGTCGCGGCAGCCCGATTGGACGAACCGGAAGAAAACGTCACCCTGAGCTATCGGCCATGGCAAGATCTGATTGATTTTCAGACACGTATAGCCAGTTACTTGCGGTTGATTGGCGACCCTCACAAAGACGAATGATTGCCGATTTTTCTTTCCCTCCTACACTTGATCATCGACCAAGTAGAAGAACCGCAGCGATCATTGTGACATGTTTATTTCGAATAAGAAACACGCCACTTCGTTGCTGACAACTCGACATATTGTCATACATGGTATGTGCTCATTGACAAAATGACTTTTCAACGTTGCCGTTGTAGCCTTGACAAAACTTTCTTACTGATCAACACTTTCTTACTGATCAACACTTTCTTACTGATCAACACTGAGTTTTCCCTGTGCTCAGAAAAAAAAAGAAGCAACGAGCACAATGAGGGCCTGTGGCGGAATTGGCAGACTCGCTAGATTCAGGTTCTGCGTCACACGAATGTGACCTCTCAACGCTCAAGGGCGACTCACGTTATCTGACGTTTTATTCGTTGTGGTTTCTTTTTAATCGCCAAAACCACACGACTCGCCCATGTAAGGCGTGCCGGTTTGGTCGTCAATTGGTCGTCAGCATTGACCCCATGGGTGTTTTATTGCCGACGATCAAGGGAACCTAGCTTGGCACACGGCTTGCGGTAGTTCAGTCACCACTTTCTCGCTGTTCCTCTGCTGTCTTAGCTGAAGTAGGCAGATAAAATTCTACGTGTTTGACTTCTCTTGTTTTCCTCGTTCTTTCCAACGCTTCACCATCACGGCAATTAGATCACTTGATCTCTACATCACTTCCTTGCTGCATCTGCTCTTTGGTAACGTCTTGGGTGGTGCTATCGCTCGCGGAGCAAATCGGTTATTATGGCGATACACTTGTGGCGGAGCAGCCTGGAACGTTGTGTTCCCGTCATCGCCGCAAAACATTCTTTTTGGAAATAAACAAATGGCTGAAGGCACGATCAAGCGAATTACGGACAAGGGTTTTGGCTTTATTGACGTTGGTAGCGACAAGGACCTGTTTTTTCACTCGTCCAGTGTCGAAGGTTGTAGCTTTGATGACCTGCGGGAAGGCCAGAGGGTTTCGTTCAACGAAGCTCAAGGTCAAAAAGGTCCCTGTGCTGAAAACGTCCAGGTAGCCTGATCTTTGCTTCTTGAAGACCTCTTTCTCTAGCTTGGAGATACTACTGCTATGGGTGACAAAGGAAGCAAAGACAAGGGTAAAAAAGAACAGCAGAAAAAAGCGATGCTTAGCCCTAAGGAGAAGCGAAAGCTAAAAAAGGAGAAGAAAAATAAGTAGATGAATTGAGCAATTGCTTAGAATTGGCAATCTGGTCACCAGTCATGAGCTTTCGACCTTTAGCGGCTTGAAGAATTGCCGCCCTTTCTAATGGCCCACGTCTCGCCTCGCTTGAGGTAGTAGGCAACGGGCTGAGATTGAGCGTCTTCTTTCTTCGTTGGCTCTGTGGCCTTTTGGGATTTTCACTCACAGAGTCTTCAATACGCCTGAACTCTTTAGCGGCAATCCGATACCGACCACAGATAAGCTGGGCTTCAATCTTGTCTGGCACGATGAACTTGCTTCTTATCGTCGAACCGCTCTTACGCATGACTGGTTCCAAGTCTTTTACCGTGTACCATTCCTTCTCTGGCTTCTGTTGGTTGTGGCTTTTCGACTTACTCTCTTTTTTCAATGTAGCCTGCGATTGCTTGGTTGGTTTCTTTTGCTTATCGAGGCTTGGACTCTGATTACTGGCGGATGCAAACATCTCTTGCAGAGTTTGCCACGGGCCTTCTTGGGCGTGAGAGACAAGATGGTTAGGCTTTAATTTCCCTTGCTTTAACGCAGCAGTAATCTGCGCAGCTGTAAGCATCGCATCTTGCTCCTCTGGCTTC
>CAYMUR010000068.1:27615-28191 GCA_964393615.1 uncultured Pirellulaceae bacterium
CGTACGTGTAACGGGACCAATAACTTTCTTTTGTTCCTGAGCAGTAACGTAATATGTTTCGTTATCAACCATGTTTTCGTCTATCCAACTCGCACGTGTAGCACTGTTGGATTCTATATTATCTCTGCTGCATGGTCGTCAATTGGTCGTCAGCTTATCTTTTCTTGTTGTTCACCTATTCACAAGAATTCAGTTTTAGCTTATTTTTAAAGGGTCAAAGCATAAACCGGGCCTGTGGCGGAATTGGCAGACGCGCTAGATTCAGGTTCTAGTGTCCGTTCAGGACGTGGAGGTTCGAATCCTCTCAGGCCCACTGGTTTTTATGGGGTTTTTGTGATTTCCGTTGGCTGACTCTAAAGCTTTCAACTTCAAATGTCCCTTATTTGTCCCTTGTTTGTTGTCAGGTCATTGTCATGACGGTGCACATACGGCTAGTGACTTAGTCTATCAAGGCGCTCGTGGTTTTCCACCCCGCCGGAGCCGTTCATACTCCTGACCCGGAATTCGCCAGTGTCCGGTTACCGGGTCTTTCTCAGCTTCAATCCTCGCGTTGGAACACCAGCGAACCTGAACCGT
>CAYMUR010000069.1:0-2243 GCA_964393615.1 uncultured Pirellulaceae bacterium
GGGCTTCAAATAAGCTTCGATCCACTGGGCACCCGTTGTCAATTGGTCTTCGGCGGGAAATCTATAACCAGGAGGCTGTGCTTCGATAGCAGCCCGGCCAAGGGTAGAACAATTCATTGCAAAAGGGGTGAACATGACCACATGTCCCCACTGACGCACATTGTCGGCAGCCGAACCGCGTTCATAGACAGTCACGTCATATCCGAGATAACGTGCGTAGAGTGCAGCTTCCAGTCCGACTGGGCCTGCTCCGAGAATTGCGACGCGTGAAGGGGGTTCGATTGACATGTGCTAGTCTACTCAGGAAGTTGGAGTAGTGATTTGGATATTGGTCAGGTGTTGTTTTGGTGAATGGTTGGAGCGATGTCTCGATCTAGTGCAAAGTCTGACAAATCACAGCAAGGTGTTTTGCCTTGAATCAGTTGGCTCATGACTTTTGCCGTTCCAGTCGATAGCCAGAGGCCATCCCTGAAGTGTCCGGCGGCAACGGAAAGATTGTCCCAATCGGCTACTCGACCCAAATACGGCAAGCGGTCCGGTGTGCTGGGACGCAGTCCAGCCCAAGCCTGTTCAACGGGGACCGTTTTCAGCCGGTCCACTAGGCTGCACGCAAAAGAAACTAGATTGGCGATCGCCTCGACCGTGGTTTCTTTGTGGAATCCGACGTCTTCTTCGGTAGAACCTGCTAAAATGCGCCCGTCATCTCTTGGCACAAGATACCGAGAAGCCTCGTTGATAACGGGCAGGAAAAATTGATCCGGTGCTTGGAACAAGACCATTTGTCCACGAATTGGTTTCAGGCTCGGTGACCAGCCAAGGGGTTCTACGAGTGGTTTGGTCCATGCTCCACTGGTAACACAATATTGATCTGCATAGATCGGTCCAGTGGAAGTAAGGGCAGCTGTAATGCGTTGCCCCGACGTTTCAAACCCCAATAGTTCCACTTGCGATGAGACTTCAACACCTTTTGCCTGACATGCTGCAAGGAGGGCTTTCAGGTGGCGTGGGTTCCGTAGCTGGGCATTGTCTGGTACGTAACAGGATTCTTGAATTTCGTTACGACTTGTGGGACCGGCTAAACAGGGAACGTGTTCTACCAACTCAGCCGATGTCAGTGATTCATGGCGTATATTATGTGTCGTATAATATTGCAGGCAGTTGAGCAGTGCGACCCGATCCGCAGCTTTACGTGCGACATGAATTCCACCACAACGGCGGTAGCCGTTGTCAATTTTGGTTTCTTCTCGCAGTTGTTTCGACCAGTTGAGATGTAATTGGGAACTGAGCCCCCCCAGTTGTTCAAACGAGTTGGTTGCGGTGGCGGTGTTGCCGGCAGGCAAGATCCCTGCACCGGCCCAGGAAGCCTCCCGACCCGGCTCACCGCGATCGATGATGCGCACCTCGATTCCTGATTGGGCGAGTTCATAAGCCAGAGACAGTCCGACGACTCCGGCACCCGTGATAAGACAATCGTACATCAGGACGATTATAGAAGATTGCAATCGTTGCTGGAAATGCCTTCACGGGCTCTAGACGTAGAAAATGTGTATGCGAAAATAAAAGGATAGCCTTGGACCATCGAAGAGGGCATAATTGAGTTGGTGGCAGGCTTGCTGTTGTTACTCCGGATCCGATGGACTTTGATTGAGCTGACAGATGTCAGTATCAGCGCAATAACGCCCATGAAAATAGGATGGAGAAGTGGCTATTAGTAACTTATTTAGTTGGAATGATCGAGATGATGATTGATTTACGAAGCGACACGGTAACCCAGCCTACGGATGCTATGCAGGCTGCCATGGCAGGGGCGGAATTAGGTGATGACGTTTTTGGGGATGACCCGACAGTACAACGTTTGGAACAAGCCACAGCGGATTTGCTGGGCAAAGAAGCGGCAATTTTCATGCCATCTGGAACAATGACCAACCAGATTGCCGTTCGAATACACTGTCAACCAGGTGACGAATTTCTCTGTGAGACGACATGCCACATTTATAACATGGAACAAGGTGCTTTTGCCCAATTGAGTGGCGTCGTGGGACGACCGATCGATGGCGAGTTGGGTATCTTGGATGTCGCACAACTGAAATCGCTTGTTCGTCCTGACGACGTTCACCAGGTACGTACAAAATTGGTGTTGTTGGAAAATACTCACAATCGAGGTGGTGGTAAGATATTTCCTTATGCGTCGGTTGTCGAGATCTGTGACTGGGCTCACCAGTGCGGTTTGAAGACTCACCTTG
>CAYMUR010000069.1:2253-23749 GCA_964393615.1 uncultured Pirellulaceae bacterium
TGGGGCTCGACTGTTTAATGCTGTTGTTGCCAGTGAAAACGACGCGGCTGAGTGGAGTAGCCACTTTGACACGGTGAGTATCTGTTTCAGCAAGGGGCTCGGTGCACCAGTGGGATCGGCGTTGGCAGGTCCTGCAGATGCTATCCTGGAAGCCAGGCGTCACCGCAAAGCGTTCGGTGGTGGAATGCGTCAGGCAGGTGTCATCGCTGCCGGCGCTTTGTACGCTCTAGAAAACAACATTGAACGATTGTCTGATGATCATGCCAATGCCCAGATTTTGGCCCAAGCAGTCAATGCGGTTGAAGGTCTTTCGCTGAGGGATGCGGGAGTTGACACGAATATCGTGTTTTTCCTGGTAGATCCAGCGCTGGGGACGGCAGCCGAGTTCAGTGCGGCATTGCGTCGTGAAGGCATCCTGATTAATGCGTCAGCTCCAGACACGCTCCGCGCGGTTACCCATTTAGGGTTAAGCGCATCAGACGTTCAGCAAGTTGCAGCGGTCCTGTCCCAGTTGGCCGGCACGTCTTTATCTGCTTGAGCATACATAAGTGGTTGCTTCGGTGGAAACGGCTGCCTCGTTACGTCGCTTGTTAGAGGGCCTACATGTCGATAGATGCAGGCTCCCAGGGGCTTGACATGGTGGTGAGGACTTCCAGCCACTGTTTACGAACAGGTAGCTGCTTACAGAATGGGTTCGGTTTCGGTCATGGAGGTGTCCTCGGAGATTCAGGCCAAGATCGCAAGCGAACTAGTATGTTTGCCGAATGCTGCAATGAACGATACTGTTTTTTCGGGGGTTTAACATAGATCCCCTGTGAAAATAGTTCACGGCAAAGGATATTCTGAAGCGAAAGACGATGTCTGTTTCTATTTCAACCGGTTGCGGATTGCTGGGTAGTCCGTCCCACTCGATTTCGATGACGCGCCGATGAGGAATGTGAGGCCGCAGTCTTGGAGGCATCGGTTGAATTCTTTGCCGTCGATCCGCAAGGCTGGTGCAGTCTGCCTCGGTGGCTAATCGAAGTCAGAAAGTTTTTTAGAATACAAGCTGGGTATGGCCGGGAAGTGCTTTGATGCGATAGACTATCGCATGTCGTGTTGGTCGGTTCGATTGGAATAAAATGACGTATGGGTTATGCCTCTATCGATTGAGGAATTTTGGAAACAGGTTGTCGCGAGCCGGTTGTTGTCGGCTGCCGAGACCGAACAATTAGACCAGCAGTTCCGTCAGGTCAAAGGAGCTGCTTCTCAGGCTAATACGCGCACTTTGTGTGAATGGCTTGTGGCACACCAATCGCTGACCAGATACCAGGCGAAGGTTCTTTTGTCGGGTCGGCCCGGTCCGTTTATCTTTGGTGACTATTGTGTCCAAGAGCAGGTCGTTTGCGGGGATTTGCAAGGGTTGTTCGGTGCCCGTCATTTACTCACGGAGCATCCGGTGAGATTGCAATTTCGGGGCCATGATTCCAACAGTGAGGTTTTGGAATGGTCAAAGGTTGTTCAGAGAGTTGCGGATTGGCCAGCTGAGAATGAAAGTGTGGTACGGTGTTTCGAAGCCAGTGGCGTTAATCATTTTCGGTTTGTTGTCTATGAACAGCCCGGGGCAGATTCCTTGGACAGGCATCTTTCGAAGGGCCGTGCGTTCCAACCTGCCATGGCTTCTTATCTGATCCGACAACTAGCTTTGGGGTTAGCGGAGTTGCATCAATTCGGCCAGACAGCAGTTGACATCAGGCCAACGCGAGTGTGGTTGGAATCAGGCGAGCTGCCTCGGGCGAAGATTTTTCTGGATGCATTCCAGCAGGCAACCACCGTCGATTGGAGTCGTGGTGATTTACCCGAGTCCTTGGCAGAGCGAGCCGGTTATTATCCACCAGAGTTGGTCGGACAAGATCGTGTCGTGGACTCGTCCTCGGACATCTATGGACTTGGTTGTCTGTTTTTTCGAATCCTCAGTGGCCATGAGGTATTTCCGAGTGACGCTATCCGTGAAAAAATAAACCGGCATGTCACTGATTCCATTCCACCATTAGAACCTTTTGGAGTTCCGGTAGGACTTGCAAAACTTGTCGTGCGAATGTTGGCAAGGGATCCAGGAGACCGTTTAAAAGCCAGTCATGTAGCCGGGGCACTTACCGAATGGATTGAACCCCAATGGCTTGATGTACAGGCGAGTCCTGTATTGGCGTCATTAGAACCGTATCTTCACAGTGTTCGTGAACACATGTCGCCAGTAGTCGATCGAGTCAATACGCATTCTCCAAGCGAGGCAGTTTTGAGCCCAGTAGAATTTTCTACTGGAGATACGGATATGCAGTCCACAACACCAGATGCGCGACAATCCGTAACGCCTGACGCGCGACAAATTGTCTCGCCGAAAATTGGAATTGAATCGTTGGGGGATGAGCGATTAGGGAGTGTTTTGACGCGGCATCGACGGAGTACTCATCCACAGCGGTCCAAAAAAAAGTGGCCGGTAATTGGTGGTTTATTGGCGCTGCTGCTGGCGTTTGGTTGGTACTTTTTGATTTCTATGGATGGTACTGTCAGGACAGATTCAACGTCGACAGCTGGTAGTGCGTCGGAAAATGCGGCTCCGGCTCCAAAGATTGTTGAAAGTACCAGAAATTCGGGACAAGGTGTCATGGAGGGTAGCGGGTTGACAGACGCAGACGCGACCACCGTTAGCCGTTTCGAGTTAGTTACTGGGAATGATGAATTGTTGTGGGGTTCACCAACTCAAGGTATGCAGATTGATCTGAGGTATGCTGCGCCAGATGCTTCCATGTTTTTGTTGACGCGACCGGCTGCATTGGTTTCTTCCGACGAAGGGCGGCGATTGTTGGAAGCTCTGGGGCCAGAATTTAAAGCAACCCGTGAAGCCTGGGAACAGTCTTTTGGCATTCCTTTGGAGCAGATCAGAGAAATGTTCATCGGATTCCATCCCGCTGGTGGAAAAATGCCTCGCAAAACATTCGTGGTACGATTATTGGATGCGTTAGACGAATCAGTGGTCGATCGTTGGGGGGTACCGGTGGAAGCGGACAACGATCAGGGCCTTTTGTATACAGTCAATGGTGGGACATTGTTTTTGCCGACGGAAACTGGACAACGAACATTGGTGGTAGGATCGGCCGACGACATACAGCAGGTGGTACTTAACCAGGGAGCGGCTCCGTTGCTGCGGCGAGAATTGGAACAGTTAGTAATGGCCTCCGACGCAGATCGCCATTTTACATTGATTGCGGCTCCGCACTTCTTTTTTGCCGACGGTCGGCCGCTATTGTCTGGTCAGCGGGCTAAATTGTTAAAGCCGCTTGGCTGGCTGTTAGGTGATGGCTTACAGGGTGTATCGGCGAGTGTGCATCTAGGAGACGGTTTCTACTGGGAAGTGCGATTGATTGGTCGACTGGACCACAAGCCGGGTAACTTGGCAGCATCTATCGAACAACGTCTGGACGAAGTGCCAGGCCGCATTACCGAGTACTTGTTTACACTTGATCCGCCGGCTTATTGGCGTTCACTGGCAAGGGACTTTCCATTTATGATCGAGGAAACACGACAGATGGCTCGGATTGGCTATGAAGAAAACCAAGTAATCGTCAACGGTTATCTTTATCCATACGCAGCGCACAACCTGATGCTAGGATCCGAGTTGGCAATCGCTTCGAATCCCATTCGTCGTCCACTGGATGTGACATCGCCTCTCGTTGGCACCTCAACCAGCCTGCGAGACTATCTTCAGCAGCAAAAAATCGATCTTACGTTTGCACAACGTTCCCTGGACGTTGCTTTAAATGATCTAGAAAACGAATTGAATGATATTGGTGCGGCAGAGGGCCGGAAGGTAAAAATTGAAATAGCGGGTCCTGACTTGCAATCGGATGGAATCACCAGAAACCAACAGATTGCAAATTTTGAAGCGAAGGACATGGTGGTTGCCGATGTACTGACGGCATTGGCTATCAAGGCGAACCCCGTTCCTGGAATCGACGATACGAGCGACACAAATCAGAAACTTGTATGGGTATTGGTGCCGGATCCTGCTGGTGGGTCGGAAATCGTGTTGTTTACGACTCGTAAGGCAGCCCAAGAAAAAGGATATGAATTGCCGGCCCCCTTTTTGGCAAAAAAAAACGTACAATAGTTGTATGGACCTATTTGCAATCAGTTGTGAAACCTGCCACGCACGTTTGAACGTCCATCACGAAGATGCCGTGGGACAGATTCATCCGTGTCCTCGGTGTGGCAGTATGGTGCTTGTCCAACGATCTGTGGTCGAAGATAAAGACTCGATGAACGAGTCGAGGGTGCGTGATGGGTTGGAGCCGTCGGCCGCCGACGAACATCGCGACTCAGCCGGTATCCCTGCATCACCATTCCGTTCCAAAGTGGGCGATCTCAAGCCGGTACAACATGACGGAGCGGTACCAGTAGATGTTTTTGATTCGACGACCGATCTGACTCATGTTGCATCGGTGGATTCCTCCCCAGCTTCCCAGGAAGATCGTACTCCGGAATTACGAGATGTGCATAGCCACCCCGAAAAGGCGGACGTTGTGCCAGCGCCCGATGCCGCATGGGCCAACTCAGGACAAGTTTGGATTTGGAACTGGATGCGGTATGGTGTGGCGATGGTAGTGGGCATTGCCGGGTCGGTCGCACTTTGCACGGTTGTCATTATTTGGAACCACGGGGCGCGAAATGACCCCATGGCAACGGAATCCCAGTTGCCACCTGCTAGTCCGAAGAACCGTGTAGTGGAGGTTGTCGACTCCGTCGTTTCGGAAGAACAGGAGGACGAGGGACAGGCGTCTGAAGAAGCTCTCCAGGCGCCGGTGACGGTTGTTCTGGACAGAGAAACGACCAGCGATACCAATTTGGCTGATGTGACCGTTCCCAGTCCAAAATCAGCTTCCGATACGTTGGACTTGTCACAGGCAGCTGCCCCAGAAAATTCTCAACGGACAGTAGAAAAATCAGTTCCATTGTCAGACCAGGAGGCAATACCTGTTGTCCCTGGCGAGGCGACGAGTGTGTCATCGACAGCACCACAAATCGCATCCAGTAAGGTCGATCTTGACGCGCATCTTGGGTTCATCGTTCCGGCTTTCGAAGTCGATGGAGTGGAACTTCATAAGGTCATTCAAATTTTGTCAGACCTGACGACGATTCCGATAACGCTTCAGCCAGAAGCACTTCTGTTGGCCGGTCGTACTGTCAATTCTCCGGTTCGCATGAAAACTGAAAATCGTTCCGTCGATGACATTCTCAAGGAGTTACTAGGAGCCCAACATTTAAGCTATTTTGTACAGCGTGATCAGATTGTAGTGACCAACAAGGCGACTGACGCTGACGGATTAAAAGAGATTACTTACCCAATAGGCGATTTGTTGGAACACGGGTCAACTACGAGCGAGCAACTTGTGCAACTGATTACTACCATGGTGCGGCCGGATTCCTGGCAAAAACGTGGTGGATTGGCACGGTTGGTGGTAGAAGGTGATTCACTGGTGATTGAACAAACGGGGCCGATTCACTGGGAAATTTTGAAACTTTGTGAAAAAATCAGGTTTGTACGTGGATTGCCGCTGCGAAGTCGTCGGTCCTCGGAACGATTTGAACTGACGACGCAGGCCGAACGGGCAAAATCCAGTCTGGCAGTAAGCGTATCCATGAACTATGTGATTCCGACTCGTCTGGTTGATATGTTTGGTCACCTTGAAAAGGAGACGAAGGTACAAGTCCTGGTGAACTGGTTAAGTGCCAGTGAAGTAGGCGTGGAGCCTGATTTCGAAACGACTTTTGTAAACCAAAATCGGTCTCTTGGCCAATCGCTTCAGGAGTTGTTGTTCCCATTGGGCTTGGCATTTCGTGTTGTAGACAAGCTGACTCTGCAGGTCGTCAGTCAAGATTATTTGGAACAGCGACCTGTCATTGAACTTTATCATGCGGATGACTGGTTGTTGCATGATTCCACGGCGGAACAGCTTGTGACACAGATTGAATCGACATTGGGTGTCATTCAGTCAGTGCCGAAGCGACTAGAATGGCTTCCTGACGACCGATTGCTTGTTGCAAGGCTTTCTCAATCGGACCAAAGCAGGCTAGTTGAGTATTTGCGACCCGAAGCAGATAGTCAGTAGCTGCTTGACGGTTGATGTAATTCTTGCAGAGAAATTCTGCTACCAATGGTCGGAGGTGATGATTAGATGGTGATTCGCGGAAGGAGATCGGGCCAAAAGTGGTCAAGAGAGATTGAATCCCTCGGTGAGTGTTTTCTGTGTGTAGCATGTGATTTACACCATGAGAAGCAGATAGTCAGGCGATTTTGTTGTCAAAACCTAGAGTGCGTTAGGGCCGAGCGAGCTGCTGGGCAATCGTGGCGATATCGGGACTGTTGAGAATTACATAGCAATATGTGGGCTCGCTGAGGTGGCGCCATGGATAGGCAGTGACACGGCCTATTAGGGACGTTGTTGGCTGGCAAAGACGAAATACTTGCGAGAAAATTGGGGTGAATCTTTTTGGTTTCATCCAGCGTGGCCGACAACTATCGCCCGTAGCAACTGCCGATATACGACTTCCCAACGGGTAGTAAAACGATAGCCGTCGGATACGCTGAAGCGTTGGGACGACAGAATATACGGGGTAATGGTAGCGTTGTTGAATTATTAGACAGGGAACTGGTCCAAGTCCTACCGGCTGACTTGGCAGCCATAATGGTTGATATGACGCCTTTGCGGCGTATTGGGAAACCAGAAGAAATTGTCGAGTCTGCTTGTTTCTTGTTGAGCGAATGGTCCAGCTGCATGGCCGGCCCAACGGTTATCACTTTGGAAGGGCCGGCGGCCAGTATTGCTCGTGGATTGTCGGAAAGTAGGAGCTGTGACAACCGGCCGAATTTTTTGAATGCGAATTGTGAACTTCTGTTGTTTAGGCGAGAAAACAACAGGAACGTGTCCTCTCCGCAGAGCTCCAGAATCATCCGGACCCTGGAATCGTGTAGTGGAGGACAAGGGCTGCCACGCTCATGTAGATCACGATTCCGACGATATCGATAATTCCTGCAACAAATGGGTTGCTCATCATAGCTGGATCCCATCCGAAACGCTGAAACGTCAATGGGAGTACGGCACCGATAATGGTGCCACACAGCACGACCAGCAACAGCGTACAAGGCAGTACCGTTGCCTCGATGAAGTTTCCATCCCGCATCACACAAGCGACAAAAAAACCAATCAGTGCCAAGGATGTGCCCAGTAATAAACCAACTACCATTTCTCGCCGAACCACACTGCTCCAGTCGGTGAGCGTGACGTCACCGGTAGCCAGGCCGGTAATCACCAGTGTGGCGGTTTGGCTCCCCGTATTCCCGCCACTGGAGATTACCAACGGAATAAACGCGACAAGCCAAGGCCAATACTGTAGATGGTGTTCTTCGTAATAATCCAACGCAAATGCCGTCATCAATGCTGCCACAAACAGTACGGTTAACCAAATACCGCGTTTCCAGGTGAGAGTTAACAAGGGCGTGTTGAGATAACTTTCTGTGAGTGGTTCTACAGCTGCAATGCGGTGTGCATCTTCGGTTGCTTCCTCTCGCATGACATCGATCACATCGTCATGCGTAATAATTCCTAACATGCGTTGGTCGTCGTCGATCACGGGGATTGCCATTAAATCGAAGTGAGCTACTTTGTTGGCGATTTCTTCCTGATCTTCAAGTACATTGGTAGTGACTAAGTCACGTTCTATCAGGTCAGCAAGCGGAGTGTCTGGTCTGGCAATGGCCGACAGCAATTGGCGTGCCGATAGCACCCCGCGTAAACGATCTTCCTGGACGACATCAACAACATACAGGTAGTTAATCGTCTCTAGCTGAGCCGCTTGTTTGCCCAGTTCCTCCATCGCTTCTTGGACTGTCAGTTGCTCTCCCAGCTTTGCGAATTCAGTTGTCATGAGGGCACCAGCCGACTCTTCTGGATAGGCTCGCAGTCTCAAGATGTCACGTCGCTCTTCACTGGGAAGTAAGGGCAACAATTCGGTGACGACGCCTGATGACATTTCCCGTAACAGGTCGACGCGATCATCGGGTGGCATTTCCGCGATGAGGTCGGCAATTTCTTCCCGTTGTTGGCCTTCAGCAATTTCTACTTGTTTGTCGATGACAAAATAAGTGAATATTGCAGCACGCTGGGTAACGTGGGTGCGTAATAAGACTGACCATGCTTCTGCTGCGGTCAGACCTTCCATGAATTCTGCGGTTCGTGCGGGGTGTAAAGCGACGCAGAACTCTGACAGTTCATTGTCATTATTTTCGGCGAGCAATTCGCGTAGTTCAGGTAAATAAAGCGTGTTTAGCATGACCGCAGATAATACACCGGAATAAGGACTGAGGGAAGCTCAGCAGTGAGAATCGACAAGACACAGGGTGGTTTCTGCGTCCCTCGGGAGTTGTCACAAGAGTGAGATATGTTCTGACCCGGGTTAATTTACCGAGCTGTGGCTGATGGTTGATTTGGCCTGACTAAACTGCGCGAAGATTCGGTGGACGAAGTCCGGTTGGGCCGCGAAATTAAGATTCAGTAGACTACCAATGAGCTGTTTTTGACTCAAGAAAGTTAGCCTTTGTTGATATGTGGTAGCAAAAGTGTTTAAGTGGTCCAGGGGCTGTAGTCTCCAGTGAGAGTTGAGATAACCTCGGATGCGAGTTCCCGCTTTTCCGAGCCAGCTTGACTGGGGCAGTTTAATTTCCTGGGGAACTGTTGTTGGACTGTCCGGACAGAGGTGCGAGTCGATAGGCAATGCCCCAACCATTGGTATTGGCGCTTGGCCCGGTATCATCATGCGCTGCCCCAGGTAGGCGACTCCTCCCCCTTCAGCATAAACGCCACCATGTTGGTACACGTGGTCACGCAACGCCATATGCATGCAATGATTCTGTGACAATGCCCATGCGTGTTTTTCCGGGTGACCACAACCAAAATAAACCAGGTTTGTATTTTGAGGGAGCGATTCATCCCGCAGTGGTGAAAATGTTTTGATCGTGGCTCCGCCCATTTCGAGCATATCGAGTGCATCAGCAAAATAGCAATGAAATGCGTCATCAAAAGCTACCGCGATAGATAATTTGTGATCCGGGGCCAACGTTGGCAAGTGTAAGGCTGGATCGTTGGGAAAGTCCCTTCGTTTCGCCAAGGTCATGAGTTGGCCAAAATCGAGATACCTTAGCAAATTGTTTCCCAGTCGACGGTAGTTGGTGCGACATGTTTTGCCCTCGCAATGTGATGATTCAATGGCCAGCCGAACATGCGGAAGTGATTCCAAGGCGCCTAGTACAGGAATTTCCCATAAAGCTTCAAGTTGGGTCTGTAGGCGACAAAAGCATTTCATGCCAGTCACACCATCCAAAAGCAACGCATCGACCGGTGGTCGTCGGATAGAGATTTCACAGGGTTGGATCCTTGCCACGTCCAGCACACCGATACGTGGTACATCGAGCCAATCACAGAGTTCTTTCAAATTGCCACCGATATGCAGTGGCGAGTCGTGTGCCGTACTCTTTTTGTCATGAATGGAAAAGCTGCTCTGTTTTTCTCGAGAAATTTGGCTGTTGGTTTCAAAGCAACCTTCGACGACTGCCAGATCACATGACTGAGCTCCTTGCCGAAATAATGTACGACAAAGTTCGGATGACATGAGCCAGGTATCAAGGTGCCTGTGACATTGGCCTGTGATCGAACTAACGTTATCGTCCGTCGCAAAGCAGGCCTGAGACCGAAAGGTTTGGACGTCCGCTCCACTACGTTCTAAAACGTCCAACAGCGCCCACAGCATTGGCTGGTGGTCGGTTTCTTTTTTGATCGCACCGATAGCGATACGTGGGTATTTGGTCATTTAGATGGGAACGATTAGAAAATGTTCGTAGCGATATGAAAATAACAAATGACGTGAATCAGCATAGAAATGGCAAAAGCCTGAGCCAGTCTGGTTTTTCAACGAACACGCGTAGGAAACGATTCACGGATTGTGCGAACGGTCACACAAAAAACACCTGTTAGTATTTTTAGGGGAAAAACCCTGATGGTCAAGGGAAGAAAAGACATTTTTTGACGGTATGCCGTGGATGGTTTTGTGTCAGACCATACCTGATTGTCAAAAAAAACGATGTGGTAGTAAGTTCTTATGATCGAAAAGAGATTGTCATTCCCTCTCCCTGGTCAATTGGGAATCATGGTGGAAATGCTGAAAGGTTGCTGAGGTGTTTGGCAGTTTGCTGTTTTTATTCCAGAGCCGACTAGGGGAATCGTTCAGGCTGATCATTGTTTTCAGCCCTGTTTATTTTCATGAAACGGTCTATTTTTCTTGGCTTTCTTCGTTTGGACTTTTAAGTGATTCGTCCGGTAAAGGTTTGACAACAACGTCCAGTGTCGTGACATTGCCATTTCGGTTGACAGTCACTTGGTGGGAGGAACCAAATGGTAGCTGTTCCACAGCATCCTGCAGGTCACCGACATCACGGACTCGATTGCCGCTAAATGAAATAATGACATCCGAGTTTTCGATGCCCGCATCGGCGGCAGGTGACCCGGACAGTACATTTCGGACCAACACGCCTTGGGAAATCGAAGCATCTAAATTGTTTTTGCGGGCAAATTCTGGGTCGATTGTGTCGATTTGGATGCCGAGATAGGCTCGTCGGACACGTCCCGAATCAATCAGTTGTTGTGCAACCCATTTCGCTCGATTCATGGGGATGGCAAATCCGACTCCAGCATTCACTCCATTGGGGCTGGCAATTGCTGTATTGATTCCGACGACTTCACCCTCGAGATTGATTAAAGGGCCACCCGAATTGCCTGGGTTGATTGCCGCGTCGGTTTGAATCAATTTACCTCGCTGGATGGGGCGTACGCCACGCCCTTTTCCACTGATGATACCTGCACTGACCGTGGCATCCAGTCCAAACGGGCTACCGATTGCCAGCACCCAGTCCCCGATTGCCAGGTCGTCTGAGTTGCCGAATCGTGCCGGAGGAAAACTTTTGTCGGACTCCACGCGTAAAATTGCCAGGTCGCTGGAATTGTCAGCCCGAATATCAAGTGCTTTCAGTTCAACTCCGTCGGCAAAGCGTACCCAGATTTCATCGGCGCCGCGAACCACATGGCTATTGGTCAAGATATTTCCGGTTTCGCTGATAATAATACCCGATCCTACACCGTGTGATGGGTGACCGTCGGGTAACCTCAGTCCAGGTGGTAATTCAAAATCAGGTGGTAATTTAAAAGGTAAATCTTCTGGAGTAATTTCACGTCCTTCACGTCCATGGGTGTTGGTGATAATGGTTACCACCGAATGCATCGTACTATTGGCCGCAGAACGGAAGGCGTTCGAAAGGTGTTTTGCAACGGTGGCGGATTCCGATGTTTCATCTGCCACAATGTGGCTGCAGACAAGAACCAATGTCATTAGCATTTTTGCGAACCACAGCGGCCGCACGACATGTCTACAGTGAGGTATCCAATAGTTGAGCACGTGAAGGTCTCCCAATCCGGAAATTTCGTAGGTTGTCAGTGAGTTAGAGTGTTGTTGAAGATCTGAAATCTAGAGTCTGATTGCCAACTAACTTGTCTAAAAATAAATTACTTCTGACGATACCAGTATAAAGCAGGCGGTTGTCGACAAGTAGCACCGCATTACACAATTGTTTGCGGCTGAAATTTAAATTATAAACCCAAATAGTGCCGTGCCAATCGGAACGCTAGGCGATACCGGCGAAACGGCTGCTAGACTTTCTATGGAGTTTCGCTGATTGATCTACTTGTCGCCGCATGGAAATCGCTCGTTGTTTGTAGTGCTCCTTTTTTGTTGTCAACAATGCCTCACCTTTCAAGTTGACATAAGATAGCGTATCGGTTAGTGTTAAGGAAGTTGTTTGTGTGTAACAATGACCGCGCATTCCCCCTTTGCTGTTGATTTGGTTACTTTCTCCCCTTCAACTTAGATAGCACGTCTCACATAACGGGGACAGGCCACCCGAGTGCGGCTTGTTTTAGACCTTGGGGTCGTCATGAGGCTGCTCCAGTCGGTCACACCTTTGGAGCCGGTCCCCGCTTTGTTAGCCGTGGATTGGATTTGAGTCTGTGGCTCGTAAAAATACGATCGAGGACCATCTTGACAAGCTCGAACTCTGTGAGCGTTGCATTAATTATGTTTTTCGTGACAAAGAGTATCTACACGCTGCTTTGACTCATGCGTCCGGTGCTTCTAAACGTGTCACCTCCAACGAGCGTTTGGAATTTCTTGGTGACGCAATTTTGGGAGGAGTCGTATGCGAAATGCTATACCACCGGTTTCCTGATTTTCTCGAAGGTGATTTGACTCGTATTAAATCCATCGTGGTAAGTCGCGAGACATGTGCTCGCATTAGTGATGAGTTGGGTTTGGAGTCTTGTTTGATTTTAGGGAAGGGTATTGCGTCACAGCGACGTGTTCCATCTTCGCTACTGGCGGATGTTTTTGAATCTTTGGTAGCTGCGATTTACCTGGACGGTGGTGACCGTGAATCACGGATGTTTATTGATCGCCACATGGCGCCGGAAATTACAGCTGCTGCGAGTGGTGAGTTAGGGACAAACTACAAATCCCAGTTACAGCATTTTGCGCAAAAGGAATTTGGTCACACACCAACCTATCAACTGATGGGCGAGACAGGTCCAGATCACAGCAAATGTTTCCAAATGGCAGCAGTCGTCAATGGGTCCGCTTATGCAGCTGCCTGGGGACGGAATAAAAAAGAAGCCGAACAGCGAGCTGCTTGTAACGCGTTGGCCCAGTTGGATGGACAGCCAATTCTGTTTTCAGATGATATTGACAGTCTGATGCAAGAAATTCAAGACTAACCATATCTGTTTTTGAGAGTTGTCGAAGAGTAATAGGGTTAATAAATCCGAATGATGAATGTTGGGGACCGTAGGAACTATGGTTCCAGTTGTTTTGGTATTCGCTATTCGGTGTAGTGCCCACATGCTGTTTTTGTTATTGCCTTCATTGGGACGAAAAGTCATCAAATGTCACATCGTTGCGTTGCGCTTCTTTCCGGCGGTCTCGACAGTATGCTGGCGATCCGCTTGATGCAAGAACAGGGTATTGAAGTAGAAGCCTTAAACTTCAAGACGGTTTTTACTTGTTGCCAGGACGTTTCTGCTCAGGCGGCGCGAGAGCTGGGTGTACAACTGACAGTGATCAGCACGGACGACGATTATTTGGAACTGATCAAGCGGCCACAGTTTGGATATGGTCGCGGTGCCAATCCCTGTGTTGATTGCCGTATTTATATGTTTGAACGTGCTTGGACCTACGCATGTCAAAATGATGCGCAGTTTCTGATCAGTGGCGAGGTGGTAGGTCAGCGACCTATGAGTCAAAAACGCCGGGATTTAGATACAATATCGCATCAATCTGGCTTGACTGACCGTTTATTGCGCCCGCTTTCTGCGCAGGTGCTGCCTCCGACCTGGCCTGAACGGAAAGGGATTGTGGACCGTTCCCGGCTCCACGGATTTGTGGGACGAAGTCGCAAAGGACTGATTAATCTGGCAAAACAATTTGGTTTCAAGGACATTCCCATGCCTTCAACCGGTTGTGCTCTGACGGAACCTCGCTTTTCTCAAAAAGTCCACGATCTGGTTCGACTGGACCCTGCTAGTTGTGGTTGGGATTTTGAATTGCTCAAAATAGGACGACATTTTCGGCACAATCAACAGACGAAGGTAATTATTGGCCGTGACGCAGCAGACAATGATCAAATTACATACATGCACCAGCGAGAGGATGCCTCTCCGGCTGTCCGTTTGCACCCCCATCATTTTGCCGGTCCAGAAGGGTTGGTGATTGGTTCGATCAACGACCGGGCTTTAGAGTTTGCTGGGGCACTAGTACTGCGGCACGCACGACAGAATGACCCGGCCGGTGCTTTACTCGAAATCCATCGCGTCGACGAAGAGCAAACGGTGCTCCGCCGCTTTTGGCGGATGGACATGGCAGACCAAGCCGTGACGCTCGCGACGGCGCCAACCCCTGTGGTGTCTTTTCATGGAAACTGAATTCGTTCGTTGGTTGCGCGAACGGATCCCCGCTCACCCGTTTTTGCTACTGGGGCCAGGTGACGACGCGGCGATCCTGGAGTGGAAGAGCCGTTCCGATTGCGTCGTTACGACTGACTTGCTTACGGACCAGGTCGATTTTAATATCAATGCGACATCACTTGAGAGAATTGGGCGCAAAGCGTTAGCGGTCAATCTCAGCGATTTGGCTGCGATGGCTGCAGAGCCAGTTGGTGTCGTAATCAGCCTCGCGTTGCCCAGACAGGGTGCATTACAGATTGCACAACAGCTTTACGAAGGTATTTTGCCTCTGGCAGAACAGTGGTCCGTCGCCGTGGCTGGCGGTGACACCAACTGCTGGTGCGGTCCACTTGCGATTTCTGTGACCGCGATCGGTTGCGTAACGGAATATGGGGCGCTACGACGAGATGGTGCACAAACGGGGGACGAAATCTTGGTTACCGGTGAGTTAGGTGGCAGTATTCTTGGCAAACAATTTGATTTTACACCTCGCATCGATGAAGCAATTTGTTTAAACAAAATGTTTGACATCCATGCAGCGATGGACATTAGTGACGGATTGAGTCTGGATTTGTCACGTATGATGGCTGAAAGCGGTTGCGGTGCCGAATTAGACCTGGCTGCTATTCCGATCTCCAAAGCGGCCCACCAACTTGCCAAAACAACGGGCATGGTACAAACTCCCTTACAGCATGCATTATCGGATGGAGAGGATTTCGAACTTATTTTAACGGTGCCAATGCCTGAATCCCGACGGTTGCTGGACCAGTCACCGTTGGAGACGCGATTGACCCGGATTGGTCGTTGTATTGACCAGGCTGGTCTTCATGTGTGCGATGCGGCGGGTCACCACAGACCATTGAGTCCACGTGGATTTACGCATTGAAAAAAATTGTTCGGAAAACGAAATGCCTGATGAGTAACAAGGTTTAAAGATAGGTGACCAGTGAAAAGCGTTCTCTTTGAATCACGGTCCGAAGCAGAGACCGACCGTTTGGGCGCCGTTCTGGCAACAGTTCTTCCTGACGATATAAATATTGTCATTGGGTTGAATGGGACCCTAGGCGCTGGCAAGACAAGACTGGTTCAGGCTGTAGCTAGTGCTGCCGGGATTGATCGAAAAGATGTAACGAGTCCCACATTTGTTCTTTGCCAACAATACTATGGAAAACGTATGATTTTTCATTTAGATGCGTACCGCATTCGAGACGATGATGAATTTCTAGAATTGGGAGTGGACGAAATATTTGCTGTGCCGGCCCTTGTTTTCGTGGAATGGGCGGATCGTGTCAAAAATTGCCTGCCGCCCACTCGGGTCGATGTGACGGTGTCTTTGACGTCGGACGACAACAGGCTATTCGAGATTGTTGACAGACAGTCGGCATCTTCCAAACTACTCTCGAGCATTGAATGTAGCCTTGCGTCGGAGCAGAGAGAAGACAGAGCGAAATAACGGCGACCAGTACCGGAGGCCAAGTCGGTGTCTTTCGAATGTGATGCGATCGTTGTGGGGGCGGGCCATAACGGGCTCATTTTGGGGACCTACCTTGCCCGGGCAGGTTTGGAAGTCGTGTGTCTGGAAAGACGAAGCTCGGTGGGTGGGGGCCTGACGACGATCGAGTATCCGGAACACTCGGGATTTCTGCACAATACCCACTCATTTTTTCACCGTGGCGTTACCCAGCTTCCTTGGTATCAGGATTTGGAACTGGAAAAACATGGGGCGCAATACATCCAGCCTGCTGTGAATGTAGCTCTGGTCACACGTGACGGGCAGGCTCTTATCTGGCATGAGGATTTTGACAAAACGCTAGATTCTGTGTCACAGTTTAGTAGACGCGATGCGGAAAAACTTGCGCATTGGCGCAAAAAATTTCGGCCGATTGTTTCGGGTATTTTGGAACCGGAATCCCAGGCGCCGCCGCTTCCGGCGAAACAACGCCGAGAACACCTGGCTCAATCGAACGAGGGACGTCAGTTGTTGCAGCTGTCTGAAATGACTCCTTGGGATTTTGTGACACGTGAGTTTGAGCATCCGACAGTACAGTCTGCGTTACTTTTTTTTAATGGACTTCGCGAAGTTGACTTGCGTCAGCCAGGTATGGCCCATCATGTACCAGCGTTGATGGCGAGTGACCGCATGGCACAAATCTGCGTGGGAGGCAGTGCACAATTGAGCACTGCTCTTGTTTCTGCCTTCCAGGAGGCAGGCGGTACTGTCCAGACCGATGTGGTACTTGAGCAAATCCTTGTCGAGGGTCAACGGGTGGTTGGTATTCGTGAGAGTGATGGCCAGGAATACCGCGTCAAGCAACTCATTGCTTCCGCACTCAATCCTCAGCAGACGTTTCTGGAACTGCTTGCTGCAGAATACGTACCGACAGACTGGCGGCGACAAGCGCTAGAATTCCGCTACAACACTCTGGCACCCCTATTCGGGATTTATGTGAATCTTACGTCGCCACCACGTTATGCAGTCGCAGACATGCACGCTAGTGCGGACGAAGCATTGATGGTCATTGTTGGTTTGGACCACTCGGATCAATTTCCTCAGATCGTGCAGCATCACGAATCAGGTACGATTCCACCTACAGTGATGTGGGGTAGCTGTCCCTCGCGATTTGATGCGACACAAGCCCCGGCTGGCAAGCACACAGCATTTATGTGGGAAAAGTTACCTTATCAATTGCATGGTGATTCTCGTCATTGGGACAGTCAAAAACTGTCCCACGGACGTGACATGCTTCGTGTATGGAAAGAGTATGTGCCGCAACTAGACGAAAAACTTCTGGAATGGTTTGTCACCAGTCCATTGGACACCGAGCGTGCCCTGGTTAACATGCGATATGGAGACTTGTTGGTGGGTAGTTTTTCTCATGGACAGACTGGCTACCACCGACCATTTCCTGGTGCAGGCCATTACCGTAGTCACCTGCAGGGACTTTATCTATGCGGCTCATCCTGCCATCCAGGAGGCAATGTCACTGGGCTCCCTGGTTACAACAGCGCGCAAGTCGTTCTCGCTGATTTGGGCTTGGACTGGTACCAAGGCGAGGTGGGTTAACAGCTGTTTGTTTAGGAAGAAGGCGTTGGTTCTGCGTTTTGAGATTTTTCCTCTTTGAACGTCTCGTTATCCGCACTGATTTCCCCTTTGTCTGTCAGTGCGAACAGGTGGTGATGGCCCCGTACGTAAAAATTTCCGTCGACAATGGCTGGCGTGGAGAGCACGCTTTCGCCGATGGGATTCTCGTGAAGTTGGTGAAACTCATCTCCGGCTTGGATGACGATGACGTTACCGTCTTCGGCCGTCAGGAATACGTGTCCATCTGCTGCCACGGGTGAACTGACAAAGCTCCGCAAGCCACTCAGCTGCAATCGTTTTTTATAAAGTTGCTCGCCTGTAATCGCGTTGTAACACGAGATAACCCCTCGGTTGGAGCAAACATAGAGCCGTCCTTGGTATGCCACGGGGGTCGGTAAGTAGGACCCTCCCTGCATGGTACTCCAATGTATGTATTCGTTTCGCGTTTGTTTACGATGAAGTGAAATATCACCCCGTGCTCGCAAGCTGATGGAATAAATGGGCTTGATCGGGCGATAACCGGACACAGCAAAGATTGACCCGTAGGCAACAAAGGGCGTCGGCACAACGATTTCCGACCCCCCACTCAGGGTCCACCAGAGGTCACCGTTTTGTGCATCATACCCGCGTATACTGTGGGTCGCATTGGTGATCAACATCGGGCCCGCTGGCGTGTCGTAGACAGACGGAGTTGACCAGGACGGAATTTCATCCCGTTCGACTTTCCAGAGTTCGCTGCCGTCAACCAGTGCCAAAGCGGCCAGGTACGATTTTTCTTGGGCATCGCATTGAACGAGCACGCGGTCATTCCAGACGACGGGCGAACTGCCGAATCCCCATTCGTAGTCGTCGTCGTAAAACCAGCCACTACTCAAACTCCCCAGGTCTTTTTGCCAGACAAGCTCGCCTGTATCCGAATAGCAGAATAGGCCTTCAGTTCCAAAGCTGACAACGACAAATTTCCCATTGGTCGTTGCCGTGGCATTCGCGTGTGTTGATTTTAAATGCCGCTTGAGCCGTGGAATCCGTTCAATGGACGTCCGTTCCCAAACGATCTCGCCAGTTTCACGGTCGATGGCGTAGAGTATGAAACGATGTAGCGACTGGTCATCTACCGAGGCCACATCTCCATAGTGACCAATTGTTAATGCTTCATTGCCGGAGGCGCTCACGGCTGTCGAGACGTAAATTCGGTTGGCCCAGATAACAGGGGAGCAATGGCCCAATCCGGGAATAGGGGTTTTCCACCGTAAATTTTTAGAGAGAGGAGCATCCCATCGCAGTGGAACGTGATGACCGTCACCAATACCCCGTCCCTGAAAACCGCGAAATTGTGGCCAATGTTCCGAACAGACCGATTGGTCGTCGCTCTTGATTTGTTCCGGGCTGATAGGTGGTGGTGCAAACTCTGATTCCGATTTGGTGGGATTGTCCTCTTCCTCGGGAGACGGTTTGTCGTCTGTTTCCACGCTAATCAGTCCACCGTTTTCTTTCAGGAATTCTGCCACTTCCGTGTTGCCTCCCATGGTGGCCCACCGGTAGGGAGTAAATTGATAGAACGTATCGACGTTGTTAACGTTTGCTCCGCGAGTGATTAACATTTTGACAACTTCCATGTGGCCACGTTCGGCTGCAAACGCCAGGGCAGTCGCTCCGTATGCCGTTTGAGCATCAACCTCGACGCCGCTGTCAATGATTTGTCCCAATTCCACCGTGTCTCCCGTTTTGGCGGCATGCCACAGGTCCGAGGATGAATAAGCTGCCTTTTCCTTTTGTGGCTTTTCCTTTTGTGCCTGTAGAAGGGGAGGCCATTGCAGCAAGCATACCCCCCAACAGCATATAAGAATAAGAAGTGGTCGTTGAGTGTGGCGTTGGAATAACTGGCGAAGCCGCTCGAAGCAAGTAATGCGTTCCGATTCTTGCCTGCAATAAGAACCGCCACTGTCGTTTATAATTGGCATGATTGTCTCGTTTGCTGAGATTGTGAAAAGGTGCGCGGCCGAAAAATGAAGCGATGGATGGTGTTGGCTGCCCAATGTGAATGGCATTTAATCTTAATGGGAATACCAACAAAATACCACGGGTGTGATGTGACTTTTGCAGTACAAAACAACAGAATTTCATGCCGAGACAAAATAACAAGTGGATTGATACGAAACCAACAATCCACTGTCAAATTCCACTGTCAAAATCCACTGCCAAGCCTTTTGGAATGGGCAATGTCACTGGCCGTGAATCTAGCTTGTTGTTTTGGCGTGCACCTGTTTAGCGTGTTGAACAACGCAATGATTTCTTCAGTCGCCACATGGACTGATGCTGTGTCACCCAGAGAAAATGTTGCCTTTGAATCGTGAGACTGACAGCGGACGAACTCCGCATGCCGACCTTCTATTTTCCTGGATGTACGGTATGGCACCGGGTATACGTACCATTCCCAAGTGGTAACATGTGAGAGTATTACGTAACGTGTCTTGATGATGGTGGAAATAGGTTTTCTGAAAGAATGCATTACGATGGAAATTCTTGATCGTTTCCGATTGGATGGTAAGCGTGTATTTATTTCGGGTGGCAGTCGTGGGCTTGGGCGGGAAATGGCCTTGGCACTGGCAAGTGCTGGTGCGGACATAGTTTTGGCCGCACGTGACCAGTCGAATTTGGAGCAAACCGCTGAGGAAATTCGACGGTATGGAAGGGAAGTCGTGCCCCTCCAGGCAGATATGGGCGAGATGTCGGATTGTGAACGTGTCTGTCAGATGGCGTTACAGCAGGGGCCGATTGATATATTAGTGAACAACGTTGGCGGCCGTCGTGTTAATATTCCGACGGTCGAGTTGCCACTGGAAACGTGGCGTCAACTGGTTGATCTGAACCTGACCAGTACGTTTTTGTGTACCAAATTGATCGGCGGCGCAATGGTGCACCGGGGTGAAGGTGGCAGGGTGATAAATATTGCATCCATTGCAGGAATGATTGCCAACCGTGAAATAGGTGGGCGTTGCTACGAGGCAGCCAAAGCTGCTGTTATTCAATTTACTCGCGCTACAGCAGTGGACTGGGCTCCTGCTCGTGTGACCGTGAATGCGATCTGTCCTGGTTTTTTTATGACAGAACCGAATCGACATTGGAAGGCCGAATATCCAGAGTTGATAAAAACGGCTGAGTCCCAAATTCCAATGAGTGAATTTGGTCAACCCGAAGACCTGGGGCCACTTGCTGTTTACTTGGCCAGTGATGCAGCGCGTTATGTCACTGGTGCGACCATGGTGATTGACGGTGGTTATACGCTTTGGTAATAGCCGCTATAATAGATCGTCCGTCAAAGCGATTCTTTGAATGGCAGCAGAAAAGAGCTGGAATATTGATTGGCGCCTGCTGGGTAGGAATCATTTAACAACTTCGAATCATGGGTAGCTTGCAGGGTGGTTATGGAGCCTTCACAATCTGGATCACATTATGTTGATGTGCCACAACTTGACTGGGAAGCGACTGAGTTTCCGGGTGTTATGAAGAAGACCTTGTGGCGTGACGAAAACTCTGGTGCGTTTACAGCTCTGTTCAGGTTGGAGCCAGGAGCGCGTTTGCCTTGCCATCGGCACACCGGTGTCGAGCAAACATACGTGTTGGAGGGAAGCCTGGTCGACGAGCATGGAGAGTGTACTGCTGGCAATTATGTGTGGCGCAGTGCAGGGTCAGTCCATGAAGCTTACAGTCCTGAAGGTTGTCTATCGATTGCGATATTTCAGCAGCCTAATGAGTTTATTTCGGAAGGTGCTTCCTAGCTATTGGGCCATTGTGAATGTAATAAACACATTCAGTATTCTGACTTGTGAACTGTCTCGATAACCGATGGACGCCTGATTTGTTGAGGTATAACGCCAAGCTGCTTTGAGTTTAGGCCTGCATGCAAGGACTGGCTGGCGTAGGAAATGGAGAAGGTTGCCGTTTCACGTATGCGTTCATGGAAGGCTGGCAACGTGTGTGCGGATTTCCTGAAGTATCAACTGTTCCAAGGACGTGTCTCGGCCTTTGGGAATCCAGCCGATTGTTCTTTCACGTGCTGCCTGGCCATTGATTTTGCCCGGGCGACTGACCAGAGAATTATCGTGCCTCATGGTGGATGATCCAACCGAAGAATACTCCGGGTGATCTACCGCTTCCAGTTCGATGTTGACAACGACCTGTACAAAGTATCCTTTGTGATCCGGAGCGACAGTGATGAACGCCTGTCGGCGAACCGATTGCAGGCTGGCGTATAGACGTTGGTATCCGTGGGTAGAGTCTTTGC
>CAYMUR010000069.1:23759-27886 GCA_964393615.1 uncultured Pirellulaceae bacterium
TCGAACCAATTGTCGGGAACGTGTCGATCTGTCCGTCGGTTAAAACACCCCCAATATCTTTTACACGTCTTTCCCGCGAAATGTGAAAGTAGTCATCGACGGTATCCACGATTTGATTCCACAGGACCTCTCGATCAACGGGTGGCACATACAACGGGTTGGAAAGCATGGCATCCGTCGCGTTTGTTTCAGATGGGGGGTCTGCCAAACGAACGATAGCCAACTTGTTTTTCCAATTTGCCAGATGTGCGCCGTGACTGCAGCCAAGCAAGCAAATCAGCCAGCAAAATGCGAGAGCGATTCGTCGCACTTGTTTTTCCGAATGGTAATGTGAAAAGAAAAGTAGTGGGAACGCGATGGCCCGACTAGTCTAGTCGGCCACGAGCCTTGGAAGTCTCGCCGAATAAGCGGTTTATGGCAAGTTCAAGTTGTGATAGCAGTGACGGTGGTCCGGCGGAGTGATAGTCCGGCGGAGTGATAGTATTGTCACGCCTAGGCATTATGGAGCTGCTGCCATGGAATCAGGGCGTTTTGGTGATGCGAATTTCAAAAAGTTTGGGCCAGTGTTTTCCGGTAACGAAAAGCCGTTGGTTCATTGTATCGTAGGCAATTCCGTTCAGTACTGCTTCACGGTTTTGCCGAACGGTTTCCGGTTTCAATCCACTCAGATCGATCCAGCCCAAGAGGTGGCCGTTTTGCGGGTCAATCCGTGCAATCATGTCGCTCTTCCAGATGTTGGCCAGAATTTCACCTTTCCAAAATTCCAGTTCATTCAGATTTTTGACGCGGCGACCTTGGCTCTTTACTGCCAACCGATGGGATATCTTGTATGTCTCTGGATTGATGAAACGAAGCGTCGATGAACCATCACTGATAATTAAATGTTGGTCATCATGTGTCAGTCCCCAGCCTTCACCTGAGATACGAAAAGTTTTTGTTTTAGCGAATGTATTTTTGTCGTAAACGATGCCAATGTGTGATTTCCAGGTCAATTGGATTAACTTGTCTTTCCAGAGAGTGATTCCTTCTCCAAACAACCGTCGATTCAAATTGACTTGTTGTAGTACCTTTCCCGAATCCAAATCGACTTTGCGTAAACTGGATTTTCCATAGGCGCCGGTCCCTTCATAGAGGATTCCGTTTTCAAAGGCCAGGCCTTGACAGAACGCCTGTGCATCGTGTGGAAATTCATGGATGACTTCGTAGCGGTAGACATCTGCTGGACGATCACGTGAAAAGCCCCACGCTGCTACGCCACCACCGACGGTAATCATGGCCAAAATCACTAGCCAGCGACGTTGCACCCACAATGCCTTGTTGTTAGGCAAACGGTCAGTGGCTGACCATAGTTGCCGGCTTTGATCGGATGATTGGTTTTTCACGTAATCGCCTGTCTGCGGTAACATCGGTCAAGAATTTGCATCGTATGTAGCACAGGTAGGGGCCGCTGTTTCTGCCGGAGGTGTGTTTCGATCTGGGTCAAACAACCGATATTACCCGATGCGACAACGTCGGCATCAGTTGACAGGATCGCATCGGTTTTACGGCGTCCGAGTTCTGCTGCGATGTGAGGTTGTTCTATATTATACGTTCCTGCGGATCCGCAGCAGATATCACCTTCCGGTATTTCGACCAATTCAAGATTTTCAACACTGGCCAGCAGTTGCCGAGGAGGGGATTGGACTTTTTGTGCATGCGCTAAATGACACGCATCGTGATAAGCGACACGTATTGGCTTGTCAGTGGTGGCCGTGGTTTTCAGACCCAACTCGGTGAGAAATACGCTGACGTCTTGAACACGGCTGGCAAATTGTTCCGCCGTTTTCTGATCAGGTTCACCGTGTAGCCAAAGTCCGTATTCTTGCATGCCGCTACCACAACCGGCCGCGTTGGTTAGTATTGCGTCGACATCCTTTGGAAAAGCCTGTAGGTTCTGGCGGGCGAAGCGTTGGGCCTGCCACAAGGCGCCGGTATGGGCAGCCAAAGCTCCACAGCATACTTGTTTTGGCGGAATGATGACCTCCACTCCTTGTTGCGATAGAACACGCAGTGTTGCCCAATTAATGTCCGGGGCCAGCACCTGTTGGGCACAGCCAGCCAGCAAGGCGACTTTTGCACGACGTTCACCGGTGGCTGCGTAACTTGCCGGCAAGGGTTGCCATTGCTGAAGTCGATAAGGGAGCAGGTCAAGCATGTCACCTAATCGGCCAGGCAGGAACCGTTGCAATGGTTTGGCAAAACGACCCAACCAGATACCCCAGCGAAACCGGTGCGGATAAGGCAACATTTCCAAGACAAAACGTCGCATGCAGCGATCCAGTAGCGAGCGCTGCCGGCGCGTTTCTGCTCGGGCCCGAAATGGTGTCAGCAGTTCACCATATTGAACTCCCGATGGACAGGCAGTAATACATCCGACACAACCGAGACAACGGTCAATGTAAGGAGTGACTTCGTTCAAATCGATGTTGCCTTCCAGAACTTCTTTCATTAAGAAAATTCGTCCCCGCGGCGAATCCATCTCTTCTCCCAGGCACTGGTAGGTAGGGCAGGCTGGAAGACAGAAACCGCAATGTACACAAGCTTGGACTGCCTCGGCCATGGGTTCGGCAAGTGGTCCGATTTCTTGACTTGGAATGTTGTGTTGCATGGGAAATGTGTAGGGATCAAGGTGTCGCTGGAATGTGTTACTAAACGGCTATTTTTCCGTCCGGATCAAACACCGAAAGCAACCGTTTTTCAAGAGGAGAAATTGCCGGGGCGCCAATCCAAGGATGTTCCCATTGTCCGCGCAAAGCCAATGCCGGAAATGGCGGTTCTCTCACCAGAGACGTGGTGTCTTGGCCCGAAGAGGTTGCGGGTATTGCAATCCAAGCTACATTACCACCCACACTGTACCGACGCTGGATGGCCATACGGTTTTTGTGAATCCACTGTTCAACGTCTGTGATCTGGTTGGAAACGAGTGGCATTTTGATTAATGCGTGACCCGGTGGGACCCATTCAAACTCACGTGCGCGGCGCCATGTCTCGGCGTCCGCTGCTCCGTCGAGTATTTCTGAATCGGCTTTCAAAAAATCCTGCAGCCTTGATACCCGTTTTTCTAGTGAATCCGCCAAGCCACCCAGACGAATCCAAATGCGTTGAGGGGCCTCCCACTCGAGGCATGTCAATTCAAATTGTGCAGTACGTAGCCGGATTAGCGCTTCGTGTGCCTCGTCGAAACTGGCAAGTTCAATTTTGAGAGTTTGATAAGCTTCTGGTCGCGGAAAGACTTTGAATGTTAGTTCCACCAATACGCCCCAGCGTCCCAGTCCGCCCACCATGAGTTTTGGCAGGTCAAAACCGGCGGCATTTTTGACAACTTTGCCTCCACCGAATACCACTCGCCCCGTACCTGTTACCAGGCGGACTCCCAGCAGAAAATCGCGCACACCACCGTAGCGAAATCGACCCGGTCCGGACAAGCCACTGGCGACGGTCCCACCGACCGTCGCACCGGCATCTCGCCAGGGAGGATCGAACGGCAGAAATTGCTTGTTTTCTGCCAAAATCTCTTCGATTTCAGACAGCGGTGTGCCAGCCAGGGCAGTAAACGTATACTCGTTTGGTTCGTATTCAAGTACACCGCTCAAGTGGCCCGTGGACAAAGTCCCGCCTGTCGACAGGGCTGGCTTGGTACCTCCTCCGACGGTCTTCAGGGTCGGCGTGGCTTGGACCGCTTTTTGGACTTCTTCGATGGAATGGGGCGTGATCATGGGGTAACTCAAAAGTCCCTGCTATTCCCGGGAGATAATGCCTTGTTTTTCAAGCGGGTGGGCGCCTCGTGTAGTCAATGCTGGGGCTTCGGCGCTGGGGAGCATTTTGCCACGGTTGGCTAATTCCAATGGGTCGACTGCGCGGCGTAGCAGGTGCATGAATTCAAGATCACTCGCGCCGTACATGGCTTCAAGATAATCTCGTTTTTCCAAACCGACGCCGTGTTCTCCTGTGATGGACCCCCCCAGTCGAATGCAAAGTTTCAGAATTTCACCCGCCAGTTCTTCCGCGCGGTCCAAGGCTCCTTCTTGGCGTCCGTCGTACATGATCAAGGGATGCAGGTTCCCGTCACCGGCATGAAACACATTGGC
>CAYMUR010000070.1:0-26310 GCA_964393615.1 uncultured Pirellulaceae bacterium
GCTGCTGTTCATCGGGTACATGCACCCGCAGTTTTGGTTTCTGCCGAAAGCTTGATTTCCAGGAGGTGCCACCCTTACCACCTCCTGTTCCGAAGGGTAGTAACCGGCCCAAATTCCAGCCAGCCTTGTAGTAGATAAATCCAAACGCGGCACCTGCCAGGTGAACGTCATAGGCGACATTGTCAGGCCCGATTTGAGTCATGTTCATAAGAATTAAAATGATACCAAATACCCAGGCAGGCAACGGAATGAAGCCCATGAACAGGATCATGCGGCGTGGGAATTGCAGGCAGTACAAAATAGTGATGGCTGTCACCGCTCCGGATGCGCCCAACAATACTCCAATAGGCGGTTGATTGCTTCCAATTCCTGTGAAGAGCCATTCCCTGAGGACCCATGTCAGTGATCCTAACAGGATGGCAGCCAGGTAAATTCCCAAGAACTGGCGCGCACCGTAGACTCGTTCCACATCACGGCCAAACATCCACAGCATGAACATATTGCTAATCAGGTGCCAGTGATCGTTGGGGGAGTGGGCAAAGCCATAGCTGATAAATTTCCACCACAACCAGGGCTGAAACAATGCGGCCGGCTCAATGGCTAACGTTGCCATGACTGCATGGTTCTCGAACGGCAAAAAATAATCAACCGCGAAGATGATCACGTTAATCAAAATCAAGCGGTTTACCATTGTCGCTGAGAGGCGGAATCCCGGCTCGGTGGAAGAAGGTTCCCGATAATAGTCCCGATCGGCGAGTCCCATGGTGGTTTGCCCAGGTGATGCGCAACTATTTCTTCGCTAGAAAAACAGTTGCAAATTGGTGATGCAATGGATATGCCCTGATAGGACCAGGCAATGCTGGCTCAGAGTGTCATTCTGGCTGGTCGGCTGGAGAGTCGTCTGGGTTGACAAGTAGCAACGTGTCCCTCCTGAAACGAAGCTGCGCGCCATCGTATGCTATATGGCTGGAAAAGTGGAGTGCAGATGTCGCAAACAGCACAAGTTTCTGCTGGAAATGATCCATACTGCCGCACCTTGTCTCACCAAGTGGTGATGGTGGTGGTTGGGCCGTTTGGCTGTTTTTTACTTGCGAAGTAACGAAACGACGCCCCTGTTTGTCGTCAATCCAGTCAGCGGAGAAATTGGGTCACACAGGAATTTACGTCGTCGATTCTTTTGCCTGTCAGGGCGCAAGTTTCCTAGCGATAGTGACTTTTGTTTGGCAAGGGAGATGGTTTTTTCAAGGTTGAACCAGTGTGCCGAGTTTTTGCGTGCGCGCGTTAACCATTTCTTCAATCCGTTGGCTTTCCTCTCTCAGTTGTTCGACCAATGCATGGCTTTTCTGGTAGAGGTTGCTCAACTGGCGACGCGTCGCTAGATATCGTTCATTCAACGCATCGTGATAGTGGGTAATCTGGTCACGTTCATATTCGAATCCTGACTTGTCGTGTTTCAGCGCCACTGTTTCCTGTTCACGGTAATCAATAGATTGAAGTGTTTTCGCAGTTGCTTGTTTGATTTTCGTAATATCCTGGCGAGTCACTGCAATTTTGTCTTCAACAACAGTTGACTGGCGATATAATTTGTGAAACAGGAACTCGTAATCGCGCAGCTGGCGGTCATACACGCGTCCTAATTCCGTGGCCTGCTCCCTATCGATCAGGTCTTGTGCGGTGGCTGCACCAAACAGAGCGACGTCTCCTTTTTCGAACTGTACAAGTCCCGCCTTTTCTTTGTCACTGCCATGTCGCAGCCAGGCTGGTAATGCTTGTCCCAGCGAATTAAAGTCACTTGACGGCAGCAGGGGGGGATCGTCCGGTGCATCGACAATGAAGTCTTGTGGCGAGTTGCCTGGTAGGTCGTTGAATTCAACGCGAACCTTGGTTCTTTCCGGTGGATCTTCATCACGATTAGCATCCTCTCCGTCCCGGAGGTATTCCGTCACAACCTGTTCGGGAAACAAGGCCCTTTTGTTGTCTTCGCTCAAATCCTTGAACTCTTCATGCGAATCGACCGGCATCATTTCCAGTAAAACCCAGGGTGTTTGCGGATCATTCAGTACAGCCATTTGCGACTCAGATAACGGAATAGTGGGTTCCAATTTAATGGATTCAGGTTCGACAGTCGTTACGGTAAATTCACCAAGATATGTCGTAGGAACCTTGTCATGTACATCGCTCTGGTTGGGATTCTTTAAGCCGCTTAGGATAGCTTCGCGGACTGGTTCGTCTAGTTGAGCGAGTGGTGTTTCTGTGAACAGATACAGCACCATTTTTTCTTCGATACCGTGCGGCCGTACGTTTGCTGGTGCTGCGGTATCGGTTGATTCGGCGTCCGCAGGCGACGCTGCCCCAAGGGTTTCTGTCCCCTCCGGTCCGGGGTTCAAACCGGGTCCTGGAAATGGTTCCTCCCGTGCAGATTCCTCCTCGGTGATATCGGTCCCGTCACCCCATTGTGACGTTACGACGGTGACTGTTTGGCCCTCAAGGGCGCCGGGAAAACAATTGTGCCAGACTCGCCCGCGATCAAACAGTTTGCGGCCCAGGTCTTCACGTACCTTTTTCAGCCAGGTTTCTTCGTGTTTTAACTCACCCGTTTCTGAAATGGCAATTCCATCTTGCAGCAGTTGATTTTCGATGAGTTGCTTTTCCAGGTCCGCTTTTATTTTTTCATACTCAGGTCGAAACTTGTTGTAAGTTCCTAGCACCATGAAAGACAGCGTGAAAAACATCAGCAATGCTGGAAACAGCAATGCCAGGGCAGTAATATCCTGCCAATGCCAATGCTTCGCGGCAAAGTACAGAAGCACATAAAAGACGATTGCCACCAAAAAAAGAATTAAGTAATAGATCATGTCTCTGTCCGTTTCTGCGGAGATGTTTCCCGGTCGATTGGGTGCCGTTAACCGAAGGTTGTGTCACAGGTAACGCGACAGGCAACGGGAACCACTCAGCGGTGACAGCACGGTTCTCACCCGAAACGACAATCGTCCTGGAATCTGGTGACCCTGGTATTTTGGGTAAAGTGCTGCCATTTTTGATAATAAGCGGAGGCCTACTTGCAGTCAAGCATATCGTAAGCTGCCGTGCTGCCGTAAAGTACTCTATGGTTGTGTTTTAGGGCATTGTTTGTGGTCCAACAGGCGACACGATCCTTATTATCGTTCAAGTCCGAACGATAATGACCCGAAATGTTCCATAGCGAACAGTCTCAATACAAATTACCGGTTTTCACGGATCCTGACGCGAATGGCCCTTGGGCCCCGACGTGACCCGGTCAGATCTACTGGAATGGCGGCATGGATGCTACCACCGAGTCCGTGGCGACGCAGGTCGCCTGCCCCTTGTCACTCGAGCAACAGGTCGATTTGATGAGGTTGTTTCATGGGGTGGCTTATGAGGCACGGCATACGCTTTCCCGCGCGCTTCATCGACAGGATATGACAGAAGCCGAGTTCTTGCTGTTGTGGACTTGTTTCCGCCGAGCAGCAAAACCTGTTGGCCAGCAGCGGTTGGTGTTTGATGTTGGCCTGAGTAAAGCGCAGACCAGCGGTTTGCTCGAATCATTGCGCCGTAAGCAATACCTGTCTGGTGAACGATCCGTGGATGACCGGCGGAGGCAATTGTGGCAAATTACCTCATTGGGTCGACAGCAGGTGGAGGAAGTCTTGCGGCACTTGGATGGTAATACGGGGGACTGGTTAGCGGGACTGCATCCTGAGGTTTATCGTCTACTGGTCCAAGGGTTGACCGACGCGTTGGCGCAGGCTTCCAAATCGGTTAGCTCACTTGACTTGCCACGTAGGGAGGCTGCCTGATGCTTCCACGATCGTTTCATCCGGTTGGCATGGCCTGGGGCCAGATACTGCTCATTTGTGTTTCGGTGTTGGTTCTGTCATTGGTTGGCTGCAGTCGGGCTTTTTACCGTGAACAGGCCGACCAACAGGTCCGTTGGCTGATTCGTGAAAAAGCAAAACAAGCCCAAGGTACTGACGACGATTATACAATTCAGGTTGATCCGCGTTCGAGAATGTTCGACCCATTCTGCCCAGATCATCCGCCCATGCCACCGGATGATCCCGAGGCACATAATCTGATGCATTGTGTTGATTGCAAAAAGGGTTATCCATGTTGGCATACCAATGGTGATACAGAGTCCGTCGAAAACGCCGAATGGCGCAAGTATCTGCCTGTGGGAGAGACAGGCGTTTTGACATTGAATGTCGACCAGGCCGTCCAGCTTGCGCTATTGCATTCGCGGTCTTATCAAAGCGAATTGGAAACCCTTTATCTTTCTGCTCTTGATGTCAGTGCAGAACGATTTGCTTTTGACAAGCAGTATTTTGCCGGCTACCAGTCCCGAAACACAGTGGACGGCCGATTGCGGACGGGCCGAGGCGCGGCATCCAATGAACTTGTGCAGTCGACGCATGGTGTACGGGTCGAAAAAATGTTTACAACCGGTGCCGATGTGGTCGTCGGCCTTGCCAATTCGATCGTCTGGGAGCTTTCTGGTCCCGATACGAATGCAACGTCCACCTTGCTCGATTTTACCTTGGTGCAGCCGTTGCTCCGCCGTGCCGGCCGTGACCGTATCATGGAAACCTTAACGTTGTCAGAACGTACTTTACTGGCCAATGTAAGGGCCATGGAAAGATTTCGACGTGGGTTTTATCTGGAGATTGTCACTGGCCGTGATGATGAACGCGGTCCCACCCGGCGTGGCGGTTTTTTTGGTACCAGTGGTCTGGCAGGGTTTACAGGGGTCGGTGCCGGCGGATTTGGTGGTGTCGGACGTGGTAGTTTTATGGCGGTTGGAGGTGGGAGTGGTTTCGGAGCTGGAGCTGGACAGGCCGGAGGATTCATTGGCATATTGCAATTACAGCAAAATATCCGAAACCAAAAGGCGAACATAGCTGGGCTGCGCAGTAGCCTGCAGCAACTCGAAGAAACGTTGAATGAATCACTGCAAAAGATACCAGATCGACCCGACGAAATATTGCGACAGCGGCTGCAGATTGCCCAGGCTCACCAGGCGCTTTTGAATGCTCAGAGCCGGTTGCTCAACACCGATAATCAATATCAAGCGACTCTCGATAACTTCAAAATACAGTTGGGATTACCACCACACCTAGGTGTTCGGATTAAAGACCCGTTGCTTGACCAGTTTCAAATTATTGATGACCAAATACTTCCACGGCAAAACGAGATTACAGAACTTCAGCAACGGGTTGGCCAGACGACCGAACAACTTTTGGATCAACTGAACGTTGATCATCATTCGCCGACGAGTGATGACATCGCGTTACAAAACAAACCGACACTTGTCGTACTAGAATTTCTCCATGCCCTGGCAACGGAAGTTGTCAAAGCTCGCCACATTACAGAGGAACTAGCTGACAACGACATCGAGAGGGCGCGCCAAGATGCGGTGCGTCTTCGTGCGGCAATTGCCCCACGACGCCGGGACCTTCTCCAACTTCGTCAGAAGTATGACCAGGGGGTCAACCTGGACCGTGGTTCTCCCCACTTGAGCGATGTCCAGATTAAACTGCCAGTCCAGGTACACGCTTCGGTGTTTGACGTGGAGCATTTAGAACAATTGCCAGACAAGTTAGAGCGTGAAATCGACCACCTGGCTGCTAAATTCAAACGCTATACGAGTCGGCTTGAAAAAATACAGCAACGATTTGATCGGTTACGCAGTGAATTCAGCGACCTAGAGCGAGAAGCGTTAAATGAGTTGTTGGAACGTGAGGTCATTTTTGTTGTTCCCGGATTGTTATCCCAGTTGGCCAAAGATGTTCTTGATCTGTCACTATTGCAGGCCCGGGCCCGGACACAAAGTATCCGGTTGGTACCGGTTTCCGTCGATCCGTTGGATGCAATCGATATAGCCCGCTTGTGTCGTCGAGATTGGAAAAATGCGAGGATATCCTTGGTGGATGCATGGCGTCTGATTGAATTCAATGCGGACGATCTGGAAAGTACACTCGACCTGACCATCGCTGGGGATATCACGACGGTCGGTGATAATCCAGTTCAGTTTCGCTCACCAACCGGTAGGCTACGGATGACCCTGGGATTCGACGCACCGTTAACTCGACTGTTGGAACGTAATAATTATCGCCAGTCCTTGATAGAATACCAACAAGCGAAACGATCCTATTATCATTTTGAAGATAGGGTTTCACAGACTTTACGTGCTACCATACGTCGGCTTGATTTGAACCAACATAATTTTGAACAACAGCGTCTGGCAGTCATTGGGGCGATTGACCAGGTGGTACTCAATGATGAGATTCTTGCGTTATCGGAACAGCGTGGTGAGACGTCCGGTGCGACCGTTGCACGTGATGTAGTTTCTGCACTCGCGGATTTACAAGAGGCACAGAATAATTTTCTGAGTGTATGGGTGGATTATGAAGTATTGCGTCGCGGCCTTGATCTTGACATGGGGACGATGCAGATTGATGAGCAGGGATTGTGGATTGATCCAGGTCCAATCGGTGGTGAATATCCTCTGCCGTACCGAAATGAATGTCAGGATTCTTACGGCAGACTTGCGTTACGTTCTGGGCCATCTAAAGATTCTGACAAGCAAGTACCAGGAGGGTATAAGGTTGTGTCTCACCAGTCCGACGAGTCTCCACGGCAGGATCGAGTGATCGAGTTGGAATCGAGGACGACAAAAAAGCGACGGTTAAACAAGCCTCTACAGCTGAGGCGATGACAGCGAAGATCTGTGCAAGTAAAATAGATGCTGGACAAGGGAGTCATGAATGTGGCAGGGCAGCTTTCAAGATTTTTTGCGGTTGCCGAAACAAAAGTAACGTCCATGGGTACCTGATTTGAGTGCCCATGCAATTTGGCCATGAATCAGTTTCAGGTATTGCATCCCACGTGAATTTATTTCCAAGTCATACTCGTTGCCGAAAAGCGATGGTACTGGCAAATGTGCTTGTCGCCGTTGCATTGATATCAGTGATTGTTCTGAGTGCCTGGTGGTTCTGGCCGCACCAGACGGTACCTCCCCGGGAAATGTTACTACTGGATGAGGTTTTCCGTGGCCCGTTTGAGCATGTGGTTCTCGAACAGGGAGAGGTAGAAAGTTCTAACAGTGTGGAGATTCGCTGTGAAGTCAAATCGCGTAGTGGAGGAGGGTCCTCGACCACCATTCTTGATGTGATTCCGGAGGGGACTCCGGTCCAGGAAGGTGACTGGCTGGTCACTCTCGATTCGTCGGCACTTGAAGAAGAAAGAGGTCGCCAGAAAATCATGGTCAATACGAGTGAAGCGATCATGATCCAAGCCGAAGCCGACTTTGAAACAGCAAAGATCGCCAAAACGGAATATCTGGAAGGAACGTTCATCCAAGAAGAGAAAACCATTTTGAACGAGATCTACGTTGCCGAGGATGCGCTTAAAAAATCTCAGCTCGAGCTTCAATCGGCTCAACGGCTGTTGACGAAAGGCTTGCTCACCGATTTGCAGCTTGAAGCACAGCGGTTTACCGTTGCCAAGACGCGTAATGATCTTGATGTTGCGAATACGAGGCTCAAAGTTTTGCGAGACTATACCAAAAAGAAAATGCTGACTCAACTCGACAGTGACATTAAGGCTTCCGAAGTAAAATGGCTGAATGAGCAGGATAACCACGTAGAAGAAGTGCGCAAACTAGAGAAAATTGAGGCGCAAATTGAAAAGTGCAAGATCATTGCGCCGCAAGAGGGCGTGGTGGTTTATGCTAACGTACGGAGTGGCCGCAGTAATGAATTTATTGTCGAGCCGGGAACTCCTGTCCGAGAACAACAAATTGTCATTCGCTTGCCAGACCCAAACCAGATGCAGGTCAAGGCTGAGATTAATGAGGCTCGGATCAATCTCGTGCAAGCAGGACAACCTGTAACAATCCGTATTGATGCACTGGGTGATCATTCATTTCATGGCGAAGTGATCAAGGTTAACAAGTACGCTGAACCAGGGCAGTGGTGGAAATCCACTTCCAAGGAATACGCGACTTATATCAGAATTCTTGATCCTCCAGCGGATATTCTGACGGGACTCACTGCCGAGGTGCGGATCCATGTTGAGCGTAGTGACGATGTGTTGCAACTGCCGATTCTTTCAATTTATGAAACGGCTGGTAGAACTTTCTGTCTCGTGCAAGACGAATCGCAGTGGACGACCCGTCAGGTTGATATTGTTTCTACCAATGGCAAGATGGTTGCCATTGATGAAGAACAGTCTGATCCGATACATGTCGGTGAAAAGGTCGTTGCCAATGCCCGTAAGCATGTGGATAAATTTAAGATTCCCGATGTCAAACCACCGGTTACCGAGGAACGTCAAGTGAAGGCCGTAGGTCTCGATGTGCCCGGAAATCGAACGGATAAAGAGGATTCACAAAGTGACTTAACGGAAACGTCGTCTCCGCAGCAACTGCAGGGGTCTTCTAGCGATACGGCAGGTGATATCGTACGACGACTGGATCAGGACAATGATGGCAAACTTTCAAATGCCGAACTGGCCGTGTTGCCAGAAGCGGCTCGGAATGGAATTTCGCAGGCGGATACGAACTCGGATGGTATGATCGATCAAAACGAGATGGCCGCGGCTTTCGCTCGGTTTAAAGAGACGAAGCGGTAGGCACCGCAAAAGGTAAGCAACAATGACAAACTGACTGAGCCAAAAAGGACCTGGCAAAAGAATGTTGGGATTTTCAACTTCTTCCCCGAAGGAGTATTTCTGCAGCAGGTATGTTTTGATTCGGTTGGTGCTCCTATTTCGGAGGACTACTTGTTCACCTACTTTCAAACAGGTTCCCCGTGAAGCTTGCTGCTGAAATTGAATCACTCACCAAGGATTATGTACTCAAGGGAGAGACCGTTCACGCACTACGTGGCATCTCGTTTACAGTCCCTGTAGGTGAATATCTCACGATTATGGGGCCGTCCGGATCAGGGAAGAGTACCTTGCTTAATCTGTTGGGGTGTCTTGACCGGCCCACCTCTGGTTCTTTGAAATTGGGCGAGGATGATATTGCTACGATGAATGACGGACAGCTGTCCGGTATCCGGGCTTCCCGCATCGGTTTTGTTTTCCAGTCCTACAATCTTATTTCGCAGCTGAATGTGCTGGAAAATATTGAAGTTCCCTTGCACTATCGAGGCCGGTTTTCTGCAGTGGAACGCCGTCGGTGTCGAGAACTGGCAGAGCTGGTAGGTTTAGGAACGCGATTACGCCATCGCCCTCAACAGCTATCAGGTGGACAACAGCAACGGGTAGCCATCGCCCGTAGCCTGGCGAACGATCCCTATTTTATTCTGGCGGACGAGCCAACAGGTAATCTTGATTCACAGACCACGGAAGAGATTCTTGACTTGTTTACTTTACTCCATCATCAAGAAAAAACAATCATTATTGTTTCCCATGAAGATGACGTGGCTCAAAGAGGGAGCAGGGTCATTCGGCTGCGGGACGGGCTGATTCAAACGGATGAGACCATTGGTACATAGGAAAAGCAACAGGTTGCGAAGAGGTAGAATTTACTGGACCAAAACGCAAATCAGGCAGACAGCGTATGGCCATCGAGCAATGAGAGACTTGGTGACAACGATGCGAACGGGGTGTCAGGGAATCTCAAAACTATAAGCCTCAGTAGAGGTTAGTGCCATCACTGTTAGGCCCACTGCCACTTTCGCTGTTCAGGTTGATGCCATGACAACGCCCAGGCTATGTCCTATGACGAGACAAGCCTGCGACTGAAATTTAATGGGACCATGATGGTTATCTTACGAACGTTATCGATTGGTATGAAGAGTGTGCTGCTGCATCCGCTTCGTTCCTTGTTGACCATGTTGGGGATTTTTATTGGAGTGACCAGTGTCATTTGGCTGCTGGCAATTGGTGCTGGAATCAGCCAAAAGGCACAGGAACAGATTGAAGGTTTGGGCGCCGACAATATTATCGTCCGCTCGATCAAACCGACCACTAGTCCCGATGGAAGTACTAATTCGTTTATTTTACCGTTTGGATTGTTGCGAGAAGACTACCAGGCACTCCTAGAAACAATTCCTACGATTTCCAGCGCATTACCGATACGGGAAGTGACGCGTGAAGTGCAGTACGGAGATCGTAGTTTGTTTTCACGAGTGGTGGGTTGCACGCCTGACTATGCCGAGGTCACACAGCTGTCTGTCAATCGCGGTCATTTTGTGACGGATGCAGAACTGAAGACGGAGCAGAACCACTGTGTATTGGCGGCTGCTGTTGCCGAAAAACTGTTTCCCTATGAGGATCCGATTGGTAAACGAATATACCTGCCCGAACCGGAAGACTATTACGAGGTTGTAGGGATTCTCTTTGCTCGACAACCAACCGCTGCCATCGGTGGATCACTCGCCGCCCAGGATTTTTCTCACGATGTCTACATCCCGATCACCACGCTAAGGCGTCGCATCGGTGACACGGTCGTTGTCCGACGCAGTGGGTCGCGAGAAGGTGAAACGGTTGAGCTTAACCAGATTACCTTGCGCATTGACAATATCGATAACGTCATGCGGACGGCGGACTTAGTACAGCAAACACTGGATCGAAATCATCATGACCGGCACGATGTGGCGGTGATTGTACCGAAAGAACTACTGGAACAAGCCGAAACGACGCGAATCATGTTTATGGTTTTCATGGGCATTATTGCCGGGATTTCACTGCTGGTGGGTGGAATTGGGATCATGAATATTATGCTGGCTACGGTCACGGAACGAACAAGAGAGATCGGAGTACGTCGTGCACTGGGGGCGAAACGCGGAGATATCATCCTGCAATTTCTCATAGAGACTACAGTTCTGACCGTCATCGGCGGTCTGGCCGGTATTCTTGTAGGGATCTTGTGCCCCAGTATGGTTGGCTGGATGAAGGACCAACTTGAACGACACGCGCCAGAACTGATTGCTACACTTCCCAATGTGGTACGCACTGTCGTACCAATTGTCGAGCCGTGGTATTTTGGCCTGGCATTCTTTATTTCAACGGGGATTGGTATCGTGTTCGGCATCTATCCAGCTTTTCGTGCTGCGATGATGGACCCCATTGAAGCTTTGCGCCATGAGTGAACTTTTCGTGGTGTACTGAGTTGGGGTTCATCCCGAAAAGCCAGGGATTGTTTTGTGGTGAGAATGGACTGAAAAATTCCACGCAAGGTGCTGTGGGAACAGGAACCTGGCGAGACAAAAACCTGATAGGGCCAAGTCCAATGACTGGCAATCTATGCGGGTCATGGGTGTTGCATTGTTCAGAATATTTTATTGTTTCCTGGTGTCGTCCCGTATGTCATCCTTTGTCATTTCGAGCATTTACCTTGCTGGCCTGCCAGTTTTGCGAACGCTTCCAGCAGTTGTTCGATCATACTGTCCACATGACCATAGCTCAGGCTGATTCGCAACAAGGATTCTCCGTCTGGTACTGACGGAGGCCGCACGGCTGGTACCAACAGGCCTTGTTCTCGTAGGAACGCTGACATTTGTAGGGCACTCTCTGGATCACCCGTCAAGACAGGGATGATCTGGCTTTCGGATTGGATGGTCCAGCCTTGTCGTCGCAATTCAGAACGTACTTTGTCGGCTCGTTCCAGTAATTTGCGACGGCGTTTTGGTTCTTGTTGCACGATGGCCAAGGCGACTGTCGCTGCTGCCATTCCTGCAGCGGCCTGTGCCGTCGAAAAAATATAAGGTCGGGATCGGTTGACGAGCCAATCCACCAATTGTTGCGATCCAGCTACGAAACCACCCGCACAACCCAATGCCTTGCTCATGGTGCCAACCTTGACAGGTATGGCTGATTCGACTCCCAGATGTTCTGCCACACCACGCCCATGTTCACCGAAGACTCCGGTGGCATGTGCTTCGTCAATCATTAACATGCCATCGTACTGCTCAGCGATTCTGACCAGTTGTTGTAATGGTGCCAAGTCTCCATCCATGCTGAACAGCGTATCGGTAACGATTAATCGACGGCGGAATCCACTCGCCTGCATGATCATTTTTTCGAGGAAAGCAACATCCAGATGCTTGTAGACTTGAATTCGCGCGCCGGACAAACGACAGCCATCAATGATGCTTGCGTGGTTCTTTTCGTCACTGAATATTACGTCACCACGACTTGCCAGTGATGTGATCGTGCCTACGTTCGCTGCGTAGCCCGAAGAGAAAACCAACGCCGCTTCGGTTTGCTCGAATTGGGCTAAATCCCGTTCTAATTTCATGTGACATGTTGTGTGGCCGGTAATCAATGGACTCGAGCCGCTACCCCACGTGTGTTGCTGCACTGCGGAACAGACGGCATTTGCCAACCGCGGGTCCTGGGCCAGTAGTAGGTAATCGTTTGAGGCAAAATTGACCAGTTGTTGGCCAGCTGGTGTGGTCAAGCAAGAGGACGAACCGTCATACGTTGCGAGTCGGCGTAACAGTCCGTCTCGTTCACGTTGTAATAGTTCTTCGGCAATCCAGGCTAATTGGTCCATGTGACACGTTGAAACGCCAATGGGAAGCAGGTTCAAGTTTTGTGGCCAATAAAGATATAATACGGCGCACGGATACAGGGCAGGTACGGTATTTTGGCCATGTTTTCTTCTAGCTTGCAGCGTTGAAAACGATAATCAAGCATGGCAATGTGATCAGACGACGGAAAAACATTGTCAGAACTTAACCAGACTGGCCAAAAATTGCGTGTCCACCAGGAATGTTTTCGCAAACCAGTGGCGGGATGTTTTCGAGAGACATAAAAGTCTACGACACCGATGGTGCCACCTGGGCGCAACATCTTCCAGGCGTTTTCAATGGCAGCAAACCAGTTGGGAATCATGGTCAGCGAGTACGAAAAAGTCACCACGTCAACAGGTTTGCCAGGGGGTTGGAATTTGGTCGCATCTGCCGACACGACGTCAACGTTTTGCCAGCCTTGATCCCGCACACGTTTTCGGGCGACTGACAGAAGGGAATCAGCCAGGTCGACTAGGTATACCTTTTCGAGCTGGTCGAGTGATGAGTTGAAATATTCCAGGTTGCTCCCGGTGCCACCGCCCATGTCAACCCAGCGCCCACCCTGCGGAATTTCGATGGATGACCACATGTTGCGACGTCCGTGTAACAAGCGGCGGCGAAAATCGTCGTATGCATTTGCCTGACCCCCATAGAAACTCTCCATCCTTTCCGCATGATCACTGCCTCGGATCGGACGCATTGCCATGTGATACAGGATTTTTATGTCAGATGCAAAACTCATGCCTCAAGCCGCCAGATCTGCGATATGAAAGCTTCCATAGGTATGCACTCGGTCTTGGGCATGGAGACGATTAGCTAGTTCAGGATGGTATGTCAGTAGTTCGCCGATTTGGACAGATTGCCCATTGATCATTACCTGGGCTTTGTCAATAAAATCGGTGCGCAGTCCACCACTTCGCCAGATGACACGTGCCTCCGGTGCAGCCCGGCGGACAATCTCTTGCCATTCCGATTCCAGGAGATGGATATACTGGCCACTCATCCAGTCCATGTGATCGAGTAATACGAATCGAGAGATGGGGACGTCTGACGATTTTAAAAATTCTTCGACGGAATTGGTCGAGACGCTGACCCGGTCCACCAACCCGTTTTTTAACCGCATGAAGTTCTCTTCACGTAGGTATTCGGGACAGCAGTCGTACGTATACTGTCCTGTCAAATAAACCCGCCAGAAATAGTTATCTGTCAAGGGTAACTTTACCAGTACTGCTTCAACACAATCTCGCACAAATCCGGAAATACCTCCATGGTAGTAGCGTTCCACTTCGGCTCTCTGTGCGGGAGGTACACCTAACATGGAAAGGGTCACATCTCGTCCCATGGCAAAGCGAATAGAGCGTGTCCAGAAACGATCGCGAACCTTGTTGTCGTAGATAACACGTTGTTGCTCAACACTGGCAGCATTTAATAATTGGTCGACATAGGGTCGTAAATTGACAACACGATCAATATAGCAATTGACCAGCCAAGCAAATCTTCCGGAGGTGCCACGAAAATAAAACGTTTGGCGTGATTCAAAAAAATTGATCCGACGGTCCCAGTATTGCTGAGCCCAATCAGAAAGCCCTGTCCGTAAATGCTGCTCGTACAGTGGACGCACGCCTTTGACCTTGCCGCGACCGAACATGTCAAAAAATGTTTCAAAATCCAGGTGACGGATACCAGCGAGCTTGAGTTCCAACAAGGCGTTTTGACGAGGGTTCATGTCCACAGCATAAACGTGGTGCGGTTCATTGAGCACGTAGTCCAGCGCGTTACAGCCGGCTGATGTAATTACCATCACGTTGTCTGTGGATTCCAGTTGCAAGGCCTCACGGTCCAAACGTGGATCTTCCCAGCACGTGTTGTAGACCAGGTTGTTACCGTGCACGAATCGAAAAACTCGTTCACTGCACCAAGCACCAATTTTCATGGGTTGCTCCTTGACGGAAACCAACGTTCATCGCACCCTTATGCGAGACAAGATCGATTCTACCGTCAAGGCAGCAATCGGCAAGTCAGTCAACTTGTTTTCGCCGATTTTCCACAGCAGTCAAGTCAAACTACTACCCATTTGATTGCCGTTAAAAGTAATTCAAATAGCCTAGGCCGTTTAATTGTCAGACTGGACGATCGACCAGCGAAGAAAATTTCTGACAGACGATTGATTACTTTTCCTAAGAGAACTTATTTGCTGCAGGGCTTTCCCATTAAATCCTGTAGTTCGGGCCAGGATCGGGTGTTGGCCACATCGTCTTTGGTCAGTCCACCCCGCCGTGCCTGCAAGATGCCAAATTGCATGACATCAAGTCCTAAGATGCTGTGGGCATCGGTGTTGATGACGATGGGGATGCCATGTTTTTTAGCGCTGGCACAGTCGATATCGTTGAGATCCAAGCGACGCGGGTTAGCATTTAATTCAAGTAATTTGCCATGTTGAGCCGCTGCCGTGAAAACTTCGTCCCGATCAATATCGTAGGGATCACGCTGGTTGAGCAACCGGCCGGTGGGATGTGCAATCGCTGAAACATATGGGTTTTCGATGGCGCCCAGAATCCGATCTGTGATCTGGCGCTGTGGCTGCTTCTGGCCATAATGGATACTGGCCAGCACCCAGTCTGCGCGAGCCAAGATATCATCAGGCAAATCCATGCCACCCTTTTCCAGGATATCGCATTCAATTCCTTTCAGGATTGTAAATTCGTCGTCACAGGCTAAATTCAAACGATCGATTTGATCCCATTGGTCACTGAGTCGTTGGGGGTCCAAGCCTCGTGCCATTGAAACCCGTTGTGAATGGTCTGTGATGGCGATATACGACAAACCGCGTTGCTGGGCGGCTTGGATCATTTCTTCCAATGTTGCCTTGCCATCTGTCGTGGTTGTGTGCATGTGCAGGTCGCCACAAATGTCAGAGAGTCGGACTAACTCTGGCAAGGACCCTGCACGAGCCCACTCAAATTCACGACGCGACTCGCGCAATTCAGGAGGAAACCAAGGTAATCCAAGCGCCTTGTACACGTCCTCTTCTTCGGCACCGGCTACGTATGTTTGATCGTCGCCATTAACACGGTAGATACCATATTCGTTGATCCGCATCCCTTGTTGTCGGGCCATGCCACGAAGTGTGACGTTATGATCTTTTGAGCCAGTGAAATATTGCAGAGCGGCACCGAATGATTCTGACAAGACGACGCGCAGGTCGACAGATAAACCATTCGACAAACGTAGCGACATTTTTGTCTTACCGCGGGCGATAGTTTCTTCTCGTTCGGGAAATTCGCCAAAGCAATCCATCACTTCGTCCGGATCAGAAGATACAACCAAAATATCCAAATCACCGACTGTTTCGCGTCCTCGGCGATAACTGCCGGCCATTTCCATACGTTCGATACTTCTGCATTCACGCAGGTGTTGGAGTAATTGTTGCGAAATATCATTCGCTTCGGCCCACAACATTCGTTGGTTGGCAAGGGTAGCAATTTCGATACCGTGTAAAATAGCGGATTCGGTTTTGGCGCCAAAACCTTTGAGGCCGCGCACCTGTCCGGATTCACAAGCTGTACGTAGTGCGTCGAGTGTGGTGATTCCGAGTTCCTGGTAGAGAACTTTTGCTTTTTTGGGTCCAAGGCTGGGAATGCGCAGTAAGTCGAGTACGGTGCGAGGGATTTGAGCGAGTAATTTTTGCAGTTGTGGCAACTCTCCGTTCACTACCAATACCCGGCATTTTTCGGCCAGGTCTTTTCCGATTCCGTCAATGTCCGTCAGTTGGCGTGTCTCATCCGCCAAGATCCCGGCAACCGGTTCCGGTAGGTCACGAATGGTGCGCGCACCACTACGATATGCTCGAATACGGAATGGATTGGCACCTTGAAACTCTAGTAAATCGGCAACTTGTTCAAACACGTTGGCAAGTTTGGCATTCGTCATGTATGCAGCTCCACGACGTCTTGGTCCTGTACAATGTAGTCCCCTTTAACGATCGTTCCATCATGCACCTGAGTACCCCACACCCGGGCAAAGTTTAATCTCTGGACATAATCTTTGTGGATCAGCTCTGCCACGTCGAGTAAAGTGTCCCCACGACGGACAGTAAATGGGCGGTCGTAATCTGGCTCTTTCTGGTTGGGAAGTTTGGTGTAGACACGAATGACATTTAACGATTGGTAAATTGCCTCTCGTAGCAGTTCGAGGTTTGTACCCTGGGTGGCCGAAATGACGAACTCCTGAAATTCCATGGGGCATAGTTCATGCAGACATTGCAAACGTTCTTCCGCTTTCGTCACATCGATTTTGTTCGGGACGACAAAGGTGCGAGTAAAAGATAACCCCACGTCATTGTTGTCCAGGAAACTTTCTTGTGCCAGACGCGTTTTCGTAGTGTTCAGTTTGTCAAATAATTCCTGGCACTGGTCAATGCCATCGTCGTTGCCAAGATCAACTAGAAGTAAAGCTAAATCTGCACCACGAATCAGGCCTTGCATGTACGATTCCATGAAGTCCATGGTGATAGGAGGTGTGTCAATCAGTTGGACTGTGACGTCTTGCCAAGGCATCATACCAGGGAGTGGTTCTTGCGTGGTGAATGGGTAGGGCGCCACTTTCGGATTGGCACGCGTAAACGTTGCCAACAGCTGGCTCTTACCGGCATTGACACCACCCAGGATCACCACAGTACCTGCTCCTTGCGGTGGAATACGCACGCCCAGCCCTCGACGTGCTGATTTAGTGGGTTCAGCCACTTCCTTTTTTAGCTTGCTTATCTTCTGTTTCAGGTCTGATTGCAGTTTGTCGGTGCCCTTGTGTTTGGGCATTTCGCGCAGCATCGCTTGGAGACAACGCAGCTGATCTTCGGGTGTGAATGCGCGACGGTATTCCTCTTCGGCCTTGCGGTACTGGGCGGTTAGATTTGCGGGCATGGTAAACGCGCAGCTTGAATATCCATAGGTTTAGCTGGTCAGTGTAGCTTTGTAAGACAAAGGATACCACTGCACTAGCAATCAAGTCTCGCTACCTTTCCCGTGATTGAGCGATCAACTGTTCAGCGCCTTGGTCCAAAAGCTGGTTGGCAGCTTGAACACCTAGTGCCGTTGATTCCTGAGGGGCACCAGCGACCTGGCAATGCAATCGTATCTTGCCAGTGACATCCAGCACGACTGCGTCGAGTAAGAGAGATTCGTTTGCGTGGCGTGCCCATGCTCCAACGGGAGCAAGGCAGCCGCCCCGGAGCGTTGCCAGTAGCGCTCGTTCTGCAAGAACGGCTGTGTGAGTCGCCTGGTCGTTCAATGTTCCTAACGCTTCACACGTCCGTGTGTCGGACTTGCGAGTTTCCAGTCCGAGTGCACCTTGGCCGACCGCCGGCATGATCACTTCGGGGGTGAGCACCTGGGTAATGCGATCTGTCAATTTCAGACGAGATAAGCCAGCTTCAGCTAGAATTAAGGCGTCGAATTGTCCTTCGTCCAGCTTACGTAAACGCGATTCGACGTTCCCGCGAATATCGCTCACACATAGGTCCGGCCGCAAATATAATAGTTGCGCCTGTCTCCTCAAACTGCCCGTGCCGATACGACTGTCAGGGGCAAGTTTCTGGATGGATTTTGCGTGACTGGCCACCAGGACGTCGTGAGGACTGGAGCGGGTGGGAACCGCGGCTAGTACGAGGCCCTCGACGGGATCAGTCGGTAAGTCTTTGAGGCTGTGCACTGCCAGATCAATCCGTTCATCCAACAGGGCCCGTTGAAGTTCTTTGGTGAACACCCCGACTGAGCCCACATTACGGATGGGAGTTTCGTTCCAGCGGTCCCCTCGAGTGGAAATAGGCACTAATTCCACCGGGATGCCGACAGACAGTAGTTGATCTCGTACCCAATTGGCTTGCCAGCGGGCCAACGCACTGTTTCGAGTGCCCAATCGCAAAGGTTCGGACAACAAATTCATTCTGGTTAACCGTAGGTCGTGTTGTCCTGAAATGTGAGCGGATGCTGTCTGTCACACAGAAATTGTCGGAAATCAATCGTTACCGTTGAGCGGTACCATTTATTACCGATTTGACTCGTCAGTCGTAGTAGGTTCTTGCAAAAACTTACCATGTGTCGAGGATTGGTTGAAACCGTCCGACCTTGCTGTTTGCGGGCCGTTTAATTGTGGATTCTTGTTGTTTCGCAACTGATGAGGCGGAACGACGACACCACAGCTTACCACGAATTGGATCGCCTGATCTACTGTCAAATCGAGATCGACAGCTTCGTTACGTCGAATTGTGATCGTGTAACCTGTCACTGGCATGGGCGAAGAAGGAATGAACACGCTCATAACCGACTCGTTGGCAGCGCTGTCGACGTCCAGCAAACTATCCCCGGTGACGAACCCAATTGACCAGATCCCTTGCCGGGGATATTCGACGGCAACCACACGACGGTATTCGATTTCTTGTTCGCTGAATACAAAGTCAGTGACTTGTTTCACTGACGAATACACATTACTGATGACGGGCAAGCGATGAATGATTTGTTCGAAAAAATCCCAAAAAATTCGGCCGACGCGGATGGCCAAAAATTTTCCCAGTAGATAAAGAATAATGACAAATAAACTGAGAAAAAGAGGAATAACATATTGCGACTTCAGATATCGCAGTTTGACGTAGAGACTGTACGTCGCCTGAGCTGTTTCTGGCTTTGGTAGGTTGTCGCGGAATCGATCAACATGAGAGGAGATTTCTTTTGGAACCCAATGTTGTCCAATCTTTTCATATCCGCTACCGGGATCTGTGTTTTGAATGTCCGCAATGGCCCAGACAATCACGTATTTTGCTCCTGATTCAACTGGAACAAGTACGTATTGTTGCACGGCATTCCCGACCCAAATCAGAATAACGATTGTCAGCAATGGTGGTAGAATAACGGCCAATCCACGAAATACAGCTCTTTGGAAAGGATAGAGCTTGTGTTGGGTCGTTGGAGTCGGTTTGTTATCGCTTACATTAGGTGGCATTTTCCAACCGTCGTAAATTACGCACCCGGCTATCCACTATTTTTTACCTGATTTAACATTAAGCGGGCTATTGATTTGATAGAGCCCGCGCAACTACGGCAACCGCCACATTGGCTGCTCCTGCTACGAGGAGACTTTTCGTTGCTGCATTGGCTGTTGCACCGGTCGTCAAAACATCATCAACCAGTACAATGCGCGCCCCTCTAACATCGTAGCCTTTTGTGATACGAAACGCTCCCTCGACATTCGAAATTCGCTCCACAGGCGGTAACATGCTTTGTTTCTTGATTTTACGACAACAGTACAAAAGTCGACAAAGGGCTGTTGTTCGTAAATTTCGAGCGATCTGTAGGGCGAATAGGTCAGGGGAATAGGTTCCTCGCTGGAAGCGTCGGTACCAATAAGCGGGTACAGGCACAATCAAATCTGGTGAATATTCCATTAACGGAACAGTCCAGTGGTCCGCTGCCAATTGCGCTATCGAAGCCACCAGGGGATCGTCGTTCACATACTTCATGCGTTTGACTGCTTGTTTCAATTCACCTCGATACCAGCCATAGGGAATGACCTGGGAAAACTGAAATGTTAGATCTCGACAGTGTCCGCATTTGTCATCTTCTGACAATCTGGCCGTTGAGGGGGCACCACACCGCAGGCATGTTGATTTGGTGGTTTGTGTTAGCTTGAGTCGGCACGATTGGCAGAGAAATACAGACGTATGGGGCGAAATGAGTTCTATGGAGCAGAAAGTACAGCGTGGTGGGAAAACAACGTCTAGGGCCATCTCCCAGCCTCGGCGAACGGGATGTAAGGCTCGCGACCATTCCATGTTTGTTATCCTATCGCAGACCAGGGACTCCACAATCCCCATCCCACGTTTTAGTCTGTAGCTTGTAGTACATAGTCGGTAGACTGTTTAGTTGTTGACAGGTAGCTTTTGGCTACAAGGCCGAGGTAACGAGGAGAACGGGCAGAGCTACTCAGAAGCGGCGAATTTTTGTTTTGAACTAGGAGCGAAGGATTTCGGGTTGTGAACCATTTACCAAGCCAACGTAGTTTGTGGGCCGCAGGCCAGGCGATTGGTGAATTGATGTCGCTTCCACTGGCAAATCCTCAACTGATTTCTTTAGCTGCGGGTTTTGTTGACCAACAGTCCTTACCGGTCGATGAGACATTTCGGGCACTCGAATCTCTTTTGAATGATCCCGAGGGTGCGCGAGCCGCGCTGCAGTATGGGGCGACCTCTGGGCATCCTCCGCTGCGTGAGTTTATTCTTGAGCGACAGCTACAACAGGATGGAATGGTTGCGGAACGGCAGGGTTTTGACATCGAACGAGTTGTCTGTACGGCCGGGAGTAACCAATTGCTTCAGTTGGTGGGTGAGTGCTTGTTCGATCCAGGTGACATTGTACTTTGTGCAGCACCGACCTATTTGGTCATTTTGGGGACATTTCGAAATTTGGGAATTCGGACTATCGGGGTCGAGACAGATACCGAAGGTATCGTGCCAGAAGCTTTGGATGACACTTTACGAAGGTTGTGTCAAGCAGGAGAAATTTCCCGTGTTAAGGCGATCTATGTTGTTTCTTATTTTGATAACCCGCGGGGTTTGACACTTTCGGCAGAACGTCGGCAGAAAGTTGTGAAGTTGGCCAAGCAATGGTCACTCGAAGTACCATCAGAAGACTGTCTGAAACCGCAAATTGTTGTGATTGACGATGTGGCGTACCGAGAATTGCGTTACCAAGGTGAGGATGTTCCGAGTATGCTCCGCTTTGATGAGGAGCAGGACACGGTTGTCGTGGCGGGCACGTTTTCCAAGCCGTTTTCACCTGGAATACGTGTCGGATGGGGGATTCTTCCCCGAGCTTTCATCGAGCCGGTGACCAATATCAAAGCGAATGTGGATTTTGGCTCACCCAATTTTAACCAGCATTTGATGGCAAAAATCCTGGAACTCGATTTGTTTGACCCACATGTGGAACGATTACGATCCCTTTATCGTAGCAAGCTTGATACCATGCTGGCAGCACTCGATGAATCTCTGTCAAAAATACAGGGAACCAGTTGGAAACGGCCTGACGGCGGATTATATGTCTGGTTACAATTGGCCGACTTGATCGACACGGGGCCAAGTGGGAATTTGCTTTCTCGAGCCATGGACGAAGGTGTTTTTTATGTGCCGGGTGAATATTGTTTTGCCGACGAAGGTCAGCCGACACAGAAAAATACAATGCGGTTGAGTTTTGGCGTCCAGAATCATGATGATATTCGTAGCGGTATCCGTGCATTAGCCCAATCCATCAACGATATTTACGAAGTCTGATGGACTACCAGCGGTGAACATGGCTCTGCCATTAACGACTAACAATTATTGATTATCGATTACTGACAATGATGACTTGTATGGATCGTTATCTGCTGCGGTCATTTCTTAAATCGTTGCTGGTTTGTTTTTTCAGTCTGGCTGGTTTGTTTGTCATCGTGGACCTGTTTACCAATTTGGACGAGTTTATAGCACTTGGTGAGCGAGCTGGCGGCTTGTGGCCTGTATTGTCACAGTATTATGGTGCCCGGATTCTCGCTTTCTTCGAACGGACGAGTGGTATTCTAGCTTTGATCGCTGCCATGTTCACGATTACATGGCTTCAACGACACAATGAAATGACTGCCTTGTTGGCGGCAGGAATTTCCAAAGCTCGCATTACGAAACCGATTGTGATTATCGTGGCTCTAATCAGTCTGTTGTCAGTTTTGAACCGTGAACTTGTGCTGCCGTCGTTTCAGAATCGGTTGGCGCGAAATGCTCAGGATTGGCACGGTGAGAAAGGGGTTCGTCTGAATGCTCGGTACGATCATGAGACGCACATCCTGATTCGTGGCAAAGAGACATTTGACAATCAGCAAATGATTAGCCATCCCAATTTTCGGCTTCCGCCGACATTTCATGCATTTGCCAGGAATTTGTCGGGTGAAGTCGCTTACTACCAAGTGGCGAACCAGGAGCGACCGGGAGGTTATTTGTTTGAAAAAATCGACCCTTCAGAACCTTTGACAGACGTTCCATCAGCGGTTTTAAAGGGAAGAACGATCATATATTCTCCTCATGACACTTCGTGGTTGAGAGAAGATCAGTGTTTTGTTGTAAGTAATGTCGATTTTTCACAGTTGCGGAACAACAATCGAGCACAACAGTTTGCTTCAACGGCATCGTTGATCGCGGGGTTACGGAATCCTGGTGTGGAATATGGCTCGCGGGTCCGAGTATTGATTCACAAGCGATTTGTACGCCCTATTTTGGATATGACGTTATTATTTTTAGGTTTACCGCTGGTATTAACCGGGTCACAACGCAACGTATATATTGCGATTGGTACCTGTTTTTTGCTGGTGGCCGGGTTTTCGATTCTCGTGATTTTCTGCCATGGTCTAGGGAATCAGTACCTAATTACCCCGGTGTTGTCGGTCTGGCTGCCGGTCGCCATATTTGTCCCCGTCGCTGCTGCGGTTTCCCAACCGTTGTTTGAGTGACTTGCCCCAACTCCGAACGCGGCATACACTGGGTGGTTTCCCTGACTGCCAGGTGTTGTAGGTATCTGCAGATCCCTCTTTGCTTGGCTGTGAGATTCCACATTTCTTGTTGTTAGAGGTTTGACGTGTCAGGTACGTGTGTCATCGGATTGCAATGGGGTGATGAAGCCAAGGGTAAGCTGGTTGATCTGTTGACAACGCAGTTTGAAATCGTGGTCCGGTTTTTAGGTGGGGCTAACGCAGGACACACTGTCGTTACCGGCGGCGAGACGTTTAAATTACATCATATTCCCAGCGGAATTCTCAACACCGACGTTATGAATGTTGTCACTGCTGGTGTTGTTTTGAATCCCCAGACGGTCATCGGAGAAATCGAAAATTTAACGTCACGCGGGGTGAAGGTCGCTGAAAATCTAATGTTAAGTGACCGCGCCCATCTTGTAATGCCTTGGCACCTTGAAGAAGACCGGATTATTGATGGGGCTGACGTTGGTGGAGAAAGCATTGGCACGACTCTCCGCGGTATTGGCCCCTGTTATCGCGACAAAGCAGGACGGAGTATGTCTATTCGGTTGGGGGACATGTTTCGTGCAGGATTTCGCGAGAAAGTCGAACAAATTGTAAAAGCGAAGGCCCGCTTGTTGGGCTTACAAAATGGTAAAAATACTGCCCCCTTGGAGGCCGGCGCGATTTTTGAAGAGTATGCGGGTTACGCAAAATTTCTCGAACCATATGTCGGTGATAGTACTGCCTATCTACTGGATGCAATGGACGCGGGCCGACGAGCACTGTTTGAAGGAGCTCAGGGTGCACTGCTTGATCTGGATCACGGAACTTTTCCGTTTGTTACCAGCAGTAACAGTTCTGGAGTCGGTGTCAGTGCTGGTTCAGGAGTGCCCCCTCGCTGGATCACAAAAATGATTGGTGTTGTCAAAGCTTACTGTACCCGTGTAGGGGGTGGCCCCTTTCCTACAGAACAAGACAACGCGACCGGTCAGCATATCCGTGAAGAAGGGAATGAATACGGCACGACCACGGGCCGGCCCCGCCGATGTGGCTGGTTCGATGCAGTAGCAGCACGCTATACTTCTCGACTGAGTGGGGTCGACCATTTGGCCGTGATGATGCTTGATGTGCTCAGTAAACTACCGGAAATATCGATCTGTGTTGCTTATGAGTTGGACGGCGAACGCATTGATTATTTTCCTAGTCACCTCGAAGACTTGCGACGCATCAATCCGATCTACGAATCGCTTCCTGGTTGGGAACAGGATATCACTGGAATTCGTGATGTTAACGATTTGCCAGTGGAGGCTCGGGCGTATGTCGAACGTTTGAGTGTTTTGGTAGGTTGTCCGGTCGGTATCGTATCGGTGGGACCTGATCGGGAACAGACGATGTTCGAGGTGGACTTTGACGCGTTGGCGAAATAAGCTCTGTGGTGGATAGACAATAGGCACTGTTGCAGTCCGGCAGGCACTATTGCAGTCCGGCCAACACAGTGTTAGTGATGAAAATTTCTCCAGGGTGAATTCATTCGTGTCTCATTTGGAAGTTCCTCCCGAGCGGCGACCTCGCCACATAGCGGTCATCATGGACGGCAATGGGCGCTGGGCTGAGAGACAGGGATTGCCTCGCATTGAAGGACATCGGCAGGGGGTGACTAGCGTTCGGCGGGCGGTTGAGGCAGGCACCCGTTTAGGTCTTGAGCAGCTTACTTTGTACTGTCTTTCGAGTGAAAACTGGAAGCGGCCGCAACCAGAACTCGAGTTTCTGATGCACCTATTGGAACAATACATGATCGAAGAACGGTCTTTGATTATGCAACAGAATATTTCTGTACATGTTATTGGGCGACGGGACGGTATCCCTGCCACAACATTAGGCGAGATGGATAAGACGGTGGGTTTGACGGCCGATGCGACTGGAATGCGTCTTTGCCTGGCAATTAACTATGGAGCTCGGCGAGAAATGTTGGATGCGGTTCGGAAAATAGCCGTTGACGTGCGTGACGGACACCTTGATCCGGAATCAATGACGGAAGAGATCTTTGCCGATTATCTTTACACGCGGGACATGGTTGATCCCGATTTGATGATTCGAACGGCCGGTGAGATGAGAGTCAGTAATTTTCTGCTGTGGCAGATGAGCTACGCAGAACTGTGGGTGACGGACCGTTGTTGGCCCGAGTTTTCTGTCGATGATTTACATCACGCTATCCGAGACTTTGCTGCTCGCGACCGGCGTTTTGGTGGACTTAACCAATGAAGGAGTCATGGGTGTGTTGTATTCGCGTATTGTATCTTCATCCATCATCGTTACGATATTAATCGCAGTCTGTTGGTTGGATTTTCAATACAATTTCAATCGACCTGGGCTTTGGTTGTTGCCGGTCTGTGTTTGTCTTTGTGGTTTAGCGACGACAGAGCTGATCGAATTGTTGTCCGCGAAATACTCCAAGCCATCTTCTCGCTGGGCCCATCTGGGTGTTTTGGGGATTTGTCTTCCGCCGGTTATTCCTCTTTTGATCTACGGTTATCAACCTGGCCAGACAGAGTTCCATCTTGAATGGAGTATGTTTGGCGTGGTACTGGCCGTTGTTGTGGCTTTTGCACGAGAAATGGCTTCCTTTCAGCAGCCGGGAGGGGTGATCACCCGGGTTGCGCTGACTTTGTTTGCAATTCTCTATGTAGGCCTCTTGGGTTGTTTTCTGACGGCGCTACGCACCTACAAAGGAAACGAATGGGGAATGCTGGCATTGTTGTCAATGATCGTTGTTGTCAAGCTTTCGGATATCGGAGCCTATGCAGCCGGGCATTTACTGGGGCGTCATAAGCTGGCACCAACATTGAGTCCAGGGAAAACGATCGAAGGGTTTATCGGTGGTATCTTTGCTGGTTGCTTTGGAGCTTGGCTGCTGCTTGATGTTCTCGCAAGCTGGTTTGTTGGAGAGTCACTCTCTCACTCTCGATGGAATTGTCTTCTGTACGGTATCCTTCTCAGCTTGGCCGGTTTGCAGGGCGACCTTTGCGAATCACTGATCAAACGTGATATGCAAAAAAAAGATTCGAGTGGTCGGCTGCCAGGCTTGGGAGGTATTCTAGATCTTACCGACTCATTGGTGTTTGCCGCTCCCACGGCTTTTGCCTGTTGGCACCTGGGTTTACTTGGGCCTTAGAGCAGGCTCGACGAAAAACGTTTCATCAACAAGAGTTGCGCAAGCTGTGCCGGTGACACCAAGGTG
>CAYMUR010000070.1:26320-27247 GCA_964393615.1 uncultured Pirellulaceae bacterium
TGAGTGGTTTGAATATTTTCTCGTTGTTGTATTAGTTATGAGCAGCAACTTCCTCGCGAGCTTGAGGACCATCTAATTCCTTGTGGACTGTTCAAACAGCTGCTTTCTCTGAGATTTTCACCGCAAAATCTAACCCGATTAAGTTGATGGGAGGTAGTGTTATAGGTACCATGAATTTTACTGTAGCACGGATGGTCGATTGGGTATTCGTAGTTAGCATTGTAGTCGTTGCCGGGTAAGTCCGTCGTCACAGTGATTTTCCAGCACAGTTTCATTTGTTCTGTTGTTGTAGTTTGGAGGTATTTGTCATGCGAGTAAAGTCACTTTTTCCGGCACTGCGTATTGCCGTTGTATTGACGGTTGTTCTACTAATGTCTTTTGATATGGCGTTGGCTTGTAAGCTGTTTGTCCTGAAACGAACTTGCCATTCAGCGGTTACTTGCAGACCACCCTCATCATGTGCCTCCAACAATTGTTGTAGGAAACCAGTGGCTGTTTTCCACAATATAGGCCGTGAGTGGGATTACTCTGATCACAAAATGGAAATGGTACCGGATACCATTGAACCGACACTTTCGGAAGACTCGCCTGTAATCGAAGACTCTACTGACGTTGCCGTGGATGAATCAGCCGTCGCAGAAGATGTGGAACAGGTCGACGATGGTGGTGCGACAGCCGCTCCTGACATAGACGAAGAACAGGCAAGTCTTCCAGAAGACTCAGCTGTAGGTGGAGACTCTGCTGACGCTCCCGAGGCTGAACCAGCTGCCGAGGAGGACGTTGACCTTTTCGAGGATGCTGACGAGGCGGATGACGCGACGGTGGACGAAGAACAGGCAAGTCTTCCAGAAGACTCAGCTGTAGGTGGAGACTCTGCTGACGCTCCCGAGGCTGAACCAGCTGCCGAGGAGGACGTTGACCTTTTCG
>CAYMUR010000071.1:0-13051 GCA_964393615.1 uncultured Pirellulaceae bacterium
ACAAGTCTTTTAAAACAGCCGATTGATAGACTAAACTCCATATATCAAGTATAGTTTCGACAGCCTTGAAGGGGCAAGATTTCCAACCCCCCAAATCTTCCTGCCTGATTACCTTAAATCACTATTACCATAGTACTTATTCACAAACAATGCGGATAACCGCTAGTTTTCTTGAGGGAAGTACGACAGCCATTTCTTAGAACCTGCTGCTCTTTTATTCCATCCACATAGGTGGGATTTAGAGCCGTCACCCACTCTAATCGTGTCGCATCAAGTGGTCCGCCAAACCCATCCAGCGCCGCATTGCATTTATTTTGAAACAATTTCAGGACAGCGCTTGTATGAGTGATGCAGAATATTCACCAATGTCGCGCAGGGCTGCTTCACGATCTGACGCGCGCTCGTGGATTCGTCGCACGATTGCCGACCCAACAATCACTCCATCCGCTACGGGGGCCAAGGCAGAGACATGTTCAGGCTGACTAATACCAAAACCAATACAAATCGGTAGATCGGTTTGATCACGCAACCAGGAAACATTCTGGAAAAGTTCGGCGGGCAAATCAGACCGCTCACCAGTAATACCGGTCACCGATACAAAATAGATAAACCCGCTCGACGATTGGGCAATTTTCACGGCCCTCTCTCGGGGGGTGGTAGGAGTGACCAGTTGAATCAGGCTGAAGTCTTCGGCAGCGCAAATTCTGGACAGTTCATCCGCTTCATCCACTAACAAGTCTGGCACAATGACGCCCGATACACCTGCCAACTTGGCACGCTTAACAAACGACTCCAATCCATGGCGATACACAATCGCATAACTGACCATCATGACAACAGGGCAGGGTAGGGCAGGAGTAACCTCAGTAGTCACGTCAAAAATCTGGGAAAGCTTGATTCGCTGCTCAAGAGCGCGAGTATAAGAAGCCTGAATCACAGGGCCATCGGCAATCGGATCGCTATAGGGAATCCCCAATTCACAGATGGCACTCCCTTGATCAGCAAGTTCGCGAAGGACAGCTGCAGTAAATTCCAAATCCGGATCACCAGCGGTCACAAACGGAATAAACGCTTTCCGGCCAGAGCGGCGTAATTCGGTGAACAAATCGTCGACAGCGGACATAGCAAGTCACACTCCTAATTTCTTGGCTCCCAGCTGGTAGTCGAGTGCTGTGGAATATTCATCAATGAACGGTTGAAACCTTGCTCATTCTCGATTCCGCAAGCGGGCAATTTCAGCAGCGTCTTTGTCACCTCGCCCGGAAAGGCAAACCACAATTGCCTGTTCGTTTGAATAATTTGGAGCTAAACGAAGAGCCATGGACACCGCATGCGAGCTTTCCAGTGCAGGTAAAATTCCTTCGGAGGCCGCCAGTATATCAAACCCGTGAAGAGCATCTTCATCCTCACAGGTTGTATAACGGACCCGGCCCGTTTCTTTCCAATAACTGTGCTCAGGCCCCACTCCAGGATAGTCCAGGCCCGCTGACAGAGAGTGCACGTCTTCGGTCTGGCCATCTTCGTCCTGCATGACATAACTATAACTTCCATGCAATACACCTGGCTGGCCGTAAGTCAACGGTGACGCATGGTCACCCGGTTGCTTACCACGCCCACCTGCTTCGACTCCTACCAATTCCACTTCACTGTCTTCGACAAACGGATAAAACATACCTGCTGCATTACTACCGCCCCCTACACAGGCGATGACCAAGTCCGGCAAGCTTCCCATGGCCTGTAAACATTGTTCACGTGTTTCCCGTCCAATCACCGACTGAAAATCTCTCACAATTCGAGGAAATGGGTCCGGTCCCACAACCGAACCGAGGATGTAATGCGTGTTTTTGACACTTGACATCCAATCCCGCATTGCTTCGTTAATCGCATCACGCAAAGTGCGAGATCCAGAAGTGACCGCACGCACTTCGGCTCCCAGCAGCTTCATACTGAAAACGTTCGGAGCCTGACGTCGAATATCTTCTTCTCCCATGTAAACGACACATGGCAAACCAAACCGTGCACAGGCGGTGGCAGTCGCCACACCATGCTGCCCCGCCCCCGTTTCAGCAATGACACGACCTTTGCCCATGCGCAACGTCAGCAACGTTTGGCCCAGGGTGTTATTAATTTTGTGAGCGCCAGTGTGGTTGAGATCTTCCCGTTTCAGCCAAATTTGCGCTCCGCCACCCTGTTTTGTCAGCCGCGGTGCAAAATAAAGTGGCGAAGGACGGCCCACATAAGTCTGTAAAAGCTGTAATAACTCAGCCTGAAATTGTGGATCACCCTGCGCTTCTGCGTATTGAACTTTCAACTCGTCCAATGCACGAGTTAACGTTTCCGGGACATAACGTCCACCAAACGGGCCAAAACGACCTGTTTCATCTGGCACGCGGCTACTGGCTGGGGTACTGACGACATCGGACATGTAGGTTATCGTAACATCACAATGCGTCTGTGTCGATTGAAAGACATGAAATTCATCGTCCCTTCAGACGAAAATCAAGTGGAGACATGCCAGAACTTCCCGAAGTAGAAACAATGCGGCGAGGCATCTTGGGCATTTTGGGTGGACGCATTGAGAAACTGCATTGGCTCCGGCGTCCCCTCAAGCCCATTGCGACACAACCTTCTCGCCCCGTTTTCCGCCGCCGTGTTCTCGGCCAGCAAGTCGTTGCCGTCGACCGTATTGGCAAGCGGGTGGTCATACGTCTCGGGACAGGTGACTCAATCGTCGTCGAACCTCGCATGACAGGCCTGGTACTGCTGGGTGAACCGCCAAATGAATCCCATCTGCGTTGGCACATGCAACTTACAGACACAACTGCTAACGACGTTTGGTATTGGGACCGACGCGGACTCGGTTCGGTTCGGCTGTTCACACCAGAGTCTCTGCAGCAAACCCTAGGACCTGACTGCATTGGTCCCGACGCATTAACAGTCACGCCAAAAGTTCTGCAAAATCAATTTTCGACAAGCCGTCGTGAAATCAAGGTGGCGTTACTGGATCAACACCGCCTAGCAGGTATGGGAAATATCTATGTTTCCGAAGTCTTGCACATGGCTAGAATCCACCCTGGTACACCGTGTAACCAATTGCGTGGAAAAGAATGGCAGATTCTGCAGCGTTGCATGCGCCAGGTTTTAGAGGATGCTATCGCGCACGAGGGTTCCACACTATCAGACGGAACTTATCGTAACGCCCTGAATCAATCAGGAAACTACCAGAACCAGCACCGTGTCTACGCCCGTGAAAAACTTCTTTGCATGACTTGTCATTCCACACAAATTGTCCGTATCGTTCAGGCTCAACGTTCGACTTTTTACTGCCCACATTGTCAAACAAAACGCCGGTCCAGATCTCCAGGGCGCAAATGAACGTCTCGCTCCATGCGTTATGTTTTCTCGTTGTTCCAGGTCGGTGAGACACAAACCGGCAGGGTGCAAACCATTTTACCCGTTCTATAATGAGACTCTAATTCATCGTGACGCCATGGCAGATAGTGCCCATTCTGCAATACTGGCGGTTTAGTCACGAACGCTCAACAGGCGGTTTAGTCACGAACGCTCAACAGGCGGGCTGAAACACTGATCGCTTCACCGAATCGCTCCATTCAAGCCAAGTGTGGGATAACACGAAATGTGTCAACCATGGCAGTCACGTATTTCAAACCGGCAACTGGTTCACGGCTCAGCTCCACGCCCAACCCGAGAAGATTATACATTTCATTTAAAACCGGTAGGCAAGTAGCAACACAGCCAGTCCAAATCCCACCAAATCAATCAGCAACAAACCTAAAGAAAGTAGACGTTTCATCAGGTACCCTCCCTGTTCAAGCTTTCATTTCGTTTCCAAATTCAGGCCCCACGACACAACCAACGCTGGCAGCAGAAAATATAGTCGTGACAACCGTTTTGATTTTTTTATGCATTTTTAATGCCAACAACAAATCCGTTACCAAACAGTTGTTAATGACTTAAAAAATGGCACCGCTCGAATGCTAGCGTCAAACCGCATTTTAATCTTCAAAGTTCAGGCGCAGCCTGATGGCGACAGTGCGCCGTCAATTTGACAACTTGGTAGAAAAGATTTTTTTTCTGATGCGACGTGAACAATACTACGCCACAGCGCATACTTTTGCCAAAAAGGGCATTCAACAAGCGGCCGGTTCGTTAGCTCCAGCATTTCTGACCTTGCGACGGACATGAATTCCTTCTGCCCAATACGTCGCTAGACATTTTTCCCAACCGCATCGACAAGAGAAACCTGCCACTTACAACTCGAGCAACTCCTACAATCGGCACTGTTTTGAATGATGGCAGAAGGAATTTCCGCTAACACGCTGAGTTGACAAGACTACGTCCAGGAAACATGCGATTATTCTGAAAGTAGAAAGTGTATTCTCTGCGACACCATGGCTCTTAATATCATTCACCTTGTCTGCCGTCGGCTGGTAATATCACAGTGTTACTGGATAAAAAAGTAATCGTTGTACTTCCCGCGTATCGCGCCGAAAAGACGCTGGAAAGAACTTTTGCTGAGATACCTCAGGACGTTGTTGATGAAGTTCTATTGGTCGACGATGCCAGCAATGACGGTACGGTTAAACTTGCTCGAAAACTTGGCATTCAAACATTTGTTCATGACCACAATCTTGGATACGGCGCCAATCAGAAGACTTGTTACCAAGAAGCATTGCGCGCCGGTGGCGACATTGTTGTCATGCTTCACCCCGACTACCAGTACGACCCCCGACTCATTCCCGCTATGGCCGGAATGATTGCCTCAGAAATTTATGATGTCGTACTCGCTTCTCGAATACTCTCTGGCGAATCATTAAAAGGCGGAATGCCCCTTTATAAATACCTTGCCAATCGGATGTTAACTAGCTTTGAGAACCTGATGCTAGGTTCTCACCTGTCAGAGTTCCATACAGGATATCGCGCTTTTTCCCGCCATGTCCTAGAATCTTTGCCACTGCTGGCAAACTCCAATGACTTTGTATTTGACAACCAGATTCTTGCGCAAGCAGTCCACCAAGGCCTGAACATTGGGGAAATCTCTTGCCCCACGAAATATTTTCCAGAGGCGAGTTCCATCAATTTCTACCGATCTTGCCAATATGGACTGGGAGTCATCGGCACCAGTGTCAGCTACCGTTTGGCTCTCCTAGGGATCGTAAAACCAAAAATATTTTCGAAAGACCCACAGTTCTGCCTGCCGCCGCAAACGATTAGTCCTACTTAGTGGTATCACAAACATGCTGCAGAACCGACAGCTATCGCGCCGTACAGCAACAAGAATGTTTTGGCAAACATTCCTTTCCACCACGGTTCCAGCTTCTGTGCTGGCTTTTCTAACGTCAGACCATCATAATATGCCATGTTGTTCAAACCCTTGTTTCAGGGCCCCCTAAGGTAGAAGGCAAATCGAAGAGACATTCACGTCTCCATGTTCCCATTTTGATGCCCCGATTCTTGTTCCAAGTCGTCCTGCAATTCATTGCTGGAAAGCTGGCGCCCAGCCACTAGTAATATGCCTCTTTATTTCCGAAACCAACTATCATGCAAATTAGTGACACCACTATTCCGGCTGTGAAACTGGTGACACACCCGCGATTTGGTGACGAGCGGGGATTTCTCATGGAAACCTTCCAGGCCACAAGGTTTCGGCAAGCAGGAATCACGGTAGATTTTCAGCAGGACAATCTCTCCTACTCAATGGCACGCGGAACAGTGCGTGGGCTGCACTTTCAAATTCCACCGGCTGAGCAAGCAAAACTGGTTTTCGTTTTACAGGGCGCTATTGTTGATGTGGCCGTCGATCTGCGTTCCGACTCACCTACCTTCGGCAAACACGTCAGTTGCGTCCTTGACGATCAACAAGGTTCGCAACTTTACATTCCTACTGGATTTGCACACGGTTTTGCCACACTGCAACCAAATACCCTGGTCTACTATAAGATCTCGTCTCCCTATTCACCGGATCACGAACGTGGACTTCTCTGGAATGACCCGGATATGGAGATCGATTGGCAAGTGTCGACTGAAAACGCAGTCCTTTCGGAGCGTGATCAGTTCCATCCTCGATTACGAGAACTCAAACCCTATTTTTAACTTGGAGCCGGTTCAGACAGTTTCCCATTCCCTGATTTTTGATGGCAAGAAACTTGTTGTTGGATTTACCAAAGCTCGCTTTTTGGAAATTTTCCTGTAGATGTAAATAACATGAATGACATTTGGATGATCCGTGTAATGACTGCCTCTCTAAGGTACTTGATGTCCATTGTGATAAAGGAATCCTTGAGTTGGTAAACACCAGCGTTCAGCTTCATGTAAAGAATGATCAAGTGTCTTGAAAGACCGGTACACTGTTTCGTTTCGGGATCCTGGTATGCGATTGGACAAATTTTCAGGAACGGCTCTCGTGCTGGGCAGCCAGGGCCTGCTTGGCCGAGCCTGGTGTCGCCTATTGCTCAATAAGAAAATCCAACACCGCCCCTTGGACCGAACAGTGTTGGACATTACGGATGAACGATCGCTGGCCCAGCAGATCACGAGTAAAACTCCATTAGTTATCAACACGGCGGCTTTTACCGACGTCGATGCGGCGGAACACAACCCCGATCTAGCGCAACAGGTTAACGCGACGGCCGTCGGATACTTGGCCCAACGCTGCCAAGCGGTGGGGGCCACGTTGATCCACTATTCGACGGACTATGTGTTTAACGGTCGATCCAGCCAGCCGTACAACGTGGCCGTATCACATGACCCAATCAACGTGTACGGTCGGTCCAAATCGGCAGGCGAAACACTTCTCCAAGCATCCGGGTGCGCCCATCTCTTGATTCGTACCAGTTGGCTTTACGCACCCTGGGGCAAAAATTTTGTCCGTACAATATTGGCCCGACTGAGCCAAGACGGCACTGTCCGCGTCGTGACAGATCAACGCGGACGCCCCACCAGCGCTACGCATCTCGCAAGGTCATCCTGGGAACTGTATACCCGTGCTGAACGAGGTACCTTTCATATTTGCGACGCAGGGGAATGTACCTGGTACGAATTCGCCCAGGAAATCGCGCGGATCAGTAACACATCTGGACAAATCCAGGCATGTACCACTGCCGATTTCCCCCAAGCTGCACAACGTCCCCCTTACAGTGTCCTCGACCTTACACAGACATCCACCCTACTCGGTACCTTGCCGATTTGGCAGGAAAATCTCGCAGAGATCCTCCAAGAACTACCATCCTGAAGTTGCCAGGACAAATGAGGATAAGTCATAGAAAATCTTAAAGAATCTTCCAAAAACGCAATTTCTACGCGGTCGCTCAAAAATGATTGAGAACCCGTTCGACCACCGATTGGCATTTCTGTAATCCAGTGCGGGCCACTGTCATCGCATCCAGCTTCCAGTAATCGGGATTAAAAAGTTCCAATGATAGCATGCACCGATTATGATTCACTGCCAACGCCGCCAAAACCTGGTTCCATGGCGCGACACCATCGCCCGGATAGATTCGATGCGCATCGGTTAACTCTTCGCGACGGGGATTGGCCGGGTAATCGTTGAGATGGAAACAATGGATGGCCTGGTGCCCTAATAAATTCAGGCCAGCATAGTCCGATCCTCCTTTGTAAATATGGTAGACATCTGGAAGCAGGCACGCATCAGGATGGCCCGATTCGATCGCCACCAAAACCGCTTCACCAAGACGAGAAAGATTCTCTGAAAACCCCCAGACTTCCACCTGCGCCACCACGCCAATTTGACGTCCCACTTCGAGCAGCACAGCATAACGATCAGCAGCAGCCAACAAATCAAGTGCATACCCTTTTGATGTCGCACCAACAGGCGGAGCTGCAATCCTCGTACCACCGATCTGCCGGACAAGATCCATTTCCCGTCTGGCTCGTTCCAGTCCTTTGGCGCGGCGGGCCGGGTCGTTCACGATCCACTCCGCAAATCCAATCGCACTGGGAATCTCCAAACCAAGGCCTTCACAACGTTTGCCAATATCTCGCAGTGAACCGCCGGATGCTCGGTATTTCTCGATGTCACCGATCCACGGTTCGATCCCGTCGTAACCTGATTCGGCCGCTAATTCGATCTGCTCTAGCAGCGACAAGGTCTGGCCACGCACCGTACTTGTATTCAGACAAAATTTGAATACAGACTCGTCGACCTGTTCTGTCCCAAAAGTGCTGGGCGGCAACGCCCCGTACATGGTGGCGACTCCCGCTCCTGTAGCAGCACTGACCATCATCTCACGACGAGAAAGTGAACTGGAAGTTTCCACCGTCGGCGTCTTAGAGATCGTCGGCGTCTTCAACATTGTCGTTTCCTTTCCACTAAACGCATTACCGTTCACCTAAACAGAACGATTTAATCATTCAATCACTTCTGAAACCACCGCGCACTTTGGTAGGCCCACGGCCCGTTTTTCGAATCTGACAACACGCGTCAGACACCCAACACTTGGCCCTAACCACCTGTCACATTTTTCTGACCACTCCGACCACAACGCCGGTCACGCGCGCATTGCGAGAATAAATAGGAGACATGGATCGGTTAGCAGGTTGCAGGCGAATGCGATTCTTTTCTGGAAACCAGTATTTCAGTGTTGCTTCTCCGTTATCTGTTTCGGCAACAACCATTTGTCCGGAAGCCGCGTTGCGTTGTCGTTTGACCACGACAAAATCACCGTCGTCGATGTGGGCGTCGATCATGGAATCACCACTCACTTTGAGAACAAACATATTTCTCTTAGAAAACATTGATCCAAAATCAACACGTTCCGTAAGTTCATAAGCGGGATGCATGAGACCAGCTGCTACCTGGCCCGACAAAGGCAAGCCCTTTTCTTCGACCTCGGCTACTAACTGGATCGCCCGTGACATGTTCGGCTCACGGGTAATGAGGCCTTTTTTTTCTAGTGCTTTCAGATGACACATCACGCCGTTGGGCGATTTGATGCCAAATTTTTCGCCAATCTCTCGCACGGTTGGTCCGTAACCACGATGTTGAATCTTGTCACGAATAAAATCAAAGACAAGACGCTGGCGTTTGGTAAGCTGATTCAAGAGTGACATCGGACAGACTCCTTTTTCGTGGAAAACTGACGATTCGTCGTCGTGCACAGTGATGCGGACAGGAAAAGCGATGCGGACAGGAAAAGCGATGCGGACAGGAAAAGCGATGCGGACAGGAAAACCTTGCTGTTGACCACCCCACTAACACAACTGCCAGGACGTTGTGACACAACCCGTTCATACAAAACAGGTTACGACTGGTGGCTGTAAATTCGGTTTCCGAAAACCGCAAGTCGATCCCAACACCCTCGACGATCAACGCTCTGTGCAATGTAATATACGCGTGTACACAGTCAATAGCATATGTACACTATCTGGCGTCTTTTTCTATGAAATCCATCTTTTTCGCTTTTTTCTGTCGTTGTTTTTCATTGAAAAAATTTTCAACCGTCCGGGCGACACCAACATCATGCAAAGCCATCACGGATGAAGACTGTTCTTCAACGGCGAGTTGGTAATTTACGTAACCTGCCATTCGTCTCCGATATGTGGCTTTCACTTGGGGCAGACAACAGGCCAGCAGCAGAGGTACCTGACCGCCGTCAGCCCTGCGCTTCAACGCCATCGTGTTCTGGTGCTGGCCATCCGCCCGTCTCGTTTCGCAGAAGACCAACACGATGTCTCATTGCCTGTTCCACCGGGAGGGAATGCGGTACCTTGGGCACTTTTCTGCTGGCCATGAACCAATGGCCGTGGACCAATGATTGTGACCCCCGCTGGCCGAAAGCATCCTTGAAATCCTGGGAATTCGAGCGCATGCAACAATCACGCACTGCAGCGTCCACGGCCAGGGGACCAGCCCCTCTTGCGTGCCACCGCAATCGTGGGAACTGTCTTCATGGACAGTCCACAAACCCATTGTTTTTCACGAGATTGTTCCTGCTGAACAGAAGGTCCAGTCCCAGGGTAGCCCGCACGATCACGTTGTCTTCAATAAAGTTGGCTTCCATAAAATAGCTATGCCGCCATGCGCCCCGATTGTAGGTATCCCCCTGGCCTTCCTTGAAGTTGATAGACTCGCCCCTCGTAGACAATCCGTACCCCTTGGACGGTTGCCGACATACCCAAGGCGTGAGGCTCTGGATGTGCCACGCTGCACCCGGTAAACTTACGGTTACCGTTTTTCCTCCGTACGTGCAGACAAAAACACCAAGCAGATAAATCCAGGGCATGCCCGTCTGAAAAGACGCGCCTAGCCGGAAACTGGTTTAGGATGCCTACATCAAACAGGAGCGCATACAAAACGATGCAGATCATTGATTTTTCAAGTTCGTTTTTGACCTTTCGCACTGACTGGCAAAAAAAACAATCCCGCACAGCCAGCCATAAGCAACCCTATACCTTGAATAATGCGCGCGTCCGCCTGGAATGTGTCTGTACGGTCGAAAACCAAGATGGCTATCAAGAAGATTTTGTGTTAGGAGCAAGTTGTAAAACAGAAGTGGTTGGGGTGGAACGTGATATTTGGTTGCAACCAAATGCTGATTTCATCCCGATTTACGGCCGTGAAACCTTTATGAATTTGAAAACCTATGACCGAGTTGGCCAATCTGTCGATTTCTATCCGCCACAAAATCAGCAACAGAATGAACGGCAAGTCGGGATTATTGCCGAAGATTTTGACAGTGGAAAAGTTGACATTGTGCACAAAACAGGAGAGTTGCTTGAATCTTCTCATGAGGCTGTCAAAGCGACTCTTGCCAATGAACCGTTGGTTGCCATCACCAAATTTTCAAATCCACGGTATTCGGTCACCTTGACCTATCCGGTCAAAACGATGAATGCCAATGAACGCGACTGGATCTATCAAACAGACACCGGCCCTGTATTACTACCGAATCTTGACCTCGATCCGGATGCCTTGATTGGTGGGATGGAACTCGCCTATGCCGCCTTTAACAATCCCCATTGGGTTGAATTTATTGTACGAGAACCCGTGCCAATTAACGAAGAGATCAGTGTCTACCATTATTCTCGCCCCGTTCGTTGGGATGCAACAAATCAACTGATTCGGATAGTACCGTGAGCTTGCAGACAAAATATTAGCCAGCCATTGTCTCGACCTCCGTTTCCCCACAAACGACAACGTACCACTTTCCGCCAGGGACCGATTCACTAACAAACAGACCTGTTTTCAGCATCGATATTTTCGATCGTTGGGCGTCTTGAACAGCGCACTGCCACGCCGTCCTGCAGAGGAAACACCGTATCTCCCACAAACGTCAAGCGTTCGTTTACTTCACACTGACAGAGCGATATACTAATCGTTTGGTGGTACGCCTATCTGTGTACCTGTCATAGCGGCACAAATGATTACGGAGTTTATCCCCATGAGATATCTATGCAGTTTGGTTCTACTGGCCGGAGGGATTGGTGCGTTGCAAACCCAACTCGTCGCAGAAGATGGTTTTATTTCGATCTTTGACGGGAAAACTCTGGACGGTTGGGACGGTAATCCGAAATTCTGGAGTGTTCGCGACGGAGCGATCACAGGCCAAACAACGGCAGACAATCCGACGAAAACTAACACGTTTTTGATTTGGCGGGGTGGCAAACCTGGTGACCTCGAATTGAAATTGGAATACCGAATCGTCAACGGAAATTCAGGAATACAATATCGCAGTTTCGAAGTTCCTGATCAGCGGTGGGTGGTCGGAGGTTATCAGGCGGATTTCGAGGCAGGAGACAGGTACTCAGGAATTTTATACGGTGAACGATACCGAGGTATTCTGGCCGACCGAGGACAAAAAACCGTGATCCATGAGGGAGGCAAAGTCGAGGTCACCGGCTCGGTCGGCAATTCAGAGAAGATCCAGGAGATAATCAAAAAAGAAGATTGGAACACCTACCACGTGATTGCAGATGGCAATCACTTCATTCACAAAATCAATAGTCAAGTCACTTGCGAAGTGACGGATGACGATTCTGCTGCGCGTTCCTCCGGAATCCTGGCATTGCAATTACATGCAGGTCCACCAATGACGGTTCAATTTCGCAACATCCGCCTGAAACAGGAAGTACTTGACCAGCCCCAGGCAAGCGTCGAGAAAAAACGGGTCGTGTTTCTAGCAGGCAAAGCAAGCCATGGATATGGTGCTCATGAACATTATGCCGGCTGCGTCTTGCTCGCAAGATCTTTGCAGCAAGCTGGTTCGGACATTGAGATCGAGGTGATTCGTAACGGCTGGCCAGAAGATATTTCAGTCCTCGATGGTGCGGATGCCGTGGTGATATATGCGGACGGCGGACAGCGGCACCCTCTTATTTCTCAACTGGAAACCATGGACCGACTGACGGACGAAGGAGTCGGCGTCGTCTGTATTCACTATGCGGTGGAAATTCCTCCAGGAAAACCGGGGGATTATCTGTTGAAATGGATCGGCGGATTTTTCGAAACCAACTGGTCGGTCAATCCACATTGGACGGCAAATTTCGAGGATCTACCTGAGCATCCAATCACTCGCGGAGTGAAACCTTTCAAGATTCTCGATGAGTGGTACTACCACATGCGTTTTCGAGAAGATCTGCAAGGGGTGACACCTATCCTCAGTGCACTTCCCGGTCCCGACTCATTACGAAGACCTGACGGGCCTCACAGCGGGAACCCACACGTTCGAGCTGCGGTGCTAAAACGACATGAAGTACAACACCTGGCCTGGGCATCGGAACGAGATAATGGTCAGCGAGGATTCGGTTTCACTGGAGGACACGAGCATTGGAACTGGGGATTTCCGGATTTCACCAAGTTGGTACTGAACGCTATCGCCTGGACCGCACACATCGAAATTCCGGAGCAAGGCCTGGGAATTCGCACCACCAGCATGGCAGAACTTGAGTCCAACCAGGATTATCCAGCTCCGCCCGATTTTGACCGCAAATCGGTGGCTGAACGCCTGAATTTTGTCCAACGAGAAAAATAAATAGTCGTCCAACAACTGCCATGCCTGGGCTATCTCCTGGG
>CAYMUR010000071.1:13151-27008 GCA_964393615.1 uncultured Pirellulaceae bacterium
TTCTAGACGTCACCTCCTGGGTTCTAGACGTCACCTCCTGGGTTCTAGACGTCACCTCCTGGGTTCTAGACGTCACATTGTGCCACCGCTTCGCGCAGTCCCGAAAATGGATCTCTTGTAGGAATAAACTCCTGCCCCACGTAGCCTTGATAGTCAAGTTCAAGAAGTTGACGCATCACTGCTGAGTATTGGATTTCCTGGGTATCGTCCAATTCACCCCGGCCTGGATTTCCGGCAGTGTGTACATGACCGATGATGTCCCTGTTCTCGTCCAGGCGTCGGATGACATCACCATGCATCACCTGCACATGGTACACATCAAAAAGCAATTTCAACCGCGGAGAATCGACGCGGCGAATGATATCTGCCACATAATCTAGATCATCTCCCTGATAGCCAGGATGCCCTTTCATAGGATGGGAATGGTCACGCGTATTAAGATGCTCGAGACACACCGTCACCTCGCGCTTTTCAGCATGACTTATGACCTCTTGGAGAGACGCCACACAATGCTCGGCTCCTTCTTCTGCCGAGATTTCGCCACTGCCTGGGTCATTGGCATCACGCCATTTGTAGCCCGTAAAAGCAATCACGTTAGGCATTTGGGCATCTGCACAGGCGTCGATCGCAGACTTGGTTCGGTGAATAACTTCCGCATGGTAGGCCGGATTATTGAATCCTCTCATAAAAGGTGCACCAGGCATGCCATTGGGCGCAATAGCGCAAATCAGGTCATATTTTTTGAGCAGTGGCCAATCGCGAGGATCCGTTAATTCTACCGAAACACACCCTAGTTGTTTTGCCACCTGGCAAGTTTTCTCAACACTCCATTTTTCCCCAGCCATATTAAAACACCAAAACACGACGGACTGTTTGATCCGACTCGAAACCTCCACCGGTTCAGCGCCCTGGCCTGTACTGGCGGTGGTCGTGGCCACCGTGGCGGCCACCACGCCGGCACTGTGTTGCAAAGCCTGACGCCGATTGAGACAATTTCCAGACATTTCAGTATGCTTTTGTGACACGATGTCTCCTTTTTGTCAGAGAGAGAATCCCTGAGATACCATGAATCGTTTTCCACAAACGAATGAGCAGTCTCCTAACCTGGCCCCAAATTTAACACCCTAAAACCGAGCGTCTCAGAACGGCCAACACAACGAGACCCTACTATCTTCAACCCCCTTGGTTGAACCAGTTTCCATCAATCTAGCGACATCAGATACTCGATCAAATCAGACATGGCCTGTGGGTCCACCTGTTTTTCAACCCCTTCTGGCATGAACGACTTGCCAGTGCTGCGCAATTGTTCAATTTCCACTCGTAAAATCGTGTCAGCGGTGTTATTGGCCCGTTGCAAAGTTACACTCGTCGCGGTTTCCTCTGAAATCATTCCGGTAAGCGAACGACCGTCCTCAGTATAAACCACATAATTTAAATACTGGGGATTGACTTCACGGTTCGGGTCCAACACGTTCGTCAAGATCGATTCGCGTCCTCGGTTTTGTAGGGTTGCCAGATTGGGACCGAGTGAATGCCCCACCTTTTCGACCTGGTGACAGGCAGCACACACTTTGGCAAACACTTGTTTTCCGTGCAATTTGTCACCCCGCATTGATAAGACCTTACCGTAGGCTGCGATCACTTCACGCCGGTCGTCTGGACCGCTGGTAGCCACCAGCTGCTTGGCCATTTTTTGAATCGTTTTATCCTGGTGTTGGGTTAACAGTTGCAGACGCGTCGAACCCAGGTCAAGCGGTAAAATATGACCCTGCGCAATAGCCTCCAATAACGGCATCAACCACACGTTACGCGAGAAGAGCACATCGGCCGCGCGCGAGCGTACTTGAGGTGTCAGTTCCGCCCATTTTCCAATGAGCAAGTGGGCCACCAATGGAGAGCGAAAGGTAGCCAGTACTTCCATGGTCGCAACCTGCACTTCGGCCGGCTGGCTTGGCTGCAGCAATTCCGTCAACAAGTCCTGGTAGTCGTCAAATTTCCCCAACTGCAATCGGCCAATCGCCGCATTCCGCTGGGCCGTATCTGCTTCAACATTACCCGCTATTTCAACGGATTTCTGCAGCAGTTCCTGTATCAGCTGTTTGGCACGCCCTCCGGTCACCGCTGCTAACTGCTGTTCTAATTCGCTATCTTTTTCCGCCGCCAGGCCTTCTACAATCACTTGAACTATCTGGTTTTCCTTCGTAGAGAGTCGGGCCAAAGCTGCCAAGACAGCTGCCACGTCGTCAGGCCGTTTCTGTTTGCCAATCTGTGTGGCCAGGATAGCAAGCCACTGCTGCGCTGACTTACTTGATCGATACGTCGTATCGCCAGCCAGAATTCCAAGAACTTTCCCAGCGCCTTGTGCCAGTGCACTCATGACTGCGGTTTGCATCAATTCCAGATCTCCATCGCGTCGAATCAACTGGGCCAGAGCTACCAGGCGTTGTGGTGTGGACACCTCGCCAAGCGTAGCTGCCAATTGGATACGGACCCGCAAATCATCATCGTCTACCATGGCATACAAATGCTCACGAATCGGAGAGGATTGCTTTGCAATTTGTTCGCTTAGTCTCACAGCATGTTCCCGTACCCGAGGATGTTCGTCTGTCAAACCGCGAAGGATATCCTTCGTTGACAATGCGGAAAAACCGTGGAGCGCATAAAGCGTGTGAATACATCCTACGGGAGTCACCTGTGAATACAGCATTTTCCTCAACAGTGAAATCGCTGTCTGGTCTCGCTGTTGGTATAGCAACCGGGCGGCAGTATCACGGTGCCAACCATTGGGATGCTGTAGGGTATTTACCAACTTGGCCGTACTTGCAAGATGTAACTGGGGGGGTGGCGGTTGTTGAAAACCAGTGGGAATAATTCGATAAATGCGTCCCTGGTCTCGCCCACTGGTCAAATCCAGGTGTCGTTTGATAATGGCTGGCAAGCTTTTCGGATGCTCAATGACTTCACGATACATGTCGACAACGTAGAGAGTCCCGTCGGGACCATTCGCAAATTGTACTGGCCGAAACCAGATATCACTCGAACTGACAAACTCCGATTGATCATCAACACGTTTTGCCGTGTAACTGGCCGGGGTGGCCGTCACCTGTTTCCGATGAATGAGATTGCCACCCACGTCACCAACAATAGCCCAGCCCACATACTCTTTCGGCCAGGCATTTCCGCGATAAATCGTGATTCCCGTGGAACTGGTGAAATAACCCGCTGCCTTTCCACCTTTTTCAACAATGCCCGGGACGATCCCTTTCGCACGCAAACGTGTACGCACAATGCGCCAAGGTTCAACCGGACTGGTCCGAAACACATTGGCTTGTGGTCCGTCTTCGGCAATACTGTGGCGCAAATTGGGCGCTGCAAAATAAGGATTGCGGGCCAGGTAATAATCTTCAAAACGGACATACTGAATGTGATCACTATTCGAGCAAACAAATTTATGACCCCATTGATTAAAACTCATTCCATGCTGACCGCCACCAGTCGTGGGCTGCATGGACATGGTCCTCGGTTCCAACGCAAAGTTACGACCTCGCATCGACAGTGGTTCGGATGTCACAGCCTGGGTAGATTCGGAAAAGACCGCCACATCGCCACCATTCACTCTAAGCACTTCTCCACCCATTGTACTGCTCGAACCATGAATACGATTGTCGAGGCCCCATTGAAAGGAATTAATCAAACCTTGTACGTTTCCACGTCCAAAACCGGTATAAAGCACCTGCCGCTGATCAGCCTTTCCGTCTCCGTCAGTGTCTTGCAAATAGAGGATATCCGGTGGCATTCCTAGAAGAATGCCACCGTCATAACAAGCAATAGCCGTCGGCCAAGACAGTCCTTCTGCATAGACCTGGCTCGTATCGAAACGACCATCACCGTCCTGGTCCACGAGTAATCGAATTCTGCCAAGATGTTCATCGGCGTTTTCGGAATACCCACGCATCTCCACAATGAACAACCTACCCCGCTCATCAAATGCCATGGCAATGGGATCTACGACCAACGGTTCAGCCGCTACCAGTTCCAATTGAAACCCTGGTGCAACCGTAAACGACGAAAGAGCTTCTGCGGGTGACATGGGTTGAATCCGCGGCAATTCACTGCGGTAATCGCGATTAATCGAATCGGCTTCGCGGCTCTCTTCTGCCACGAGAATATTGGTCACCAATGCGAGCAGAACCAACCAACAGGGAAAACAACTACAGATTGTCGAAAAACAAAACATTTCTATTTCTACTGTCTTTTCTTGCAAGTTCGCCCGATTCGTTTTACGGTACTGGAAGTTGACTGGCAGCTGGCGTCACCTGGCCAATATTGGCTGGCGTATCTGCTGTTACCTCTCCAAGCGCCCAGCGAATCCCACCGACAGTAATCGACTGAAAGGCAGGATTGGTCCAAACATCTTCACGATGTCCCATGGCAGTGTAAAACACGCGGCCTTGACCGTGGTGGCGAACCCAGGTAGCAGGATACGGCGGTCTCCGATAGCCACGCCCGTCCAGGCCTACGGTTTCAATCACCAGCAATACATGTAAATCAGGCGCAAAGTTTTTCAAGGAATACCACTCTTCATTCATGGTAAAGCCATGTTGCAATGTTTGCATTCCTGGAAATGCATTGTCGACGACACGCATGCGAGCTGGCTGCTGCCGCCCGTGCGTGATGAATTCGCCTCCCAACATTTCAATGTAGGGATCTTTCTGATCCTGATTCTCGTTAGCATTTCCCGCCGAGTGAAACGTGTCACTCGCACAATGAAAGCCGATAAAACCTTTGCCCGCATGAACAGCATCCAACAACGCTTGCTTGCCGGAGGGGCTCATGGGCAGATTCTTGTCATTCCCAGCTGTCGTCAAATCGCCAGTTGTGTAAAAGGCAAAGGCCGCATAGGGTTCCAGATCCCCATTGAAGATACTTGCGTCCTTGGTAGCTTCGACATCAAACCCGTACTTCTTGCCTAGTTCGATAAGTACATGCTCGGCATGACTCAAAGCACCTTCATCACGTCGAATTGCGCTGTGTTCGTACCCGGATGACTTTGTCAAAAAGAGAACCTTCTTTTTTCGCAGATTCGCTCCACCGGCTGGGGGCACTAATGCAGCTCCCGCCATACCAGCTCCCGTCGCTTGAATAAAACGCCGCCTTGTTGTCGCTGTCAAAGAGCGATTCATATTCCATACTCCCATTCGTTCCTCATGATCGACCATACATCCGTTACGTCATTTGAATTCCCACACCTTCGCAGAAACCCCTCTGTTCTTCACTTGCCGTAATCCAAAACAACTGTGTCACACCATTACGTGGTATCGCGTTAAACATTTCCAACCGGCAATGTATCTACAACCGGTAGTGTATCATATTCTCTTACACGGTGCGCAAGAGCTTATCATTCGCAAGACTTCAGAACAGAGAGAGCCTGCTTTGACAATCCGTTGTTTTTAAAACGCTCGAAGGACGTTGGCACAAAACAACAAGCTTTCATTTTTTTGGTTCACTGCAACAGCTGATCAGAAAACCAGCCAAAGTGTTCTCCAGTGGAGTGAGTAGAATCGCGCTCGTTCAACGCCCTCCTATTCAGCAATAACAGCAGGAAACTCAAGTCCTGCCTGTCATATCGACCGTAAGAATACCACGTCTGTTGACAATCATACCACGGTCCGTGTGGTCATTTACAACAACGACTTACTCTTTAAAAACCCGGCCAACTTTTCCATTTCCTGGTCGTTTAGATTGTGATAGGGATTTCTCCGCCAGCGTTCCGTGATACCGTAGAGTTCATAAATTGCATGAATCGCTCCGTCTTTGCCAACGCCCGCTCCGGGAACGGTGTGGAGAAAATCCCAGAACGGCAACTCTATCTCGTGCAAAATCTTCCTCACACGGTCCATATCCTTGGTTTCAATAGCTTTCCAATAGTCTTGTGCGACGCTCGGCTGAAAGGTAATAAAAGTCGACAAGTACCCATCGCACCCGTACGGCACAACCTCAAGATGATTCTGTTTAAGACCACCGGAGTAAACCGCCCAGCGGTCATGGACCATCAGGCACAAACGTCGCCCAAATTCGCCGACCAAATCATCTTTTACCGCTACGATATTATCGACGCTATCTGCCAGTCTTTTCACCGTTCCCAGGGCAAATCCTGTACTTCTCCGACGAAAAACGTCCGTGACGACCATGACCGGTATTTCATCGGCCACAGCCGCGTAATGTGTCGCATGCGTTTCGAAAGTAGCCGAGGCACCCCAGTCAGGCGGGGAAACCATTACCACGTCCGCACCGAGACTTTGCGCGTATTGTGCAAATTCCACCGCCTTGCCCGTCCAATAATACTTATCCGCAGCAACCACCATCGCCCGTCCCGCAGTGTGTTCGACCGTCACTCTCGTCACATCAGCAATTTCCTCGTCGGAGAGCAATGAGAATAAACTATCCCCAATCGTTAAGATAACACTGCGGCTGCCGGCGGCGATAATAAAATCAATGAGCTGACGCAAACCGTTATAGTCGATACTGCCATCGCGAAGAAACGGAGTACGAATTGTGGCATTGGGACCGGTCAGATGGTAACGAATTTCTTCACGGCTCTTACGGTTCTGCATGTTGGGCAATCAAATCCCTTGCCCAGAAATTAGACTTCACTCTAAGATACCTTCGGGGTGACGCAACCCAGACACCCATGGTAGTTTATACGTTGGTTTGAACCCTGCCACCATCCGGCTGGCGGCGAAAGAGACTAGACAACAGTCGCTCGCACCCGTCTTACCAGACAAGCCAACACGCTGCTGCATCCGACTTTGACTGTCATCAAGTGGTAATCCTATGGGATATCTCAGCACACCGCGTTTCGTGTTCACGGTCATCGTTCTGCAGCTAACCTGTACAAGTACTCTTGTTGGCAGTTCGCCCCAAGACGCTGAGCCAGTGTTCCATTGGCAAAAGCTACCATCCTTACCACCTGTTGCAAGCACCACAGGAATGTATGTGGGTACCAGTGGTCCTGCTCTGATTGTAGCAGGCGGTGTCCAGCGCCCCGATCCACTGTCCACCGTGGACACGGCAACAGTCTTTTCGGACTCCATTCAAGTCCTCCTGAAAGGAAATAGCACATGGACACTAGTCGATGAGAAACTACCCCGTCCAATGGCCTATGGAGTGTCCATCTCTCATGACCAAGGTCTTGTTTGCCTGGGAGGTGAAAATGGGCAGAAAAGTTTTCGAGACGTCTTTCGCCTGAAGTGGATTGACGGAAAGCTACACCAAGACGATCTTCCGCCACTACCGAAACCGTGCAGCCACGCTTGCGGAGCCCTGCTCGGTGACTACCTCTACGTGGCCGGAGGCCGCACCACGCCACAAGCAACAACCTCGCTGCACACTTTTTGGGCCCTCGATGTGAGTCAACCCTGCGAGAAAATGAAGTGGAAACCGTTGCAACCATGGCCAGGTCCCCAACGTCACTCCGCTATTTCTGCCGTACAAGCCGGTTCATTTTTTCTTTTCGGTGGTCAACAAAAGGGTTCTTACCAATCAAGTGCAACCCCTCGTGGTCTTATCACGCTGGGGGACACCTACCAATACACTCCTGGCAAATCGAACATCGCGAGTGGAATTTGGCGACAGCGAGAGAACATGCCCCCTGCCACAACCGGTAACGTCTTACCGACGTTCCCGCTGGGTGAATCGCATATTGCGTTAATGGGTGGTAGGGAAAATATGACCGAGAATTTTGAGCCGAAAGATCATTCCCCATTGCAACGCAGCATCTATCTTTACCATACCACGACCGATACCTGGTCACGACGTGGACAGTTACCAGAAGGATCACAACGGGTAACAACGCCGACGACCCATTGGAACGACGGCTGGGCCATCCTCACACAACAAGGTTCATCCAGCCACGCTTCGTGGCAGGCGCATCTAGTCAGCCCCCAAAGCAGACCAGGCCGGTTCCAGACAATGGATTGGGTTGCGCTTTCCGTATATTTACTGGTACTAATCGGCATTGCTTCTTACTTCGCTAAACGAGAACACAATACCCACGAGTATTTCCTGGGTGGTCGCCGTGTACCGTGGTGGGCTGCCGGTTTGAGCATCTTCGGCACCCAGTTGAGTGCGATGACTTTCATGGCTACACCAGCCGTAACATTTGCCGAAGACTGGGTACGAATCATCCCAGTCTTGATGTACGCTCCAGCAGGACTACTGACGATACATTTTTTCCTCCCCTTCTACCGTCGACTCAATGTCACGACTGCCTACGAGTACTTGGAACGGCGATTCAACACTTCTGTACAAATGCTGGGCAGTGGCGTGTTCATCATATCCCAGCTATTACGCGTCGCAGTTGTGGTCTACCTACCAGCCCTGGCGTTGGCTGCTGCGACAGGACTGAATGTCCATCTATGTATCGTCGCCATGGGAGTTCTGTGTATTACCTATACAGTATTAGGCGGTATCGAAGCGGTCATCTGGACCGATGTGATTCAAGTCGTTGTATTAATAATGGGAGCCGTATGCTGCCTGATCATCATCATCGTCGATGCGGGCGGCCTGACAAATACAGTTCAAAGTGCGGCGGCTGACAATAAGTTCCACGCGTTTGATTGGAACTGGGACATCACTGAAATGTGTGTTTGGGTGATGATGTTTGGCGGATTCTTCTCCATCTTTGGACAATTTACGGGGGAACAAACGACCGTACAACGTTACATGACGACCCATGATGAAAAAGCGGCAATGCGAGGCATATGGACTACCTGCATTCTGTCGTTAGTCACCGCACCGATATTTAGCGGACTGGGCACAGCACTCTATGTATTTTACAAAAACCATCCGGAGCTTTTAGTGCCGGGCCGAAACGATGCGATCGTACCGTGGTTCATCGTCGAACAGTTACCGGCGGGAATAGCCGGGTTAGTCATCGCTGGTATTTTCGCCGCCGCCATGTCCTCCTTGGACAGCGCCATGCATAGTGCGGCAACTGCTTACGTCACCGATTTCCACCAACGTTGGCAACCTTCCATGTCCGACAGCAGGGGACTTAACCTGGCCCGCTGGATCACCGTGTTCGTAGGAGTTTTGGGAACAGGTATGGCCATGTTACTTACCGAAGTACAACATTTGCCGATCGTCGATCTTTGGGCTTTGATGCTTGGCCGAATTATCGGCGGAGTCTATGGCATATTTCTACTGGCAGCTTTTACACGTCGCGCTACGGCTGGCGGAGCGATAGTGGGAATGGTGGTCGGCACCCTGGCACCTTACTTGGTAAGCCGCCTGATCAACGTGCACTTCTACCTGTATACGTCGATCGGAATGATAAGTTGTGTGGCTGTCGGTTACCTGGCAAGTCTGGTCCTGCCAGGCGGCACAAAAGACCTGACCGGTCTGACGATTTTCCACAAACCCGACAACCGGTAACTCTGCATGCTAGCCAACATCTACCGTCGGCCTGTTTCCTCTCTTATAGCAGTGCCGCAGCAATCTGGTTACAGACCCGGGTAAGGTGTACACCCCGTGGTTCTTGTGGCAATGTTGTCAAGAAAATTGCCAATGTTTCTGTATCGGGATCGATCCACAAGACCGTCCCGGTCGCCCCCCAATGCCCATAGCTGTTGGGACCCAACAGGTCTCCAAAATTAGCACTGTGTCCTGACCAATTCAATCGCCAACCAAGCCCCCACGGTTTACAGCGGCGTTCTTCTTCTGGCAGGTTTTTCATGGCCGTCAGTTGATTCCGCGTTGCAGCAAGAACCGACGCAGGTGAAAGAATCGAATTCCCTTTGAACTGACCACCGTTCAACATCATCGACGAAAAATTGCCCAAATCACGGGGCGTCGTGAGCAAGCCACCCCAAGGGACACCTAGTTGTCGCCAATAACGGCTGTTCCAATTCCAATCCAGCATTTCTTGTTGCTCGTCGGGAACACGGAGTTCCGCAATACGGTTCACCCGGGAATTCGGACCCTCGAACCAGGTATCTGGGGCTCCGAGCGCCGTGTCGTTCATTTCGAGTGGATCAAAAAACTCATCCTTCAGGAATTGGGGACATGCACTACCAGTCACCCTGGCAATCACTTCTCCCAAGATCGCAAATCCCATACTTTGATATTGCACACGGTGACCGGAAGGGAAATCCAATTTCACCTCACAGGTATTCGCCACAAAATCCACCACAGGCGCATGCTGTTCACGTAACTCCTGGTTATTTGACAACATGTCGGGCAAACCCGACGTGTGCGTCAACAAGTGACGAATTGTCACACCGGCTTTATCTTGTTGGCCAAATTCGGGAATGAATTCCGTGACCCGATCATCCAAGGCCAATCGTCCCCGTTCTAATAATAACAGCGCACCACAAGCGACAATCGGCTTGGTAATAGATGCCACCAAAAAAATAGCATCTTCTCGTATCGACGACGGAGCACCAGCCAGCATTTGTCGACCAAAAACATACGTGCCCATCGTTTGCCCTGCCCGCGCCACGAACATCCCCGCCGACGGCAGAACGTCTTGGTTGCAAAGGTCTTGGATAGACTCCAAGACTGCTCGCCAACGAACAGGATCAAATCCACACGTGTCGGGTGAATCAACGGTCAGCATGGCCGTTCTTCCAATGCAGAAACAGAAGAGTAACGAATAATTCTAAGGCATCGTGGCAATCACAATAACACGGCTCTGTTGCCGTCGCAATAGGCAGCTCTTAAGTCATTTTGCCCTGCGAAAATTTTACGATAATCAAAAACTGTCAACCGATTTCCAGCCACCGACAAGCAGATAGACCCAATGACCGACAGTCACAGCGGGGACACCACGCCCTACCAGAAAATAAAGGACGCTTGAAACACTCACACAAAAACGAACCGTCCGTCGAGAACAGGTTCTGCAGAACATCCTCATTGTTGATAGTGCACTAAAAACAGGCCGTTCACGACGCGTTTGACCTATTCGAATCACCCTTTCCACGTATTGCTGGATTAGGTCGACAGGAACGATGACTGAATCTTTCAACCATTCCGCCTGCGCATTCTTCCCAACTCATCACGCTGTAACGTTGACTGCTACATTGACAAACAGACGTGGGGCACTGAACGAGATTTTGCCGGGATTTTTTTCTTGAAAAAGATAGCCGCAAAACCAACATGTCAAGAATCCCATCCCTAAGAATGCGTACCATGAAAGTTCCTTCTTTTGTTGCACAGACGGGCCTTAGAAAAGTTGACCTCCTCAGGAAATTTGCTTAGACTAGAGCGTGCTTGGCAATGAAATTCAGCAATGAAATTCAGCAATGAAATTCAGCAATGAAATTCAGCAATGAAATCCAGCTGCCTTCAAACCTACTCAAACACAATAGTGCGTGACAACTGAAAATCTATCGTGACCTCGTGCTCTAACGTTTATCATGATGATGAAAGATTGCCCAAAAAACAGACTCCAGCCACATTGCAAGGCCATCAGCTGGCCCCACCCCATGGCACTTCACTCAAACCAGCAAAACTTTCTTCATGGTTTCACCGTCGATGTTTTGCGAGTGTTGGTAATTTTCATTTCGGCAACTGTTTCAACAAACATAGCAGGGGGCGCCGAAACAAACGAGAAAGAAGCTGATCTCGCAGCGATCGACTATTTCGAATCAAAAGTCCGGCCTTTGTTGATCCAACGCTGTACGGGATGTCACGGGCAGGACAACCAGGAATCTTCGTTGCGACTTGATACGGCCGAAGGTTTGATGGCAGGTGGAAAATCAGGCCCTGTTGTCATTGCTGGCGACCCGGCCCACAGCTTATTAATTCAGGTGGTTCGAGGTGCAGGGGATGTCAAGATGCCACCCGATGATGAGGATCCGTTGACTCCTGGCGAAATCCAAATTCTCACAAACTGGATTGAGCAAGGTGCAAGATGGACCGGGTACAAACCAATTCCTCCTCCGACAGAAACGACTTTCACAGAGGAACAGAAATCCTTTTGGGCTTTTCAAGCCGTGGCCAATCCTTCGCTGCCTGTTGTCAATCACAAGCAGTGGCCGACATCACCACTGGACCATTTCATCCTGGCACGTCTCGAAGAAAACAACCTGCAACCGGCGCCAGCTGCAAAACACGACACCTGGTTACGGCGCGTGATGTTCAACGTCCTCGGATTGCCACCGACCCTGGAAGCACTCGACCAGTTTGCCAATGACCAGTCACCAGATGCCAAGTCGAGAGTGGTCGACCGCCTACTCGCGTCTCCCCATTATGGTGAACGCTGGGGCAGACACTGGCTTGACGTGGCCAGGTATGCCGACACCTTGGGGCAAGAAGCGGATTGGATTCTTCGTTACGCATGGCGCTACCGCGACTACGTCGTCAATGCCTTCAACCAAGACAAGCCCTATTCGGATTTTATCATTGAGCAGATAGCTGGTGATTTACTCCCAAAAACGGACGACCAGCATTTAACCAACGAACATATCATTGCATCGGGTTTTCTGATGTTCAGCCCCAAGGCCACGGCCGAAGCTGACAAGAAATTGATGCAGCTAGATGTTGTTGATGAGCAACTCGATGTAACGAGCCGTGCCTTCATGGGCCTCACCGTTGCCTGTGCTCGCTGCCATGACCACAAATTTGATCCGATACCAACACTCGACTATTACTCAATGGCTGGTATTTTTCGCAGCACGAAAACCATGGTGGATGGACAATCCACGTCCATGTGGTCCGAATTCGAGATACCAAGAGCGTTCAGTCGTGCGGAAAAACAAATCTTGTTCGACCTCAAAAAAGCGATCGCTGCGCAGAAAGCGATCATGGACGAACGAAAAGGATCGAACGTTACAGACCAAATCGCATGGGAAAATCGGTTAAAAACCGCCCTGGCAAATGACGCCCCCCTGGACCGCGATTCGCTCCAGAATATTCTATCGATCCCTACAATCAAGCGGTCCTCCGCACAACAACAACTTGTCGAACTGGCATCGTTTAAAGATCCCCGTTTGATAACAACACACCCTTCTTTTGTGTCCGACTTGTATGCCTGGTACGAAATCACATCACTGGTTGAAAACGGGTCAAAACACGAGGAGGCGATTTCTCTCTGGCAAGACCAAGGTCCTCACGGCTTCGACTTAAAAACGTCAACTTCGGAAACAACCGAGCCGCACTTCGCCAAATCGGGTTTTGTGGGCGGTCCGTCGCTGAAGTATTCACTGCGAAGTGATGAACTCAAGACGGAACAGAACTTTGGGCTGCAGGGAGATCCCAACTATACGGTTTTTCTGGCTGCCGAATTCCATGTAGAAGAACCACAAATGCCAGCGAGCCAGATTGCTTTTCTTTTTGGCACCGATAAAGGCGCAGGAACCATTCAGTTCCTTGAAATCGATAGTAACGCGGTCAAACATCGGCTGGATATTGGTAGCGCGTTTGGCCAAGATGCGACCACTACGACGTTACCGCAAAATGCACCTGTGATTATCTCCATCCGCAAACAAGCAAACCAGCCGATCAACACCACTTCGATTACGATCAACGGACACGCCCAGGAGGTATCAGGCTCAACCGCGGGACTCAACATTTTGGACGGGCCACTTTTTCTTGGCTATGGCGGCACTAAATTTACGCCAGCCATGAATGTGGCAGAACTGATCGTCTATGATCGTAGCCTCACCGAAGACGAGGAAAAAAAAATCGGGCAGTATTTGGCCCAAAAATATAAATTAGAAACAAATTTTTTCAGCGGTAGCAACAATTCTATTCTCCAATTAATAACCACCCCCAGCCAGGAACGCACGGAAGAGCAAACCACGGCACTGTGTCAATATTTTCTCAAATACCATGACTCCGTTTATCGCGATGCAG
>CAYMUR010000072.1:0-26761 GCA_964393615.1 uncultured Pirellulaceae bacterium
GCACAACGTTGCCAACGTTGTTGTCGTGGGTTCGAATCCCATCACCCGCTCTTGTCGGTTTTTCGGAAAAGTGAAATGTTTGACCAAAATTGGTCAGGGACTTCCACTCGATTATCACGTAATGCTAGAACTGGAGAGTCAAGGACTTTTTTGAGACGTGTTTCGACCGATGACTTTTCGGTCGGTGATGTGTTCCTCACATGATGTTTTCCGTCGTTTAAAGACTTAAAAGTACGGCGCAGCCCAAAAGTCAGGCATTACAACTTCGTTACCTTTTGTTTTTCAAGTGTACAGATTTCTATGGCTACTAACGAAGACACTTTGACCGAACCCACCGCGGATGACCAACCACAGGGCGGTGAAGAGCAGGAAAAACAGGGCCTGTCCTTAGACGTGCAGGTTGAAACCCCGAGTGCATGTGAAAGACATGTCACGGTCACGATTGCACGGGAAGACGTCGATCGTTATTTCCAGGAAGCGATCGACGAATTAATGCCTAAGGCAGAAGTTCCTGGTTTTCGGCCTGGGCGTGCACCTCGCAAACTCGTGGAATCACGATTTCGTAAAGATGTGACTGACCAAGTGAAAGGCTCATTGTTGTTGGACACGATGAACCAAGTCACTGAGGAACAGGAATTTTCTGCGATCAGTGAACCCAACTTTGATTTCGAGGCAGTTTCCATTCCAGACGAAGGCCCGATGACTTTTGAGTTTGACATTGAGGTCAGACCAGAGTTTGATATGCCCAATTGGAAAGGCTTGAAACTTGATCGGCCGACGCGAAAATTTACCAAGAAAGATGTGAATCATCAATTAGAGCGTCTGTTGTCGACCAAAGCTCACGTGGTTCCGTACGAGGGTGCTGCCGAGGCGGGAGATTATGTGGTGGTCAACGCCACGACGCGAGTCGATGGCAAGGTAATCGAAGAGGCGAAGCACGAGGAATTATCGTTGCGAGTCCGTCCCACTCTCAGTTTTCATGACTGTCGGATTGAACAATTTGACCAGCTTATGGTAGGCGCGGTCTCAGGTGATAAAAAGGAAACTCAAACCAAGTTAAGTGACACGGCGCCTAATCGTGAGTTGAGAGGTGCCGAGTTTACCGTCGAATTTGATGTATTGGAAGTCAAGAGGCTGGAGTTACCTGAATTAACGGCAGAGGTTCTTAAAACCCTTGGCGATTATCAAGATGAAGGTTCATTGCGAGATGCCTTGAAGAACGCATTGGAACGACAATTGGTTTACCATCAGCAGCAGAGTATTCGACGGCAGATCACGGATTGGTTAACGAAATCCGCCGACTGGGAACTACCGCCGGATTTATTGAAACGCCAAAGTGCCCGAGAGTTGGAACGCGCCATGTTGGAACTGCAGGCTAGTGGTTTTGACGATGCTGCTATGCGTGCCCATGAAAATGAACTTCGTCAAAATGCTACGGTGGCTACCGAGAAAGCGTTGAAAGAGCATTTCATTTTGGAACGCGTTGCCGAAGACGAATCGGTCGAAGTCACTGAGGAAGATTACAGCATTGAGATCTCGTTGATTGCCAGTCAACAAGATGAAAGCCCTCGCCGCGTTCGGGCCCGCTTGGAAAAAGGGAGTGGCATGGATGCCTTGCGTAATCAGATCATCGAAAGGAAAGTACTTCAACAAATCGAATCTCATGCGGAATTTAATGAAGTTAAGTTCCAAGGCTTGGATTACGACGTAGAAGCCGTTAGTGTGGCGATCGGTGGTGGAGTCGATGACGCCCAGATTCCAGAAGCTAAACACGCGCCTGGTGGACAGTCGTTGCGACAACCTGTCGACCGAAAATAACACAATGCCTGGCGGAGCCAGCGAGTGGGCATGGAGCTTTTGTACTTCACAGCGCGCCCCTTGGTATGCCGCCGAAGAGATAACAACTGTCTGCAGAAAATGTTCGCTCAATGGATTGACTTCAACATGAGAAAGTAATAAGAGGAGCCAAGTGGCCCTTGATAACACTGTCAGAAAGTGTACAGCGTCAAAGCGATAGTGCTTTCGCCAAAACTGTTGCCGCTTGCCAGTGATACAGAAAATTGCCTGAAAAATTGCCTGAAAAATTGTCTGAAAAATTGTCTGAAAAATTGCATCGTCATTTGATATTTGTAGGCCTCACGGAGTTGCTGGGATCATGAATCCGAATACGTTTGCCACCTCACTGAATCAACATGCTTACCGGGACTACCAGCGTCAAAGACAGCTGACGCTAGGGGATTTACTGCTTGAAAATCGAATTGTGTTTTTGCAAGGCGAGATTTATGATGGTAATGCAAATGAACTGGTGATGAAGTTACTGTATCTTCAAAGCGAGAATCGACGCAAAGAGATTCATTTCTACATCAATTCGCCTGGTGGTAGCGTCACTGCCACGCTGGCTGTCTATGACACGATGCAGATCCTAAGTTGCCCGGTGGCAACCTACTGTGTTGGACTGGCGGCCAGTGGAGGAGCGGTTTTGCTGGCCGGTGGAACAAAAGGCAGGCGCTATGTATTGCCACATGCAAAAGTGATGATCCACCAGCCCTATGGCGGTGTTGGCGGCCAGGTTAGTGACATTGAGATACAGGCCCAGGAAATCATCAATACTCGTGAGGTTTTGAACAAAGTTCTTGCGGGACATACCGGGCAATCAGTGGATAGAATTGCCCAGGATACGGATCGTGACTTCTACATGAATGCTGGCGAAGCCAAGGAGTATGGTTTGGTGGATGACGTATTGACCAAATCCCTCGAGGGTGAAGACGACGATGATGATAATTAACAAATTCAGTTGTTGAACTTGGCAAGATCGCCTCAGGTGTCAATCAAGTGTAAAACCAAGTGGTCATTTCTTTTGACAAGCCCTTGGGGATGTGCCATTGAGGGAATCCAAGCGATAGAACCAACAGATTTTCAGTCCAACAGTCCCTATTAATGACGACGAAAAGTCAATCGACCCATTAACGGAGCCATCGAACAATGCCCCTAGTTCCTTACGTCATCGAGACAAGCGGTCGTGAAGAACGCGTGTTTGATATTTATAGTCGCCTGCTCAAAGATCGTATCGTTTTCTTGGGTTCGGGTGTCAATGATGAGGTGGCTAATACCATTGTTGCACAATTGTTATTTCTACAGTCAGAAGATCCCAACGCCGACGTCCAGTTGTATATCAATTCGCCAGGTGGCAGTATCAGTGCAGGAATGGCCATCTACGATACGATGCAGTTTGTCAATTGTGATATTGCTACTTATTGTATCGGACAGTGTTCGTCGATGGGTGCTGTTCTGCTCACCGCCGGTGCAAAAGGAAAACGACACGCCTTGCCCAACTCACGGATTATGATCCATCAACCGTTGGCGGGCATGGAAGGTACTGCCGAAGAGATTATGATCCATGCCAAAGAATTAAGGCGAATTAAACAACGTATGAATGAGATTTTGATCAAGCATACAGGTCATTCATTAGAAAAGATTGAACAAGATACAGATCGGGACCGCTTTATGACGGCGGTAGAAGCGATGGAGTATTCGTTGATTGACCGTGTGATTGAACATATTGAACCTGTCAAATCGTAAGTAGCTGCTCAGCATTAACGTACCAACCGTCGTTAGGTCCGGCTTACCGTCTTTTCCAGAGGCAACCGTTCGGTTGTCCATTGTAAAAAACATCGAAAATAGTTCATTAATCTAGTGGGTGATACCATGATGCGCGTGGCAAGGATGCTTGCGGTCTACGGTGTGCTTTTGGCCACCGCTTTGTTCACATTTAGTGGATGTTGTCGTCATCGCCAAACAGGCCTGGAGTTCGACCTGTTGCACCAGGAATTAAGGCAAATGGAAGATTATATTTACCATTTGGAAGACGAACTGGCGCAAAGGAACGGCCAACCCGACCCGGCAATTCAGTCGACAGATCCTGTAAATCAGTCAGATGTGTCGCAAGAGTTGTTTCCACCTGGTGTGTTGCGTGAAACAGCGGAAACCGAAGCGAACCAAGCAGATGTAGATGGGGGTATTGTGGAAGGATTGATTGAAGTACCGGGTGTTAAGTTGGGTGCTGAGATCGATAAGTTTCAGGCAATCAAACAGTCGGCCAATCAAGCACTTTTGGAGAGCAGATTGTCAAAGCCTTGGGATGAGCAAAAAATCGTTACGGAAGCTATGCCCGCAGATGGTCAATTCAAGCGTCAAGTTCCTCAAAATCATGAGGTTAATAAACCAATCAATACTCATGTGACACACATTGTGTTCAATCAGCGAATGACAGGTGGCACTGATATGGATGGCGTTCCTGGAGACGATGGTGTGACAGTCGTGCTGGAACCCCGAAATACCGAGGGTCAGTTTGTGCCACTGGCTGGGCCCATCACCGTGGTGGTACTAGACCCTCAGAAGAAAGATGAATGGGCCCGCTTGGTCCGCAGGGATTTTGACGATTTGGAAGTTTCCAGATTATTATTTGAAGAGGGACCTAATAGTGGAATTCATCTCGAAGTTCCCTGGAAGGAGAAGTTCCCTACCCATTCACAATTGCATTTATTCGCCCGCTATGAAACCGTGGATGGACGACCACTTGTCACCGATCAGGCGATTACGATTGATCAGTCAGGGGAAATATCGTCCCACTGGACACCTTCGACACGATTTGCACGGCAACAGAGACGGCAAAATAATATGCGGGGCCAGCTGGTGGATGACAACATTGGTCGTCCAGCCGTTCCAGATGAATTGTTGATTGAGAATCAAGACCAAAATCTGAAAAGCGATCGCAGTCGCACGACAGGCAGACCACCAGCACCCCCCAGTCCAATTTCAATTACGGACGCGGACTTCCAAAACGCCTCAAAAATTCCACGCAGACCATCCTGGAGCCCCTATCGCTAAGTTCGTGTTTGGAGATGGTTTGTAGCCGAACGAAAATTTCAGCACCACTGGCCACTTTAAAAAAATTGCAAATTCAGTTGTCAAGGTGGCTGGTAAGTGCCGTGGATGGCGCACCCTATCGCGCAATGACGTTCACTATTTTGTGGTGGTTTGAATTCGTTCCACGTCTTCTTCAGTCACCGTGATTTGTCGACAGAACCCGGTGTGAATACGAATGTACTCCAGGACTGACACCGATTCGGCGTCTGCATGCAATGCTGTCTCGAGTGCTTGTTTTTTGCTGGACTCCCACGTGTCAAATGTACCGGGCCAGAGGGTGTTTTGTTCGACGACTAATGCTTCACGGTAAGGATCAAACTTGTCCGGCATCTGAACGCTCTCCCATAGATATATTATTTTTGGAATGGTGAATGGTGGTGAACTGTATTGTCAACAGATAAGAGGTGGTCGGTTAGTCATGACCAATCGGTATGCGGTTGTCCACTTGTAGTTGGTGAATCATGATTATGGGAACCATTCTGATGTCTCCTGACGGCATCGTATAAAGACGAGTATACTCGGACTTTCGTTAACTGAAAACCAATGTTGCTATCGTAAGAAACGGTTTATGCGTGGAAAACAAGCTATCTTGGCGATTCTAAGTATGGCTCTGGTTGCTGCAGGATTCGGCATATGGTTCAAATGCCAGATGACCGATCAGGTTTTAGAGCTATTTGGGCCTGCTTCAGCGCAATGTGTCACTTCTGCATCGCAAGTTACTTATTTGGAACTGCCAGGGTCCAACGGGGTGAGCCTGACGAACCAAGATGAAATTACAGTCCTGTCAGACACACTGTTCAACGGTACCTCTTGGTTGGATATTAGCGATGCGGTTGGTCTATCCCATCTGAGGCATGCATTGCTACAGGATGTTAGTTACGATTGGCACGCGACACCTGGTAGTTTACCTTGTTGGCAACACGCTCTTCAATTCGTTGGTGACCAGGAGCGAACGACATTGTTGTTTGATCTTGACCAGCGATACGTGTTTATTCTTGAGCAAGGCCAGCAGGGGGTACTCCATGCCAAAATCACCCAAGGTCTCAGAGAGTATTTGACGGGACTAACTCAAACAAAACCCTTGTAAAATCGAAGAAGAACATGAGAGCCGTATGGCGCTGAATCTTCATGGCCGGCTGGTTTGTGTTGAAGATGACTTGTCGTGGATACCAATAAGCGTTGTTTTACAGAAAGGGACTGACGATTGACCAAAGTGCAATCATCAGCAGTACTCCATACACGAGGCAACGGAGTGAATTCCGAGGCAAGCGATTTCCGATGGTAAGTCCCAGCCAAGTACCAGTGAGTGCAACGGGCAGTAATACTATGCCCAATTGATAGGCAGCAACACTTTTTTCTGGAAAGATAAATAGCATGCCAATAGCTTGTGGGATCAATGTCACCAGGAACATGAACATCATAAATCCACGAGAGCGGCGCGTACTCCAATCATGAGCCATGACCCACAACGCCATGAATGCACCTCCCATTCCACAGAATCCTGCCAGATAACCGCTAATAACAAATGACAAAATGGTCCACCTCCTGGGTAGTACATTGCGAGGTGTAACCCGGACTCGCCACATAACGACGAGAATGATCAACAAAATGCTGCCCACGATCTGTTTCACTTGGCCCTGATCAACGGATCCAACATACCACATGGACCACATGCCGACTGGCAACATTCCCACACGCAGGATCAGAGGTAAAAGTGTATCACGAAACTGTATGTCTTTACGAAGTGTGTAGGAACCGATACTGCAGTGCAACAAGGAATGTAGGAGGCTGATTCCGACAGATTCAGGCAAAGAAATGCCAGCCAAAAGCAATAATGGGATACCAAAAACTCCTGCCGCAAAACCGATGGTGCTTTGGAGCATGCCAGCCGCAAACAGAATCAATACAACGTTAGCAAGCTGTAAGGCTGACAATTCCCACATGGATTAGATTCTATGAAATTTCGAGTTGTGAATGAAGACTATGTGCAGAACTGCGAGTTGGTTGATGAATGAAACGCCAGCCACAAAGTGCTTAACCCTTTCAACGCGTAAAGAAAAAGTAGGGCATGCTGTCCGTTGAATTTTCCATTTGTGTCGTCGAACGCAGAAGCATGACATTTCACAAAAGATGAATAGACAAATCCAGCGAGGTGTTGCCCTGGGGATTTGCAGATGTCAAGGCGTGCATTTTAAACACTTTGTGCGGAAGCCAATATATTCGAATGAGAGAGTGATTTGATCTGGCTGCGCAGCCAGTCAAGCATTTTGTAAAACCGGGTCATTTCCTTGCGGTTCATCGGTGTGTTGTGGTTTGCATCGGCCAACACTAGATGTTGTTGTGGGCCCGTATAAGCACGACGTATTTGTTCCTGGAACTGTGGTGGAACTGTTTTGTCTTGAGCACTGGTTATAAAAATGGCTGGTGTATTACACTTTGCCGCTAACCGGATGCTGTCCAGATTGTTAGGAACTTGGCAGGCGATCAAACGGGCTGCCAGACCAAAGTTCCACCAGCTATGCATGCCGACGATAAGTTCTCGCAATGGCGGCGGATTGCGCAATATCAGGCCAGCAACATCCCGGCGCGAAGCGATACTGATGGCGGCTGCTGTGCCCAGACTGTTTGCCATAATCAGCACAGGCGCTGAATCGGCGCTCTTCGTAATGTGGTCGAAGACAGTTTCTGCGGTTTTGTCCCAAGTCGACAGCGATGCGCGGCCGCTACTGCCTCCAAATCCACAGGGATTAACAGTCCAAACTTCGGCGACCAAATTGTCCCATAGATGGAGGGGATAGATGGTCGAGCATTCCGCGCGTCCACCGACTCCGACGAGTTTTAAAATATGTATCTCCGTAGGCCTGGTTTTGCTCTCTGTAGCAGCTGTGTGATGACCGAGCCGTTTCCACCAGACTTCGACATTGCCACCTCGAAATGGTATTAAACGACGTGTCAAACCAATTGCGGGGACTGGATGGCGCGACGGTCGCAAAACGAGCAAATCAGCTAGCCAGGAAAGCATGGAACGATTTTGTTTTGAAAAGGAACGTTTGTGAAACAATTTGGAATGCCAACGGAATCCGTCCAGTACGTTTGTTGGCAGACCGCTCAATTTCTTTTGCCGAATGGATTGACACCCATTTCAGTGAACACGCTGACCGGGTAGTGCGCCTTCGTCCGCGCTGAGCATAAAGACATCGCTACCGCCTGGCCCAGATGCCAAAATCATTCCTTCACTGACACCAAATTTCATTTTTCGTGGTGCGAGATTGGCAGCCATGACTACCAGACGACCGACGAGTACTTCAGGTGCAATCGCCTCTTTGATGCCGGCAAAAACTGTTCGTTGTTCGTCACCACCAAGGCTCAAGGTTAATTTTAAAAGTTTCCGAGCGTCTGGCACGTCTTCGGCAGCTACGACACGGGCGATCCTCAAATCGATCTTGATAAAATCATCGAAATTGATTTCTTCGCACAAAGGTTCTTCTTGTAGTGGCGCAGCACTGTCGCTGTAGGTGCTGGGAGCGTTGCTATCGGGTTGTTTACTGTCTTCGATCATGGCTTCCATATCCTTCAATTCAACGCGTGATAATAAGTGTTTGAAAGGTTTCACTGGGGTGCCAACAAGCGGCTGCTGTGACTGGTCCCAGTGGTCGATTGGGGCAGATAGTAATTCGGCTGTTTGCGTGGCCAGTTTGGGCAGGACAGGTGTAAGATAAATGACAATCTGTCGAAATAAATTGAGTGCGACCGTACAGACATCCTGTAACTGCTGTGTAGCAGTGGGATCTTTACGAAGATTCCATGGTTGTTGGTTTTCGACATAGGGATTTGCACGATCTGCCAGATCCATGATCAGCCGCATGGCACGATTAAAATCACCAGTTTCGTAAGCATTGGCAATTTCTGTTCCCACTGCTGCGCCGTGTTGGAACAGACCACCATCGTCAGGATAAGTAGTGGACAAACCTGACTCTTTTACGAACCGTGCTGTTCGGCTTGCCAGGTTGACAACTTTGCCGACCATATCGGAATTAATCTTACTGACAAACTCGGGTAAACTTAAATCCAGGTCATCGACCCGAGGTCCTAGCTTGGAAGCATAAAAATAACGCAAGTAGGAGGGATTCAGGTGTTGCAGGTAGGTTGCTGCGCGGACAAAAGTGCCCTTGCTTTTGGACATTTTTTCACCGTCAACGGTCAAGAACCCATGGATATGAACCTTGGTCGGAAGCTGCCAGCCAATGGTTTTCAACATGGTTGGCCAAAAGAGACAGTGAAAGTATTGAATGTCTTTGCCGATAAAATGATGGATTTCTGTGTCCTTGCTATTCCACCAATCTTCTAGTTTTTCGCCATGCGTGTTGCACCACTGTTGTGTGGACGCCACGTAGCCAATCGGTGCATCAAACCAGACATACCAGTAGTGCTGGCCGTCAGTGCCTGGGATGTCGAATCCGAAGTAGGGAGCAGGTCGTGAGACATCCCAGTCTCTTAGTGGTTCGTTTAAAAAATGTCCTTTCAGATAGTTAGCAACTTCGCTCTGCAGATGGCCACCCGATTGTGTCCACTCTTCGAGAAATTCATGTCGTGCCTCGATCTTTACAAAGAAATGATCAGCCTCACCTCGCACAGGTGGTTTTCCACTAGTTGTACTGATCGGATCTACCAAGTCGATTGCAGCATAAGTGGCACCGCATTTGTCACAGTTGTCTCCGTATTGGTTGGATGCCTGACACTTGGGACAGGTTCCTTGTACAAAACGATCAGGTAGTGATTCGCCACTTTCGGCATCGAATAATTCGGTGACTTTGCGGCGTTCGACAAGATCCTCGTTTTCCAAAGCTTGCCATACTTGCAGGCAGAGGGCACGATTTTCCGGGCTATGCGTGCTACCATAATTGTCAAAATTAATATCGAAGCCGGCAAAATCGGTTTGGTGCTGATCGCTCATCTCGCCAATAAATTCAGCCTCACTACAATGACGCTGGCGAGCGCTTTTCATGATCGCCGTACCGTGCGTATCATCCGCACAAATGTAAATGCACCGCTGGCCACGCAATTTTTGAAAACGTACCCAAATATCAGTTTGGATGTATTCCACTAAATGACCAATGTGAATGGGGCCATTGGCGTATGGTAGGGCGGCGGTCACCAGAATTTGACGTGTGGTCATAGAAAGAATGTCTTCAATGCGTAACGATCGGGCAATAGCTGCGGACAACCAAATTAAACGGTTTAAGGATTTCTATCGTTGTCATCAACGATAGGGTGGGTGGTTAGTCCAGTACGGGTCGTTCTAAGGCAAGAACTTTCATAAGGTTCTCGGAGCGAAGCATTGTAGCCCAGCATGACGTTTGGGGCGAGTGTGTGCTGTAGGGTGTTTCTGGATTCTGTGGCCAGTTACAAGAATCGAGGTGTATTTCCGGATACAGGGCTCGCCTGAGCCGGACATACCATTCACGACATGCCAACAGTGTGGTTGAAACGTCGTGTGTAAAATCATGGAATTCACGATGCTTCTGTCCAAAAAACACCCAGGTTTGGGCGCGCCTGGGGACCGAGTTGTCAGCGTGATTTTTCAGACGGCGGGTTTCCGTACTCAATTTGACGACATGGTCCGAGTCAGCAGAGTTCTGTTGGTAGGCAGATCACATTCCCTAAATAGTGGAAATAAAACATTTTACGCATCTGCCCGGGCTTGATATGAAATTTGTTTCCATTTTTCCTGCCTGCACTATACGAAAATCTAGCGGTAATCATTGATTCAAGGCTTTGGATTTGTTGCTTGCGACGAACATTGCAAGCATGGTGTTAGTGAATTGACCTTGTCATAGATGGCAAAACGAAGGAGCATTTTGCATTGCCAGTGACGACCATGTCAATGACAAGCAAATCCTGCCCTTAGATAAGTCGCAATCTAGCAAGAGAAAGTGACGAACTAAGGTTGTTTGTTACGCCACCGTGAGCGTATTGGAACTGACTCAGGGAACATGTCGTCCATCAGGTCCTAGTAGAACCTACGAATGATGTGATTTCCGTTCGTCATTGCGTGAACGATTGGCAAAATGTTTCCAAGGAGGGGAAATAATGATGACGCTTCCAGCGCTTCTCGTGGTGACCTTGTGGACCGCGGCCGGTGAAACGGCTTTATTGGAATTTTCTGCGCCTTGGTGTGCACCATGTCGAGCGCTGGCACCAGTGGTTTCGTATCTTGAATCGGAGGGTTATCCGGTTTGTAGAATCGATATTGATCAGAACCCTGAATCAGCACAGCAATATGGTGTGGGAGCGATTCCATGTTTTATCATGCTAGTTGATGGACGGGAGGTGGATCGGGTTACAGGATCTGCTAATTATGATCAACTGCGTCAAATGCTTGCCAAGGCAGCGCCGGGGACTGCCAAGCCACATTCGATGGGTTCTCAGGCCTCTTCTCTTTTGTTAACAACTGGTTCAAATCGCCAGCGACCATCGGCATTGCCAGTCCAGTATGTCAAACCGGTTCAGGCCCCCAACGGAATGGTGTCTGAGTTACTGGCGTCAACGGTTCGCATTCGAGTGGCTGACGCCGATGGTGCTTCGTATGGATCCGGTACGATCATCGACGTGCATCAACGGGAAGCCTTGGTGTTGACTTGCGGCCACCTGTTTCGTGACTCGGCAGGCCGGGGAGAAATTACAGTGGATTTGTTTGTAGGTGGCCAGTCCCATTCGGCACCCGCCCAGTTGGTGCGATACGACTTGGACCGTGATTTAGGACTGGTAAGCTTTCAGCCGGGCGTTCGAGTACAACCGATCAGGGTGGCTTCTCGAGATCGTCAACTTCAAATGGGTGAGGCAGCATGGGTCACAGGCTGCGACCGTGGCGGTGGCCCAGCGTGGGCTGAGACTCGCATTGTTTCGATCGACAAGTATCTGGGCCCACCTAATATTCAGGTAGTGGGACAGCCTCCCGATGGTCGTAGCGGCGGAGGTTTGTTTACCACTGATGGGCAGTTAATAGGAGTATGCAACGCCGCGGATCCGGCTGACAAGCAAGGTCTCTATGCAGCTCTGCCGGCCATTCAGGGTGAATTGGACCAAGCGGGTTTGAGCTTTGTTTATCAGCTGAATCGGAAAAAGTCAGCCACCAGCCTGGCTGCGGAAGTTGCACAAGCTGTGACACCGGAACCGACAAGTGCAGCAACATTACATGATGCCGAGGTAATTTGTATCGTCCGTCCCAAAAACAAATCGAAAAAGAGCGAAGTGTTTGTCTTGGAAAGCGTGTCCCCGGGTCTGATCGAGCAGCTTGCATTGGAGGTGAACCGCAGGAAATCGGTTGATGTTTCCTTACCGCTGATGCAGCAGGCTAGCCCTTTGAATAGCCAATTGAAAGAGCCACAGAATGTTATTCGAGGCCAGTCACCGCGGCGGTGAATGAGTCGTCGAAAACCAAAGACTGTTTTGAGTTTGGAATCGTTGAGAGATTGAACGTTTCTTATCGGGGAACGTTGGCGTGCCAGTTTGATTCAGGTTTTGTCTGCTGCAGCATTCCGCGCAGTGTTATCCTGTCAAACAAATAAAAGAGATCAAATCTTGCTCAAATGCCTATAAATTGCATTCCGAACGGTGGAAAACAGAGTATTGGAATGAGAAGCGACGTTACTCCGATCATGATGCGCAGCGGCCCAAGACTCATCTGGTCATTGGAGGTTGGAGGATGGTCCGTACCAATGAGTACGATGATTAACAGCATGAGAAACCAAATGTAGGCTTCTGCGAATACGATAAACAGGATGGCTGCCAATAAGAATGCCCGTGCGATCCAATGCGCTCGCTTGCCAAACAAGGTGTAGATGACGTGCCCACCGTCCAATTGGCTGATTGGCAGCATATTAAGACCGGTGATCAATAACCCTACCCAACCTGCCATAAAATAAGGATTGACTTGACCGATAGCGATGGTTTGTCCGAGCCAACTGTGGTGTGGACCGACATAGCCAGGAGGCTGTAAATAATTGAAAAGTAAGCGAACTAAAATGGGAATATCGAGCATCAGGGTGCCAGTTGGCGTCTCGGTTAAATCGAGTTGTTGGATGCCGATCCAAAGTACAGGGATAGCGACTACCAAGCCTGCCAGGGGGCCAGCTAGTCCAATGTCGAACAGTTGGCGACGATTGGCACGTAGTCCATCCATACCAATAACTGCTCCCATGGTACCCAACGGTGCAATGGGTAAAGGAATAAAATAAGGTAGACTGGCAGGGATGCGGTGGCGAATCGTGGCTAAGAAGTGTCCCATTTCATGAGCGAACATAATGGCCAGGACACACCCCATGTAGGCGATTCCCTGTTTCCAGTTGCGAATCACAACACGGCGACATGTCATGGCAAAAGATTGGTTCGTGTCAGCTTGCAAGAAAGAGGGTTCTTGCCAGGAAAAATGAATGGGTTCCCAATTGGTAACGCCTGTGTAAAACGTCGACATACAAGTCAAAACAAAGAGGATGACTGGCAGCCTGATGCGACGGCGACGCGAACGTAGATGCGCATCGGTTAAATAGGGATACTTCTGCAACTCGCGCGGTTGCGTTCTCGGTGTGTCTGGCGGAACGTTCGTACTGAGATCCCCTGTACTGAGATCCCCTGTACTGAGATCCCCTGTTGGACCGACGATTCCCGCGTGCGTTACCTGGATTTCCGGTGGCGGGTTGGTTGGAGGCAGGGATGTGTCCAAGGGCCGATCGTTATCGGACGAGGCGGCATTTTTCATGCATCAAGCATAACATATTCAAGGCAGGTCAAACCATGCCGGAATCATCTTGTGTCGTGGAGAGTTTAACGATTCGCACCAACCTTTCCAGTAATCACGCGCTGCTCGATGCTAGTCTGTTAACAAGGTGATCGAGGCTTGTTGACGGCCTGGTTTCATAGAATACCTATTGTCCACCAGAAGACGAACAAATCGACTTATCTTTATAATAGAAATAGTCGTTTGTCAGGAAATGTTGCTTGTCGGCAATGTCCTCAGCTGCGATCCAATTGTGATTGGGGTTTTCAGCAACCGATCTCGCTCTCACAAGAGAGTTGTCCGCATTATTTGTGGTTTATGGTACATTCCACTACGTCAGGAATTTTGATATGATTTTGAAAGATTAATACCAACACGGGAATTTTTTTATGGCAGCATCGAACAATGACGCCGTTGTGGTGACCAACAAGTTGACAAAGCAGTATGGGGAACTAACTGCTTTGGACGAATTGTCGATCGACGTCCACCGTGGTCAGATCCTCGGGTTCATTGGTCCCAATGGTGCTGGCAAGACGACGGCGATCAAGATTCTGGTTGGGCAAGCTCGTCCGACGTCTGGTACTGCGTCCATTGCCGGGGCTGATTGCGTCCGCGACGTCAAACGTATTAAGCAACTTGTGGGTTATATGCCTGATACGTTTGGTATCTACGATAATATGCGTGTGCATGAATACCTTGACTTTTTCGGTGCGGCTTTTGCTATCCCGCGACGAGACCGCATCGTCCGTGTTGACGAAGTGATGGAGACGGCTGGTGCGACCCATATGCGAGACCGCTACGTGGAAAGTCTTAGTCATGGCATGAAACAACGCGTGGCCATCGCCCGCACGTTATTACATGATCCCGAAGTTTTGATCCTAGACGAACCTGCCAATGGACTCGATCCGCAGGCCCGCATCGAGATGCGAGAAATACTGTTGCAATTGGCAGATATGGGTAAAACGCTAATTGTTACAAGCCATATCCTGCCCGAATTGTCACGTATATGCAATCAAGTGGCCATTATCACTCACGGTCGGTTGCGGGCATTTGGGTCACTCGAAGAAATCATGAAGACAGTGGGCCAGAATCGTTTGATTGAAATTCAATTAATCAATGCCTTGGATGTCGACAAAACCGTGGGCCTGGTGCGAGATCATGCTACACCAGTATCGCCAGTAACCGGCTCAAGTGCTGAATTAACGGTCAGATATCGAACAAGTCAATCGGAAGAAGAGCTCAGCCAATTTCTTGCCCAGTTAGTATCCACTGGTATTGGAGTGGGTCAGTTTCGAGAAATACCTGCGGATTTAGAAGATACGTTCTTGTCGATTACACGAGAAGAATCACCAACCCTATGATTGTGGTTCGCTGCCTGACTCATAGATCGGTCGCATTACTGTGAATAATCCTATCGTCCATCGTGAAGTTCTTGGATTTCTTCGTTCTTGGTGGGCGCCTGCCGTGCAGATTATCCCGGCTGTGGTCCTTGCTGCATTAGTGCTTGTTCGTTGGCCAGCGGATGCGCAAATCAGTTTGGAAGGCAGTCAGGCGCGAGATGTTTTTCAGTTATTTGGATATGGTTCGCTGGCTTTGGTCATGTTATTAGTTCCGATTTTTCCTGCAACGACGCTTGTCCGTGAGCGACGACAGGGAACGTTGGCGTTACTGCTTAATTCCCCGATGTCGAACTGGTCAATCTATGGTGGCAAGCTTTTGGGGTGTTTGTCGTGCGTTATTTTGCCATTGTTGATGAGCTTACCCGCGGCGGCAGCCTGTTATGCGATGACTGGTTTGGATTTTTGGCAGCATTTGGGCAGTTTATATCTCGTTTTGTTCATGGCGACATTGCAATATGCAACGCTGGCATTACTAGTCAGTAGCATTGCAGCTACCAGTGATTCAGCTTTACGAATTACATTTGGCGTGATTTTGATGCTTGCCGTTGGAGCCTTGGCACCGTACCAACTGTTGCAGGCTCAACCTTCTGGTGTTTTGCTCGAGCTATCCAGGTGGATTCGGTCTTCTTCTCCGATACCGGCAATGATGGAAATCTTAGGCCAAGGTGATCTCGCGGCAAAAGGTCTGATCACGCAACGTGGTGAACCGTTGCGTTTCACACTGTTGGCGGCAGTGAGTACTATTTATTTTGTGATACATGCCGCGATTCGTCTGAAACAGACGATGTTCGATCGTCCGCGTCCGCAAGGCGTGGTTACCCAGGAACGGAGTCAAGGTCAGCAATGGTTCCGTCGCTTCGTTTTCCTTATTGATCCTAACCGTCGTACTTCTTCCATTGGTAACTGGACACCTCCAGTATTGATCAAGGAATTTCGGAGTCGTCGTTTTGGACGCTCGCAATGGATGATTCGCCTGGTGGCTTTGTCGGCACTTGTTTCGTTACTGTTAACCTACATGGCAACGACAGGAACGCTGGTTTGGGGTGTAGAGACGATAGGTGGCATGATGGTCGTGTTGCAGGTTGCTCTTGTTTTGATTCTGACACCGAGTTTGGCGGCGGGGTTGATTAGTTCGGAGCGTGAAGGAGGTGGCTGGACTTTGTTGATGATGACGCCTCTTTCTGCTGCGAGTATACTGCTTGGCAAGTTGCTTAGTGTGGCGACAACAGTTTTGATCGTGCTGTTGGCGACACTACCGGGTTATATGGTCATGATGGTGATCAAACCAGTTTTGCAGCAACAAGTAGTTTACGTGTTAATCAGCCTTGTCCTGACAGCTATTCTGGCAGTCACTCTGAGTGCTGTAGTGAGTAGTTTTTGTCAACGGACGGCTCCGGCTACGATCGCTTGTTACGGCTTGTTGATGTTCCTTCTCGTGATGCCAATGCTGTTCTGGTTCGGACGGGATGCGCCTTTTGGCCATTCCGTGGTGGAATCGGCATTGATGCTGAGTCCAGTAGCGGCCGCCTTAAACACGATGGAAGTGCCCGGTTTTGAGCACTATGATTTGTTACCGCAAAACTGGTGGATTGTGTCCACCGTGGCTTTGTTTTGTGTGGCATTACTGGTATTTCAGACGTGGCGATTGACGCGACCCCAGTAATTGGGGGATGTGCGTTTGTCACGAAGGAGATACTGGTGTTGCCGTATGCGGACGGCGTCACGAGTGGACTGGCATGCGGCTGTCTCGGAGCGCCCACAAGTGCTTGCGTTCTGTAATCACTCTTCGTTGATTGGGAGCAGTTCGCTATACTTCCACACCCAGGGTCAAATCGCGTAGTTGTTCAACAACGATTGAACAGCTTGGCAGCAAACCATTGCGGTGGTGGGAATTCATGCTTGTTGGGGTACGTTTATTATCTGGTGTGATTGTCAGTTTGGCATTTATTTTGGGTTGCGCTGCCTGGAAGCAACCCGTTGAGAAAGATCTCAAACTGAAGACTTCCAGGATGTCGCCCGACAGTATTGGTCTGGACTATGGTTTTATTCGGGTTCCTGCAGGCGAGATGAGTTCTGTGGAAGCCATGTGGCAGGAAATTGACGAAACTCGTATTTCTCCGGAACGACGGCGTCTTTTATTAAAAAATGGAATTCGATGCGGTATTGTCGGTGAACAATTGCCCGACACGATTCGACAGCTGTTAGATCAACCTCGGGCAGTAGACGTTCCATCGGACGAAATTTTGTTCGAGATTGGACCTGATGGACGCAAACAGCAAGCCACTGAAAAATCGTTTCGTCGCCTACACAGTCGATCGGGCCAGCCTAGTCGTGTCGTTGCTTCCGATGTTTTGACGTTGCTTGATGTCATTGTTTATCAGCAAGGGCACTTGATCGGCCGTACTTTCCGTGACGCACAGTGTATTTTTTTGTTGAAATCATTTCCTCGAGAAGATGGGCGTGTACGGTTGGAGCTGACTCCCGAAATTCATCATGGTACCCCACAACGAGATATCGTGGCGGATATGGGAAGATGGAGGTTTGACATGTCCAAAAAGCGCGAAATCTACGAATCTTTACGCATGGTAGCAGTGCTGTCACCCGGCGAGAGCTTGCTGGTGGCTCCGACCCCCATCGATCGTGGTCTAGGCAAAAGCTTTTTGGTTCCTCATGGAGACGTGCTGACATGGAAACGCAAAATGCTAATCGTACGGGTCTCCCAAACGCAACACGATGCTGTCTTTTCGGCCGAAGCCGGTGAGGTTCCCCCCGTACCTCGTGTACATTAGGGATTATTTCGCAACCGATTGGTCTCCTTGTCGAAACCAGTGTTTTTTCTGCGAATGCCAGTTTTTTTCCTGCGAATGATTGCCAAGATGCCCTGAGTACCGTTGGTGCGGGTTTTGCGTTGCATTGGAGCGGAAAGCCCGTTACAATTCCGCCGCCACCTATTCCTTTTCATTCGTCTACAGGCGATCAAATCAATCGTCATGGGTATGGAAGTCCCTAATCGTTCAGCGCGCCCCAACGCATTCGAGCAAATGCGCTGGGCCCGAGAAGTCATCGCCACCGAAGGTCGAGCGGTACTGTCATTAGCCGATCGTATTGATTTTGAATTCTGTCGTGCAATGAGGCTCTTGCTAGAATGCAAAGGACGCGTCATCGTCAGTGGTATTGGTAAGGCTGGATTGATTGGGCAAAAAATCGTCGCCACGATGGCATCAACAGGAACCCTTAGCCAGTTCCTGCATCCAGCAGAAGCGGTTCACGGTGATCTGGGATGCGTGGATTCCAACGATGTGATTTTAATACTTTCACAAAGTGGGGAAACAGATGAGATCACACGATTGTTGCCGAATTTTGCAGACATGAATGTTCCTGTCATCGCGATTACCGGCAATCCGGACAACACGCTTGCTCGCTGTGCGGACGTCACACTGAATATAGGTAAGGTTCAGGAAGCGGGTGACTTGGCATTGGCCCCCACCACCAGCACGACCATGATGTTGGCGTTAGGCGACGCGCTAGCGCTGGTAGCCAGCCAAATGCGTCAATTTTGTGAAGAGGATTTTGCACGATTTCACCCAGGAGGAAATCTGGGTCGCCAATTGGCAAGTGTGGATGATGTCATGCGACCGCTCGACCATTGTCGTGTGGCCAATGAAAAGAATACAGTTCGCGAAGTGCTGGTTGCTGCGGGCCGCCCTGGTCGCCGCAGCGGTGCTATTCTGTTAATTAATGACCATGGCCTATTGACTGGAATGTACACTGACAGCGATTTAGTGCGATTACTAGAGGGTCAGCGAGATCAAGATCTGGATCGACCTATTGATCAGGTCATGACCCGACAACCAGTGAGTGTAAAGAGTGGCAAACGAGTTCACGAGGCAATTGCTATTCTTGCGGAACGAAAAATCAGTGAGCTGCCCGTGGTTGACTCTGCCCAAAAACCTGTTGGCCTGATCGACATTACGGATGTGGTTGGCCTTTCGTCGTTTGACACAATCGTGCAGCAGGTAGAAAACAAAGGCGGAGATGGTTGTCAAGTTCCGGGCCAGGTTTCAGAGGTAGGTAGCCTAGGAAACAACCAGTCGGCCGTTGAGGGCTTACGCATCGCTCGCTTTTGACTTGCGGTTCCAGTTAGCCTGAGCAAACGGTTTTTCATTTTCCGGGACCAGATGACGATATGTGGGCAATAATATGAAACTCGGAACACTTTGTCAGAATATTCGTTTTGTTCTGTCCGACGTTGACGGAGTTCTAACTGATGGCGGCATTGTATTTGACAACCAGGGCATCGAATCCAAGCGATTTTTTGTACGTGATGGTCTGGGTATCGCACTGTGGCACAGGGCCGGTTATCAATACGGCTTGTTGACCGCACGCACTTCCCACATTGTCAAAGTGCGGGCGGACGAACTAGGGATCGACATGGTACGGCAAGGTTTCGAAGACAAACTGCCAGTTGCTATTGAGATGATAGAACAGTTAGGACTGACGGCCGAACAAGTCTGTTACATCGGAGATGATTTACCAGACTTGCCTGTGATACAACTGGTAGGTCTGGGTGTGGCCGTAGCGGATGCCAGCACCGAAGTTCGTCAAAGTGCGGACTACGTCACTAAAACGAAGGGCGGTCAAGGTGCGATTCGCGAAATCGTCGAAATGATTCTTAAGTCTCAACGCCGTTGGGATGCTTTAATTCAACGGTACACAGGGACTGAAAGCTGAAATGCAGGTTGGACGAAATGATCTGAACTTCCGCATACAACGGTGAGAGTTGGGTTGCATGCAACGGTGAGAGTTGGGTTATGTGTAACAGTGAAATGTGTAGTGATGACCACTGTCTGGCAACAAACGGTTTATCTTGTGAAAGTTGGCCATACTGATTCGTTTCCCTTTTTCGGGCACTGAAAATATTCCTTTACCATGTATGATTGGCCGGTTTATATTCCGTCGAGGATCGACTGGCCTGGTTGGTTAGATTCCTTTCAGGAGTAGTTGATAGCAACCATTTCCCATGAATTTGTTGGACGGTGCCATTTCGCATTTCTGGATTCGCTTTCCTTTGCCACGTAGCGTGCTCAGCTTCACCGTGGTAGTTGTGACTTACTGGGCTTATTGCCTGATGATTGTACCGTTTGTCGAACCACAAATTCAGCCGGAACAACAAGCGGACAGTAGTGTTACAGCGATGCCGACCAATGAACAACTGGTTAGTGGCGGATTAAATGATACCTGGCGACCATTGTTTGAGACTGATTCCTGGGAATTGCAGAAATCTAAAGTTTTGGAAACACGCCAGTTTACTCTTTTGTTTCAGGACTATAAGACGCTGGACGATGGCCGGATAAAGCTTGAACCGTGTACGGCGATTTTCCATCCCCAAGGAATTTCCAGGAAAAAGACGGGACGCGTATTCCTTTTACAAGCTCCCGAGGGTGCGCTGCTGGAGTTTGATGGGCCATTAGCCTTTCGTCGTGCTCGAGTTGGGAAATTGGTGAGAGGCCAATTAATGGGCGCTATCTTAATCCACAGTCCAGAAAGTGAGCCTGGAGCGGAAGACAGGTTGCGCATGGAAACACAAGAAGTTTCCTTGGAGAACGATCGAATCTGGACACCACACGCGGTTACTTTCCAGTATGGCAACAGCTTTGGCACAGGTCGTGAGTTGAATATCCAGTTGCAGGTTGACGATGCTGACCGAGACTCCGATCAACCCCTCTCTACAGTCAATAGTTTGCGTTCCTTGGAGCTTGTGCATGTTGACCGAATTCATTTGGAAGTAGCGGGAAATGCATTACCAAGTCGAGCTGGATCTTCTGCCGATTCTACTGATTCGCCAGCCACGGCAACCTCCTCGACGGAGCCGTCACAGGTTCAAGTTGAAGTCAGTTGTGAGGGGCCATTCTTGATTGACTTTCTTGATCATTCGGCCCGGTTTGAACAACAAGTCGATGTCATTCATCTTCGTCCGGATGGTGAAAGTGATCAACTGAACTGTCAAACTTTGGAAATCAAGTTGTCGCCAGCAAATTCGAGTCATTTGGACCCGAGCAAATCTTCCGTTACATCACGGCAATCCCATTTTCCCAAGTTACAGCCACAGTCCTTAATTGCATGGGGACATCCCGCCACGGTGCGTTCTCCGACAGTCGACTTTGAAGCTCACGCCAAACGAATTGTATATGATATGGTGCGTCGACGGATTCGTTTGGATGGTGGCAAAGCAATTTCCATGCGTTATGGGCGGCATGTAATGGAAGCACCGGAGACGGAGTATGAAATGCCAGTCTCCGAAGCCGTTGGTAGGTGGTGGGCGGCTGGCCCGGGTACGCTGCGTACTTTGTCGGGAAAAGACGAGATTCCACAAGTGAGTGCCAAGTGGCAGCACGAAGTCCGTTTTCGCCCCCAGAACGAATTTCATGTACTTTCGCTTGCCGGTGGGGCGACGATTGCGTTGGAATCCATGGGACAAATTCGTGCCGAAGAGATCCATTGTTGGATGTCTCGATCAGGTCATGGGGAACAGAACGAAGGTCCACAACTGCAAGGCCCAGCGAATGCAACGGGCGAAAACCGACAGCCCGAGAAAGGGACCGTATCGCTGGCACCTGAACGCCTGATGGCTTTGCACGATGTACAAATTGAATCACCACAGCTCGTTGGCCAGACCGAACATCTTGAAGCGTGGCTAATTGACCGGACCCAGGAGGTGAATTCTGATTTGACCATCCTGCCGGTCAGCCGGCAAGAAGGGACGAATGAGATCACCAAAAGTGCGCTGACAAAGGAAGTGAATCACCGGTTACCGACAAACCGATCCAGTGAGCGACAGCTGCACCTCCAGGGAGACAAAATCAGTCTGGAAATTGAGCGTGGTAAAGGTGAGCCACTGATGCGTGATGTTACTGTCGAGGGCCATGTACAAGTGGCCGAGGTTCCGTCGTCCAATGTTGTTTCTCCGCAGCCTTTATCGGTCAAAGGAAATACACTTCACATCCATAATGCCAGTTTGCCCAATGCGGAGATCAACGTACGTGGCGCGCCGTCAGAAATACACTTCGGTGGTCTCAAGTTAGCGGGAGACCATGTTCAGTTACAAAAACAACTTAATAGGCTTGGCATCCATGGACCTGGTGCGATGACGGTACCGCTCAATCGCGATCTTGACGGAAAACCGTTGCAGAAAGCGATGGATTTGAATGTTACCTGGCAGGGCCACATGAATTTCGATGGCGCTGTCATTCATTTCGAGAATGCCATTCATGTTCAGTCGCAGAATCGTAAGATTCAGTCGAAAGGGATGGATGTTCACTTGTCGCGTCGTATTGACTTTCAGCAAAACGAACCAAACCAGCAAGTGGATATTCGCAGCGTGGAATTTATCGGCCAAACTCGCGCGGAAAATCGCACCGTGGAATATGGTCATTTGAAGTCGATCGACATCATCCAAGCCGACAGCCTTTCGATAGATCAACAAAGCGGTAAACTATTGGCGACGGGTCCCGGGATGATCAAGTCAGTACGGTTTGGGCGTCGAGGTGGGTTTAGTGCCCCCTCCGTGCAGGGAACAGTGGGACGAGTCGATGACGTATCGTTAATCTTTTTAAAGGTAGAATACCGGACCACCATTTCCGGTAATATTCGTGACAAAGAGTTGCATTTTGCGGACAACGTACGGACGATTTATGGACCCATACCGGATTGGTCGTCGGAATTGGATCCAGACAGCCCACAAGGTCTGGGGCGTGAAGGTGTTTTGCTGACATGTCGTCGACTGTCGCTGTATGATATGGGACAAAATAGCGCAGGACGGCGATTCATTGAATTATTTGCCACGGGTAACACGCTGGTAGAAGGCAGCACGTTTTCAGCAAGGGCTAACAAAATCACTTATACGACGGAAAAAGATCTGTTGATTATGTCGGGGGGCCGAAGTGACGCTGAACTGTGGCACCGCCCGGCCAATAGTCAGACAAACGTCTATGTTCCGGCACGTGAAATCCATTACTGGCCTCGTACCAAGAGAGTCAAAGTAATTTCTGCAGGGACACCTACCATCCGCGGATTTTAGACACGGTATGGTTGGTTTCAGAGACCGGAACCTCCTTCGTGGGTCGTCGAATATTTCTAACATTCTGTTTGGAAAGGGGTTAGGGCGTCAAGTGTTGCCACGTTCTGTGGCAAGAAGCAACTTGCCCTATTTTCAGCTCACAGGATGAGTTTGCAGTGCCATGTCCGTCGGTGGGCCTGAAAATAGCGAAATCTCTTTCAAATATGATTTCCTGGAACCATTCTTGGAGATAAAATATGGCGCTGGCCGTGATGTAAGTGCTTTTCAGAGAGGAACATGCAAAGAATGCTTGCTAGTTTATGTAAATTGCTTGACAAATTCGCCGTGGTGATTACTATAAAGCTAGTTGCTATAAAAAGTGACTTGCCGAATAATAGATCGTAGGGCATGGAAAATAGTTCCAAAAAAAAATTACCAGTTGCTTTACAACACCTGTGATTTAGATTAAACTTAAATTCGTAATGGCGGTATGGTACCGTCTAAGATACATTTAAAATCTAATAAACGTACCAAACAAAGGAGAACGCTAGTGGCCCGGAGGAATAGTTTGACACGCAAGTTTTCTCCGCGCGAAGATGCGCTAGTGGGTACGTGCAGTAGCCCGTATGATGGTTGCCAATATAAGAAAAGTGATGGCGCCAGTTCTCGTTTTTGTTCCAGAACATCTTTAACGTATGCAGTATGTAGTTCTTCCTGCAGAAATCGTTTCTTCTTTTTTTAAGACTTTTATTCATATAAATACAAATAAAACGTAACGCCATATTATTAAAAAACTTTAATTGTTGTTTTAAATGTATTTAACAAGACCAATTATTAACACGAAAATGAGTGTTGCTGACAGTAAGAAGTATGACTGGCAGCAAGTGATGCAACATAAACTGATCGATTGTTTGTGAAGACTAGGTTGCCCGCGATGGGTAACTGGTCCGAAGTCTTTGACTTTGTAAACAGTCTTTGACTTTGTAAACAATCTAAAAGGATCGCTACTGAAAGAACGCGAACGATGATCCAGCACTATGCGATAGATAATATCGTTGGACACTCCGCTTGGACGGAGCAGGTGCGCAATCGCATTATGCAGATTGCCGACCATCGCTATAGCGTTCTTATTTCAGGACCATCTGGAACGGGTAAAGAGCTTATTGCTCGAGCTATTCATACGCATGGAAAGCGTGTTGAAAAGCCATTCATACCTGTCAACTGTGCCGCAATTCCTTCGGGGCTGTTTAGCAGCCAGCTGTTTGGCCATGTCAAGGGAGCTTTTACCGGCGCAGAATATTCCTCACTGGGTTGTTTTCGCGCAGCGGACGGTGGGACGATCTTTCTGGACGAGATTGGAGAGCTCGATTTGGAATGCCAGGCTAAGCTTCTGCGAGTGTTGCAGGAGCGGCTGGTAGTGCCCGTTGGTAGTCACGATGGGACCGAGGTCGACGTCCGCATCCTGGCGGCCACCAATCGAAATTTGGCGGAAGAAGTTCGGGCAGGTCGTTTCCGACTGGACCTGTATTATCGACTGAACGTGTTGTCAGTGGAAACGCTTGGCCTCAAGGACCGCGTCGAAGATGTCGAAAATCTCGCAACATATTTTCTCGCCAAAACAGCAACAGATAGTGGTTTGCCGCTAAAACAAATCTCACCAGCCGCTCTGGCGCTTTTGCAGTCCTACAGTTGGCCTGGCAACGTCCGAGAATTGCAGAACATGATTGAAAGGGCGGTCGTATTTACCGAAGGAGACGTCATTCGTCCGGAAGCGTTTGCGCAGATATCAGGAGGTACCGCCGACGAGTTGTTTGTGACACGGGACGAACTATCGGTCGAGAATGCTTCGCCAGAGTCCCCGCCAAAATCAGCGGAACCAGCTAATTTCCAGGAAACGATCTCTGGATTCGACGAAGTCAGTGGAAATTGGCTGACCTTAGTGGAGATCGAAAAACAACATATTCGCAAGACACTTGAAGAAACGTTTTACAATCAGAGTGCCGCAGCTCGATTATTGGGCGTGGATCGTAAGTTGCTTGCCCGCAAGATAAAGAAGTATGGCATTGTTACGCCGAAGACACGTTCAGCAAGACTATCCCAATCGAAGTAAAGCGATAGGAGGATGAAAGGCCAACGGTTGGCAATGCTTGACAAAAAGATACGATAATAAAGAAAAACAATTTTCTGTGGACAATTTCGGTTCTCGGAACGTGTTGTAAAACACACCGAGAACAATAACAGAACGAGTGAAACTGTGAACGGCAGTACTGAAAAAACTCGAAGTATTACGGATCGGCAACCGAGCCGATTGCCGGGGACAAATTTTGTCCTTGGCCACAATACGTCGATTCGACGTATTGCCCGTCATGCGGAGCGTGCTGCCGACGTAGGTTGTACCGTTTTGGTCTCCGGTGAGACTGGCACGGGCAAGGAAGTTTGGGCCCGACAATTACATACGAGTGGACGGCGTGCTGACAAGCCATTTGTGCCTGTCAACTGTGCCGCTCTCACGACGACACTGGCAGAAAGCCAGCTGTTCGGTCATGAGAAAGGTGCATTTACGGGAGCTGCTGGGGCGTCGCTTGGTGTGTTCCGTGCAGCACAAGGTGGCGTCGTCTTTTTGGACGAAGTTGGTGAAATGCCACTGGAATTGCAGCCGAAGTTGCTGCGAGTTCTCCAGGAACAGGAAGTGACTCCGGTGGGTGCTGCGGAACCAGTTTCGATAGACGTTCAGGTGATCGCAGCCACGAACCGGGATCTAGAAAAAGAGGTTTTTGAGAAGACGTTCCGAGAAGATCTCTATTTCCGGTTGAATATGGTGGAGTTGAAGGTGCCATCCTTACGGGAACGAGTAGAGGATATTCCTGAGTTTATCGAGTATTTCTCTCAGAAGTTTGCCGAAAAGTATGCCGGACAAGTCTGGCGTCCGGATGCTGCAACACTCAGCAGGTTCTGTGAATACCATTGGCCAGGTAATATCCGCCAGCTATCGCATGTGATTGAACAATCGTATGTGCTCGACTGTGCCCCCGAGCTTCCTGACAGGGGGGCTGTTAATCGTGTTTCCAGCTCACTGCCTTTCTTTGACCTGGACAAACTGCGCTTGACCGCTGTGAGTCAGGCTCTGCGAGCCACGAATGGCCACAAAGGACGTGCTGCCAAATTACTAGGTATCCATGCCAACACTTTGACGCGCATGTTGGCTCAGTTGAAGGATGTCCTTCCATGAAAGTCCACGCACGGTTGCAGTATCGCACGCTTTCGTAACCACAATCCCGGCGCGCGACGCCGGCGAAGTCCGCCTGGGGCACGGCTCTTGCGCTCATCGCGGTAGCCCTGCTGGCTACGCCGACACAAGCTACAACCATCTTCTTTTTGGATGATTTCAAAAGCGACACCGTTGGGGAGAACCCAGCGATCGATCTTTCGAATGGCGACGTCGGCCTCTCTTGGGACAACGAAAAGAGCCCGGGGGTAACCGTGGCCGCCAACCCCAACACGACTGGAAACGCGTCGACGACGGTCCTTCAGCTACACAACAAAGGCGAGATGGACGGGAACCTCAGCACCGGGATCCTCTTTGATGGAGCGACGCTCTCGACG
>CAYMUR010000073.1:0-26551 GCA_964393615.1 uncultured Pirellulaceae bacterium
ATCTTCTTCGGGACCGTCGAGGCGTTCGAGGAGCGTGATGATGGCGCCTGGATCGCGACGGTCAAGGTCTCCAAAAACTACAAGGGGCGGCGCGCCAGCGAAGGGGACGAGGTCGAGGTCAAGACGGGGCTAAACGAGGAGGTATGCGGCTTCGACTTTCGACCCAATCGTTCTTACCTGATCTTCGCGACGGTCGAGGATGACGATTTCATCGCCACGCTCACTCACGAGCTCCGAAGTCCCCTGACCGCTATTCTTGGTTTCGCCGATACACTTCAGTCGCTCAGCGACCTGGACCTGTCAGCGACAACGCGAACCAACCTGCTATCTGCAATCACGCGAAATGGCCAACACCTGCTTGACCTCATTGATGACCTTTCCCACCTGCCCCCATTGCAAACGGGACGCCTGCAAACAAAGAGAACGCCAACATCACCTCTCCAACTGGCGCAGGAAATCACCATGAATTTCCTGGCACAGGCGCATCGCAAACACCTCCGACTTGGCATCGAATGTTCGACCCCCATCCCACGCCAAATCGACCTGGACCCCAAAGGAATACGGCAAATCCTGACTAACCTAATTGGAAACGCCATCAAGTTCACCAGCCAAGGGCATGTAACAGTCCGCTTGGACACCGAGAACCTCCGCTCAGAAACATCTCGACTGGTAATTTCAATCGAGGATAGCGGCATCGGCATTGCAACGGAATTTCAAGAAAGTATCTTCGCACCTTTTACCTGCGGACATGACCGCAGCAACTGCCAGGCCACGGGTACCGGCCTGGGCCTGGCCATCTGCCAGCGTCTGGTCACCGCTGCCGGAGGAGAAATATCCGTCAAATCGAGCGTAGGCGTTGGCAGTGTATTCACCTTCACTGTCCCTTTCACGGATCACTCAGAAACGTGGCAGCCCCGTGCCCAGGATCTCGCCCCATACTGTGTGACGGAACCTGTCCAGAAACTAGCAAAGGTAAATTTAGAAAAGAAACGCATCCTGGTTATCGACGACTCACCCGACATCCAGGACCTGATGGTGCTTTGCCTCGAACAAGCCGGAGCAATGGTGAACGCTGTTTCGGATGGCGAAACAGGAATCCGAAATGTTCTGCAAGTTTTGAAAACCGACTTGACTTACGACCTTATCTTGCTGGACCTGGGGTTACCTGGAGTCGATGGCCTTGCTACCGCAGAACAACTCCGCACTCTGGGAGTACGTTGCCCAATTATCGCAATCACCGCCTCTACCACGATGGATGTCCAACGAGCCTGCCGCGCCGCGGGCTGTAGTACGTTTCTAAGCAAACCGTTTGATCTACGTCTCCTCGGCGCGACGATTGAACAGCAACTGTCGCCATCGCGACCAGCGACCAGCCTACCATCTGATTCTGAGCACACGTTTTCCGAAAAACTTACTCCGGCAACCTTCCAACCCCTACGCACTAAATTCCTGGCACGTCTCCCGGGAACGCTCGGCCAACTTCAGGCAGCCCGGGCGGAAGGCGACTTGAACAAAGTTTCGACGATCGTTCACCAGCTAAGTGGTACCGCCGCAAACTACAGCTTCGCCCAAGTCACACAAATGGCAGACAAATGCGAAACAGCACTACGTTCGCAGACAGTCTCCCATGAAGACATGGACAAGTCGCTCGACCAGCTCACAACACTTGTCACCATGATCCTTGAAACACATCCGACTCGGGAGTCACACTGATGACGTCTAAGCTTAGCGACAGAGACTGGTCTCCCAAACTATTAGTCATTGACGATGACGCCAACGCGTTCGAACTCACCCAATATTACTTGACCGGAGTGGTTTCCGAATCGTACCATGCGTCCTCCGGTCAAGAAGGTATAAAACTTGCCCATCAGCTACTACCGGACGTTATCGTATTGGACGTTGAAATGCCTGGCATGGATGGATTCCAAGTCTGCAAACACCTGAAAAATGATGACAACACACGCGACATTCCAATCCTATTCCTCAGCAAACACAATCAAAGCGGGCTCACTGCCAAAGGCCTCGACTATGGTGGCTCCGACTACGTGGCCAAACCTTTTGTTCCCGCCGAACTACAGGCCCGCATTCGGTCTGCCTTACGTTCCAAGTGGGCTACTGATGTCCTCAAGACACAAGCGATTCACGACCCGCTGACCAACCTGGGAAATCGCAGGGCATTGGATGACGGACTGGGTGCCGCCTTTGCAGATTTCCATCGAAATGGCCACCCCTTTAGCTTACTAAGCCTGGATATTGATCACTTCAAAACAGTCAACGACACCTATGGACATGGTATCGGTGACACCGTCATCGTACAGGTCGCAGCAGTCATTCAGCGCATGAGTCGTCCCTATGATGTTGCTGCCAGGTACGGTGGAGATGAGTTTGGCCTGATCTTGAATCAGACGGAACTCAAAGATGGCCACAGTATCGGCTTGCGAATTCTGGAAGCGATTCGCCAGATTACCATTCCTGTCAACAATCAGCAGATTTGTATCACTGCTAGTGCTGGACTGGTCTACACATGCGTCGACGCTCCAGGCTGCACAGATCGCCAAATTCTGGAACAGGTCGATAGCGCCCTCTATGAGGCAAAACAACAGGGCCGAGACCGCCTCGTCGTCGCACCATGCAGCCAACGCTAGCGATTCAGCGAACGGGCGATTCACCTAGTCGACGCAGCCTATCATCTTCATCTGTATTGGCCCAAACTTTGCTGTCCTGAGGGACAAGCTGTGTCATTTATTGAAACCTTATTATCGTCGCAACCGATAAATAACCTGCGGGGACTGTTTGCGCCAAGAGATGGAATGCTAAGTCGGTTAACCGAGTTGCCGAGACATTTTCTGCCAGTCCATTTCACTTTATTGCAAATCAGTCATGGATCGCTGACAGACCCTATGCGACTTGCGTTACCTGGTGTATATGTTACGTCAGCCAAGGTCAATTTTTGTGAGACTTCGGCGTGTACCCCCAATTAGCTCTTGAATTTCTTGGTTGCCTCCTATTTCGTGGTCCCAGGCCCACGACCTGTCACCCCATAGGTACTCGGTCTTCCCTCCAATTGCTGGCGATAGCAAGCCTGCTCGGAGTGGTGGCATGTGGCGTGTTACGACAAGAGACCCGTGCACAAACCTTGCTCGCCTGCGAGGGACAAGTGCCAACCCCTCTGGCTTTACAACCACTGCGCCGCTTACCCCCAATCGGTCCAGTCGAAGTCCAGCCAATCGCGTTTTTCCAAGCGGTCGAACCCCGAGCCTTGGCGGATACCGCACTGCCACTTCTCCCTATCCTCCCAGCCGAATCAGGATTGACACTCGAACAACTCGAACCCCTCGCATTGACCAACAACCCGTCACTGGCAGAAGCCCGCGCCTGGGTGACCTCTGCCCGGGGAAAATGGATACAGAGCGGTTTAGCGCCCAATACGGTACTGGGGTATTCCGGACAACAACTTGGTAGCCATGGCGAAGCAGAGCAACACGGACTGTTTGTCGCCCAGGAATTCGTACGTGGTGGAAAACTTCGTTTAAATCAGGCCATCGCGTCCCAAGAGATCCGCAAAGCCCAACAACGGTGGACTGCTCAACGCCAACGTGTCCTGACGGACGTTCGTCTGGCCTATTACGACGGATTAGTAGCCCAACTCCGAACCGATACGGCCGCCGAACTGGTCCAAACGGCTCAAGAAACCGTCGATACGGCCCATGCACTCCTCGTAGCCCAAGAAGTCAGCCAAGTGGATGTGATGCGGGCGCGTATCGAATTGCAAACGGCTCAACTGGTTCTCAAGAATGCGGCCAATCTACACACCGCTGTCTGGTCACGCCTTCTGGCTGTCGTAGGCGTTGAGGATTTGCCACAACAGCCGTTACTGGGCAACGTGGAATGTATCCAGGAAGCAGTGAAACCTGACAAAGTACTGGCCAGGATGTTGCGAGAAAGTCCTGAAATGGCCGCTGCACTTAGCGACGTAAAACGCGCACGCTGGGCAGTTGCCCGAGCCTGCGCAGAACCTATCGCCAATGTAGACTTGTCCGCAATCCTACAAAACGACAACAGTACAGGAAGTAATAATGCAAGTCTGCAGGTCACCGTTCCGATTCCATGGCTGGACCGTAATCAAGGCGCCATACGCCAGGCCCGGGCGGAACTTGTTGCAGCCAAACGAGCCGTGGACAAGCTGAAACTGAGTTTTCAACAGCGGCTGGCAAATGTCTATCAACGGTACGCCAACGCCCACAACCAAGTCAAAGATTATTCCCAGGAAGCTGGCATCCTGTTTAACTCCAAGATGACATTGGACTTTACCCGCAAGGGTTATGAAGCCGGTGAACTAAGCTATATTGACCTCCTCACAGCCCAAAGGACCTTTTCCCAAACCAATCTAGACTATATTGAGGCTTTAGGCGAATTATGGGCAGCACTCGTCGAAATTGAAGGCTTATTATTGAAAGACAGTTTGGCAAACAATACTCTGCCCAAGTAATCCACGCGTTGGAACACCACCACATAGGCTGGTCACCATACACGCTTGTTGGCACAAATTGGACAACTCGTACCTGACGGACTTGTGCTTTTTCCAAACTGCATTGACTGGCTGCCCTAAAAAGCTAACGATGGGGAAAAAGCACCTTGTCCCTGGGAGTGTTTCATGCAATTCCGCCTCTCCAAAATCACGACGGTCACCTTGTTGGCCTACCTGGGACTGGGATATGCTGCGAGTCATTTCTATAATTCCCATGCAGCGGGCAGGGAAATTTCTTCCCCTAATCGTCATGGCCACTCCGACCTTCCTGCTAGGGATGTGTCCGTTGGGAACAACAAAAAACATGCTCCTGTCTACAAGCAACCATCTCGCCAACGTGCATGTCATTGGCACTTCTACTCCCTGAAAATATGTCCTAATCCGTCAACCCTCGCCAGAAAACGGTTAGGCGAATTCTACGCCCCAGACAATTTGACTCGACTGCTGTTTACGCCAGGTCAGCCAGCCTGGCACTCGCTCTTTGCCTGGCCCTCTTTCGCCCCACACAACAGTCGCCCTGTACAAGTAGCGTCTCATTTACGCGTGATGTTAATCTACCCCGGAGTGAATGAAACCAACGCACACAAAGAGCACCTTTAGAAGCACTAGATTTTCAACCATGTGATTGCTCTTCGCGACAAACCATTTGCTCTTACGTACCCGCCTTAGCATCTCAACAACTGGATTGCATCACTATGACACTAAACCCCAGTCGTTCCAAAACACACTGGTTCACCGTGGCATCTCTCGTCATCGGAGTTGTCGTGATTGCCCTCGCCGTACCCACCCACTCTCGCTGGCTCCCGTACTTGCGAGCGATCGTATCAACAAACACCCTTTCGTCCAGCGTCCACTCGGAGCATGGCCACGAAGATCACTCTGCAGAACTATCTCGACATGACCACGCAGGCCACGATGAAGCCAACGCGCTGGAACTAAACCAGGTTGCGTGGAAAAATATCGGCTTAAAAACCGGGGTCGTCCAATTGCAAACTTACGTGAAAACGGTTTCCGTACCCGCGATGGTCGTGGAGCGGCCTGGACGATCCCAGGTAGAGATCACCGCTCCTTTCACCGGAATTGTCACACGATCGTTTCCCATCGAAGGCGAAGCGATCCAGCCCGGCCAACCCCTGTTCATACTACGACTGACACACGAAGACCTCGTCACGGCGCAGCGTGATTTCCTCCAGTCAGCACAAGAACTGGATGTCGTCAAGCGAGAAATTGAACGCCTGGAATCAATCGGCGAGGGAATCATTGCCGGTCGTCGCGTGGTAGAGCAGAAATATCAACAACAGAGAATTGAAGCTGCTTTACACGCCCAACGCCAAGGTTTGTTGTTGCATGGATTGAGTGAGGAACAGATCGACAAAGTCCTGACGTCTCGCCAACTGCTTCCCGAACTCGTTGTTTCCGCTCCACCCGCCGCAAGTGAGAGTGGCCAGGACGCCAGGGACCATCTCTATCATGTACAAAGCCTGCTTGTGAAACGTGGACAGTCCGTCGCCGCCGGAAAGGCACTGGCAGTGCTGGCAGATCATTTTCTTTTATATGTCGAGGGACAGGCATTCGAGGACGATGCCTTGCGGTTGATTCAAGCCGCCCGGGAAGACTGGCTGGTGAATGTGTCAGCCGTTCAGGAAGGCAGTACCAACGGCGATCCACTGCAACTGAAGATTCTCTACGTCGCGGACAGCGTCGACCCCGATTCCCGCGCGTTAAGATTTTACCTCAGCCTTCCCAACCAGCTAATTCGCGACGAACGTGACAGTGGCCACCGATTTGTGGCATGGCACTTCAGACCAGGGCAACGTATGGAAGTAAAAATACCACTGGATGAGCCTCTCAACGATCAGATCGTACTGCCCCCCGAAGCGGTCGTCCATGAAGGTGCCGAAGCCTTTGTTTTTCAACAGAATGACAAACACTTTGACCGGGTGTCCGTACACGTAATGTTTCGGGACAGGAGTGCAGTTGTCGTCGAAAATGATGGCGAATTGGTCGGTAGCACCCTGGCCATGTCGGGTGCCTATCAAATGCATCTGGCGATCAAAAATAAAACCCATGGAGGAGTTGACCCCCACGCAGGGCATCAACATTAAACCGAGAAGTTCATTAATCAATCGCGCACTATGCTTTCAACTTTTCTCAATGGAATCATCCGTTTCGCCCTTCAAAACCGCATCTTGGTGGCGGCATTGGCGACATTGGTTTTGCTGTACGGCAGCTGGCAGATCAGCCAGTTACCCATCGACGTTTTTCCCGACCTGAATCGGCCACGCGTCGTTGTCATGACCGAAGCACCAGGACTGGCACCAGAAGAAGTGGAAACACTTGTCACGTTTCCCCTGGAAACCGTTCTGAATGGCGCGACAGGCGTGCAGGCCGTTCGAAGTTCATCGGGAGTAGGCATTTCGATTATCCATGTTGATTTCGACTGGGGCACAGACATTTACAACGACCGTCAAATCGTGACGGAACGATTAGCGCTCGTCAGCGAACAGCTGCCAGCAGGAGTCATGCCACAACTAGCACCCATTTCGTCCATCATGGGACAGATCATGATCGTCGGAATGTACAGCCAAACAAATGATTCTACAAAACTATTCGAGCTACAAAAAAACGGCAGCGGGACAAACAAAGACCTGGCTGGCAAAAGACAGCAAAATCCAGAAACCGACCAGACAGACTTCGCCAGTCTTCGAGCTCATCTGAATGCAGAAATCCTTCCCAATTGGTTTCGAGATATATTCCGCCAAAACAATGTCCCCCTTTCCCATTCAGCTTCTCTTCACGTTGAACGGTTTGATCACAAATGGACCGTTTCTGATCCCGAAACCGATCAGCAATTCACACTCACACGTGAGAATCCCCCCAACGATTCTTGTTTGTCCATCCATCAGACCACTTCACCGATGGACCTGCGAACGATAGCCGATTGGGTCGTACGACAACAGCTGCTTACGATTCCTGGTGTATCACAGGTTTTCGTAATGGGTGGAGGCCGCAAACAATTTCAAGTCCTTGTCAATCCGAACTTATTACTGCGGTATGGCGTGACATTACATGAAGCCGAGACGGCCTTGCGTCATAGCAATCAAAACACGACCGGCGGTTATCTTGATGAACAGGGTCCGAATGAATACCTTGTCCGGGCGTTAGGGCGTGTGCAAACCATTGGTGAAATCAAAGACATTGTCATCAAGCATCGTAATGGCCGTTCTATTATGCTCGGGCAGGTTGCTCAAGTTGTCGAGGCCGCACAAGTCAAACGCGGGGACAGCACAGCCTACGAAAGAGCAATGCCTGACAGGCACCAGCCAGAACACGAAACGAACATTCATGAGGAATCGACTAGCCCAACTCATGCTTCTGAGATGCCCGGCTCTTATTCCGGTGGCCCCGCCGTTGTCCTGACGATCAACAAGCAACCGGGCGCAGACACACGCCAGGTAACAGAACAAGTCTCTGTGGCCCTCACCCAACTGAATGAACGCCTGCCGCCCGACGTCAGAATTGCACCAGCGCTCTATCAACAAAAAACGTTTATCGACTTGGCGATCGAAAATGTCGTCGACGCGCTACGTCACGGTGGCCTGCTCGTCGTAATTATCTTGTTTATATTCCTACTGAACTTTCGCACGACGTTCATCACACTCACGGCGATCCCCCTGTCGATTGTGACAACGGGTCTCATCTTTCATCTATGCGGACTCTCGATTAATACAATGACCCTAGGTGGATTGGCCGTTGCCATTGGCGAACTGGTTGATGACGCAATCGTCGATGTTGAAAACATCTTCAGGCGCCTGCGGGAAAATCGGCTTCGAGATGATCCCTTGCCATCGCTGCTGGTTGTTTTCAGGGCTAGCGTCGAGATCCGCAATTCGATTGTGTGTGGCACGCTAATCGTGGTACTCGTGTTTCTCCCCCTGTTCGCATTAGGAGGTATGGAGGGACGCCTGTTCACGCCACTCGGACTGGCGTATATCGTGTCCATTCTCTCATCCCTGTTCGTCTCTCTTACCGTTACGCCGGTACTTTCCTACTGGCTCTTGGCAGGTAAATCATCCATCAGGCGAGATACAGCCAGGTCGTCCGATCACTCACCGTGGCTCCTCGGTTGTCTACAGTGGACCATGGGACTGGTCATTCGCACCAGCCTGAAAGTACCCTATCTCATTTTATTTCTGGCCCTGGCCCTGGTCGTGTTTGCTGGTCTCTCTGCCGCCCGACTCGAGAACGACTTTCTACCACCGTTTAATGAAGGCGCCGTACAAATCAATGTCGTGTTGCCACCTGGTACCTCATTAAAACAATCCAACACCCTGGCAACCGTCGTCGAACAACGTCTCCAAGAGATCGACGATGTCAAAGGCTTTGTTCGCAAGACAGGTCGTGCCGAACTGGATGAACATGCGCATGGAGTCAACATTACCGAAGTCATTGCTTCCTTGGATCCACATTCGCCACGTGAACGTTCCGTCATTCTCGACGATATCCGACAGACACTTGCCGATGTACCAGGAATCGTGGTCGCAGTCGAACAACCTCTGGCACATCTGATTTCTCATATGCTGTCTGGCGTCAAGAGCCAGATTGCCGTTAAATTATTCGGCGATGACCTCGACCTGCTACGGAAAAAGGCAGGCGAAATGAAAATGATCATTGCTGACGTGGAAGGAGTAAAAGATTTACTGGTCGAACCCCAGGTAATCATTCCCCAACTGCGGATTGAAATCGCCGGATCTGAACTCAAACAATATGGCCTGCACCGTGGCGATATCACGGAGTTTGTCGAAACCGCCATGAATGGCCAGGTCGTTTCCGAAATCCTGGATGGCCAGCGAAATTTTGACTTACTGCTGCGTCTGGACGAGCCATACCGTGAAGACCTGGAAACGTTAAAGCGGCTTACCATTCATCTCCCAGGTGGTGGCACAACAAAACTTGGATCCGTGGCCAAAATCTACCAGGGTGGTGGCCCGAACACGATCCACCGTGAACAAGTACGCCGTCGCATCGTGTTGCAATGTAACGTCGGAAACCGGGGCCTGGTCGACGTGGTCCAGGACATCAAACAGCGTCTAAAACCGATCGAAGCATCGTTGCCCGATAGTTATTTCATTGAATATGGCGGCCAGTTTCAAAGTCAGCAGTCAGCGAGCCGCACCCTTACGTTCCTGTTCTTGATCTCGTTAGCGGGCATGTTCCTGTTGCTTTATTCGATGTTTCGCAGTGCAAATCTGGCCCTGCAAATTATGGTCGCTTTGCCCATGGCTTTTATTGGCAGTGTCGCAGCGCTTTACCTAACCGACCAGACACTGACAATCGCAGCCATGGTCGGATTCATTTCTCTCGGCGGGATCGCATCCCGCAATGGAATCCTACTCATCAACCACTACTTACACCTGGTGCAACATGAAGGCGAAAGCTGGACACAAGGAATGATCGTGCGCGCCGGCAAGGAACGCCTTGCCCCCGTGTTAATGACAGCATTGACGTCTGGAATTGGTTTGGTGCCCCTCGCGTTATCGGCGGGTGAACCAGGAAAAGAAATCCTTTATCCGGTGGCAACCGTTATCATCGGTGGGCTCATCAGTAGCACCCTTCTCGAATTTCTCGTGCGGCCGGTTTTATTCTGGAAATTTGGCTTACGGTCCGCGCAACGAGTCACTGCCGCCACCACGAGACAGGTTTCCCTCGTCGAAGAGACTACTCACTACTCGTAATGGATCATGCGTCAAAGGAAAACAACATGACAGGAAGCCGAACCGTCAGCAAAACACACCAGGACCTCGTCGCACAGGCACATCAAATTCTTCCTGGCGGAAGTGTGGGTAACGTTTACAATGACACTATCCTCCAGCGTGGTGACAAGAGCCGGGTCTGGGACGTCAGCGGGAATGAATACATTGATTATGTATTGGGATCCGGGCCGATGCTGTGTGGACATGCCCACCCGCGAGTCATCAACGCGGTACGCGCCCAACTAGAACAAGGCACTACTTTTTTCGCTACCCACGAATTGGCAATCGAACTCGCCCAACAGATTATCGACATCATTCCATGTGCCGAACAGGTCCGCTTTACCAGCACTGGTACCGAGGCAACACTCTACGCGATGCGCGCTGCTCGGGCATTCCGAGGCCGTGACAAGATCCTGAAATTCGAAGGTGGATTTCATGGCATGAATGACTATGCGTTAATGAGCACATTCGCCAGTGGCAAGGCAGAGCTGCCGGCTGCAGAACCTGATTCCGCAGGACTACCAGGTTGTATTGCTGGCCAGGTACTGGTTGCACCATTCAATGACATTGAACGTGCTACAGACATGGTGGCTCGGCATCATGACGAACTGGCAGGAGTTATCGTCGAACCGCTTCAACGAGTGCTTCAGCCGCTTCCCGGTTTTCTGGAAGCCTTGCGCGATGCCACACAACGCCACGACGTGCCGTTGATCTTTGACGAGATCGTTACCGGATTCCGCCTGGCATACGGTGGGGCCCAGGAACACTACGGTGTCGTGCCGGACCTGTGTACCATCGGTAAAGTCGTGGCGGGAGGCTTCCCCTTGGCAGGCATTACCGGGCGCCGGGATCTGATGCGCAGCTTCGCCCCAGAAGCACGTGCGGATGGACAGTTCCTACCTCAGATCGGCACCTTGAATGGAAATCCAATCGCCGCGGCCGCCGGACTGGCAACGTTGGAAATCTTACGGGAGCCGGGAATCTACAACCGGCTTGATGCTACCGGAAAACAACTCATGGCCGGACTCCGTTCGGTATTCGAGAACACCGGCATCCCAGCCCAGGTCATTGGAGAACCGACAGTCTTTGACCTGTTTTTGACCGATCAGCCGATCACTTCCTATCGTGACACCTTGTCCAACAACAAACCACTCGTTGCCCAATTCAACCAGCAGCTGTTAAAGCTGGGAATCTTTCGACCGGACAGCAAATTTTACGTTTCCATCATGCATACGGCCGAAGATGTGGCAGCGACGATCGCAGCTTTCCAAACAGCCGCCCAGACATTGTAGAGCCGGCCAGCCTCGACCGTTCACCGCATAAACATCCCGCCATTCACCTGAATCACATCCCCATTGATAAAGGCCCCCGCATCCGAAGCAAGCAGCACGGCAATCCCAACAATATCCTGAGGCTTGCCATCACGCTTGAGAGGAATGAGGTCAATTAGCTTGGCGTACTGCTCGGGCGGCGTACCGTCGCGGTGAATCCGTGTGTCGATAATACCTGGTGCAATGGCGTTGACCGTGATCCCCCGGGCACCTAGTTCGTACGCCATGTCGCGTGTCAGAGCATTGACTCCCGCCTTGGCCGGTCCATAAGCCGGACCTCCTTTTCCGGAGAATGCCGAAATCGACGTAATATTAAGGATCCGTCCCGTGTTATCCTCCATCTGCCGTATGGCCGCTTGCGAACAAAGAAACGTGCCTTTGAGGATCACGGCAAGCGTCCTATCCCAGTCTTCTTCTGAAATTTCACTGGTACTGGCTTTACTAAAAACACTACCCGCATTATTGACAAGAATGTCAACGTGGCCAAACTCAGCTTGAGCCGTGGCAAACATCGCACGAACATCATCCGCTTGACTCACATCACAACGGACGGCAATCGCTCTGCCCTGCGCCGCGGTAATCTCGGCAACAGTATCCTTCGCCTCTTGCTCGCTGCGGCTATAGTTGACGACAATATTCGCGCCCTCTGCCGCCATGCCTTTGGCAATCGCTGCGCCAATTCCGGTGCCGCCACCGGTGATCAAGGCTGTTTTTCCAACTAGACTCGTATCCAAAGCATTGCTCCTCATGACGGGTACGTTGATATCCATGCTACCGTTAGCATATCCCCGTATTGCCAAGATGCCAAGCACCTCTGACAACTCACGATAATGGATACTCTTCGGCAGAGCCGATTCAGAGTTCCGGGCAGGATTTACCAGCCTGACAACACAACTTGCCCGTGTGTTTCTGGTGGAGATCGTGTAAATTCAAGAGAGGGTTCGCCGCCAAACAACAATACACTGGGAGACCACCGTTGGCTGCAGCGCTCAGCCCCGTCTAAAATAAACCATCCACCACTGAGACCTACGGTGCCCACTAAAACAAAAAAGAAAAAGGGCTGCCAGTCGCCAAATCAGCACGCTCTGGACCCAATCCGCATGTATTTTTCACGCGCTCGCACTTTTAGCCCTCTTAAAAAAACAGAAGGATTTACGTTGGTCGAGCTTTTGGTCGTGATTGCCATCATCGCAATCCTGGTTGCCTTACTGCTTCCTGCTGTCCAGATGGCCCGGGAGGCAGCCCGTCGAACACAATGCCAGAACCACCTCAAACAAATCGGCCTCGCCTTTCTAAATCACGAAGCCACCCACCGCCATTTACCAACCGTCGGCTGGGGTTGGAAGTGGGTGGGGGACCCGGATCGGGGCTTTGGTCGCGAACAACCTGGCACCTGGATCTACAACATTCTACCCTATATTGAACAACAGGCACTGCACGAATCAGGATCAGATGGACAACCTGGCGTAATTACGGCGCACCAAAGAACCGGGTCCCTGACCACCTGTAGAACACCATTGCCCGGGCTACACTGTCCCAGCCGCCGTCTTGCCAAACTGTACCCTTCGTATTTACCATTCGAAGGTAGCACCGGTGCACCGCACAACGCTGACTCGACCGATGCGATTGCTACCGGTGACTATGCTGTCTGTGCGGGTGACTTGTGGCAAGAACTGGTCAATCAGCATACATCACCTGAACCGCCAGACGCTTTTAGTTACGATTGGGACAATCCAACCGGCCTCGCCCCACCACTCGATCTGGGAGGCATCAGTTTCAAACGGAGCCGTGTCAAGCTAAGTCACATTCTCGATGGCGCAAGCCAGACCTACATGGTAGGTGAAAAATTTCACGACTCCAGCTTCTACGACAAAGCCAATCTTCACGACCACCATGGCCTATATGCGTTTCACTCAACAACAGTACGCTTCGGCAGTGTCGACCAGGCACCATGGAAAGACAAACCAACCTTCAATCCTACCGATGCGACCGGTCGCTATCGCTTCGGCAGTGCCCACCCGAGTGCATGGCATATGGTTTACTGTGATGGCCCAGTCCATAGCATCGGCTACGACATCGATCCCCAGACGCATCAAAACTTTGCCCGGCGCAATGACGGCCAGGTGAGTCATTAGCTGGCGATCCCGACAGCGAGGCTGGATTCATGCAAACCCACTGGAAACGATTCACACCGCAAAACCCTTTCGCCTATGTCCTGCTACTGGTAACCGTTGGCTGTGAGCAGCGGCCTGACGTTATGGCTCCCCCTCCATGGAACCCGACAGCAACAGGACAACGGGCGATTGAACTTTACGACACGAACCATGATGGCACGATCAACGGCACAGAACTACAACAATGCCCAGGACTCCAGGATTCATTACTCGTTGCGGATTTCGATGCTGATGGAGCGCTTTCCGCCGAAGAAATTTCTGCCAGGGTCGAATGGTACAAAACAAGCGGCTTTGTCCTGGTACCGTTCGAGATTCAAATCAAAAACGCTGGAGAACCAGTCGTCGGTGCAAAAATCACGATGATCCCGGAAAAATTGTTCGTCGACACTATCGAGCATGCCACAGGAATTACCGATTCGGTAGGACGTGTGACACCCACCATTGATCACCCTGACACCACCAACAGTATCTTGCGAGGTCTTCGGCCGGGCATGTACCGCTGTCAGATCAGTGTCCGGAATCTCCAAGAAGACAAAACGCCGCCGGATACTTACGACACCGTATCCGAGTTTGGATTTGAGATCGGACCGGGACACCACGTCGGGGGCCTGACCATCATCGATATCGTTTCGGGCCCCCAAACAGTCCGTCGATAAGTTTCTCGCCGACTCAAATTCATCTCCTCTTTCGACGCTTTAAAAAAGTCGTGAATCGCTCCAGGGCCTGGATCGGCAACTGCCCATGCAGGGCACCGCCCGTGCCCTCTGACGTTTTAAGATTCGAATAATCGTGTACGCCTGCATTTTAACGTGCCGACATGCACCGCTCACAACTCCACCACGACAGCTCACCAGTGAGGAACGCTGGTGCCCCCGAAACATTTCCTTCATAAACGGGTTCCTACCTGCCACTCGTGCTCACCGTCAAGGTCGTTGACTTTTCCCTGGTAAATCCCCACGTCGGCAAGGAAAACAATACCCCGCCACAGGCTCACAAGCCAATCATCTCGACCGGCGTCCTGCCGCAACGCGGACTGTCCCCCACCGTAAAAACTGGGGCATGGCAATCACCACTACATCAATCGCTTTGTCCGTTAACACCACCGCTGGTTCGTCCGTGACAAGTCCTGCACCCAGCTCCTGCTACAGCTGCCTTGCCCGCTTTCGGTTGACATCGCAGCAGAAGACCAGCTCCGCAGCCTGCGACCTGGCAATGTTTCGAGCGTGCATGGCCCCCATGCATCCACAACCAACGACAGCAAAGCGAAAAGGCCGTTTCATCCGTGTTCCGAACCATGGGTCGTTTGCCCGCCAGAAAAGAGCATGCCACACCCATCACTCGTCATCGCCCTGCTGGCTCGACGGCGTCAATGGAAACCCCAAACCGATCTATTTACCTTGACGACTCCAACGAATCGAAAAACGTTAGTTCTGCGCCAAAGTTCTCCATTGCAATGACCGCATCACCCCGCAACCGTACACGGATCGATTGCCGATGCAGATCTTCGCTCAGTTCTATTTCGTTTTCGGCCAAGGGATAGTGCACTACGATCGGTTGATGTGCCTGTACGGCGGGGAAACAAAGAGAACCATGACCCTGCAACCTGGTACTGAGCCGATCCATCGGTCCCTGATAACCTTCGACCCGGAGCTGGTCCCCGTCGACCCAAGGAGGCAATCGCACTCTCAGGGCTGCAGAGATCTTCGGCACCATTCTCAGGCAAGCATGCGTGTACGGTGACTGTACTGAGATTGCGTCGTTTTCTACGTCGAAGTGCAGGTTGACAGCTATTCCGTCGCTCCCTGTTGCTGCAATGTGCCGATACGCTTCGCACAAGGAACCCACCGTACCCCCGACGATGTCCATGTTAAATGAAAGATTGCCGCGCCCCTCACCCAGCGACAGGTGGCCATAGGGGGCAGGAAACCCAAAGGCACCGAGGTGCCGATTTGCGACATCGCGCAACGCATCAATTCCCCCAGGATTTGGCGGATCTTTGATGAATGATATGTCGCGAAGCTGCGCCGGCAAAAGATGACAGCGCAACATACGCTCTGCATCATGGTAACATTCGCTATGCCCCCAGCGCCCCAGGATCAGTGCGGTTTCCAACAAGTCGCCAGAATTATTGGCCTCCCCATGATCCGAGTGATCCTGTGTCAGTGATTCGGGCGACCAGCCAATTTCGTCCCGCAATTGCTGAAAACTGTTATCGTAAAGCGCTTTGACGTGAGTCATCAACGCTGCGTCGCCGAGCAGCTCGGCAAATTGTGCAAGAGACGACGTGACACAAGTAATCGAATGAATGTGATTGGTCCCAAGTTTCCTGGCATCCAGCTTGTCACCTGGAGACAGCCCCGTGGCGATCGCTTTTTCTTTGAGGATATGTGCCAGTTCCAACGCCGGATTATGTCCCGTCTGCCGGTAATACTTCACGAGCGGCCCCAACATACGACCTATCCCATGGATTAGCCCCTCGGCGGGTCGATAAGTCAAACCCAAGGACTCGAGTTGTCGCACGTCCCAACCGCTGTCCGGTTGCCACAAGGCGCGCACGGAGGCAATGCAACGTTCCGCCAACTCCCTGGCCTTGCAATCATCACGGAATTTCACCAACGCATAAAGGGCATGCAACCCTTCTCTCAGATTGTGTGGACAGAAGTTCGTGGGAGCCGCATCGCAAGCTGGACGATTTAAGGGAAGCGGCACCGCACCACTAAACGACAAAAACGCCGCCCGTCGATGGTGATCGACAGCATTTTCATTCAACGTGATACCCACCACGTCTTCTGCTGTGAGCAATGCATTTAAATGACGCCCTGGCACATGCGATTCGCCATGAAACTCACTGAAGGCGAATTGTGTCAAGGGCCGAATCTGCGAACTGAAAAATGGACAATGGCCATCGTCTGCATTAAACACATTCTGCATTGTCCGGCAACCAAGCTCGATCGCCGCCACCATATCCGTTGTGTTCACGTTGTCAACTTTTGCCATATCGGCTTCGTTCCCTACTCACGTCTGGTTGCTCCATGAGGTCCTACCAGCTCGGAATACCGCAGTGAAAACCAAATCCATCTAACCATATTCGACCAGCACGTCCAACGTCAAAAACAGTTCTATTTCGATATCACGTGCTGTGCTGGAGGAAGCAAAACAAATAAAAGATAACAGCCAACACCGGCAGAAACAGCCCTGACACCGATAACGAAAGTTGTACGCACACCACGGAGATAGAGTGCTCCGGCGTCATAACCGCTGTTCGCTGCTACAAACCATCCCTTGCTGGCAGCAGGCACGAACGGTCATCTAGACATTACCCGTGCGCCATTTCCCCAGGAGCAACAACCCACTCATGGCCAGCAAGCACCAGGCAGTCGGTTCGGGCACCTGGCCTGTCGACGCACTGCTGCCATAACCATCCACAGCAAAGTTCGAGGCCAAGTAATTGAAATCCGTGATGTCAATATCACGATCCGCATCGAAATCACCGGAGGTCCAACTGTTCGTCGACGAGTTCTCACCAGAAGTGTCGAAGTTCGACGCCAGGTAATTGAAATCCGTGATGTCGACGTCCATATCACCGTCCGCGTCGCCTTCCAATGCCAGTAAATTCGTTAACCGTACCTGAGTCCCAGTATAAGTCACGTTGCGGAACAGACCGTTGCCCTGGTGAGACCGAAACGAATCGCCGTTCCTGAAATCTGCAGTAAGGGCGGCTGCGTCATAGTTCACCGTTTCAAATACACCCGTCACACCCTCCGTCGTGGAAAGCAAGATAAAATCGTCCCGACTTCCACGCACCGACGGATCCGAATAAGTCGCACTGGTAATGACTTCCAAAGTGCCTGCCAGCTCCGCACTCCCCGTCACTTGAATTTGATCGTAGCTATCAGCCACATCGGCGCTGCCCGCTATTTTCAGCAGCACCGTACCCAGGGACGTATTTTCCAGAACCCCGCTCACCTGCAACTGGCCAATGTCGTCACCCAAAGACACCATCCCGCCATCGTTGGTCAGGTTACCGGTGATCTCGTTGCCAACCAACGTGCCCTGCTGCACATCCACCGACCCTCCCGTAGCCACTCCGCGGATCGTCATCCTGCCTGCGCCGGATTTTGTCAAAGTGTGACCACCCAAATCCAGGGTCACAAAAGCAACCTCCGTGGCGGTAGCGGTATCGACCGTTGCTGACGCCTGCATGACCACATTCGCCGTAAACGAGTGACTACTCGAAGTCACGTTGATCGAAGGCAGGCTGCCGCCCGTACTCGCTGCAAGGTGGACACTGCCCGCTCCGGCAATCGCATAGCCGTGATTCGTCAAGGCAAAGTGGATGCTATTGACCGTAAACGCCGAATCGACCGTCACCGTGCTCGGACCCTCGATCGCATCCAGAAAACCAACACTCAAATTCGGACCATTCGGTGGCCCCAGAGGATTCCAGTTCCCCGCCGTATCCCAGTTACCGGAACCTGCCTGGTTCCAGTCGAAATCAAACAAAGGCGTAGGGGCAACACTATTGTTGGTCAAATTGGAAAGAATCAGTTGCCCCGGAGCATTCGCGTCACCAAGGTTACCCGTGTCCACCAGCCCATCATGGGTCCAACCAGTTGGCAAAGTCACCGTGCCCACAGAAGGACCATAAACACCTTTGGTACCCGCATAATCAAACAGCACAAAATCATTACTGCCTTGCCAACCTCCCAGATCAGTAATCGTAACATCAAATGATCCGATATTTCCCAAGCGGTCGGTCACTTCAATCACACTACTTTCAGTGCCTGCACCCCAAATGATATCCATACCTTGGTTCACCACCAACTGATTGGTACTAAAATCAAACCCGTTCAAATCCACCGTACCCGTGATCCAGGTCGATTCGTGCGGATTTGCGGCGCTATTCAACGATGCATCCAGATCGTGCATCAGCTTTACATTGGCCCCATCTTTGATATTGATCGAAGACCGTAAAGGGCGATGAATATTGATCTCCTGGACGTCACCCGATCCAATGAATTCCAAGCGGCCATCCGTATAGTCACCCGTCGTGTTGAGGTCAGTGATATTTCCCTGCAGATTCATTCGTTGAGGAGTCCCCTGCAACAGATTGATGCGTGAGCCCACTTCAATGTTCAGGTCGCCCTGAATGGTGAAATATCCATTGTTTCCCCATACTCCATTATTGACCACTTCCACATCGCCAAAATGAGTGGTGCCTGTAAACACTCCGTCATTGCCATCGATAATCAACTTCGAATTTGGGTGCCAGGTCAGAGGTGGATCATCGCCATTCGCATTGTCGAATGTGTTGTTGTATCCGTGTAATTTCGACCTAATCGTAACGTTCTCACCCACAATCACCTCGTTAGCAGCCCATTCGAGCTTGCGGGCGTATACGAGCTCACCCCCCGGTTGAGAACTCATAATGGTCATGGGTGGAAAAAAATGCGTTCCGCCTTGGAGTTGTTCTTTACGAAAACCGTTCAAATCAAGAACCAAGGCACCCGGATCACCGGTCGTATTGGTATAATTCGAGTCCACAATACAACAGAGAGACGGGGTCCAGTCTGTGTTCAATTGAACTTTATTCACCACACCACTGGTAGACTGATTCCAGCCAAGCAATTCATCAGGATCGGGAGCGTCGATAGTAACCGTACGATTGGCGGTCGTGTCGCCCAGGATACCCCGGTCATCGCCATCGCCCGGCCCATTGCCACCAACCCAATTCTGCTTGTCATTCCATGTCGTGCCATCACCTCCACCATCCCAGAGAACATCGACCGCTCCGCACACAACCGGCTGGCTCATTATGACAAACGCGACGAGACTCTGGACCATGACTACTTTTCCCACCACCCGAATCATTACGATACTCCTTTGATTTCCAAATCCGCATTCCGCAAAAACAGCTGGAATGCAAGTAGTTTTTTACGAGGATAAACCCCAGCCTACATCATAACTTAAAGGAACGTTGCGGTCAAAAAAATAGCGCGGGCCTGGTTTTCGATAACGAACCTTTTGCTAGGATTTTTTTGGGGTTTTTCCTGCAAACCCTCCCCCCCCCCATCAGGGCCGGCAAACGCCTATTTGCCAGGGATTCTACAGACATTTTAATCCGTTTTGGAATCGGGTGGCGAATGCAATCTTTGGTCGATCACCATCAAGACCTTGTCTTCGGGAGAGTGCGAGGAAACCATACCATCGGGCCAACGCACTTCGACGTGCTTCACCTGTCCTGTCTCGCCCAGCCCAAAAACCAAGCTACTACTGGACTGGGAAAGGTAGCCGCCTCCAGCGTACACCTCAGCGGTTTGGCAAGTTCCATCTTCCAGGAAAACACGAACGCGAGATCCCACTCCCATCAAATTCCCGGAATCGCCGCGTAAGCGAACGTTCAAAACATGGTTTGTTTTTCCACCCTGGTTCTCAAACGCTAACAGTTCGCCATCGTTCACCGACACCACAAAATCCACCCAACCGTCGCCGTTTAGATCCGTCGTTGTCAAGGCCTGTGCATCACTCGGTACGACAAGCCCACTACGGTTAGGCCAGATAGGATCAAAAGACCCATTCCCTAATCCCTTCAACAGCAGGCTAACGCCACCGTCCATCCGTCCGGTTTCGGCCTGTGGACTGAAAAAGTTCTGCACAACATACAAGTCTGCATTTCCATCACCATCCACCTCCGTGAGTACCACGCCGAATCCGGGAGACAGTTGTGCCAATCGCGGCAGCATGCGGACGGTAAACCTGGCTGCACCATCATTCACCAAGACACATGATTCCAGTGAATTGACCTCCAACCGCTGGGCTGCGTTCAACCCTACGGAAGTATAGATATCCTCCAATGACGCCAGGGCAAATTCCTGGAAACTTGGAAGCTTTTCACCCACAAATGGCATGGCATGCGTCGAACAGCTTCTGCCACGAACCGGAAAGAGCGTACTGCCCTCGTAATGTGCTTCGATCAGACATTTTCTTCCGGCACTGTCAAAATCGCCATAATAAACGAACACTGGCTTGTCCACACTGGCATGGTACTTGGTGTTCAGGCCGAAATTCGTCACCACATAATCGATGTCACCATCGTTATCCAGATCTCGTCCAGCGATGCCATTGAACCAGCCCAAGCGATTCGCTAATCCAGATTCTTGGGTGCGATCCACTAGTTTTCCCTGATCGTTAGACCATAGCTTGACCGGGCCCCAGTCATGTGTCACCAGTAGATCCAAATCATGGTCACCATCAGCGTCTGACCAAATCGCACTTGTCACCAACCCCGTTGCCCGCAATCCTGGCGCCAATTCATCCGTCACATCGGTGAATCCCCCCTGGGTGGACCAATCATTTCGTAGCAAGCGACTATCAGGCGTTTCAGGGTACCGCCCTGGGATCGAGCGCCCCCCTATGAACAGGTCCAAGTCGCCGTCCTGGTCAAAATCAGCAGCAGCAACAACGCTGCCACTATCATGCACTACCGGCAAAGAGCCTGGGACCATTTCCAGATCGTTCTCCGAGACACCCCGCTCCTTGATTTTAAGGTGCCTCTTCTCTAAAGGTCGGTCGGTGAAGTTCGCTTCACCGTCATTCAAGTACAGTCGATCACCGAGAACAGGGTCATTCGGGTCACATTCAACGCCACCGCTCACGACATACAAATCCAGATCGCCGTCGGAATCGGCGTCAAACAACAAGGATGCCATGTCCTCGCAGGGCCGGTCCTGGTTAAACGCCTGCCCGATTGACGGAACCGATTCAAACTGTCCCTGGCCTTTATTGAGTGACACCTGACCTACCTGGCCTGCAGCCCCCCCCACGAACAAATCATCATCCCCGTCGCCATCCATGTCGCCCCAGGCGAGCCCCGGCCCTAGCTGTGACAGCTTTTGCGGCAGGAGCGGCTGGCGTTCAAAGTCATTAAACAGTTTTTCGTTGTGCCGAAATTTCGGGCCCAACACCGACCGCTCAAACATCGTTGTCTCAGCAACAGGCGGGCTGCGGTCCGGAGGAGCACCCTCCGGTTCGGTCAACGTGTAAAAACGATCCACTGACAAGGTCTCGAATTTCTGGACATGACCACTGGGCCATTCCACCGTGAGCCGTTCGATTTCCCGATCCTGGCCCAACCCGAAGTGAATCGTGGGATCATTGGAAGACATAAATCCACGGGAAAGGGTGAGGTAACGCATCTGTTGCCCTGCGTCAGATCGAATCCGAACCGTGGCGCCGATTCCAAACCGGTTACTTGTCACGCCTTGAAGTCGGATTTTCACCTGGTGGCCATCCGTACTCCTGTTACGATAGACGGATGCGGGTTCTTCAAAATTATTCACAACAAGGTCCAGGTCGCCGTCCTGATCGAGGTCCCCCAAAGCGGCTCCAAAGCTGACACCTTCATAGTCCAAGCCCCACTCTTTACCCACACTTTTGAACTTAAGATCCCCTGAATTTTCAAAGGCGATATTCGGTTCGCGCTGTTCTGGCTGATCGCGCCAAAAAGCATCCATTTTCTGCTCACCACCCTGGTCCAGAATTTCCTGTGACTGGTTTTTAAAATCACTGTTGAACCATTCGCGAGTCATACCGTTGGAAATATACAAGTCTTGATCACCGTCGTTGTCGAGGTCGCCAAACTTAATCGCCCATGTCCAACCGGTGTCACTCACTCCGGCCATTTGAGCCGCTTCCATAAACCGGTCTACTCCCGAATTCAGGTAAACAGCATTGCGCATGTATTGCTGGGGGGTGGCTGCCTCCAGGAACCAGGCCGACCGGCTCATGTTGCCCATCATCAGTTTTCTGGTGTAGTGCGAAGTGCCCTGCATGTCCGACCCCATCAGGTCAGGCAGCCCGTCATTGTTGATATCGGCCGTATCTGACCCCATTGAATACCACGGCGTGTGTGGCAAAACGTCCCGGATCACGTCGCTGAATGTGCCATCACCATGGTTCCGATAGAGGTGGTCAGGACCTTTAAAGTCATTCGCCACGTACAAGTCGGGAAACCCGTCACTGTTGTAGTCCCACCATGTCGCAGAAAGACCACAGTCGTGGGCACTCGCTGCGCCTTTCAGCGTCAAATTCGTGACATCCGTAAATGAAGTCTTGCCAGACTCTACCAAGTTATTCCGGTACAAACGGTCCCTTTGCCCGGTGAGAATAAGCACTGCCTGACGGCCATTGGGCAAGGTAAACCGGTCATCGTAGCCAAGGTTAAAACGATCTCCCTTCTGAGGGAGGTTGGTCAGGCCAGCAGGAAGCGTAGATATCCCGACCAGATCGCGAACCTCCTCCTGAACGGTCCATTGACCATTGACCTGGACCAGATCAAAGCTCTTGATCAGTTCTGCTTCTCGATCACTTGCATTGTGGCGGTTGGTGAGCAGGTACGCATCAAGATCTCCATCGAGATCATAATCGGCCAGGGCCATCATCACGGAGGCCCCCTTGAAGTCCAAGCCAAAGTCTTCCGCCCGGTCCTCAAACGTCCCATCGCCCTGGTTGATATAAAGGCGATTGGACGCATGATACCCACATACGACCAGATCCAGATCTCCGTCATTGTCGATGTCACCAAAGCTGGCTCCGGTACCCCAAAATTCCTTCTCAGCCAGACCGGCATGCCGAGTCACCTCTTCAAACCGAAAATCGCCAAGATTGCGATAGAGACGGTTGCCCCCCTGCGGACGCGTCAAGAACAAGTCGGTCAGGCCATCGCCATCGTAATCGCCAAGGCATACACCACCACCCGCGACAGAACTGTCCAGCTGCGATTCAAACCCCGCAGGTGGGTCCCAACGGTGCACCCAGTCGACCCCCGTCCGTGCCGCATCCAACATCTCAAAAGGGGGACTGTTTTCAGTCGGTTTACGCTGGGCCAACGGGACGGACACAAGATGCTTCACCTGGCCAGGGGTCGCGGTCGTTTCCTTTTGCGGTGTTTCAAGATCCACTGCTTCTCGAGCTGGTTCGCCACAACCGGCCCACAGGATTATTGCACCAGCAACCACTAGCCAAGGAGCCACTACCAATGCAAGTCGAATCAAACGTCGCATAGCAAAACAGCAAGCCAGATTATGTCGTTTCGTGTTACCAGGTTTCGACGACGTGTCGTCGAAAATTCATCTTACCATGAGACACTGAAAATGCCGAATATCGAAATACCACACGAGAAGACCAATCCAACACCGCCGACTAACGATTGTTAACAATACCTTCGCTCAGATAACGCTGAAACTCGGCTTCACTGAAGGGCGTGTCATCATACCAAGGGTGGGTACTTGGATCGAATGAATTCGGCAAATCGGCCGCACCGGGATCAGGGATCTGGCCCCAGAACTTGTAGTTCGCAGCAATCATAGCCATACGAATGGACACCATGTACGTATCCTGGATTCGGTAAATATATTTCATCAAACGGGTCGTCGCCTCCTGTAACTCTGCGAGGACTTCCGGAGTGGCATCGACTTCGCCAATGGCTCCTGCGCTCTTCGTAGGCTTGCTCGCCACGAAATCTTGAAAGTCCAACCAAAGCTCCACATAACGCGTATGTTTAATGAGATCTTCGATCCGGGCCCGAACCTTGGGATCGGAGGCTCCTTGGTAGGCCTCATCCAGTACCGCGTACATCTCTCCGACCCGACCTCGGCCATAGGGAATTTCTGAGCCTGGAAGAAACAATTCATAAAAGCGTCGCATCGAGGCTTGCACCTCACCGAAACTAAGTGCGTAGAACTCATCCATCAATTCGTCGACCCGCTCTGCTTCATCAATATCCCATAACGTGCGAGCCATGACATAATGAATCAGATTATCACCCGGCGAAAGACCCGTATCGATTAAATAGGTACTGAAATCAAATTTGCGATCCAACTCGGCAATTCGCCTGGCTTTATCCCGCGGATGCGGCAGACCAGTCGGCAAGCTGCGCCGACCGGTGTAATATCCTCCATAAGCATAGGTCAGCAGCCTGTTATGCGGGGCCTTCTCTCGCCAACCGGTCACAATCCCGTCAAAGGTAAATGGACCTTGAAACATGGCTTGCGCTGGCTGGATGATCACATCGGGATCGACATCGATCGACGGCGGTGGTGCATGGTAGTAATAAGCCAAAATACCGATATATCTTTTTCGGTCATCATTGAAATGCTGACGAACTTCCTGGATCACCTGGTTCGCCATATTCACCACATAATCGGTAATCACGCTGTGGTTGCCCTCCTTGAACGCTGCTTGCATCGCCTTGCTGCCCCGGTAGCCATCATCCGGATCGACGCCCACCACGAATTGATTTGGATTCGCTTCAAACTTGGCGATGACGTAATCGGCGACCATCTGCACGACCGCCGGATTGTTGAAATTCAGCAAATTCCAACTGCCATCCAGGTAGAAGTTCGACGGAATTTCCGACAAGCCATGCTTGGTTTTGTACTCGGTAATGATTCCCGTCCACGCGTGTCCCACGGTTACAATGCCCGTTCTTTGTAGTCGGTTTCGAGAAAAGTATGTGCCCAACTCAGGATTTTGGGATGGAAACCACCCACCCTGAATGAATATTCCTCGACACGAGTAGTCAGGAACCTGCAAGGCGTTGATGGCCAGGTCATAATCGGTGACGGTCGGCACCACTTCCCAGCGCTTGTTCGGCTGAAATTGGCGATGGCCCATTCGATACAGTAGGTCCCAGATACCGAACTCCACTGCCTGCGCAGTAGCTCCAATGATTTGCAAGCCATGGGAATGGGTTCTCAAGAGGTATTCACTATGCCGAAAAGGATTCTTGGGTTCAAAAAGATCTGCCAGCCCCGCTGTTGGAAAATCGCCAGCCACGCCAATGGCAAGCCCCTCGGTACCGTTTCCGGACTCAATACTGACTTCGTCCCCAGTGATCTTTTGCAGGTAATCCGCCAGCGTTTCTGCCAAACTCTGCACCTCTGTCGAAGCGTGCGCTCCCACGGTGATGTCCAACTGGACCACCTTATCAGTGACCAGATGGACCGTTTCGCCTGTTTTATCATCCTCTGTAGCAGTCCCAGAGAGAGGACCGAATATTGCCAGACCAGCCCAAAGCATGAAAACAAAACCAGAAATCCGTTTTTTGTTCATCGTTTTATTCCTCAAAGTGTAACAATGCAAGTCGCTCTATGCCGCTTGCCAGTCGCGACGAGTTTTTGCCCCCGCAAACCTCATTGCGGCTGATGATTTTAGCCGGGAATCCAGCGGACCGCAATCATTCCGGCAACTTCGTCCGCCTGCCTTCCTATCCCTCCGCTTTTTCTTCCGTGTGCTGCGCGTCTCAGCGGTTGCGGCACGACACCATCATCCACACGATTACTGACCCCGGATCCCTGCAAACCAAAACACGAGCACTGCGTACCGGCTCCTCGACGTTGCCTTAGGAAATCAGCGCGGCACACCCTTTGGGGGGGGCTTGGTAGCAGGCACGATGCAGCTGCTGGCATTCATCTCGCGGACTAACCAGCCCGAACCGCAAGTAGCGTTCCACTTGTGTTGAACGCGGTAGCAGCCGAAAAAGATAAGGGCCTGGCGCACCTCCCAGCAGGACCATTTTCCACGACGGTTGTTCTGGAATAGGAACATATCCCAACTACCCTCGAGCCGGTTCCTGCGACTTGGCCCACCACAAAGCACACTGTCCATGCGTACCGGTTTCAGAAACCAATCAGCAAGTGTTTCGCCATTTACCCAGGAGCAACAACCCACTCATGGCCAGCAAGCACCAGGCAGTCGGTTCGGGCA
>CAYMUR010000074.1:0-25617 GCA_964393615.1 uncultured Pirellulaceae bacterium
GCTGATGTATTGCTCCAGTATGATGACGGGTGGTCACGACGCCACGGAATTGCCCGTCGTGCTGCTCGGCGGCGCTGGCGGTCAGCTTCAGGGAGGCCGAGTTCTCGACTACCTCGGCAAACCAAACCGCAAGATGTGCAGCCTCTACCTTTCCATGCTCGACCGGGCGGGAGCGCCCACCGAGCAACTGGGAAACAGCACAGGTCCCCTTGGCGAACTGGGTGCCTAGGACCATGGCAAGACCTGGGAGTGAGATGATCCTAACCATCTCGTGAAGACAGCGTGCCGCCTGAATACCTACCCTGAAACCATCCCTTCTGCTATCTTTTTCGTCAGAGCCCTAATACCGCAAGGTACACGGACAGTTTTTACGCTCCAAGAGGCCTGTCATGCCAAGTCGACGCGATTTCATCCAAGCAGCCGCATTAGCCACTGCCACAACGTCATGGAAAACAACCACTGCCTCACCAAGGGAAACGAAAAACATGCGAACACCTAAACATATTTTTCGGAACAAACTCCTCGAGTGCCTCGGCGGGCCCTGGCCAGAAGGCGGCGATCTGCGACCTGAAATCTCCAAGACCGAACAAAAAGACGGATATCGTCTGGAATGGATACAATACGAACTGGAACCTGGCGAACGCTGTCCGGCTATTTTGCTTGTTCCCGACGGAATCAATGCCAGCCAGCCTACGGCGGCCGTTGCCGTATGGCATCAGCATGCCGGTCAGTGGCACCTTGGCAAAACAGAACCCGCAGGTCTTGCTGGAAATCCGATGCACCACACCGGTGTGGCGTTAGCAAAACTTGGATACGTCGTGCTCTGTCCGGACGCATTATGTTTCGAGGACCGCCAGGACCCCCAAAAGAAACTAAAAGGAGGAGACTACGAGCGCTATGAATTTCTGCGTTATACCGTCGCAGGGCAATGCATGGCCTGGAAAAATATCCTCGATATGCGGCGTGCTGTCGACTATCTTGTTTCCCGGGCCGAGGTCGATCCCCAACGCATCGGCTGTTACGGCCATAGCATGGGCTCGACCCACATGTGGCTTGTTGCACCCTGGGAAACTCGGCTGCGCGCATCGGTTGGAAACTGCTGTTTACCAACCTACGCGGGGATCCACCGCACCCGAATTTTACACTGTTTTCCAAATTTCATTCCTGGCATCCATGCGTACGGCGATACACCGGATATCGCTGCCTTAATCGCACCTCGAGCCCTGCATCTGAATCTGGGAGAACAAGACCTGGGAACCCCTCTACCGGAAGCCAAAGAAGGCATTCAAATCATTGCCGCCGCGTATGAACAAGTTGGTGCGGCAGACAGTTTTTCAGCCTTTATCGAACCAGGCGTCGGACATGTCTTCACGGAAACAATGTGGGAGCAGACTCAGAGATTTTTTGTCAAACATCTCGCCTAATGACTTAGCACACATCTCCCGTATCTCGCACCTTCCGACTAAAGGCACACCGCCATGTACTGGCGTGCGCTCAGAAAAACCAGGCGTCCGCTCTCTGCGGCATCCAAAACGACTGCGACTCTCATTAGCTCTCTACAGAGAGCCAACCACTACTTCCGACAGGCACACGACAAATGTCCCGACGGGGTCATCGGCATTAGACACTTGATTTGGTATTTTGGTATAAAGAGCCCGCCCATCGTCACATTGGCAGCAACGCTCCGGGGAAAATAAAACACCATGCTACAATCCCACAGTGCAATTAGTCAGGAAGCTTCGAAAACAAGACCAGCTCAGTAGGACACCATGAGTGCACTTGACCGATGTTACAACATTGCCGATCTGCGTAGATTAGCCAAACGACGCCTTCCGCGACCGATGTTCGATTACATTGATGGTGCAGCCGAAGATGAAATCACTCTTCGACGCAATACAGAGGCTTTCTCGGAATACGATATTGTCCCACGATACCTGGTCGATATTTCCGAGAGCGATACGACGACCAAGGTACTTGGCTCAGAATTACAGTGGCCGGTCATTCTAGCCCCCACTGGCTGTTCACGACTTTTCCATCACTTGGGCGAGACCGCCGTGGTCCGCGCCGCGAGACAATCGGGGGCCCTCTACTCGCTATCCACGATGTCGAGTGTCAGTATTGAGGACATTGGACGGGCCACAGAGGGCCCCAAAATGTTTCAAATTTACGTCCTGAAGGATCCGACACTCAATCGCGAACTCATCGAACGCTGCCAGGTCGCTGGATATAACGCACTCTGCCTGACGATTGACGTACCGGTGTTTGGAAACAGGGAAAGAGATCTGCGCTCGGGAATGACGATCCCTCCTACATTTGGACCACGTTCCCTGTTAGATTTTGCCCGCCATCCAGCCTGGGTCTGGAATTATTTCACCACCCCAAAAATCGGCATGGAGAATGTGAGTGATCGTCTGGACAAGAAAATGCAAAACATGACAACCATTGCCAAATATGTTCATTCGCAATTCGATCCATCCATTACCTGGAAAGAGGCTGAAACAATGATCAAACAATGGGGTGGCCCCTTTGCCATCAAAGGTGTGTTAAGCCCAGACGATGCGCGACGTGCTTTACAAATTGGCGCCACGGCTATCATCGTTTCTAACCATGGCGGACGCCAGCTCGATGGTTCCATCTCCTCGGTAGAAGCACTGAGTGCCATTGTCGAAGTGGTCAAAGGGCAGGCTGAAATCATCCTGGACGGTGGTATCCGACGCGGATCTCAAATTGTCAAAGCCTTGGCACTAGGTGCTGATGCGTGCATGCTCGGCCGACCCTATTTGTATGGACTGGGTGCCGGCGGTGAAAAGGGCGTTTCCAAATGTCTCTCGATCCTGCGCAGCGAATTCGAACGATCATTGGCCTTGTCAGGGTGTTGCCAAATCCAGAATCTCGATCGTAGTTTTATCCGACCCAGGCAAACTTAGCCGGACGCCTTTCTTCACGAAACGATCACTTCGTTATCCGTATCAGCTTGAGACAAAGGCATTTCACAACCTGGTCCGACCAGGTCGGACGGCAGAAAACAGACGGGTTAACACTCCACGAAAAAAACTCCTGGTCCATCTCGGTTTTTCTGCGAACCACCAAAGGCTTCTGTCAGCTTGGCAAATTCATTCAACATCCGCTGCTTTCTAGCAAGCACGTCTCCAGGCCAGTCGTCCGGCACGGCCTTTCCTGTTTGGCCCCGCGAAAACAGGCCCTTTCCTCTTGAAACCAGCCGTTCAGACTGTCGGACATGATCTGGCTGGCAACATCCAGCCAGTGCCCCCAATCTACTCCAGTCACCACACAAATCGTGGTTGAAATGACCAGCGAAAGCTACGAACGTCGTGGGGGCACCAGCAGCAGCAAACTCGTTTACAAAAATTTTTTCGGCAACCTGCGCAGGATCCTGTTCATGCGTCCGTAGTAAGTAGAGAAAGGGCAGCCCCCATGCCTTTCCACCAACGACCAGAGAAAAGGAACCCGTTCATCTTCTCGGATCCCCAACACTTCGACAACATGGCGCCAAATGCAACGGTCTATCAATCCGCTGCGGCATGGGGCTATTCAGGTATCCGCCTCGCTTGCATGACTCGTTCTCACTGGACAAATACGGCCGTGTTTCAACAGTCAATCGATACAAACAGGTCCACCAAGCAGTTTTTTTTGCCAACACCATCTAACCCTGAAATCCCACCGAATAACACTCGGTCCAGAAATGTGCTGCACTCCATATGGCATAAGTGCATTGCAAATTCGTCCCCGTCACCCAATGAGTTGGCCAAAACGCATTCCTTTTTGTCTTTTTGGCATCACTGACCCGCAGCTTACCTTTTCGGAAACTACGTGAATCTTTGCCGTGACATTGATTCTAACTACCCCTCCGGCGCCAACCGGTAACCTTTCTACCCAGGAGCACCTCGTATGGCTATGTTCAATGTAACTCGCGCATTCGTTTGTACGTCCTTGATTAACGTTATTTGGCTCGCTTTCACGCCGGCGTTCGCTGCACCGTTGACCGGATCGGGTGCTCACCTTCCCATCCCGACCAACAATCCCTCTTGGCCACCCGGCGTTTCTGTGGCACGTGTGGATCTCGGTGGATCTTTTACTGGTACCTGGTCGTCTCCCGTGATACCCGACTGGGTGGGGACATTCCACGCCACCGGACCAATCCCTGCATCGTCGGTCAGTGGTACCACAAAGTACGACTTTAGTTCACTGCCCCTTGGCTACCTCCCTGCAGGTACGTTTTTCATCTTTGGAGATGTCGATTCGGGGTCTACCCTTGCTGAACGAACCGACCTGAAAGGTTTCGATAGTAATGGAAACATCGTCTCGGCCCCCTGGCTCGATAGTACCTATGCTGTAAACGGTTCAGGCACCGGAATGGGCGGAACGCTCGTCGGACACGATTTACCTGGATGGACATGGAATGATCCAACCAATCCGTCGACCTACGTCATCGACGGTTCGACAGTGAACAGTGGAAATCCGAACGTGGCGTTCGCACTGATAAGCAATCAGCCACTTTATGGAATGGAACTCAACAAACACACCACACACAACGGATTTATCCTGCAGGCACCTGTCATTCCCGAACCATCGGCAGTCGCATTGATTGCGCTAGGCTCCCTGGGTATCGTCGCTCTAAGAAAGCCAAAATAACAATGACAACAGCGGACGTCAGGCAGGTTGCCATCGCTCTCAACCATGGCACACCCTGCCTGACTTGTTTGGCCACGACACTCCTCATCTGCTCACACACTCGACACGACAACCGTCCTGTATGGCTTGGTAACTTGCACACCATTTACCATTCCTCGTGAGGTAGCAAGTCAGGGCCTATCGGTTCGTCAATCATTGACAAGGCAGTCGTGAAACGAACGACCTAAACGCACAAATCACACGACCAGGGTGATACCTGTTAACAACATCACTCTGAAAGGTGCTTGCCCCCATCACTAGGAGCAGGCGGCATGGCAGCCTGTATGGCGTGATTCCTTCCAGCAGTCGCAACAGCCGTCTGATTGGTACTCGATGGACATGATTCGTAGCGCCATGCTAGCCGTCAGGCGATGGCAACAATCGCCACACCGATCGCGATGATCAGCGCCAAAATAATGCGCACGACACCAACGCGCTCGTAGAGCATTGCCGCCACACACACTCCAATAAAGACACTCACCTGGCGCACTGCCACCACATAGCTCACCTGTCCAGCCTGTTGGTACACCCACAAAATGAGGACATAACCAACGCCGAGTAAAAAAGCACCACACAACACGATCGCCCAACTTTTGGGAAATTTAATTTTCCCGCAGGGCCAGCGACACCCACCCAAACAGACGGAGGCGCCAAGGGCACCGAAAAGAAGTTCAAACACACCATAACGTAACGCCGTATCGAGCCCCGTCCGCATGGACTCCAAGGCGACCTTGTCAACGACGCTATATCCAAAGGTAGCCAGGGAGGTGACCCCGATCCATATCCAAAGCGTCGGCTTCACTCCTCCGTTGGTGGTGCGCATTGCCTGCACTCCGAGCAGCAAACAGCCAATCGTCACCAACATGACCCCCAACCATCCCAACCACGTTGGATCACGACCGCGCCATTGGTCCACCATGGCCAGCATCACGATCGGAACCGCCCGTGCGATGGGATAAACGATCGAGAAGTCACCAGCGCGATAAGCCATGGTCAGTCCCAAATAATAGAGTGTCTGGCAAATGACCGCCACGACAAGCATCCGCCAGGCAAGGGACGTCATTTGGGGGTTGAGATATTCGACCATGGCTATCGGTAACACGCCGACCAGTCCAAAAACAAGTGGCAGCCTCACCAAAAGCAATGCATCTTGGCGCCGTACGTGTACCAAAAGATTCCACGCAGAATGCATCACCGCCGCCAACAAGGTCAGACTCAGTTCAAATACGGACATGTTTTTCTGGATAGAATCCTGTCTGTCAAAAAAGATGGTTTGCGTTAGCCGACCCCTGGTTTTTCAACCTTGGCAGCCCTCGTTGCCAACGCACCTTGGTAATCTGAAATAGGCAGCAGACACCTGGTGGACGACGCCAGTTGCCAGACAGTGATAAAACAATACAGGGCTGCCACCGTCAATACGGCATGCGAAAAGAATTTGACACTGGAAACTTGTCACCACACGCTCGCTGTAGAAATGGCAACCCAGTACCGCCCCCAGGCATCCCCTGACCAGGTGTTCGACGCCTGCTCACCGAGAGTGTCTCTCCACCCCCACCAGCCAAAAGAGCACCGATCGATACCTCGCCACCCTATTGCCGCAAGCTTCATTACGGCAAAAAGGGGCGTCATCGCAGGACATTGTCCGCTCCACTTTACAGCTGCTGGTCCTGCGGCGTGCTGTCAGAATCCGGTAAGTCTACGCGGTTTGCCCGTTTAATCGAGCGGAATTTGAGGTCGTCTTCCAGGATCGCTTGCTGCTGCGAAGATTGCTGGATTCGCCGTGCTCCCCTCTGGACGTCGTCGTCCGTTGCCGGAGGCTGCAGCGAGAGACCTTCGTCAAGTGTCCCCGATCTATCCACTAGCCCGAGGACAGCTAGTGTGTCATTGTCATCAACCGTCAAGGCCATGTCACCCGAAGGAGAAAAATTTCGCACCCCGTTCAGAAAATCGGTGATATCAATATCAGCGTCACCGTCCGAATTTCCATCATTCCAACCGTTAAACGCCGCCAGGCCCGCTGGGTCATAATTAACAATCATTGCATTTAAATCTTCGCTGTCGATCATACCGTCCAGGTCGACATCACCATATCGCCTACCCATGATATCTCTTACCAGATAATCCACATCTTCCTGATCGACCGCTCCATCGCTGTTCAAGTCGTACGTGGCATCGGCCGACCCAAACTGGGAAAACAAGATGTCAATATCCCCCGCCCCCACGCGACTGTCATAATTTAGATTTCTATGCGGTGACGGCGTCAACTCAATGTCCATTATCCAGTCCACCGGCACTCCCGTATGGCGGTTCTCCGAGTTGTCCGTGACCGTCAAAGTCCAGGTCCCATTTATTTCTGCTCCTCCAAAATCTCGCAAAGAACCTTCCGGCTGGAACGTTCCCTGAAAAGGCGCCAATGCTGAGGTAATAGATCCAGGTGCCTCGTCATCCAAAATGGTCTCTTTAATATCCTGTCCAACACCTCCCACGTTGCTTAACAATTCGACGACCGTACCGTCAGGGGCCATCAGTACAATTTCAAGATCAGCCACATGACTGTGCGTCAAATTCAAAGTGACATTCACATCGGCAGCAAGCCCGGTGTGGGTAACTTCATGCTGAAATATTGCTGTCTGTCCATCCAACAAAGGCCTGCCCATTGCATTCAGAAGCCCGGCACCGCCAATAGCCAGAAATGTGACTTCTTCCAAAGTGTGTCCGATTTCGTCATCCACCGTCGTATCTTCCTCAACCATCACTTCGACTAATTTCAATCCCATGTCCTGAAAACGCAAATGCGAATTGTCGGTGCCGTTGTACGAAGCCAGTGAAGCCATCACATTCGGAATCGTGTCGAAATGTGTCGCATAGTGCATCGATCGAAAAATTTCAGTGTATTGGAAAGACGTTGCCGCCCTGAACGGCAAACCGTTCCACACCCCGGACTGCCTTTCCATCGCCAAGTAGCCGACCGATTCTTTCGCAGCGGGTCCTCCAAACAACTCCTCTCCTTCCAAGGCCACTCGAAAGCTTGAATTTTCGGCAGGGTGTTGCCGCGTGGACAGGAACGCCTCGCCAGCATTGGTTTGTACATGCGTCAATACAACGGGTAACGTGTTAAACAAGGTCCCGAAGGCAACAGTTGCAAAGGAAGGTGACTCGACGTTAATCCCCACCAGCGCACTGGTTTCTACGACTCCCACATCGATTGGTCGCCTGTCAGACAACCAGTGGGTCCCTGACTCAATCACAAGATAACTGACGGATTCACCCACATTATGCAGCCCATTCAGATTGGATGGTTCGGCAAGGTAAACGGTAAATTGATCGGCTTGAACATCCTTGACTCTCACCAGCGTGGGATCGATTCCGTTGTAGGAAGGAGGTTGGGCAAACACAATGGGATTGGTGTAGTTGTGTGCCAGGTTGATCGTGGTCGCCTCGTGCGTCAGGCCCTCAATTCGGCCTACCTCACCAATCACCATCGGTTCATTGTCCGTCACGACCTCGATCGTCCGTTTCATTCGACCTGGTGACGGTGTACCTGCTTCCCAGCTGTTAACATCATTTCCCCAAAAATCGACCATGACGCGTCTCAGCGACTTCCCAGTCCCGTCGGCGGAGGTGGGCCACGGTGGCAGATCGTCATAAATCACCTGGTCTTCAATTCCAAGGACCGTCGGGTCGGCAGGATCAATCGGTCGGCGCAGTGTCAACGTTTCACCAGAATTGTTCGCTCGGCCGGGATAGGGCCCCAGAAATCCTGCCCCATCCTCCGGAATATCCACTTCGTATTCATTGACAAAAGCACCTCGCACACTACTCGACAAAGGATCGAAGGGCACAAGAACCAGGTTCTGTCCGGGACCGATAGTGGTTGCCTCGGGAAACTCATAACCGACCCCGTCTAGCGTCCAATGAGTCAAATCCATGGCGACGTGCGACAAATTATAAAGCTCGATAAACTCAAGCAAATCGGTGTCATAAATATTCACGGCTGCGGACGGATGGTACATGAATTCACTAATCACCACCGAACCATTGCGGGGACCGCTGTTCGACGTTCCGGGAGTCGCTGAAAGCATGGGGTACAAACCACCGTTTACGTCGGGCCATCGCCCAAAGGATTCACCAGCAAACGCGGCACCGAACGACACGTGATCCACAAATAATTGTGAACCCGTAAAATGGGCCGGCTGAACCAACACCACCTCCTCACCGTTACCACTCAATCCGAAACCAAAATCACTTTGCTGAAAAACGAGATACCCTCTGGCCGGAACAACCGTATTGGCAGGGAACACGTAACGCTCCAATTCGTCAAGCGTATCACTTAACCAGAATCCTCCCATATCAACCGGTGTATCGGTCGGGTTGAAAAACTCAATCAAATCTTCCGCCGCACCCTCCGTATTCGTAAGCACTTCGTTGATCACCACACTCTCGACGGGATCGATGTTGGGTAACCCCGGTGTGCCACCATATCCGACACTTGCTCGCCAATTCCGGGGATCATCCAGGTCCCCTTGGGGGTCGATCGGTTCCAACGAACTACCCTGACCATCCGCCCGCTCCGGCCAATTACCGGCGTCGCCGTAGTCAAAGGAAGCGATTGTAATGCCGGAGGGTAATCGAAGAGTTATCATTTCGCCAGCATTACTGAGTTGGCCGTCATATTCACCACTTTTACCACCCTTGCCGTCATCGCCTTGCGCGATACGGGGAGCATTGCCATACCGTGACACAAACGCATCACGGTCATTGACGACAACAATGTGTTCCCCTGGATGAAGCATTTGAGCTGAAAAGACAAAAGCAATCCCTTGCCGATCGCCTGCAACGTCCACCCGAGCGAATTGAAGTCCCGCCAGGTCAATCGCCTCGTTACCGATGTTGGCCAATTCGACAAATTCAAAGGCGTCGCTGTCTATCTCGACATCGCCCGGAGAGGCATTACCCTCGTGTGGGTTGTACTGTATTTCATTGAAAACAAGTCCATTGAAGATCGCAAATTCAGCCGTTTCAGGACCGCTCCACTGCTGCAAATTGTACGTACCTCCAGCCGTCCCTTTCCGCACACGAGCCACCATGCGAACGCCCGCCGTGTCATTGATTTCAATCGGCTCGCCCGTGTACAGAATCGCTTGTGCAGAAGGTTCTCCACCCGGTGCACGGGGATCTGACCCGTCCATGGTGTAATAAATCTCACCTGATGACGCGGTAAGCGTTACACCAAAACCAGCCGGTACGACAACATTCTGCCTGTTGAACGTGGGGGGCTCCACCAAGAGCGTATCCGTCCAGTGTAGCCTGGCAGAAAGCCATCCTTTGACGTGCGATAATTCACCCTCCCACCTCGCCAGACCGCTGTCTGCATAAGGCCCACCGTTTGGACTTACACCAGGCCAGCGGTCAAAATTCCGCTGCTGGGATTCACTGATTTGCGATGACAAGTCCACGATGATCTCGGAGTAGGTCTCATCGGTAAATAAATCCTTCCGCAATTCCTGCCAGCGATCTACCCAAGCCTGGGAAAAATCTGGATCCGAGAATAAACGTCCAAACCAACGGCGACCGAATAAATCGCCAAATTCCCTTGGATTGGCAGACCGAAAATCTGTGTCACTACCGATCGTGCGGTCGAAATCCCAGACCGGTGTATACTTGAGTAGTCCATTGCGATCTTTGTGCAAATAAGAACTCAACACAAATGCATCCGGATCGTTGGTCAAAAAACGCAAAATGTGTTCATCCACAAACGACCCCACGTCACACATGGCCTTGTAGCCTAACACAGGGTCCTGGAAATCTGCCCCATACAACTTCGCTTCAAAGTCGCTTAAAAAGTTACGCAGATAAGTTCTCTGTTGGCTGGTAATGTCCGCAACGTCCGGCTCGTAATAAATATAATTATTGCCGCGCGATGAAAAGAATTCATCTCCCGGCTCACCAGAACGATCCACTTTAAAAATATATCCCCCGGAAACGTCTGGTTCTTCATTGTCGAGCGCCGTCATTTTTTGAATATCAACACGATCCTCGTCAATTTCAATGCGTTCCATTAGCACGTACACACCGCTGTAATCTCCTAACTCCACCTCATCACCATCTGTATTTGCATACACTTCGACAAACTGCGTCCTGGGAGCCCAACGCCCCATTCGTCGACTGAGTTCATAGACAAACACATTCCGCAGTAACGCCCTGTCAAATTCATAGGGAGCATAAAGAATCCAGTCCGCATTCGCCGGCAGACCAACAGGACTTAGGCTGCGGTCTTCATCCCGTTGGTCGCGAAATTCGATGCGCCAATTCGTTTTCGGATTACCAAACGTACTAGATCCTCTGCGATGCATTCCAATCCGCGATGTCAAATCGGGCATGTCCGTCAAGCGACTCCGTCCTGTAGAGTCCGGTTCAAAGATAGAGATGAACCCCTTGTGAAACTGCTTCGTTGACGGCTCGCGCTGGTTGTAATTTTCCAGCAAAACAATGGGCAAATCGGATGACACATCCAACACATCGCTGCCAAGCGGCACGTATGTGGCACCAACGACTTCACTCGAAATATAACCAGACCGAAATCCCTTCACACGAATCTGGGTCGTTTTATCAATCTCAATGGGGCCGTTGTATAGCGTTGAAGATTCCGTGGGCACGGACCTGTCGGTGGTGTAACGCAGTTCACTCCCCGGCATTTCACTGTCCAGATAAAGAACAAAGTCATCGACAAACGTCCCAGCTGGGACACTCAATTCTGGAACGGGAACAAACCCAATCATGCCCACTTCGTTGACCGCACCGGGGGTTGGTGTCTCCATAAAAGAAAACTGCTGGCCCGATTGCATCGTGGCGGATAGTTCTGGCAGAACCAAAAAGCGTTCGGCGTCCGCCTCCACACTCATTCCTTGAATGGCCAAAACGTTAACTCCCACTTCCAGGAGCTGCGGCGAGTTCCCAATCCCGAAATGCTCAGACTCAAAACCTGACCTGTCCGGGCGCACTGCATCGGCAACACTATTCCAGGCTGGATTCCCAGAGACATTGTCGCGCGCAATTTCAGTACCATTGATATAGGCGACGAAACCGTGATTGTATTTCAGCGCCAAATCCAACGAGAGGATGGCCGTCGGGTCCTCTACCGTAAACGGCATTCTCAGGTAGACAGAACTGTCCTCAGCCTCCATGATACCTTTCATGTTCATGCCAATATGTGGCAGGTAACCCGTACCTGTCGCAATCAGCGGTGATGTCTCCTCGAAAAGAATGGTCACCTGCTGATTGGTCAAAGCAGCGTCCCAAATGGCGACATCATCCAACAAGCCTTCGAAATGGCCCGCGCTCACACCGTCAGGTCGGGCTACTCCAAAGGACAAGGGTGCCATATCACTTTCGGAAATCAACCCGCCGTAATCCGACGTTGCGTGAACCAGCGAGCCATCCAGATAGATCTTGGCCTCTTCGCTTTCAAGACTGTCATAAGTAAACACCAAATGATGCCAAATACCATTTTGAATACCGGCTGGCTGTCGGATCGGAAGAATCGAACCACCCAGCTCCTCCGTATCAAGATATATTTCAATGAATTCCCCTTCAGTCCCGATTTCGAAAGTGTCATTGGCCCAATTGGAAGAATGCGCAAGCAAAACGTTATTCACCGCGTGATTCGTTGCGCTTTCCGTACCAACATGGTCGACGGAACGTTGAAACCAGACAGAAGCTGAAAACGCTGAGGGATTGATCAATTCTGCCACCACGCCTGCGGACATAAAATCATCGTTGTTCGCAAAAGAAAGTGCCTCGCCAAACCGACCCTGACTACCAGTGGTCAGTGTCGCTCCGCTGACCTCTCCATGGTAATTACCTTGTTGATCAGCGATGACCCCCGCTTCGGCAGACCATGCATCAAATGTCCAGTACGCCAATGGTCCTGGCACCGGATACATCGCTGCCACTTGTTCCGCTGACAGAGCAGCATCCCAGATCGCCAAGTCATCGATCATTCCGTCGAAATCACCTGTACTTGCTGTGGTTGGCCGGGACACACCAATGGTCAACGGAGAATCGCCGCTTTCCGACAACAAACCACCGTATTCAGAAAATGACTGGACCAATACACCATCCAAATAGATCTTGGTTTCCTCCGCTGTCTGACTGTCGTAGGTCATCACCAGGTGGTGCCAGGTGTCGTTCTCGATCGCAGCTTCTACACGCTCCGGAGGAATATTGCCACCATGCTCAGCGGTGTCCAGATACAATTCCACAAACCCAAATTCCGTGCCTATTTCAAACGTATCATTACTGGTATCCGATGAATGGGCAAACAGGACATTGTTCACCGAATGATTCGTCGAATCGACCGTCCCCGAATGGTCATCGGATCGTTTGAACCACACGGCAAGAGAGAATGACGCTGGGTTAACCAGTTCCGTAACCATTCCTGCAGAAACGTAATCGTCCTCTCCGTCGAACGAAAGAGCCTCACCGAAACGACCTTGTTGACCACTTGTTACGGTTGCCCCGACAACCGCACCCTGATAGTTTCCTTGCAGGTCTGGAACGACCGTACCTCCCGTCAATAACTCATCAAAGGTCCAATAGGCCAATGGCGCAGGACCACCTAACACCGAAGCGATTTCCATGGGAGTCAACGCCACATCATGGGGTGTCAAGTCATAGCCAACACCTGACTCACCCGCCAACCAGCCAGAATCGTCAAACGGCACGGAGCCGCGCCACGTTTCCCCCACAGCATCATCGGTCGGCACCCATGCTACCCCCGAAGCTCCCTCACCGAGTAATACGACATCCTGGTAAAACACTTGAACGGCGTCTAAGACTGGCACCAGCAGACTACGCGCAGCGGTGGCAGATGCATTCAACCCCTGAATGGCAAGCACGTTTTCGCCCGACCGCAGCAGCCCTGGTTCCAGGTCAATCCAATACTCTTCCGGCTGCAAGGCGGCTATATCCGGCCGATCCGTGTCTGCCGACGAATTCCATTCCGGAACGCCAGTGAAATTGCTCCTGGCTATTTCCTGCCCATTGACATATGCCACAAATCCATCGTCGTACTGGACCTCAAGCCGCAACCTATCCACGGTTAGCGGGTCGGACACTGAAAATGGAAGCCGTAAAAACGCGGTACTGTTTTGGCTCCACATTGGCGTTCCCAGGTTGATGTCAATCTGAGGCAGGTAGCCAGACAGTAACGAGGGAGAATCCCCGCTGTACAAAGACTGCACCTGCGCTGCATTCAGTCCGGCATCCCAAATGGCAACGTCATCAATCCAGCCTTCAAAATCTCCTGTCGAGGAATCGCCTGGCCGTGACAAACCGATCGTCAGGGGTGCTAATTCACTATCGGAGAGCGCGCCACCATAATCCGACAATGCACTCACCAGGACCCCATCGAGGTAAATCGTCGTTTCCAGAACATCACTGCTGTCGTAACTCAAAACCAAATGGTGCCAGAGGTCATTCTGCACGGCCGCTTGTTGCCGGATAGGCGGAATCGATCCCCCCAACTCATTCGTGTCAAGATAGACTTCGATGTAATCCTGTTCAGTGCCTATCTCAAGCGTATCGTTCCACGTGGGTGACGAATGCGCAATGAGTACATTGTTCACGGCATGGTTCGTTTCTGCTTCCGTACCAGAATGATCGACAGCACGTTTGAACCACAGCGATATCGCAAAGGAAGTTGGGTCCACCATTTCGGACACAACGCCTACATTGACATAATCATTGTTACCATCAAATTCAATTGCCTCACCGAAACGACCTTGTCCACCACTCGTCAATGTAGCGCCGACGACAGCTGCGTCATAATTACCCCGCTCATCAAGAGCAGCCGTCCCAGCATGCGTCAGCTCATCAAACGTCCAATATGCCACCGGGGGCGCCAGGACATCCCCTTCTACAACATTTTCATATCCCATTCCGCTGGATCCGCTGATCCAGGGGCTATCATCAAACGGTTCAGCAGCGCCCGTCCAGGAATCACCTAGCGAATTGTCGACAGGGACCAGTGCTCTGGCAACCGTTCCAGTCGCTCCGCCCACCAAAGCGGTAATCGTTTGGCTTTCATCAATACCATACGAAACGTTAGTCGTTTGGGGTGGAAATACACCGCCAAATCCAGAAACGACCGTCCCATCGGGCTGCACCAATACCAATGGTTCGCCATCTGAGTCCAAACGAAAATTGGTGTGCATTTCTCCCGTCGGCGTGACGAGGTCATTTTCGGATGCAAAAATCACCATCCGTTCATCTGGTCCGATCGTCGTCCCCATCGGAAATGACCATTTTGCCAGATCGGCAAGGTCGTCGGTGGCGTGCCAGCCATTGAGAAACATTTGAGACGAGCCACCATTGTGAATCTCAAACCAGTCTGAGTCCTCTTTAAAAGAGTCCAGGTGGCCATCTACATTCTTCGCTAGAATCTCACTGACAACCAGATCCGAGTTGAGAACGTAACGTGGCTCCAACAATTCAAAACGCGCATATTGGAAACCACGTGATGCGCGTTGATCCCTTCCAGACCGACACCACCCTGGCAGTTGGCTCAACCAACGACGATCGCTCGACTTCATACCTACCAACCTTATACCCACCAACCTGGGTGAGCCTCGCATTTATCCTATCGATAAATGCAACAACGAATCGATTATGACTTGGAAAGAAAGCACAGAAACAGGGACAATAGTAATCTTCATTTTACCACACCGTACGGTATTTCGCCCAAAGTTGCAGGAATTTCCCCCAGGACAACCATGACTCGTTTGACATCCACAAAACACGCCATGTGGCCCGGAATTAACGACGAATCCTCGGTTCAGCGGCAGTCTCTGACTCAGCTTTTCACTACCAGCCTCGGCCAGTATAATGATGGCAGCAATATAACCGCTTTTTTTCTTTGTCGTTTAGGGCGCAGCGAGTCGGGTGGTTTAGCGATTCCCTTCACACCTAATTCTCAATTGGAGATACATAGTTGTGACCAGCAATCCAACAAAAACGACATTTACCGTCGCGATCGCATTTCAGCTACTCGCCGTCCCTGCAGTTTCTGCTGAACGTCTTTGGACCGATTCCACGGGTAAATTTCAGGTAGTCGCTGAGCTTGTCGCTGTCCGCGGAAACAAAGTTGTTTTAGATCGCGAAAATGGCGAACAAATCATCGTTCCACTCTCCAAGCTCAGCGTCCAAGACAGACAATTCCTTAAAAAGAGCGAAGGGGATTATTCTACTACCGCCCATGAATTATCCGCGGCAGAAATCCCTGGCATCGCCAGGACATTCTTTGCTGACCTCCGCAGCACAGATCGTAAAATAGCACGTCAACTACTCACTAAAACATCCTTGTCACGAATGCAAGGCAAACAAACACCACTCGCTCAGTTGCCGACTCCTGATGCGACGAAAAATTCCATTCGAGTAGGAAAAGAAAAAGTGGATGGAAAGGTGGCAGAAATCCCCATCTATGTTCGTGCAGACGGTGATTTACACAAGACAAAATTGCACTTTCGCTACGAAGCGAACAAGTGGTGTGTCTTTGCAATCAGTGCCACCTACCCCGACGGTGAAACGTCGATCAACTTCGAAGCCAACGGCACCACTCGACAAAATTCAGATCCGCTTCGGTCCCTGATCGGCAACTCACTGGCCTTGTCTGGCTATACGCCCGATGGTCGGCCGCTCGACATGGAAACCTATCGGGACAAGGTGGTTCTGGTAGACTTTTGGGCCACATGGTGTGGACCGTGTCGTGCCGAAATCCCCAACATGCTGCAGAACTGGAACCAATACCATGATGCGGGCTTTGAGATCATTGCGATCAGTGTGGACCAGGATCTCAACGTGCTGCAAAACTTTGTGGACCAGGAACAACCACCCTGGACCGTCGTGGCAGACAATCACCCACAAAATCAACATTCCATGGGTGCCAAGTACGGCATTCGTGGCATCCCCGCGTTTATCTTGGTAGGCAAAGACGGAAAAGTGGCAGCCGTCAACTGCCGTGGACCAGAACTGGGCCGACAACTCGACCGGCTCCTGGGCCACGGGGCAGGCGTTGATTCCCCGATTGGTGCCGTCAATATTCGTCGCAAGCCATCTCCCTAAATCGGCGAGCGTATTACGCTTGACAGGACTTCGATCCCCTCTTCGGCAGATGCAATCCGCTCGAGAGAAACTCAACCTGCTATAATCACGACACAGGACTTGGAAGGAACCTGCCAACCAACTGCCAACATCCAAGCGACAAACCTACTGTCGCAGCCGCTAATCGCATTCCGTCCGAAAGTAGACCGTTTACAGCTCCTTATAGTCCAGAGCCCCACATGCACCATGCTTACGGCAGCCATGCAGGAAAAACCGTCGTGAACTTTTCACCACCAAAAACAGTACCTGACAGGGTGATCGATCACGCAAATGGAAACACCGACTGTCGTTGGCTCACCAAGACCCAGATCGTGTTGCTTTCACTTGCCTGGTGCATGGTCACGATCACGAATGCTGATGAGCAACTTGGAAAACTTCCCGACTGGACGACTTCACGAATCCGCGGAACGCCTGACCCTCCGCCACCGTATCACATGGAGCGGGTTTTTCCCGACATTACGTTCAACGAACCCGTGGTATTTTCCAGTCACCCTACAACAGACCGTTTATTCATCGCAGAACGTTTCGGTAAAATCTACTCATTCCCAAAAACAGCGAACGCCACTCAGGCCGATCTGTGCCTCGATGTGAAAAGTTCCATCTTTGGCATGGCGTTACACCCCGATTTTGATCGCAATGGATATCTCTACATCACCTACCTGAATCCGCATGTCATAGGGCGGTATATTCTTCCGGAGGAGCGTAGTCCCGAGGGCACACGCGTCTCGCGATTTCAACTAAACAGTTCCAATCCTCCTCAGTTCGACCCCGCTTCCGAACACGTTATTATCCAATGGCCAAGTGGTGGCCATAATGGAGGTTGCCTGGCCTTTGGACCAGACGGCTACTTGTATATTGCCCTCGGTGACGCGAGCGACATTGCAGACATGCGTTCCACGGGTCAAGACATCGGCGACCTTCCGGCTTCGATCATTCGTATCGACGTCAACCAACCCGGTTCCAGGCAAAATTATCGAATCCCCAAGGACAATCCGTTCGTTGATTTCTCAGGCGCGCGACCAGAAATCTGGGCCTATGGTTTGCGCCAAGTGTGGAGAATGAGTTTCGATCGTGAAACGGGCGAGTTATGGGCGGGTGAAGTCGGACAGGACCTGTGGGAAAGTGTGCATCGCATCCAACCCGGTGGAAATTATGGATGGAGTGTGACAGAAGGATCCCACGCATTTCGTCCCGAACGCACACGGGGCCCAACCCCCATTCTTCCACCTGTCCATGAATACGACCACACCCAGGGCCGATCGATCACCGGCGGATATGTCTACCGTGGATCACGTCTTCCAGAACTCCAAGGTGCTTACCTGTTTGCAGATTACGATTCGGGCCGCATCTGGGGCTTACGTTATAACGGAACCGAGGTCACGTGGCATCAGTTATTGTCGGATACGACGCGGCGTTTCGCCACGTTTGGCGAGGACAACGAAGGTGAAATTTATTTAGTCGATCATATCGGAGGTGGTCTCTATCGACTGGCTGCTACCAGCGAATCGCCAGCCGACCACGAATTCCCGCGCAGCTTGAGTCAGACGGGGATTTTTGCATCCGTTTCTCAGCTGACACCTTCTCCCGGCGTGGTTCCCTTTTCAATCAATGCCACCGCGTGGAGCGACGGCATACAAAAACAGTGGGTTCTGGGACTGCCCCACGGAAAGAAAATCGAATTCGACGGAATGAAATACCCAGACCCCACCGTACCACCCGGCTGGAAATTTCCAGATGGAACCGTGATCGCCGAAACCCTCAGCCTGGAATTGGTCAGCGGGGATCCTGCCAGTTCTCGCCGCATTGAAACCCGTATTCTTCATCACCAGCATATTCCGGGCACGGAAGAAATGGGCGATCAGTATTGGACGGGTTACACCTATGTTTGGAACGATGAACAAACAGATGCGGTGTTACTGGAAACCCCCCAGGGACTCGACAAAACGTACACGATCCAGGATTCATCGGCCCCCCATCTTGCCGATGGAAAACGGACGCTGAACTGGCACATCCCCAGTCGCGCCGAGTGCACCTTATGTCACAACATGTCTGCGCGATACGTCATTTCAGGTAACACGCTGCAATTCAACCGAAAACATGATTATGGACAAGGAATCGTCTCTAACCAAATCCATGCTTTCAATCATTGGAATCTATTCAGCAAGCCATTGCGGCCTCAAGACATCAGTCGATTACCCAGGCTGCCAAACCCCGCTGATCAATCGCTGAGCCTGGCGGAAAGGGCCCGTTCTTATTTACACACTAACTGTGCTTTTTGTCACCGTCGCTGGGGAGGCGGTAATGCAGATTTCAAATTGGTTTATACCCTTGATCTCGACACAACTGGTTTGCTCGGCGTCCGACCTGCCCACGGAACATTTCACCTTCCCGACGCCAACCTCATTACCCCGGGAGACCCTTTTCGCTCGGTACTTTTTTACCGTTTAGCAAAACTTGGCAATGGGAGGATGCCGCGTGCTGGCTCACAAATCACCGACGTTTCCGGCTTGCAACTGATCCATGACTGGATTCACTCGTTGCCGCCAACATCCAACACGGCCCCCACTGAAAACACACTTGATGCAGAGATCCTCGCGGCAACGACTGTCTTGCACAAGGCTTCTTCACTCGACAATGCGCGCCAGGCAGCGGAACGGCTTCTTGGGTCTACCCTGGGAGCATTCGTCCTTAGTTGGACACTGGAACAGATGCCATCCGCTGATAATCGCCGGCAGGATTTAATCGAACTAGGTGCCAAACACTCCATCCCGGACGTACGTGACCTGTTCGAACGTTTTCTGCCCATGGAACAGCGAACACAGCGACTCGGTGAAACCATTGACCCCAACAAGATACTGTCAATGAACGGCAATACGGCGCGAGGACGTGAATTATTCCTGGCAACGACCATGCAATGCAGAAACTGCCATCAAGTTTACGGGACGGGAACCGAATTAGGGCCTGACCTCAGTCAAATTGGAAAAAAATACAACCCTGCCCAGATACTCGAGTCGATTATCGATCCTTCCAAGACAATTGACCCAAAGCACATGGCGTTTCTAGTGACAACAACTTCTGGCAAAGTTTACACCGGTTTGCTCGTACACCGTGATCAAGATGGCATCGTTTTAAAAACTCCCACGAATGAATCCATTCAGGTGCCAACCCGCGAAATTGAGGATCTGCTACCCCAAAAGAAATCCTTCATGCCTGAGAAAATGCTGCGCGACCTCACGCTTCGCGATGCGGCTGACTTATTAGCCTACCTGAGTTCACTCCAATAGTCTTCGTCCCTGCACCGCAAACGAACAAGCCTTCACAACGCGGAAATCGCGACACCTTTCCGGGAAACAGATCCTTGCAACGACAGGGTACGGGCATCGTGTCAACGGCCCCTCTCGTCATGCCCTAGCCAGATGACCGCGAGCCGCGATCTGGAAGATTTGACATGCCGCCACGGGGTGTTACGACCGGCAACCGCCTCCGCGGAACACCACACTTCGCCGGCTAGATTAATTCGGGGACCGGATTCCTGTGTTCCAGCAGGTGCCTCGCTCGACCGTCTCGATCCACAACCGTCACATTACCTACATCGATCCCCAAATTTCGGTAGATGGTCGCCAACACCTCTTGGTAATGCACCGGACGGTCTACCGGCATCTCTCCCAGCCGATTTGTCTTGCCAATCACTTGTCCCGACGGCATTCCACCACCTGCCAATAGTGCACAAGAAACTGCCGGCCAATGGTCGCGGCCTCCCTTGGGATTTATTTTTGGCGTGCGTCCCATTTCACCCCACATGACCACCGTCACATCATCTAACATCCCCTGTGTTTCTAAATCTTCGACGAGCGCCGAAACACCGCGATCAATAAACGGCGCATTTAACCGCATTCGCTCCGCATTATTTAAGTGTGTATCCCAAGTACTGAAATTCAATGTCACACAACGCACACCAGCCTGGATCAACCGCCGGGCCATGAGAAATTGCTCGGTGTGCCAGCGTGCGGGATGTGACCCGATCTTCAGCACCGGAAGGTCTCCGGTATACTGTTCGCGAATGCGGCTGTCCTCCTTTTCCACATCCAAGGCATCTGCGACTTTTCGCGATGACAGCAAATCAAACGCCCTCTGCGAAAACAGGTCCATCGTTTCCTTTTTACGAAAAGCGTCACCGCCGCGTCGAAAACGATTTATCTGTGTCAACAATGCAAACCTGTCGCGGAACTGTTCGTCGCCGACCCCTTTTAGCAGCATGTCCTCGCGACCGCCTTGACGAGGCACAAACGCCGCATGGCGGCTTCCCAAAAATCCAGGCTCCCCCGGACTGGCCCAGGGTGAGTGCACCGTTTCCTCAACAAGGCTCGCAAACGGGGGTACCACTCCATCCACTGACCCCTGCAGCTTGGAGACATAAGAACCGAAGCATGGATACTGTTGCTGGATGAACTGCAATTCATTATAGCCGTTGTAACAAACATGAGCCGAGTGCTCGTTCGTCGCACCCACCAGTGACCGAATAATGGTGAGCTTATCCATTATGGCTGCTAGACGCGGAAAGAGCTCACAAATCTGTATTCCTGGAACCCTCGTACTGATCGGCTGAAACTCACCCCGAATCTCACTGGGTGCTTCCGTTTTGATATCCCACGTATCCTGATGCGGTGGGCCTCCCGGGAGAAAGATCATGATGATGCCTTTGTGCGAAGACCGCACACCGGCACGGGCCTCTGCCTTCAGAACGTCCGACAAGGCAAGGCCACCCATCGCTAAGCCACCGAGCCGCAACAAGCTGCGACGTGAAATTCCGTCGCAAAACTTATCGGTATCCGGGCCAAACAGTTCTAACATCACCATTTCTTTCGGGTACAGAAACAATCGTTAGTACAGCAGCATTATATTCCTGACGTCTATTGCCAACAATCTCTTTTTCCCACACAAACACGGATTCCCAATCTTTTCTGGCGAACATCCCGCGTCTTGCGACCCACCACCTCGCCGATTCCTGGAAACGAAGACTCGCTCCAGGAAAGATGAGGGGGCAATTGCCGCATTGGCCGGGAACTATTCCAATGGGCTCGACCGCACGGGTCCATCACGCTCCCGGTCGTTCTGGTACTTTTTTGTCGTTTTTCGATTTCGCAGTGCCTTGGCACCCTGCCGGAAATAGTCGGCCACCAGAAAGTGCCCCGCAGCCAATGCACCCAACACATAGCCCGACACACATCCCAGGAGTCCGGCTCCAGGCAGTGCTACAAACAGGTACGCATAAACCCAGTCCCGCTGCTGAAAACAGGCAACCATTGCCACAATGCACCAATAGGTCACCGACGTCAGGACCGATGCAGCCCTGGGGAATTTTCCACCAAACAAAAAGGCCTGGCTGAATATGATCACGCCGAAATTGGCTCCGATCAGCCCGACCCACTTCGGTGAGGCACCACTCACTCGCAGGCAAGCAAACAACAAACCAAATCCCGACGACACGACGAATAACGCCATCAGGTCAAATCGTTTCGGTGCAGCATAGCACTTCAAAAACAAGCTTGACTTGACCGTACTATCGATTTCTTGACTCACCGACTTGGGGTCACTATCCATAACAGAAATCCGACCGTGAACGGAATTTTGTCAATGGTTGCAAATAATTAGCTGCGTGTAAAGCGCCAACACCTCAAACCGTTCGATGCCCTATTTCGACCAGCACTTTCCACTTTTCGAATACCAAGCACTGTTTCCGTCAAGCATCACTTCTGCGCTGGACGCAGCCAGTAGAAATGCCAGAGCAAAACCCCAACGATTCCGTACTAATCCAGCACAATTTTTGCATTTCAACCCCAGGACTGTTATAATCAACAGATAAAATTTCAACGCACATTAACAATGGTCCAACTTATGAAAAACGATTTCACTCGCCGTATCAGGCGGTCTACTGTCATGTTCGCATTGCTGGGCCTTGTCTTGGGATTGGCCTCGGTCTTGGAATTGGCCTCGACGGCCATGGCAACACCGTTCCCGGGAGCCTCCGTCGAGCCGGTCGTCTGGTTGGACGCCGGCGTAGGCGTCATGACGGGCGACACCTTTACATGGCTGGATCAGTCGGACAGTGATGCCGCTCATGACGCCGTGCAGGCCGACGCGCTTCGTCAGCCGACACTGCAGACGAACGTTGTCAACGGGATGCCCGTGGTACGGTTCGATTCGACAGGAGACGCCGGTAACCCCGATTGGCTACAAATCGCTGACCATGCCGATGTTGACATCGGCCTAGGAGCCGGCAAGGGCTTCACGGCGTTCTTCGTGTCCAAGGTAAACTCGTCGTACCGGCTGCATCGGACGTCACGGACAGTATGCGGACGAACTCACATTTAACGGCGATTTTGCCGAGATTATTATCTTCAACACGGTGCTGAGCGGCACGGATCTGAACTCCACTGGTTCCTATCTGACGGAAAAATACAATCTGAGTACCATGTATACATCGGTAACCCCCCCAGACGATGACTTCGAGTGGGGGCAGAATGACCTGGGCAGCTGGACGAGTGTAGCCAGTTGGGGAGAAACAAGTTTTCCGAACCATCAGGATCACAGCGTGACCTTTGGCAGCGCAGCCACGGGCACAACGGCGGCCGTGTTGCACAGCAACGTGACGGTCAACCGTGTCGTGTTCAACAACTCGAACCAGTATATCGTCGCTGGTGGTGGAAGCGTCAGCCTTGAATCCAGCAGCATGGATACAGCTCCCACCATTGACGTTATTACGGGTAGCCATCAGTTCCAAGCCATTGTCAACCTGTTAGATCATACAGCCGCCAGCATTGCCAGCGGATCGACACTGACGTTTAACAATGAGTTGAGTTTGTCGGGCAAAACACTCACCAAGACAGGCGCCGGCGTCCTGGAGGTAAACAACGTGCTCACCGCATCGGGCGGTACGGTCATTGTCCAGCAAGGTACCGTCTCCGGTAACGGTACCATTGGCGGTGACGTTAACAACGGCGGAGGCACCATCTCGCCGGGAGCCAGCCCGAGCGGGACATCTGCCATTCCCGAACCGGCCACAGCGCTGTTACTGGGAATCGGAATGCTGCTGGCGACTGGGCTGCCGCGCCGGAGATACGCCAATTCGTACGCGTTGGCAGAACACGTTAGATACGCGTCTCGATAGTCTCTCGCTAGCTCGCGCGTCGTGCTAATTACCCGTAATCGCGGACGGTTGTTTCGCCCGCACATTGACTCCAACGAGTACGAGAAACCCCATCACCAAGAGCGCCCAGCCAGTCGGTTCCGGAACGACTGACCCGTTTACCGCAATCGCGCCAGAACTGTTTCCCGGTGAGATGGTACCGCCATCATTGATGACGTCACCGCCAATGGTGCCCGACCCACTACACACGCCCTGGCTACAGTTCAGCATGCCGCCTCCGGCGGTCAAGACGTTGTTGATTGCCAGGGTTCCGGCACCAGTCTTGGTCAGCACGTTGCCGCCCAGATTCAAGGCATTATTGAAGTCGAGCTGCGAATTACTGGCGACCGTAACCACCGTCGGACTGTGTAGATTCACCACGGCCTGAAATTGGTGTGTACCTTGATCGACGTCGATCGCGGCAATTGGATTGGTTGTGTCCACCAGATTGACGCTGCCCTGCCCAGCGATCGCGTAACCATGACTATTGTTGAATTGAATCGATCGAACCGTCACATCGAGATCCGTGAAAACCGTGCTGGGTGCGGTGATCGACGCGCCAAATATGGCATCGCGGTCTCCGTTGGGAATTCCTCCTGGGTTCCAGCTGTTGGCGCTGTTCCAGTTGCCCGGACCAGGCAAGTTCCAGGTAAACGTCGATGTCGCTCCGCCAAATGGCGGTCCCACATCGAGAACGATGTTGTCAAATCCGTTGATGCCGGGGCTACTCCCCGCATACTGGATCGCCACGTTGTCCAAGGAGGACAGGTTCCCTTTTTGGCTGGCAGTCAAGTCGTGCGTATACTGCGGAAATAGATTCGTCGTGGTCCCTGCATTGAAAACATCAACAAGTACTTGGCCTTCGCCATTGAATCCGCCAGTGCCAGTAATATCGACCCGTACCGAGACCTGTATCTCTTGGCCGGAGGAGGCGATGCCAGCGTTCTCGGCGTAGAAAGGTCCTGCGGGGCCCCCCAATCCTCCGAGGTCAAGGAGCCAACCGCCCGACGTCATTCCTACAAAAATACCAGCTTCGTTGCAGCAGTGTCCGTTGCTGAGGCCCACATATCCTTCACCGCTATAAGCATCTGTAACGTTGGCATCGAAGCTGAGTCGAACGACATCCGCAGCAGGGGTAGCAACAGGGAACGGCGTCGTGATAGCGTGAATCCAGTTAGCGGCGGAACCGCCCGGCTTGAGAGCTCCTTGATTTCCCCATTCCCCTAGACCGACTGGTATCGCTGTGGTGAGGATATTTGCCTGGTTTTTGGTGTAGCCAAAATCTTCCACGGTCGGATCTGCGTCGAGGGTCCCCTCAAAATCTTCTTGATACACGATATTGGCTTGTGCCATGCCGACGACGACGGCCACCATCCACACAACCATCATTGCAACGGAATGCGTACTGAGTCTGCACATTACTTGTCCTTTCGGTTACGTACTCGCAACCATAAAACAACACGGTCGTCAACAACCGCTCTATTCACGGCGGCGACGGCCGCACGCAAGGATGCCCATCAGGCCCAAACCAGTCAACACAAAACTCGTCGGCTCGGGAACACCAAATGGCGGTCCCACAT
>CAYMUR010000074.1:25627-25901 GCA_964393615.1 uncultured Pirellulaceae bacterium
CAAAATTTTCTTGATACACGATATTGGCTTGTGCCGTACCGACGACGACGGCCACGACCCACACAGCCATCATCGCAACACATTTGGTGCTTGTTGTGTACATTAGCTTCTCCTTTTGGTGGTGTAATTTTCTATAACTACTGATGATTCTTTCACGCTCTCTTGCCCAATGATTTCACTAAATTCTCCTTATCTCGACAAGAACTAACCACAAAAAAACCACTGTCGCCCAGTGCAAGCGCCCAGACCGTCATGCCACCAACTTGGGCCACAA
>CAYMUR010000075.1:0-21956 GCA_964393615.1 uncultured Pirellulaceae bacterium
GCCGAAGTCATTTTGGCGAGGTGGGCCAGTCAGGCGTACCGCCGCCCGGTGACCGAATCAGAAATCGAACGCTTGTTAGAATTATTTCGATTGGCTGGCGGTCAAGGTGACGATTTCCAACAAAGTATACGGTTTGCGCTGCGTGCTGTGCTTGTGTCGCCTTATTTTTTGTTTCGTATAGAAGCGGATCCGCCACAAGGTGAATCGATAAAGATACTGAGTGACTATGAATTGGCAGCCAGGCTTTCTTATTTTTTATGGAGCAGTATGCCTGATGACGAGCTCACAATGATCGCCGCGAACGGCACGTTACGGGAGCCAGGTGTGTTGGATACCCAGGTTCGGCGAATGTTGCGAGATTCCAAGTCCGATCGGTTCATCGAGAATTTTGGTGGGCAATGGTTGAATCTACGTAATTTAGCTGTCGTTGATCCTGACCCTGAGTTGTTTCCCGAATTTGATGACGCGTTGAGAGAGTCGATGTTTGAGGAGACAAAGCTTTTTTTTCAGGCAGTGATCCGAGAAGATCGTAGTGTCCTGGATTTTATCGATGGCGATTTCACTTACCTGAATGAACGGCTTGCGTTGCACTATGGAATCGCGGACATCCATGGTGACGAATTTCGCCGGGTCGAGTTGGTGAGCGCTGAACGCGGTGGTGTGTTGACGCACGGCAGTATTCTCACGATTACTTCCAATCCAAACCGTACCTCTCCGGTGAAGCGTGGCAAATGGATTTTGGAAAACATCCTGGGAAAAGGAGTGCCCCCTCCACCAGCTGGCGTGGAAGCACTGGAAGAGGGAGACGCAAAACGCTTATCCGAATCGCTGCGCGAGCGGATGGAACAACATCGTGCCAAGCCGATATGCGCGTCCTGCCATCAACTGATGGACCCTATTGGTTTTGGATTTGAAAATTTCGATGCCGTCGGAGCTTGGCGGGATCTGGATGGCGAATTTCCGATCAACTCGAGCGGGACGCTTGTCAGTGGTAAATCCTTTCAAAGCCCTGCTCAGCTACGGATCCTGCTCAAAGAGCAAAATGGCCAGGATTTCTGTAGGTGTCTGGCCGAAAAACTGTTAATATACGGTGTTGGACGTGGTCTTGAATATTATGATCGGTGTGAAGTGGACGAGATCCTCGAGAACCTGTCTGCCAACGAATATCGCTTCAGCGACTTGATTTTGGGCGTCGTTCACAGTAAACCATTTCAACAGCGAGGCTCGCCCCACTAGGACCGGGTGCGTGGGGGACTCGACAAGATGAAATTCAAGGTGCGAAATAAAAGGTGAAACGTGGATAAACGTTGGCAGATTTCACGAAGAACGGTTTTGCGTGGACTAGGTGCTACCGTAGCCTTGCCAATGCTTGACGTGATGCGCCCCGCTTTACCCCTCGTGAATGCAGACAGCCAGGTACGTCCACCTCAGCGCATGGCCTTTCTCTTGGTACCCAATGGCGTGCATGTTCCTTATTGGACTCCGCAATCACTCGGCTATCACTACGAACTTCCCTACATTCTGGAACCTCTACACCGAGTGCAGGACGATCTTCTCGTGCTGACCGGGTTGACACATCATAAAGGTCGTGATAACGGGGATGGGCCTGGTGACCATGCTCGGGCCTGTGCCACTTTTTTGACGGGTTGCCAGGCTCGCAAGACACACGGTGCCAATCGTCGTTCCGGTATATCTGCCGACCAGATCGCGGCCCAACAGATTGGTCACGCCACGCGTTTTGGATCGTTGGAATTGGGATGTGAGCGGTTGGGAATGTCCGGGAACTGTGATTCGGGGTACAGCTGTGCTTACTCTTCGGCGATTTCATGGAGCGCGGCCAGCACGCCTTTGGCCAAGGAGATTGATCCTCGAGCTGTTTTCGAGAGGTTGTTTTCCAGTCCGGAGGCAGGGAATACGAAACGCGATCTGTATCGTAAAAGTATTCTCGATTATATCGCTGAAGATGCACGAAGTCTCAAGGGACGTTTGGGACAGACCGATCAGCAAAAACTGGATGAATACCTAACAGGGGTACGACAGATCGAACAACGGATTGTACGTGCCGAACAGCAAGTCAGGTCACGGTTGCTGAATCCGGCGGGACTGGAAAAACCGACCGGAATTCCGGCCGACTATCAAGAGCATATCCGACTCATGGGTGACTTGATGGTGTTAGCATTTCAGAATGATTTGACACGTATCTGTACTTTCATGCTGGCGAACGAGGGTAGCAATAAGACTTATCGTTTCCTGGGGGTGCCGGAAGGTCATCACCAGCTTTCTCACCACCAGAACGACGAAGAGAAATTAAAAAAGATCCGCAAAATCAACCAATTTCACGTGGCCCAGTTTGCCTACATTATAGAACGGCTTAAATCGACACAAGAAGCGGATGGCAGCACATTGCTCGATAATAGTATGGTGCTTTACGGGAGTGACATGAGCGACGGCAATGCCCACAACAACGAAAACCTGCCAATTTTATTAGCAGGTCGGGGTGGGGGAACGATCGCCAGTGGACGCCATGTCCGTTATGAACAGGAAACTCCGATGTCGAACCTGCTGGTTTCGATGTTGAATCGGGTTGGGGCGCAGGTTGAGCAGATCGGTGATAGCACGGGGCCACTGGACGGACTAGTGTAACTGGCTGATGCAACGAGTGTGATCGACTTTTTTGTCGAGCCTTTGCTGTTGAAATGAATCGCGCTTGGTGTGTGGTGCTGTGATGTTCGGTTGGCATTCCCGTCAAGAGATTCGTTGTTGTCTGTCGGTATTTGGTGCAAAGGTGCCATCTGGAGGCTTGTGTCTGTGAAGCCAATCGGTCTCTTCTTGTTATTCTTGGAATTTCTCTTTCTTGTCCGTCTTTCGAGTGCGGACGAAGCGGGGCAAGTCATGGTGGAACTTGTCAAGCAATTGGAGGTTGGTGAGCGGGACGCGCGCCGTGACGCAGCCTACGAGCTGAATCAAATGGGGGCGAAAGCAGTCATTGCGGCGCCGGCATTAATCAAGGCCTTGCATGACCCAGATCCGCAGGTGGTTTGGTGGTCGACCAGTGCGTTGGCAAAAATTGGCCCACAGGCCGAAGCGGCCATTCCCCAATTACTGCTCGGATTGAAAGACAATGGGCAACGCGGTTACCGTTCGGCTTATACCTTGGGCCGTATTGGACCGGTGGGCATTCCGGCGTTGCTGGAATGCCTTGTGGCTGAAGACCCGTTCGTGAGATCAGGGGCTGCGAGAGCACTGGGGTGGATGGGGTCTGAGGCCTTTCCTGCTGTTACGAAATTAATAGCGGCGCTGGGTGACGAAAACGAGCGGGTGAGAAACCATGCCGTTGAAGCATTAGGGCGGATCGGAAGTGGTGCCCTACCAGCGCTTGTGGTGGTCTTAAATCACGAGGAGACTTCTTTGCGCTGCAGTGCTGCTCGGGCAATTGGCCAGATTGGTGGGACTGTTGAATCGGCAGTTCCCCGATTGCTGAAAAATGTCCATCATGATGAGCCCGCGGTCCGGGCCAGTGCCGTGACCGCTTTGGGAAGGCTGGAAGGGATCAGTAACGAAAGGATTGCCGCATTTGTCGGGGCGATAGGAGATGAGAACGACATGGTCCGTCGGGCAGCGGTTACGGCATTAACGGAAACAAGGCCACATAGTGAAATTGCCATCCCGGGACTGATGCAATGGTTACAACATAAGGATCAGGGGATTGTTTTCTCGGCCGCGCATGCGCTAGGGCGCATGGGGCCACAGGCCAGTGAGGCGATTCCGCGACTGCTGGTCACCTTGAAGCGAACATCGCAACAAGAAGAGAATCGCAGTATTGTAAACGCCTTGCGTCGGATCGGTGCGGACTCGACCGTGGCGTTGATCGAAGCATTCAATGATCCTGAGATGGATCCGGACATTTTGATCAATACCTTGGTCAGGATTGGTCCTTCTGCAGTGGCTTTGTTGACGAAATCGTTGCACGATGATGCCGTCGTCGTGAGAAGGGGTGCCGCCCGTGCGCTTGGTGATATTGGTATTTCGAACGACGCGATGATACGGTCGCTTATCACGTTGCTTGATGATGGCGACACGAATGTCCGAAACGCGACCGCACAGGCGTTGGGGAAATTTGGGCCAGGAGCGATTGCTGCGGTTGACCGACTGGAGGCCTGCTTAGAGGACGGACAGCCGGTCGTAAGAGCGAGTGTTGTGTTCGCGTTAAGTAGGGTTGGTATGGACCCGTCGCAACTCGTTCCAAAGTTGATAAGTGCTCTCGAAGATGAGGCTCCCGAGGTGCGCAAGCCGTCACTGGATGCCTTGTTAGAACTTGGCCCTGCCTCACGCGATGCGGTCCCAGTATTACGACTCCTGGTAAACGACCCGGATCCCAATCATCGTGTCCTGGTGGTGATGACACTCGGTAGAATTGGTCCAGATGCAGCGCAGGCCGTGAGCGAATTAGCGTTCGCCTTGTCCGACGATGAGATCCGTGTCAGAGTCAATGCGGCAAAGGCACTCGGTGAGGTAGGTCCGGCTGCCAAGGAGGCAACGGCTGCACTCGTCGCTGCAGCGTCGGATGCCGAAGTCAAGGTACAGGTTCATGCTGTCCAGACGCTGGGAGTCATTGGCGCAGAGTCCGCGGCCGCGGGGTCCGTGCTGAGAGACTTGCTGGAGAACGCCAATGCCGATTTACGTGCTGCGGTGGTGCTGGCTTTGAGCCGTGTGATTGCGGATCCCCAGGAGTTAGTTCCGACTCTCGTGGATATGCTGGCGGACGAGGATTGGATCGTGCGGGGAACAGCTGGTCAGGCGTTAGGCGGTATTGGTGTTCCGGCGCAAGACGCGGTACCCGATTTGCTCGATTTGTTACAAGATGAGCAGAATCGAGGTGTGGCGAAAAAGGCGTTAGAAAAAATTGGTGTCGCTGACCCCGAAACGATCCCCTCTTTGATAGAAGATCTGCAAAAAGACGATCGGGACGTCAAATTGTTTGCCAGTCGATTTCTGGGACAATTTGGTGTGCAGGCCGAAGCTGCATTGCCTGGTCTCGAATTGTTGTTAAACGATGAGGATGAGGAAGTTCGAAAGGCGGTACAGGCCGCGATGGAACAGATTAAAGCAAGCGAATGAAAATCTGCTTTGATCGCCGAACCTGCACACCCCGTGATGCATGGCTTCGGGATTTGACTGTCTTTACTTACCGTGAAGCTGCTGTCTTTACTTACGGTGAACCTACTGGATTTCCTTGCCGTGAACCTACTGGTGTACGGCGAAACGTTGCCACGACGGGGTTATGGTCAGATCCGTTGGTCTCGGTCGTTCCGTAGTGGATTTTGTAGCTGTTGACCAGATAGTCTCGGGCCATTGCCGGTGACCATAAAATGAAATCGATCATTTGGCGATAGGGTGCACGGTTGTAGGTGATGCGATTAACCTGGGGGATGTGATCCAGTGCACAAGCCAAAGATTCCGTCCGGGATTTCAAAATAGTTTGTAGGGTGGCGCTTTGGAGGGTGTCGTTGAAGTCACCACAAACGAGAATTCGGGATTCCGGGTCGTTTGCAAAACGGTCATCGAGTAAGGCACGGATTTGGTTGGCTTCTGCCAGTCGGATCGAATCACTCTGGTTGCCACCACGGTGACTTTTCAGGTGCACTACCCATACCTCAAAAGGTTCGGTGTTAGCGGGTTGTAATTGCACCACGAGTAAGTCACGTCGAAAATGCCGGACCACCCCCTGGTGGTCCGGGAACCGTAAATGGCGGTGTGATGTGACGAAGCCGATGGGGAAACGTGAAACGAGGCATACATCAATTCCACGTCGATCGTTTCCTTCGTAAAGGACAACGTGACGGTAGCCCAGATCTTGTAGGTGCGTATCAATGAAACGTTTTAGAATGCCGCGGTTCTCAACTTCTTGTAACGCTAAGATGTCCACGTCTATATTTTGTATGAGCGTGGCGATTCGTCGTAACTCCTGCTCTGGTTTTGCCCGAGTCGTTTCATCGTCATGGTACGGATCGTCCTTGTCGTCAAACAGGTTCAGTACGTTGAATGTGGCTAGCGTGAAGTGGCTCCCCGCTGGGCGTGGAGTCTCTTCAGGCAAGTACGGTGGAGGTAATTCGTGGAGAACTTTTATTTGTTGGGGCGACTTCACGATGATTTGTGTGTGGTCGCGATAAGGAGTAACCAAGCCGTGTACTTCAATGATTTTTCCCTGGTAGAGTGATTCGAGAGTGTCCGTAAACTGGGGTAAATGACGGTCGAAGATGACGAGGTTGAAGACATCACGTCGTTGAGCATGAAAGTTCAGAAAATGGATTTGACGTGCATGACCGACAGTGGTAATCCGACCGTTGACCAGAACGGTTTGGCCGACAAAATCTGCTGCTTGTGTCCAGTGGATCCGGGGTAACCCTTTATCGGAATCGAAGGGGGGTGTGGCAGCTGGGATGGCAGCGACCAAGCCCACGATTAATACGTACCCAATTAGGGGGCCCAGGCATCTGCTGGCTATGCGGTCGAAGAGGTAACGCTGGTGTTCGAATGAGAGGAGGCACATTGTCGGTAATCCAGGGTAGGAAATGATTCGGGCCAAAACTGGGAGCTGTCAGATTCTGACAGACCGTATATCGCCAAGGGAGATGGCCATCTCAATGGGAGGCAAAAAGTCGCCGGGCATTTTCAGAAAATACAGCCGTCATTTGTAAATCGTTCCACTGCATGCCTGTGAAGATGCGTCGGTGATCGCGGATGGTCGCTTCGATTTCATTCGCATGAACATCACTGCCGAACAGGATTTTTTCGTGTGCATTAGGCCAATAGAGTGTCTGGCGGAACCAGTCCAGTGATTTACTGGATCGCCAACCGTCTACGCGACCTGAAAGGTCGGCATAGATGTTTTTGCAGATGCGGCAGATGGTGGCAGCTTCTTCTGTCCAGCAGACACCAAGGTGCGCACAAATCATTGTCAGGTGAGGGAATTCCTGGGCGATGGATTCCAGGTATACGGGTCGGCAATGGTGTGAGCGGAAACCGGCCCCGGGCATGGGGGTCGGGGGAGTGAAAATGCCCGTATGAAACAGGCATGGCATGCCGAGCTGTTGAGCTTTTTCGTAAACCGGAAAGTATTCTTCGCTGTCGTAAGGTTTTAAAGGAACATGGAATTTGAGCCCCGCCATTCCCATGGTGGCAAGACGTTCGACGTCATCCTGTTGATGTTTTCCCAGGCGAATAAAGCCCCAACCCCAAAAACGGTCCGGGTGTTGTTGTACGATGTTCGCTAGTTCCGAATTGCCTGCGTTCCCTGCCCGCGGTTTGTCTTGTAAGAACAGGTCAGGTATGAGATCACCCATAGCAATTAACCCCGTCCGTTCTACACTTTGTCGATCCATCTCAGCCAGGAGGCGATTAATATAGCCGGCTTCGTTGACCCAGTGGTGGTGTACATCCCAGATAGGCGAGGACGATTTTGTCAAAGTGTTGATCCTTTCTGTGGCACCCACACTGCAAAGGTTATCCATGGGAATAACGCGTTGCGTAGGCGAAGGCAAAAATTGTTGTGGGAACTGAGCATGGACAGGCTGGGCAAGGTCATGTTGGCGGGATGGTCGATCCCATGAGCCAGTTTCAGGGCAGATACATTGCCAATCTCGAGATGCCGGGGATCGTCATTTGCAAAGCTTGGTGTATTTCGTTAGCGAAGGCGGATGTCCGGAAGTTGTGCAACATAATCTGCGATGGTTAGCATCGCGTCCGAATGGTTGCGCAGCAGCGAAGCGGGACAGGCTGCTGTCACAGGCCCGTGGAGTACCCGTCTTACAACGGCACTTTGCCAGGGACGGTTACAATAGAATCGCAATCGTTTCGATCCCAGGATTTCCTTGATGCCAACCGTTACGGCGCGGTGGGGTATGACGCCGATATCGCCACCGACCGTGTTTGCGTTGATCGTGCGAGTGTGTGGTGACAATTCAAGAACACGTGTCATCCGTGTTGAAAATGTTTCTACGTCAGTGGAAGTTTCCGGTTCGTTGAACGCAATATGGCCGTTGATACCGATACCACCATACGTGACTTGGACTCCACCTCGATTATCGATGATTTGTTGAATCGCGCCAGGATCCTCAGGATCGGGAAAAATTCGATTTTCAAGTGGAGGTGCCAATTCGGGATCAAGCAAATCATAAAATTTACGGTTCATGTAACCGCGAAAGCTGAGCGGATGTTCTAAATCAATCCATTGGTTTTCCGCCGTCAGGTATTCGTCCATATTGATAATCGCCAGGCGATGGCAGCCAACCCCCTGTTTGTTAATCATTTTAGCCAGCAGAGGGTATTGATCGACGGGCCCCACGGGTGCAATGATCGTCAAACTAGTTTGCGCCTGGTTGGCTGTGAGCAATGTGTTAAACATGTCGTCGGCCATGTCCTGGGCTAAGGCAGCCATGTCTTTGCCAACACGCACTTTCACTGGAGTGCCCTGCCCTAGTTGGTCTCGTGTGACGGTCAAGTAGTTGGGGAAATTTTCGCTCATGTGAATGCCTATGAGCTAGTGGATTGATTGTTAGGTACCTTGTTCCAGTCATTGAGGAACATTTGAATTGCGTCGTCGGTCAAGGGATGGTCGTACAGTTGATTCATCACATCAAAATTCATGGTGCAGATGTCGGCACCGATCACGGCGGATTCCAGGACGTGTACTGGATGGCGAACAGCGGCAACGATGATTTCAGTGTTATAGCCATAGTTCTCGTAAATCGACTGAATTTGATTGACAAGTTCCATTCCTTCCTGGGCAATCGCATCGAGCCGACCCACAAAAGGGCTGATGTACGTTGCCCCGCACTTGGCTGCTAATAGGGCTTGGGTTGCACTGAATGTCACCGTCACGTTTGTTGCGATTCCTTCGGCAGCCAATTGGCGGACTGCGACCAGTCCTTCTTTCATGATGGGGACTTTGACCACGACATTGTCAGCAATCTTAGCCAATTGGCGGCCTTCTTTGACGATTTGGTCAGCTTCCAAGCTGACCGTCTCCAGGCTCACTGGGCCATCCACCAGGGAACAGATTTCCGGATAAAGCTCGGCGGGTCCACGTTGCGTGTTGGCGACATGGGTCGGGTTTGTCGTCACGCCATCCAGAATGCCCCAACGTGCGACTGCTCGAATTTGGTCAACAGCCGCGGTATCCAGAAATAACTTCATTTTGCGTCTTTCATGGTCAGAGCGAGAATGATTCCATTCAAAACAGGGGCTACTGCAGTAAAATGAAGCAGAGGAAGGCCTGTCAGGGAAACCAGGGGCTGATTATCCCCACGAGAGAGATTGTTCAGCATGGGATAGAATAGGCGACGAGCCCATCTCGGACAACGGGTTGAGGCACTGGAATTCTAGGAAACCAATACGGCGATTGTTAGCAAGATCTGTCATGCGCTGGACACTGGACGTAGGGCTGGTAATATAAAGTCAGGCATTGTTCGGTGACGCTGCACGCGTTTTTGTGATCGCTGGCAGATCAATGGGTGATTAACCGGCAAGGGGCGAGCTTGCAGGGTAAAACAGCACGACATGGAGAGTGGGGTGAAAACGAAATGGGAGTCGTATGGTGGTTAGCGTCGCATGGTTCCCAGTAGGACGAAGTGAACGAAATAACTCTTTTTCTAGGAATAAGATCATTCCAGTGATTTCCCTGAGCCTGGTCTTGTGGACGGCCGTCATCCTCCTGGCGGGCGCCATGACTGGTCAAAACGTGTCAGCCGACCTTCCGGCTGTGAATCAGGACCGTGATGCGAATGCAAACCCGGAAATCCAGAACACTTCTGCCCAGGAAATGCATTGGTCATTTGTTCCACCGAAACGATTGCCATTGCCTCGTACAGCGGACCTTGCATGGATGCAAAATGCCATCGATGCGTTTGTTTTGGCACGGCTTGAAGCTGCCGGTTTTACGGTTTCTCAACAAGCAAATCTTCGAACATTACTCCGCCGACTGTCCTTGGATGTAACCGGGCTGCCACCAGCGTGGAGTCAGGTACAGGGTGTTTTGCGTGAAGCACGTCCGGATTCATATCAGCGGTTTGTCGACCGGGTATTGGCGTCACCACATTATGGTGAGAGGATGGCGCTCGACTGGCTTGACATGGCGCGCTATGCAGACACGCATGGGTACAGTATCGACGCAGGACGCACCATGTGGCCCTGGCGAGATTGGGTTGTCAATGCATACAACGAGAATCTTCGCTTTGATCAGTTCACGATTCAGCAATTAGCGGGGGACCTGTTGCCGAACGCTACGCAGGGTCAGTGGGTGGCTACGGGATTTAATCGGAACCACATGATTAATTTTGAGGGTGGGGCCATTCCTGAGGAATATCGTGTGGAATATGTCGTGGACAGGGTAAACACGACGGCGACAGTATGGATGGGCCTTACTGTTGGTTGTGCGCGGTGTCATGACCACAAATATGATCCGATTACCCAGCAGGAATATTACCGAATTTTTGCTTTTTTCAACACGATCCGTGATATGGGATTGGACGGTGCCCAAGATAATGCCCAGCCGATGATTCGCGTACCAAATGGATCAGAACGTGCCCGGCTACGTTGGTTCGATGAGCAGATCCTTGCTGTCGAATCGCAATTAAATGCCAGTCATTCTGATTGGGATGTGGAACAACGTCATTGGGAAAAACAGGTTTTACAAAAGATTCGGGGAGCCATTCAAGAGACTGAAGATCGAGAGATAGAACTTGGCGAATGGTATTCCCTGGGACCTTTCACGGAACAGCCACATTATCGACTGCTTCGCCGTGATTTTGGTCTCGAAGGTGAGCCGGTAAATGTTGACGCAGAGATTCGTTTTAATGACCATCGCCGTTGGCAAGTGCACCGTTGGCGGGAGCGTGTCGATTGGAGTGATGGTCAGCTTTATGACCTGCCTGGTGACGCCGCTGCTACCTATCTCTATCGTAATATCAACGTCCAACAAGAGGAAGAAGTGGTTTTGCTGGTCAACAGTGCCTTTGGGTGGAAGATATTTCTCAACCAGTCGGAAGTGTTTCAAGTGCAGGATTACCGTGAACCTTCACCCGATCAATATCGCATACCGTTGAAACTTCAGCGTGGCGACAATGAGTTGGTATGCAAGGTGATTAATTATGGAGGCCTTTATCGGTTTGGAGCCGCAATTCGACCGACGGAAACATGTCGTGTCATGCCGCCCCTCTCTCTCCAGGATGTGATCCGGCTGCCACCGGCAGAGCGAACCATGGACCAGGTACAGAACCTGCGCTGTTTCTTTCGGGCGAGCGCTGCTGTCCATCCCGGTTTACGCAATCTGCTGTACCAACGGGCTGCCATTCACGAAGAACGGTTCAAGTTTGTAAGTACGATCGCCACGGCGATGGTGATGCGCGAATCTACGATTCCGCCAGACTCTTTTTTGTTGGAACGTGGTGACTATCAGCAACCGGCCGGACGTGTTGAGCCAGGGGTGCCCAGCAGTTTACCTTCGATGCCCGTCGACGCTTCCATGGATCGACTTGGATTTGCCCAATGGTTGACCGCACCCGAGCATCCCTTAACCGCCCGAGTTGCGGTAAATCGGTTTTGGCAAATTTTGTTTGGTTCAGGAATCGTGAAGACGGCGGCAGATTTTGGATTGCAAGGGGACTTACCGACCCACCCTGCCCTGCTCGACTGGCTGGCCACGGAATTTGTCCGTAACGAATGGGACATGAAACGGCTTATCCGTATCCTGGTGACTTCGGCGACGTACCAACAGGTTTCGCGTGCGACGCCTGAAGCACTCCGGCGCGATCCTGATAACCGTTACCTGGCACGTGGCCCACGTTTTCGGCTTCAGGCTGAATTGATCCGGGATGGTGCTCTGGCAGTCAGTGGCCTGTTGAATGACAGGATGGGTGGTGCGAGTGTGAAGCCGTACCAACCAGACGGGCTATGGAGTGAAATATCGTTTAGTCCCGATTCGACCCGCTTTTCAGCCCAGTTGTATCAGAGCGACGCAGGAGCGGACGTTTATCGCCGGGGGTTGTATACGTTTTGGAAGCGTTCCTCTCCGCCCCCTAACATGGCTGCGTTGGACGCGCCGAACCGTGAGGTGTGTACCGTGAGCCGGCCTCGCACTAACACGCCCTTGCAGGCGTTGGTATTATTGAATGACCCGACGTTTGTGGAGGCTGCGCGCGGTCTTGCTGGTCGCATGTTGAGAGAAGGTGGGCGGTCACCCGAGCAGCAGGTTCAGTTTGGGTTTTCCCTGGCCACTGCCAGGCAGGCAACGAATGCAGAACGGGCCGTCCTGCTGAACGAATATGAAAGGCAGCGAAAAAGTTTTCGTGAGGATGAGGCAGCGGCGGAAGAAATGTTGAAAATTGGTCAATCCAGTTCTGATACGAAACTGGATGTTGTCGAGCACGCCGCTTGGACGAGCGTTGCCGCGATTATTCTTAACCTGGATGAAACGCTTACGAAGAACTGATGAACGATCGATTACGACTTCAATCCCGCCTTAACCGCCGCCTGTTTCTTGGGCGCTCGGCAGGTAGTATCGGGCTTGCGGCGTTGGGCTCGTTGTTAGGCCAGGAGGGTAGGTTGTTGGCCACTCCAGGTTCGACAGTTGCCTCGGCCGGGGAAGCTGATCTGTATTTCCCGGTGCGGGCCAAACGGGTGATCTTTCTTTTTCAATCCGGGGGGCCATCGCATGCCGATCTGTTTGATTACAAGCCTCGTTTGCGGGAATTGCACGGCACGGAATTGCCGGATTCGGTACGCGGTGACCAGCGCATCACTGGCATGACCAATGGGCAGACTTCATTTCCGGTGGTTGCCCCGATGGTGGATTTTCAAAGGCGAGGTGAGAGTGGCGCGTGGGTGAGCGATCACCTGCCGCATACTGCGAAGATTGTTGACGATATTACGATTATCAAGTCGATGACCACGGAGGCCATCAATCATGATCCGGCGGTGACCTACATCAACACGGGAACGCAACAGTTGGGGCATCCGAGTACGGGTGCCTGGGTAAACTATGGTCTGGGGAGTATGAACGATAACTTGCCGGCCTATGTGGTGCTTCACTCCCGCAGTAGTCGTTCAGCGATGCAGCCATTATTTGCCCGATTGTGGGGGGCAGGTTTCTTGCCTAGTAACTATCAGGGCGTACAATTTCGTGGCGGTGGTGATCCTGTACTGTATCTTTCCAATCCATCTGGCGTGAACACAAAGCGGCGACGTTGGATGCTAGACAGCTTGGCTGAATTGAATGGAATGCTCTCCGAACGGATGGGGGATCCGGAGATTGAAACTCGTATTGAGCAATACGAAATGGCGTTCCGAATGCAAAGCTCGGTCCCGCAGTTGATGGATCTAGCGGACGAGACGGATGCGACCTTTGATCTCTATGGTGAGGAAGCCAGAAAACCAGGTAGCTATGCACGGAATTGTCTGCTTGCGCGTCGTCTTGTTGAGCGTGACGTTCGATTTGTGCAACTGTTTCATCGAGGTTGGGACCATCATTCGGATCTTCCCACGCATATCAAGAGCCAATGCAAAGAGGTCGATCAGGCCTCTGCGGCATTGGTGACGGATCTCAAACGTCGTGGCTTGCTCGACGAGACGCTTGTGGTTTGGGGGGGGGAGTTTGGACGTACCATTTACAGTCAGGGTACCTTGACGGCAAATAACCATGGACGCGACCACCACGGGCGTTGTTTTACGATTTGGATGGCTGGAGGAGGCATTAAACCAGGGTTTCAGTTTGGAAACACAGATGATTATTGCTATAACATTCACGAGAATCCTGTTGGGATCAGCGATTTTAATGCAACACTCCTGCATTGCCTTGGGGTGGACCACCGGTATTTGACTTATCAATACCAGGGACTTGATCAGCGGCTGACCGGGGTCGAACAAGAGGCGCGTGTCGTACAGGAAATTCTGGTTTAGCAAGCAGGAAATATGGCATGCTGTGTAGAACACGTGGCAAATAATATTCAGCGATCACTTTGGACCATACTACCAGGAGAGTTAACATGTCCCGAGGAAATGCAAGTCGGCGACAATTCATGGCCGGTGTCGCCGTGATGGGGGGTAGCAGCCTGATTTCGGACCATGCATGGGTTCATCGCCTTGATGCGCAGGAGCAGTCGCACAAAAAGAAGGAACGACTTGGAGTTGGGGCGATTGGCATGCGGTATCAAGGGTCAGTTATTGCGCACAAAGCGCAAAGGTATGCTGACATTGTAGCGGTGTGTGATGTGGATCAACATGTACGTGCTCAGGCGAAGGCCAGTTTCGGAAGTGTCCCTGCCGACTTCGAGGACTATCGTGATCTCTTGGCGCAGAAAAATGTGGACATTGTCACCATTGGCACGCCGGATCACTGGCATGTGAAGATGGCGGTGGACGCCCTACGAGCGGGCAAAGACGTTTATGTCGAAAAACCGTTAACGCTGACCGTCGACGAAGGAAAGTTGCTGCGTAAGGTGGCCCGGGAAACTGGAGGCATTGTCCAGGTTGGTTCCTGGCAAAGAAGCGACTCGCGTTTTCGTCTCGCAGTAGAAATGGTGCGCCAAGGACGTTTGGGGAAACTTCATCGCGTTGACGTTGTGCTGGGTAAGAACAAGGTGGGCGGACCATTTTTGCAACGTGATGTTCCTGGGCATGTGAATTGGGATGTCTGGCAAGGGCAGACAGCGGACACTCCGTATTTGGAAGAACGTTGCCATTATACATTCCGCTGGTGGCATGAGTACTCGGGCGGACAAATGACAGATTGGGGGGCACACCATTTGGACATTGCCCAGTGGGGCATTGACTCACTGCCTGTGGCCGTGAAAGGCGAGGCGAAATACCCGCATGCCACAGACAGCTACAACGTTGCCATCGACTTTCAGGCACAATACAAGTATGCCAATGGCGTGATTATGAATGTTTCCGACACGGGGCGTAACGGTATTATTTTCCATGGAGATAAAGGTCGTATTTTTGTAAATCGAGGTACCATTGCAGGGAAACCGGTTGAAGAGCTGGCCTCGAATCCGTTGCCGAGAGAAAGTTTTACGGTTTACGATTTTGACAATTTAAACCGGCCTGAACGAGCTGGAAAGTTAGAATCGATTGTCAATCATATGGGGAATTTTTTCGATTGCGTGCGGACACGTAAATTACCGATTTCGAATGTGGAAAGTCAGCATCGTAGTGTGACGACTTGCCATCTCGGTAACCTCTCGATGCAATTGGGACGCCCACTCAATTGGGATCCGGAGAAGGAACTGTTTGTGGGTGATCCTGCAGCAAACGAATTACTCGCTCGTAAACAACGGCCTGGATTTGAGGTGGTATGACATGATATCTGAGTTTTCCTGCCAGAAATACAGAAAGAGAGTAACGCATGCTTGATCGAAATGCTTCGGAGCGGTTCCATGTCGGTTGTGACAGGCGACAGTTTCTGACAGGTTCTGCGGCGGCTGGTGCGGCTCTTCTGCTTCCTTCCAGAGGCAGAGCTGATCGTACGTCGAAGTTCAAATTGAAATATATTCTGGGGTCTTGTATGTACGGGTACAATGCGCTTGCCGATATCGTACCCGAGGTCCATCAGATTGGGGCAAACGCCCTTGATATCTGGCCAAAATCGCATGGGAACCAACGCGAACAACTGGACGAGATGGGCGAAGACAAGTTTGCCGAGCTCCTCAGCCAGCACCGTGTCACCTTGGGATGTATTACGCAATACAAACTTGGCCCTTTTAACCTGCAGGAAGAGATGCGCCTGGCAAATCGACTCGGCTGCCAGACGATGGTCACGGGCGGACATGGTCCCAAGGGGTTGAAGGGCCCGGAATTGAAATCGGCAGTAGCGGAATTCATGGAGAAAATGAAACCGCACGTTGCGGTGGCCGAAGAAATGGGAGTGACCATTGCTGTCGAAAATCACAGCAGCAGCATGATCGAATCGCCTGATTCCATGAAATGGTTGGCGGAGCTACGACCCTCGAAAAATCTAGCGATTGCGTTGGCTCCCTACCATCTTCCACAAGATGAAAAGTTGCTCAGCGATCTGATACGGTCACTCGAAGGCAGTATTGCGATGTTTTATGCCTGGCAACATGGTATGGGATGTCACAAGAAACTTCCGAAGGAACAGGAGCTGCTCCAAATGCCGGGTCGTGGAGAACTCGATTTTGCTCCGCTTCTAGCCGCACTGGCGGATATCGGTTACAACGGCTGGACAGAAATTTTTATGCATCCTGTTCCGCGCGGCATTCCTATTCTCGATTCGATTAGTGATGTCTCGGGGGAAATTAATCGGGCCCGCGCCTACGTGGAAGAATGCATGGCAAGCTAATCGATGGCGGGCCGATGACAATTTGTTGGCGGATCGCAGTCTATCGGTGCCAGGCCTGGAGGGGATGGAGGAAATGAAACGTAGTATCGAAAGATTTCTGACAACGCACGTGGGAAGTTTGGCTCGGCCAGCTAACGTATTGACGTTGATGTTGGCCAAGGAACGGAATCAGGGATACGATTCCCAGGCCTTTCAGTCGTCCGTCAGGGATGCCGTACAGGACGTGTTGGCCCAACAAGTAGCTGCCGGGCTGGATGTTGTCTGTGATGGGGAGCAGGGGAAAGCCAGTTTTCTTACTTATGTGTCGGAACGTCTTGGGGGTTTCGAGGCCCATGAAGAAGAAGGCGAAGACCTTTGGAAAGAATCACGGGAAACGTTGGCGTTTCCCGAATTTTATGAAATGCACAAGCATTACCGTACGGGCATTGTGGCCAAGGCGGTGCGATTAGTGTGTGCAGCCCCCGTGGTTTATAACGGCCATGATTTGTTGCAACAGGACATTGCGAACCTTAAAGCTGCTTCGAAAAACTTGTCGCCCGAAGAGTTGTTCATGACAGCGATATCGCCCTCTGATATCGAAGGGCAGCAGGCAAATGAATATTATAAAACGGAAGAGGAGTACCTGTACGCTATTGCGGATGCGATGCATGAGGAATACAAGGCGATTGTCGATGCGGGGCTGCTGCTCCAGGTCGATGATCCCCGGTTGTTAACTTATTACATCTCACAGCCGGATTTAAGTGTTGACGATTGTCGGCGCTGGGCCGAGTTGCGCGTCGAAGTGCTCAACCATGCATTACGTGACATTCCCAGTGATCGCATTCGTTTTCACACGTGTTATGGAATCAATATTGGTCCCCGCGTGCATGAAATGAATTTAAAGGATATTGTCGATATTATGCTCACGGTGAATGCCGGGGCGTATTCGTTTGAAGCCGGAAACCCGCGACATGAACACGAGTGGAAGGTCTGGGAGGACATAGCACTTCCTCAGGACAAGGTCATTATTCCTGGCGTGATTTCGCACTCCACCCCCTTGGTCGAAGAAAAAGTCATCGGTGGAAGTGATTGTGGGTTCTCGTCTTTTGCGAATACCGAGCCAGAAATTCATCCAACGATTGTGTGGTCCAAGTTTGCGGCTTTGGCCGAGGGGGCAAAGCTGGCTTCTCGCGAGTTGTGGTAGTGTGATCTTGCGCGGCGTTTGCAACCTCGTGCGTGAAGGGCCAGCTGGATGTGAAAGTACACGCGAGGCTTTCCGTAGCTGTCACTGCTGAGCCGGGTTGGGTATGGGGGGCAATTGCCGACGATTCGAATGGCGACGTTGCACAGGGTTTATCAGTAAGGGTTTTTATGTCGGGAAAAAGATGAGATGGCAAAAGAAAGAGAGGATCAGTTTCGTATGAGATACATAACACTGGTCTTGGCAGTCCTGGTAGCATCTCTGGGGCTGGAAACGAACCGCATGGCTTGGGCCCAGTCAATGAGGTGGATCAATGTGAAAGAGATTTATGCAAAAGGAAAACACAATGCCTGGCCGGATCTTTGTTCCTGGAATGGACGGTATTATGTTGTGTTTGCCGGCCATGGAGAAGGTCATGCTGAGACGCATGGTGTGGTCATGCTGTCTTCTACTGACGGGGAAACATGGGACACGGTGTTTGACGAGCCGCAACAACATTGGAAAGTGCGTGACGATGAATCGTATTCCGCGATGACGTCTTTTTTTGTACCGACAGCGGATCGCTTGTACGTTGTTTTCTGGAGTCGTGCCAATAGTGTTGAATACACGAAGATTCCTGCCGGGAAAGAAGAATCGTTGCAGCGTCAATGGTTGGAACTTGGTGGCAACGAGAAAAGTTTTCAAAGGTGGGTCGCGGCACACCAGGCTTCCTATCGTACAGGAGTGACCTCTTCCGAAGATGGGCAGCGCTGGACAGCGCCACAGTCTTTGATGGATGATGGCTGGTGGTTGTGGCGTCCGCAAATGTTTGGCGGTCGTCATTACATGGTGGCTTATTATAGTCACGCACAACAATGGGAAATGACTGAACCATTGAAACAAATGGTGCGTCCTTCCAGTCAGAAAAATCCAGCCCATCCGAAAAGTGGGCATTTAGTGGAGTATTTCCAAAGTGCTTCCTTATTTGTATCAGACGATGTTTTGCATTGGAAAAAAGTGAGTGATATTGCTGTTGACGACAACGACGAAACAGGAATTGGGTTCCGTGACGACGGCCGGGCACTGGTGGTGAGTCGGGTGGACGCTTCCCCCGACTACGCAATTGCTTATGTGGCTGACCCGCCCTACCAAAAGTGGCAGCGGTTTGTGTTGGATGAAGCCATCGACCAGCCGGCAGTCCTGCACCACCAAGGACACTGGATTGTTGGTGGACGGTATCTCGATACCGAGACGTGGAACACGCCTAATCGATTTGACCCCGAAAATAAGATGGAAGGTCGCATCGGTACCAGGTTGTGGTTCTTTGATGACCAGTCTGGAAAGCTTACGGAGGGCACGACGTTACCGAGTTGGGGCGACTGTGGACAGCCCGCTCTGGTGCCGATGTCATCCGGAGGATTGTTGGCGGCATACTATTCGTGTTCGGAAATGGTGGACGTTAATCGCACAGTGGGGGGAGGACCGTTTCCAGGTAAGTACAGCAAGTCGTCGATTTACGTGGCACGCATTGTGATTGGAAAATAGCTTCCTGTGGCGAATTACCGAAGGGCCCATGACCCTCGCCAAAAAAGAAGACTCGCAGGTGTGGGCCATCCGCTGACTGTGTCAGTACCATACCTATCAATTCCCGCGCCATTTCGCCAGTTTCGGACTGGATCAGATAGGCCTGCACGGGTTCACCGAATGGATTTACTGCGGGCCCCCGGCCGTTCCAGGGTGATTTGCCCGCTCGACTCCGCCACCGTGATCCCCAGCCACAACAGGCTGATGGCAACGCCACCAGCCATTGATCGAATGACATGGAACTTAGCATCCATTGGGTGTGCTCACTTCAAATTTTGTTGGCAATAGTACATGATCGGAAACATCGTCGCAGAGGACGAATTGCCTCTGCCTGTCTGGTAGCCAGGGGATTGACAAGTTGATACCCCCAAGAAGTACTGGTTATGGCCATTTAGAATAAAAATGACAACAGCAATTTGATCTTCCCAGTCACCGAAAACGAATCACCCTGGGGAGGAATGCCCGGTAATCAGGGCAAAGGTACTTTTCTGCCGATCGGCTTACAGGATTAGGGTGAAAAGCTCGGCAGGATTCAAAATCCAGTACGATTGACGGAGGTGAGGGGTCGAGTTCCTCGTCTGGTACTTTCGTGGATGAAGGTCACTGGAAACCCCTACGGCGTCCTAGGGACGTATCGATTCCGTGGTCCCAACTACCGTCGTGGAGAGGGTTGTCGAATTTTGACTGGGCTCGCGTGCGCAATTTTGCGCCTAAGTTGGGGCTCTGAGCACAGATCCTGCGCAACATCCCACTGGGGGACGTCGGGGGTAAGGGATCCCTTACCCCCCGGGAGTCGCCTTTTTTTGCGCATGATTTTGTAGCCACCTAGGGTGCATCTGGCACGCTGTGGGGCGGCGGTCAAAACCCTGTCTCTGGCACACCTCTAGATCAATCGAATAGCCGCTTTGCGTGCCGTCTTCGTCGCGACAGTAACATCCCGACCAGGCCACTGAGCATGAGCAAGATCGAGGACGGTTCCGGAACAACGTAGTCGGTGGTTAAACCGTATTTATTCGCCAAATAATAACCCGTGTTGTTTAAATCCGCGGCGCTCAGCACCTCGTTAAAGATAACAATCTCGGCGAAATCGCCGTCAAACGTGAAGTCGTTATCGCAGCACCCGTGGCGGCCGATGTACAGCGGCTGGTTGTTGTCGGGCTCCTTATTGCCGTAGGCTTGGGGGTTTTGGTCGTCGGCCACGCCGTCTGTCCAAGCATTCTTTGTACCCGATCCAGTGCCCGTCTGGTCCAGGTCGAATGCGAAGATGTGAAAGTTACCCGCGCTGGCTATTGGGGATAAGTTCTGCTCTCCATTGCCCGTGAGCCACTTGTTGCTGCTCCCCTCGTTGAAGATGGAATAGTCGGCATCCCCACCTCGCTTGTCGACAAAGAACCTTTGGTTGTTATCGTCGGCGCTGACCACGAAAAACGCCGTGAAGCCCTTGCCGGCGGCGGTACCGATGTCAAGATCGGCATGGTCGGCGATTTGCAGCCAATCGGGGTTCCCGGCGCCTCCTGTCGAATCGAGCCGTACCACAGAATGGCCGTTGAGCACGTTCGTCTACAGCGATGGATGACGGTTGGCGTCGGTTTGCGTGGCGTCGTGGGTGGCACCACCGTCCGACTGGTCCGCCCAGGTAAAGGTGCCGCCCGTGGTGACGCCTACGCCAGCGTCCAACCAGACGACCGGTTCGACGGAGGCTGCTGTGAACGGTGTTGCTACGGCCGATGAGGCCAATCCCGAGACCAGGCCCAGGACTGCCAATACGTTACACATAGTAAAATTCTCTACAAGTTTCATGAGCTTGCTCCTTATAAAAACAAAGAGTAAAAAATTCGTCTCGTACCAAAGCGAAACAAAAAAAGGCATCCGCTCGTACTCGCTTTACCGATCCTCTCGGATCGGCAGGAAAGTACAAACGAACACCATTTTGTGCTCGATCACCAGTTCGGAAACGTACCCAGGTACGCACCGACGCAGCTGTGATTTTGTCATTAGCTTGTCCAATTCAGCTAGGTATCATTAGACGCTCACACCAGGAAAAAACCTGAGACGAAAAGAGATAGAAATTTGAATCCCCGCGCAGGGATGCACCCTCCATCTCCATGTACGTTACAATCTCATCTCTTGATTGAACAGTTCGCTGGTTGAATTGCAAGAATTATGCTGGATTAGTACGGAATTGTGTGGGGGGGGATGGGATGTCTCCTTGCTGCGGCCAACGCAGAAGTGACGATTGACGGAAACTCGCTGTCCGCCGGGCACACGCGCTAGGGGCGAGAAAATGGTATCCGAAACCTTTTGCGAACGAGTGTTTCCAGCCGCCCTACGCCAGAATTTCGCGCACCACCTGCCCGTAGACGTCGGTCAGCCGGAAACCGCGACCGACGTGCCGGTAGGTCAGCAATTCGTGGTCGATGCCCAGCAGGTGCAGCAATGTCGCGTGCAGGTCGTGCAGGTGTACGCTTCCTTCCACCGGTTTGTAGCCGTGGTCGTCCGTCTCGCCGTATACAAAGCCCGGCTTCACTCCTCCGCCCGCTAATAGTGTGCAAAAACTCTCCTGCTGGTGCTCTCGGCCGTGCTTGTCGATGGGCGAGGTGCCGGTGAGGTCCTGGCTCCAGTACGTACGGCCGAACTCGCCTGATATCACCACGAGCGTATCCTCCAAGAGACCTCGCCGCTTTAAGTCGCGAATCAACCCGGAGATGGGCTTGTCCACGCCGGCGCAGGATTTGGGCAAAATCGTGCGAATGTCGGCGTGATGATCCCAGCCACCGAGGGACACCTGTACGAACCGAACTCCTGCTTCGCTGAATCGGCGGGCCATCAGGCAGGCGCGGCCAATAAGATTGGACCCGC
>CAYMUR010000075.1:21966-25852 GCA_964393615.1 uncultured Pirellulaceae bacterium
GTCGTCGATGCCGTACATCTCCTGCGTCTGTTGGGATTCTCCGGAGAGGTCGACCAGCCCGGGCGTTTTCATCTGCATGCGGAAAGCCAGCTCGAAGGACTGGATGATGCCTTCCATCTGTCGGTTGGTTTTGACTTGCTGCAGTAAACGTTGATTCGCGCGCTGCAAAAAATCGAGTCGGCGGCGCTGGGCTTCCGGCGTGCTCTGGGGGTCATGCAAATTCGCGATGGCCACGTCGCCTTCGTTACGCGGCACTTTCAGCGGCGTTCCTTGATGCATGGCCGGCAGGAATCCCGCACCGTAGTTTCGCTCATCGACGGGCGGCAGGATGCTGATGAAGCTGGGCAGGTTTTCGTTCTCCGTGCCGAGACCATAGCTAATCCACGAGCCGAGCGATGGCCGTGCCTCGGCAATGTGCCCGGTATGAAACTGCAGCGTGGCTGGAGCGTGGGCCTTGTTGTCCGCGACCACGGCCCGCAACATGCAGATCTCGTCCGCGACACCGGCCAGGTTGGGTAGCAAGTCGGACATCATCAGGCCCGAGTCTCCCCGCGGCCGAACGGGCGCGACGGGCGCCATGGGCAGGAATGGGGACACCCCTACGCGCAGTATCCCATCGTCGCCTACAGGTGACTCGATCGCCTGGCCGTGGTGCCTGGTAATGTATTCCTTGGGCGCGAACAAATCTCCCTGCGACGGACCGCCAGCCAAGAACAGGAAGATCACCCGTTTCGCCCGCGGGCGAACATGCGCTTGGCGCGCAGCGAAAGGTCCGCTTGCCGCCTGCGAGAGGCGGTGCATCATTCCACCTAGCGCCACACTGCCGAAACCGCAGGCGGTGTCTCGTAGCAGTTCACGTCGGCTGAATAATGGTGGTAATGTCATATTGCAATCACATTCTCATCAGGAATTCGTTGCTGGCCAAAAGTGCACGGCACAATTCAATCCACCCAGTATCACTCTCTGCCGTCAAAAACGCTGCTGTTTCTATTTGTTCCGGCGGCGTAATCGGCCGGTTCAGAAGTGTCAGCCACAGAACCTCCATCCGCCGCGTATCGTCTTCCGCCTCCTCCTGTATCCGCGTGGCCAGGACGGCTGCCTGCTCTTTTACCACCGGGCTGTTCAACAAAAACAGTGCCTGAGTGGGAACCGCCGTGATCGCGCGTTGGCCCGTTAACTGGGATGGCTGCGGAAAGTCGAACACGTTGCGGAGCATCGCCGGGCCGGGCTGTGCCTTGGACCGGATGACTGGCAGGTAAATGGTCCGTAAAAATTCTTGTCCCGGCCGCCATTTCTGGAACATATAGGAAGGTGGGTTGACATTTCCTTCTTTGATATTCCCCGTATTCTCCACAAACTCCAGTGGCATGGCGGGGCCCCCCGTGGAGGACACGAGCTTACCGCTGATGAAAATCATCGTGTCGCGCAGCGCTTCGGCATCCAGTCGAAAGCAGTTTCCGTGCCAGAGCAAGCGGTTCTCGGGGTCGGCCGCGTGGGCAAGATCATTGTGCGCGCTGTCCAGTCCATACGTACGGCTGAGGACCAACGAGCGGATGAGCCGTTTCTGCGACCAGCCGTCGCGCATGAACTGCAAGGCCAGGTGATCGAGCAGCTCCGGATGCGAGGGACTTTCGCCGGGCAAACCGAAGTAGTCCACGCTGCGCACCAGCCCCACACCAAACAGTTTCTGCCAGATGCGGTTCACGGCCACGCGCGCGGTCAGCGGATTGTCTTCGCTGGTGATCCATTCGGCCAGTTCGCGGCGCCCACTTTGACCGTCCCTGATTTCCGGCTGCCTGTCGGAGACCACACTGAGGAAGCCACGCGGCACCTCGTCGCCCAGCGCCCGTGGGTTGCCGCGAATGGTGATCTTCATGTTTTCCGGATGGTCCATGTCTCGCACGCCATGCGCCTTGGGCACAGCCGGCGCGAAAAATTCAGCATGCGATATTTTTCTGTCCAACTTCTTGTTGCTGTTGGCTTGTTCGTCACGCTCCTTGGTCAGTTTGTCTCGCTCGCCCTGCTCCAGATCCTCATTCTCCAGCTGCTGCTCCAGTTTCGTTTTGCGCTCTTCCGCCTGCTTGAGTTCCTGTTTCATCACAGCGACCTTTACGGCATGCGCCGCTTCACGCTCCGCTCGTTCTCTCTTCTGCAATTCGGTTTCAGGTAACTCGATGAGGTTCACATTGCTCCACACGCCGCGATTCGTTTTGTAAATCGTCGATGTACTGTGAAAGAAACCAGCCATCGCGTAGTAGTCACGCAGCGGAACGGGATCGAATTTGTGGTCGTGGCAACGCGCGCAATCAAGCGTCATGCCGAGGAACGCCTTGCCGACCTTGCCCACTTGGTGGTCGATGATATTCACCAGTAGCTTTTTTTTATCGGCCTCAACGATGTCGAGATCGCCTAGTACGAGAAAGCCGGTGGCTACCAGGTTCGTTGCGCGCTGTTGAACGGTTTCGTGCGGTAACAGATCGCCCGCGATCTGTTCGCGAATAAACCGGTCGAATGGCGTATCGTTGTAGTAGGCGTCAATAACGTAGTCGCGATATCTCCAGGCGTACTGTGCGAAAACATCGTTGGAAGTGCCAATCTCGTCGGCGTACCCCACGAGATCCAGCCAATGCCGCGCCCAGCGTTCGCCGAATGCCCGCGAGTCCAGCAGCCGGTCGACAACCTTTTCATGTGCCTTTGGTGATGGGTCCGCCTCGAATTCCTGAATCTCCTCGACCGTAGGCGGCAGTCCAGTCAGGTCAAGAGAAACTCGTCGCAGCCACGTGTACCGATTGGCGTGCCCCACGGGACGCAAGCCGTGTTTTTCGAGCTGGGCCAGTACAAAACGATCAATATCACTGCGTGGCCACGCGGTGTCCTGGACGCCAGGTGGCGATGCATCGGACAGCGGTTGAAACGCCCAATGTTGTTCGGCGTGAACGAAGCTGAGCGGTTGCCACCAGGTGACCGCCGCGAGGATGGTAATACCGAGCGCCACTCGAATTTTGACTGGGGTGTCCATTTCGTATCTCGTCAATTTCGTACCTCGTCAGCGCAGGCGAGATGGCCTGAAAGCACGTGCCATGTCCTGCCAGCGAAGCGGTTCCGCCGCGGTTAGCTGGCAAATTGTTACTGCTGGCAAACCGGTTCCCCCCCCACCATTTTATCACATGTGACGAAGAGTACCATGCCAGATTTCTCTGAGTTTAGCAGAACTTCTGTATCTCATCATCATGAAAATCGGGACGCGCAACAGGCCACTGGGGACGCCGACTCTCCGTGCGATGAAAATAGTCATGCAGTACCTATTATTGAACGACGGTTCCCTCAGGGTCGGTCGTGACGAGCCTCGAGGCGATACAGGTGCGTTTCGCTGCGCAGGACGAGCGCACTGTGTGCCACGGCGGGCGAGGCCAGAAAGTTTCCATGGAGGTGGTTGAAGGCGATGGATTCGTGTTTCTTGCCCGGGGCGATCACTGCAGTCTTACTCGCCTCGTTGCCGCTGTCAATCTTGCCGCCAGCCTAGATTGGCGAAGCGAATCTATTGTCTCCGAGACGTGCATGCCAGTGCTCATTGCCGGACTTTAGGTCGAGGCAGGTGGCGCTGCCGCCGTCATTAAACAGGCAGAGCTCTGCGCCGATCACGAACGGTGACGGGACGTGAGGCACGCGGTTCCGCTGGCAGCGAAGTGGACGTAGACCACTGCGTCGTCGACAACCGGAGTCGGCGATGCTTGCCCGTTCTTGGTGTGACTTTTGGCCAGTTCGTTCCGTTGAAAGAGCGGCACATGGAGGATCTTGTCGTCCTCAAGGGGCAGGCAGAGTGCGTAATGCATGACCGTTCTCAATCAATGTCGTCAGCCAGATCTGTCCGTCCGAGATGCTCGGT
>CAYMUR010000076.1:0-21655 GCA_964393615.1 uncultured Pirellulaceae bacterium
TATTGACCACGATCAGCGGCCGTCCAGGACGGTTCAGTGCCTGCTGTCCGGCCATCCGTGCCGCGTAGCTGCGCCAGTTGCTACGGTAGTTGGTATAGGCCGCGTCCTCGGAATAGGACATGTCGCTGAGCATGGGCATCGCGTAGTTGGTGAACAGCGCAGCGTCGTGGTCATGCGCTGTCTCGATGAAGCGTCGGTACATGGGATAGAGCTCATGACCCTGGGTCGCCACGTGATGCTTCCAGTCGACCATGACAGCGGATCGGAGCAGGGTGTCGAAGTAGGTGATTTCCGGTTCGAAGAACTCGAACTGCCGCTCAAGGGTACGAACCCACCAATCCTGGACGAGCGGACTACCCCCCTGCAGGAGGACGCCCACCGGCCGTTCCCGCACCAGGTTGTAATCGGTGGCATGCCGATACGGTTCGCCGTTGGCGCGCGTTACCAGCAGCTCCGGATGCTCTTTGACAAACGGCGTCTCGCGGTCCAGGCCCATTGTGCCCATGTGCGAGTAGATCGCCGGCTTCAATCGCTCCGCATTGCCCGAAGCCTCCATGACCTCCCGGATAGCGGCACGCTGGGTCGATGGTTTCCAGGTATTCCGCATGACGAATTCATTAGGATTGGATCGAACGATGTAATCGGAAGGATCAACCCCGCGCCGCTTAAGGTGGTCCAACAACTCCTGAGACGCCGGAAGTGTGGAGAGGTGTTTTTCCCACTGCTGGTCGTCGCCTGGATACGAGTACGTGGCCTCGTAATAACCAAACACGACCATCGTCACCACCCCGAACCACATGCGTTCGAAAAGCTGCCCGTACGCAGCCCCCGTGATCTTGTTGTCCATTAGGTAGTCGGTCCAGACATCGATCAACTGGTCGCGTACCCAGGCAGGCGCGGACAACGCCTCGTGATCTGTAATGGCCTTGATCTCCGGCAAACTCTTATAGGCCAATGCAAAGTCGTAGAGATCGCCGGGAATCAGCGCGTACCCCATCTCTACCGAGACGGGCTCGGTGACACCGTTGCCCACCGCACCGAAACCGGCCGACATGGTCCACTGTCCGGGCCGGGCTACCGTAACCTGCTGGCGTTGTTCCACCTCGCCCAACGGAAAGATACCGATTCCCCGAATCCCGATCACGTGGTCAAAGTAGACTACCTCACCCTGCGAACCATAACGAAAATGTCCAATGGCCAGGTTGAGACCAGGACGGGAGAGCGTCATCAACCCGGTCCCCTCAGCACAGGTGAAATGACGTTCGTCAACCACCTCGTCGCCACGGATCATGGGATTACCGCCATAGTTGTAGATTGGATGATACAGATAGCCCTCGTTCCAGACCGCGGCTGGAACCCGCACGTTGCTGAGCAGGTGCGTGAAACCCTTTTCCAATTCGGGTCCGACAAGGCTCGTGTCTTTCATCAACCAGCCGGTCCGTTCGTCGATGCGGTAACGCTTGGTGACCGAAAGGCCCAGGTCCGGCAGCCGGCATTCGATGGTAAGTGTCGTCGGCAAGCCACTCGTCTCGGCCGAGACGACCTCGCAGTCCGATTCTTTTGCTGTTTCCACGCGGTTTTTGTAGACGACCTCGTATACATCGCGGCACCGTCCGATCGCCTGGGTCCCGTCAACCGTAGCGCCGGCGCGGATCGCTCCGGTGCGCTCGTCAATCTCCCAAGTGGCAACTTCGCCGGTCAGGGTCCACGCACTGGTGCTGGAGGGGATGACTGGGAGTAACACGAGGCAGGCGAGGGCGAGCCAGGGAGCGCGGGACAGGGTTATCTTCATATTCATATTCATTTCTAATCTAACTTGCGAGAGGACAAAGCCGGAGTTTGGGAAAATGATCCAAGTGTTACAACCATTGTGATGGACTGATCGTAATTTCAATCTCTAGCACCGCTTTAAACTAGCCAACCTCTCTCTTTTTTTCAAGATTCTAGCCTGTTACTTGTCCAGTTCGCCTACCTCAGAGGGCAGTCGGACAAGCTTGCATACCGTGAAGACAATACTTTACTTTGTTGCTGCTTTACTTTGCGTCCCCAAATTTCGACCCGGCTGCGGCGCGATGTTTTTTGCTGCTTGTCGAGGATGCAAAATCTATCTGCACGCCTTGTTGTCGATGGATACCAGCGATCCACGCCGAGTTTTGACTTGTGACTGATCATGAAAAAACGCCCTGAGAATACACCCACACTTACAGTCGTTGTAGCTGTCAGAACCAAACCTCGCTGGCTTGGGACCATATGCCATATATGGAAATTAGAACGAACAGCGTTTACGGCGTGAGAGAACCGGTGCGGCCTCTTGGAATCATCTTTGGCGCGCCCGGAGATCGGCGCAACATATTTCTGCCAACAAGTATTGGCCATTCAAGATGGCCAATCCCCCTGGGTAGCCACATCCGGAGTCCAAGGCGTTACGTCGATTTCCCTGTGCGTAACGAACGCCTCTCCGGGCGCAACCGGGGCGACCGACATCCCGCTGACTGCTGATCACGTCGATGTACAACAATGTTCCACTGGATCGATGAGGCGGAAACAACCAGCTGTACACGGCAAACCGTACTGGGTGGCGGCGTTTTCTGGAGTCGTCGCTAATAAAAGTTGGACATTGCTCGCGAACGCGAGATACCAGTGTGCCACAATGGTATTGGTGATTTTTGATCGTTGTTTCCACATTGTGGATGGATTGCACCATCTAATATAATGGCCGGTCTAATATAATGGTCAGTTCGCTATAAGCAAGAAGCGAAGGCCAGGAGAATGACCTGCTGTCACCCAATCGAGAAGACTATGCGGAAGCGACATGCGGGGTACTCGATTGGCACGCCAACACCTGTAAATCGGTGTGCCTGACGAGCTGGCGCACTCAATGCGGACTTCATAGAAAGGCTTGATATGATGCAATTACCACCTCGATCAACGTTATTCGCACTGTGCCGCGTTCACAGATGGCTCATTTCGGTTTTGCTAATGTCGTCTTCTTCCATAGCATTCTGCGATGATCAGACTACCGTCCGTGTGTCCAGGACCAGCCGTGGTGGCGATGTCAAATGGTATGACGCTCGGGAGATCGGGGTGGAAGGTAAAGCTTGGGAAGAAACAGAAAGTTTTTTTGATCGTTTGCCAGCTCGTGCCAAGGATCTGGTGCGGTCACCGGTTTGGTCGCTCAGCCACGACTCGGCCGGAATGTGCGTTCGCTTTGTGACCGATGCAGATGCGATTTACGCGCGCTGGCAACTTCTATCTGATAACCTGGCAATGCCGCATATGCCCGCCACCGGCGTGAGCGGCGTGGATCTCTATGTTCAACACGAAGGCAGGTGGCGCTGGTTGGCGACTGGACGACCAGAGAAAGTAGATAATACAGCTTGTTTGGTACAGGAATTGCCACCGGGTCAACGAGAGTACTTGCTCTACCTGCCCTTGTACAACGGTGTGACTTCGGTCGAACTGGGGATTCCCCGAAATGCGTCTCTATGGCAAAAGAGATTTGACAACGATTGTCTGCCAATCGTGTTTTGGGGAACTTCGATCACGCAGGGCGCATGTGCGTCGCGTCCGGGAATGTGCCATACGGCTATTCTGGGCCGTTGGTTGGACCGTCCGATCATCAACCTGGGCTTCTCTGGCAACGGCAAAATGGAACCTGAGGTTGCTAAGCTGGTGTCGGAAATCGATGCTGCCGTCTATGTGATCGATTGCTTGCCGAATTTAACGGCAGAGCTGGTGAGCCAGCGCACGAGGCCACTCGTCGAAATCATTCGCGCAAATCGGGAACAGACACCGATTCTGCTCGTGGAGGATCGAACGTATGGCAACGCTTTTCTGTTGGACACCCCCAAGCGTCGCAACGACACCAGTCGAACCGCGCTGCGCGCAGCGTTTAAAGCAATGCGCCGCGACGGCATCTCCGCTCTCTACTATCTCTCAGGCGAGCGATTGCTGGGACAAGATGGCGAAGACACGGTCGACAGTTCGCATCCGACAGATTTGGGATTCGTTCGCCAAGCGCAGGCGTTTGATGCCGTGCTGCGTCCGATCCTCGGCGCGACTTCACCTCCAGAGCGTTGGTGGAAGGGAAATCTGCATACGCATTCGTTGTGGAGCGATGGTAATGACTTTCCGGAGATGATTGCCGATTGGTACCGGAACCATGGGTACCATTTTCTCGCTTTGTCCGACCATAACGTATTGAGCCAGGGTATGAAGTGGAAGGCGCTGATCGAGATTGAACGTCGCAATGGCAAAACCGCGCTGCCGAAATACCTGGCACGGTTCGGCGAAGACTGGGTGGAAACACGTGGAAGTCGCGAGGAAGAAACGTTCGAGGTCCGCCTGAAACCGTTCGATGAAGTACGGTCATTGATGGAAGCATCGGGGCAGTTTCTCATGATACCCTCGGAAGAGATTACCGACGCAGGCGCGCACATCAACGCCACGAATATCGCCGAATTAATCGAACCACAAGGAGGCGACTCGGTTCGTCAAACCATTGAAAACAACTTACGGGCCGTCGAGCAGCAAGCTCAACGTCTTGGTCGGACGATTGTGCCCCATCTGAACCATCCCAATTTAGGTGATACGGGAATTTCCGCGGAGGAACTGGCTGCCCTCATTCAAGACGAGTTTTTTGAAGTGTTCAATGGCGTTGAGGGGGACGGTGATCTGGGCAGCGCGCGACGACACGGCCTGGAGACCCTCTGGGATATCACCAGCACTTTGCGGATCCATCAGTACCATGCTCCGCCGATGTTCGGTTTGGCGACGGACGACAGCCATCACTACCACGGCGTGCCGAATGCGTCACCAGGACGTGGTTGGATCATGTTGCGTGCCAAACGGCTGACGCCGGAGTCGATCGTGAATGCGATGAAAAGAGGCGACTTCTATGCGTCATCCGGTGTCGTACTTCGCCAGGTTGAGTTTGACGAATCGACTAGAACACTGCGCATTGAGATCGAACCGGATGGTGATGCCACGTTCAGGACTCAGTTTATTGGTACTCCTGTGGACTACGACCAAACGACCACAGCTCGAATTGACCAAGCGACAAAAGAGCCGATCCAAGGGACACTCGATTATTCGCAAGATGTGGGAAAGGTGTTGGCAACCGAAACGGGGCTCTCTGTCCATTACCGCCTGACCGGTGATGAGTTATACGTACGTGCCACGATTACTAGCGACCAAGAACCGCTGAACCCAACGAGTGAGAGCCCGTATCAGAAGGCTTGGACGCAGCCCGTTGGATGGCGTTCGCGTTTAAAATAGATCGCAACAGCGATCAGGTTCACCGGTTACGACTAAGTTCCCGGTTGCCGCTGGCGGATGATCAAACCGGGGATGGCCTGCTTGAGCTGCTCCAACCCGGATTCCGTGACACCCGTGCCGCGGACGTGCAGGCCAACCAACCGGGATAATCCCTGGAGGTGCTCCAGACCTTCGTCGCTGATGCTGGTCCGCGTCGCACGGCTACCAATCCAGTTCACGGAAGCCAACATCACCAAGGATCCGCAACAACGGCAGAATCGCCTGGACGCCTATCTAAGAAGTGCCCAGCTGCTCATCGGCAACGTGGTCATGGCCGAGGGGGTAGATCATTATGCGCGGGCCCAAAGCGTGGGATTGAAGTGGTAACGCAAGTGGGCGCGGGCCATCAGAAAGGAACATACGAGTCGTTTGAGTGCCGCTCTTGCCCTGAAAGAGAGGATGGTAGTTTCTGTACCTGTGAACGCGCACCTGCTGGAGATTGGGTGACGAAAAGCGACCTGGTGCGAGAGGTAACAAAAAGAGGCGCCGCCCGGATTCGAACCGGGGATGGCGGATTTGCAATCCGCTGCCTTAGCCACTTGGCTACGGCGCCTAAGACCGAATTTATCGAAGTTTAAGGGTTTCTCAGCGCTTCGATCCAGGAATGAGGATACTTTTATGACTGAAAAACCATCGTGTCACATGCGCCGGCGACAGCCCATCACGTGCCTGACAGCACCTGACAACCACTTTTTACGAATCGTACCATCAGGCAGAGTCTAGCAAATCTGTAGAACGGGACAAGATCAACAGGCCAGTCACGTAGCATCCAGTTCACCTGGTTCTGACTGCCAGCAGGAAAAAAGGGCCGCAAAAAACCAGAGTATTTAGGCGCATCGAGCCATTCAGCGGGACCAATTTTTCACTTTGCTTTACCTAAACGCCAGCTGCCTGCTTACAAAACTCTCCGCCCGGCTGATGGGAAAGCAACGGCTTCGGCCCGTAAGGCCCGCTAGACGCAGCGCTTTTAAAAACTGGGCACGCTACCGAATTGACATCCCGGAAAAAGTGGTTTTACCTGTTTCCATGGGAACACCAAACAAAGGCTAACGTTTTGGGGAGGAGTACCGTACGAAAGAGACGCCCTGCCACCGGTCACCAAAAGAAAACAGAGATTTTTTCAGGTCATTTGCCCGTGAGACTGCAACAACCTGGTGGGCAAGGATCACTGAAAATACATCCTGCGTTCACTGGCAGGCACAATTGTCTCCTCAAGCCAATTCGATTGAAAATATCAACCAGGCGCACCGGGCAGATTCCATGCGCTTCTCGCACGACAGAAGCTTGCAAATGCTGCGTACGCCCGCTGGAAAAAGCGGCCAAAGCGTGGCGAGAACACACCCGCGCTGAAAAAAACCAAACGAACCACGACGACCAGGCACAAGATAGGAAGCTTTGGCAAGATATACGGGCCGTATATCTTGCCTACTCCCTGCCCTGAGGCCAATTGCTAATTCCCTGAAGGATGATGTGACCTGACTACGATCTGATTCTTAGTGCCATCGGTATCGACACAGCCATGCTGCCATTCCGGGTGCAAAATGGTCTTTGGCTGAGAACCAGACGGTGCCTGACCAAGACGAAAGTGCCTTTCGCATTTTTTGTCGGATTGCTACTTCTCTTCACCACTTGCCTCCTCGAAAGGACTCGTCGCATGGTTTGGTTGGAACGGATCGTTCGTCGACTGAAGCGTTTGCATTTGAGCGACGTTGCACTGGAAATTGCGGTACGAAACCGGGACACTGTCTGGCAACGTGTCGGTCACCGTGTCGGATCAATGTCAACAGCCGAAGCACGCGGCTACATTCAAGCCCGAATTGCCCGCCTTGTGCATGCTGAGGTGGACCGTGTCATCCAACTCAATTACCAGCTACGCCAGGGACAGCAACCGCAACTCGTGCGCCTGGCCACTGTCGCACTGGTCGATCAGACAATGGTCGACGCCCAGGTCAGATCGCCGCTAATCGTGGACGTTCGACAGGCCGCCTGATACAATTTTCCTGCGCCGCTGCTACTTTTCACGCTGTAGAGGCCGACGGTTCGCGGTACGGCCTAGTCCCATGACTAGTGATGTGGTACCACGTAAAGTAGTTAAAATGCTTGGCCCCCGTTGCCTGCCTGGTAAATCGCCCATGGCATCAAGGTCGATGGCCCATCCCAAAGGAATGCCAGCTTCCACAAGGCCGCGTTAATACAGCGTGTCGACGGCGACGATGTCGTCGGCCCTATCGATCTATCTGACCAGTGAGAGAAAGACCGTTCGTCATGAATGAACAATGCGATTTTGGTTTGATCGGCTTGGCTGTCATGGGTGAAAACCTGGCGCTCAATGTCGAGAGTCGCGGATATCGTGTCGCCGTTTACAACCGTACAACGAACAAAGTCGATAAGTTTTTGCAAAGTCGTGCCCAGGGAAAACAGTTTGTGGGCTGCCACACGCTTGAGCACCTGGTGGCACAGCTTCGATCACCCCGAAAAGTCATGCTGCTGGTCAAAGCAGGCCCGGCAGTGGACGTACTGCTCGAGCAATTAATTCCGTTATTATCCCCAGGAGATGTTTTGATCGATGGTGGAAACACGCATTATCTGGATACAGAACGCCGCACAGAACAGATCGAACAGCACAACCTTCTTTATGTCGGAAGCGGTGTTTCTGGTGGGGAAGAGGGAGCGTTGAAAGGCCCCAGTTTGATGCCGGGTGGCAGTAGTGAGGCCTGGTCGCACATTCGGCCGATTTTTCAAGCCATCGCTGCCAAAGTGGGACCGAACCAGGACATTCCTTGTGCAGAATGGGTCGGCCCCCGTGGTGCCGGCCACTACGTCAAAATGGTTCACAACGGAATTGAATATGGCGACATGCAACTGATTTGCGAGGCTTATTTCCTGCTGCACCAGCTACTTGGTTTTTCGCATGAACAACTGTATGACGTTTTCTCCGAATGGAACCGTGGTGAATTGGAAAGCTATCTAATTGAAATTACCCGCGATATTTTTAGTGTACGCGACCCGGAATCAGACGGTTACCTGGTGGATTGTATTGTTGACAAAGCCGGCGCTAAGGGAACCGGCAAATGGATGAGCCAGCTAGCGCTTGACCTGGGAGTCCCCAGTACCCTGGTGACCTCCGCCGTCTACGCACGTGGCCTGTCGGCATTGAAAGAATCACGCGTGCGGGCCAGCCGCATTCTTTCTGGCCCGGCACCTCAATACGATGGGGACCCGCAGCAATTTGTCGAAGACGTAAGGCGGGCCCTGTACGCTTCGAAGATTTGCAGTTATGCCCAAGGTTTTGTCCAGTTACAAGCGGCAGCTGCCGAGCATGAGTGGCCATTGAATTATGGCGATTGCGCCCTTCTCTGGCGCGGAGGATGTATCATTCGCGCACAGTTTCTCGACCATATCAAAGAAGCATTTGATACTCAGCCGGATTTAGAAAATCTGCTACTGTATCCTTATTTCACAGAAGCCGTTCAACAAGCTCAAACCGGCTGGCGACACGTCGTTTCCACCGCCACCTTACAAGGACTGCCTGTACCTGCTTTCAGTAGCGCATTAGCCTACTACGATGGGTACCGTCGCGAACGGCTGCCTGCGAACCTGCTACAAGCCCAACGAGATTACTTTGGAGCCCATACTTATCAGCGTGTCGACCGCGACGGAACGTTTCACACGGATTGGCTCCGCGAGCGTCGCCACGTCGACGAATAAATTTATTTCCCTGCTGTGCACGCTTCTGGAGAATCTTTCATCCCCTGAAACCATTTGGGAATTTTCATGTCGCCTCTTACCGAGCAACTTAGTCGACCCAAGAACCGTCAACAATAATACGTACTTAATGGCTTTCCTTCCCACCGGTGCCCAATGGGTCCTGCCCATTATCGATCTTGATATTTCGCAATGAGGTTCATGACGGTATTGACGTGATCAACCATAAAACCTCGCCGCGTGGCACCTGCTACCCTGGCACCCATTGCCAATCTTTGCGACAAATTATCCCTTGAAAAAGTTTATCGGAGACGGCCCGTGTCCAATACAATCGTGATATTTGGTGCTTCGGGTGATTTAACGAAACGCAAACTTATCCCCGCCCTGTATCGTCTGTACGGTGAAGGCCAATTACCGCCCGACACACACATCGTCGGCGTGTCCCGCACCCATTTCGAGCACGCACAGTGGCGCCAGCTGTCAGCCGAAACGACGAAAAAGTTTACCGGCAAAGATTTCGATCTTCCCGCATGGAATCGCTTTGCCGAAAATCTGTTTTACCAGACAGGGGACATTTCCCAACCGGATGATTTTGAAAGATTGGGGCGTTTCCTCGACAGGCTCGATAACGCAGGCAATGGCAAACGCATCTTTTATTTATCGACGGCGCCAGACTTGTATCATACGGCCGTCGCTCAACTGGGAACCGCTGGCCAGGCTAATCAATCCCAAGGACCACGCCGCATTGTCATCGAAAAACCATTTGGCACAGATCTCGAATCGGCGCGGTCCCTGAACGCGGCGGTCCACCAGGTGTTCAACGAACGGCAAGTTTATCGTATCGATCATTATCTTGGCAAAGAAACGGTGCAGAACATGTTAGTGCTGCGCTTTGCCAATAGTATATTCGAACCGGTTTGGAACCGAAATTACATCGACCACGTCCAAATCACCGTCGCAGAAGAGGTCAACGTGGGGTCTCGGGCCGGCTATTACGACGCGGCCGGGATCTTGCGCGACATGTTCCAGAATCATTTGCTTCAATTATTAATGATCACGGCCATGGAAGCACCGGTACGATTTGAGGCCAACCTGGTGCGGGATGAAAAAATCAAAGTTCTGCAAGCCATACGGCCGATGACCGGAGCCGATTTTTCCCGTGACACGCTACGAGGACAATATGAGGGCTATCTCAACGAGACAGGTGTTCCTCGCGACAGCCAAACGGCAACCTTTGCGGCGGTAAAATTATGGATCGACAATTGGCGTTGGGATGGAGTGCCATTTTATTTACGTAGTGGAAAAGCAATGTCCTGCCGTACCACCCAAATTGTCATCCAATTTCGGGCACCACCCCACATGATGTTTGAGTCCGCCGCCAAACGAAACCTGGATGCCAACCGGTTGGTAATCCAGGTTCAACCTGCCGAAGGCATCCAGCTGCATTTTCAGACCAAAACACCGGATGAGGGGATGAAACTTCGATTGACCGATTTAGATTTTCGCTATGCGCGCGAATTCTCTGGTAGAATGCCCGACAGTTACCAACGCCTGTTACTGGACGTACTCAACGGAGACGCGAGTTTGTTTGCACGCAGCGATGAAGTCGAATTGTCATGGGGCATTGTCGATCCCATCATCGCTGCCTGGCAAAGCCCAGCAGCCCCGGCGCTGCAAATATACCCCAGCCAAATGTGGGGTCCCGAAAATGCCAGCGAATGGATGAGGGCACAACAACGGGAGTGGTTTGACGTTTGTCCCGTGCTACAATGATGGGAACCATGCCGCTCGCACCATTACATCTCGGTCCCCTGTTCGTGGGATTTCCTGTAGTCCAGGCAGCCCTCTCCGGCTACAGCGATTGGCCGATGAGGGTCATGGCAAAACGACACGGCGCACCCTACACCCTGTGCGAAGTCATGCTGGACCGGTTCTTACTGACTGTAAAACAGACGAAAAAGAACCGGCATTTTCTCCATCTGAGCGACGAAGAACATCCGGTCGGAGGCCAACTGATGGGGGCGGATCCCCAGCAATTCGGTCCGGCAGCTTTGAGATTAGTCGAAGCGGGATTTGATGTTATTGATATTAATTTTGGCTGCCCCGTCAAGAAAGTTCTCGGTCGTTGCCGAGGTGGATTTCATCTCGGCCAACCCCAAGTAGCTATCGACATCGTACGCCGTACAAGGGACGCGGTACCCAATCACATTCCGGTCACGGTAAAAATGCGCCGAGGAATCGACGATTCCCAACAAAGTCGGGATCATTTTTTTGAAATTCTTGACGGAGCGTTCGCCGCCGGTGTGGCAGCGGTGACCGTACACGGACGAACCGTTGTCCAACGCTATGTTGGCCCGAGCCGCTGGGAGTTTTTGCAACAAGTCAAAAAGCATGTCGGGAACCACACGATCCTGGGGAGTGGTGATTTGTTTACGGCAGCGGATTGCCTCAACATGATCCAACAAACCGGCGTGGACGGTGTGACCGTGGCTCGTGGTGCGATCGGCAACCCCTGGATCTTTTGCCAGGCAAGGGCCCTGGCAGACGGCAAACCACTTCCCGGCCCACCGTCACTCGCTGAACAGAGAGAGGTAATTCTCGAACATTTTCAGCTGGCCGAAGAAGTCTACGGACCTGAACGATGCGGTATCCCCATGCGCAAATTCGGCATTAAATATTCCAGCCTGCACCCGAAATGGAAATTAGTTCGCGAGGAATTTGCCCGGGTCAAAAACCTAAACGACTGGCGCGTGGTTCTCGACCGCTGGTACAGCCAGGACGGCCCCGGGCAATTTCCGCCCGACGAAGTACACCACAAAAAAAACACCTGTCATGTGGCCTAGATGAACGCATTACAACGTTGACAAGCTCGCAGCTATCTTGCCATCGAATCAGCCGCATCAACTCTGGATGTATTCCTTTAAGTAATGATTTTCCATGCTTAGCCTTGAGTGCTGGGCTTTGACGACGTCACCGATAGAAATCATACCCGCCAGCAATCCGTCTTTCAGGATTGGCAAATGCCGGATTCGCTTTCTTGTCATCAACCCCATGATGTCGTCGACCTCATCGTCGGGAGAACCTGTCGTCACACTCACTGACATGCCCTCACACACCAGGACATCATTCAATTGACCGCTCCATGTTTTGCAGCCTTGGAGAATATCGCGCTCAGTAATAATCCCTACCATTACATTTCCATCGCAAACCACAAGTGATCCACAGTTGCAGTCAACCAGCTTTGCAACAACGTCGGACAATGTCGCTTGAGAGTGAATCGTAAACACCTCGGTGCCTTTGACATTCAGAATGTCTTGCAATCTCATGGCGGACCTCCTTCCCACACTTGACGGGGGAATTGAACGGTTGGATTGAAAGGAACCAATCACTAGTCACCCGGCTACCGGCAGATTGGAACGAACGTTCAAAAGACAGCCGGAACTAATTCCAGAATAGCCTGCCAGGCAAAACGGTGTCAATCAATACATTGTGAAAAAAATCACAAACCCACAGGAACGACACGTGGATGCAAGATACTGATACCAAAGTTCTCAAAAAACAGATCCGTTGTCGGATCATGGCCCTGCAAAATGATTGTCCCGGCTTCCGTACGTCGTCCTTTGCGAGGGTTTTCGTGCGCCGGGCGCTTGTCGGTCCAATCACTTACCTGGCAGCCATTCACCCACACCGCCATATGGGGACCGTCGGCAATAATAGTCTTGGTAAACCACTGTAGATCATCTGCCACGATGCGTCTCGCATCTTGCCGACGAAAAATACCACCGGTACCACAATCGCTGGGGTGTGAACGATCACCCTTTACATATCCATGGTGAATCTGACTCTCGTATCCCATCCACAAATCGCCAGGAATACATCGAAAAAAAATCCCAGAGTTTAAGCCCTTGGCACGTGTTTGGCAGTTCAACTGTAAAATAAAATCAGCAAACTGCCCCTCTGTTTCCAACTGTCCTTTTCCGCCAGTGACGTGCAAATAACCTTCTGGTGTTACGCGAAACTCGCTTTGCATGTCCGGCAGGATCGTCCAGCCTGTCAAGTCACGTCCATTGAAGAGGCTTTGTACATGCAAGGGCTTGATTCGAATATCCCGAAACTCCACCTTTCCCTGATTGTGTTGCAAACCAATATGACCACGAGCCAGCGCCGGCTGGTTTTCATCTTGATATTCCAGTGCGACAACGCCGTTCACTTTGACATGAATAGCCGGCCCATCCACTTTCATGTCAAGAGTATTCCAATCGCCAGGCACGGTAGCTGTGTCCACACGCTGCCGTTTGACCAAACTGCCCGTAGGAAACGGATTGTCGGCCGGTGCAATATTGACTTCATAACAATCGCGAGCGGGATCCTGTGGACTCGCTGGCATGTGCAGAAAAACCCCGCTGTTTGTCGTCTCGTGACAACGAAATTGCAAATGTAGAACGTAGTCTGAAAAGGTCGAGGTGGTATATAAAAAACCAACCTCTCCTGTGGCAGCAACAATCACCTGGTCTTGGACCTGCCAGGGAACCTCACCAGTCGTCTCCCAGCCAAATAACGTCTCCCCATCAAATAGACTGATCCAGCCTTCACGCCACTGCTGCTCGCTAAGCGGTAATGTGCTCGGTACGGATGCAACATCAGCACTTTTCGGAAGCTCGGTATTACGTGTCCCCGGCATATCCGATGGCGCACTACAACCAAGCAGCAAACCACACAACAGGAACCACTGCAAGAACGTATTCTGAAAAGGACACATATAAACCCTCTCCCGGCTAGGTGCTTCGGTAATTTTACGCGCCGCAGTCAAAACGGACCTTTGTAAGCTCCCAACGACGCAATACAGGCGGGTTGAGCAGCGGTGATCCTCGCTGCCTGGCAGCTTCCACAAAGGGCTCGAAGAACCTTCGTGTTTTCGCGTATAATGAATGATAGATGGAAATGACTTTTTTCGCGAGTCGACCTGGAACCACCGTCAAGAAGGAACTGCGATATGGCAAAAAGTGTCCATGCCTTGTGCACAGAGCAGAAAATCTCGCTGGAAGAACTGGCACAACAAACGGGGCTGGACCTCGGCCGGGTCCAGGCAATTTACTTACGACGCTGGACGCCCAGTCCCACGGAACGGCAGAAAATCGCAGAGACCCTGGGAGTGTCCCGTGACGACATCGCCTGGGGTCACAAAACACCCATTCAGCATATTTACGGCCAGGGTCCCGGTTGATGTAGTCCACCAAGGGCCACGCTAACGTGATCTTATCGGCGGGCATGAAATCTTTCACGGCTACGTGGCTCGGAATCAGCCGGAGCTCCGCCAACCGCCCAACCGGTGGTGAAGTGGTCCGTGAATCTTTTTCGACTCTCGTTCCACAGGCCAACCATTTACGTCCCAACGTACTTGGCGTAAACCGAACGTGCCTCCGCCAAATCCTCCGTCCCGCCGATGATTGCCCGTCCATCAGGAAAGACAGTGACCTGGTAATCGTCAATGCTAAAACGTAGTAGAAAGCGGTTTCGCAAAACCTGTGTCACACCTTGCAGACGTTCTTCGATCGCTTCGAGTCGGACCAATTCCTGTCCGGGAAAACTCAATTGCACAGAGTTTCTCCCACAGAGTACCGCAGAATGTACCCCACGCGACCCATCCAGCCAGGGGAATTCCTGTTGGGCACACGCTGGACAATCGTTGCCGTTTCGTAACGAAGCCAATGAAACCTGGCGAATGTCATTGTCCCACAGATCAAAAATTGTCCAGCTGCGACTGACCGCATCCAGGTTCCCGCTGAGAATTTTAAATGCTTCACACGCCTGAAACGACGCTGTCACATTGACGGCCGGGCCCAAGATTCCTGCTGTATCACAGGTCGGAGTGCTTCCAGGCGGAGGTGGCTCCGGCATGACACATCGCAGGCACGCGGTTTCTCCTGGAATAATAGTGATTGTCTGGCCTTCGGCCCCGATACAACCTCCATAGATCCAAGGAATTCTCTGCTGGAGTGCTACATCATTCAACAAAAACCGTGTCTCAAAGTTGTCCGTACCGTCAAGAATCAGGTCCATACCATCCACTAGCCCCAAAACATTCGAAGACGACACGTCCAGCACGTGAGCCTCAATTTCAACCTGCTGATTAATACGTCGTAATTTTTCTTGCGCGGCCACCGCCTTGGGAATCGCAGCGGCGACATCCGCTTCATCATAAAGTACTTGCCGTTGCAAGTTGTTCAATTCCAGAAAATCACGGTCTACCAACCGCACAAATCCGACTCCCGCGCGTACCAATGTATTTGCCAATACCGATCCGAGTGCACCGCAACCACAGATCAACACCCGACTGTCGCACAGTTTCCGCTGACCGCATTCTCCTAGTGGAGAATAACGCATCTGTCGCTCATACCGCGTCAAACTGTCTGAAGAACTCGTTTTGTCTGTCATCTTGGCAGGTTCACCTCTGGCATCAGGAAATGGTCACTGGCATGATTCACGAAACAGCACAGCGGACCATACAACATCCGAATCGAACAATCCCCATGCTGTTAGCTTAGTATTATCCTTGTTTCAATACGAGATAGCCAGCGCAATCCAACACACCAGCCAGGTCTCGCTGCAATTGATCACATTCGCTCCGCGCACCTTCAAACGAAGTCTCCTGCACAATTTCACGGATCGCTACGATTGGCGATGTTTCACGACAATCCGAAATCGCCATGGAAAATTCTTCGACCGACTGTACATCACACAATACAAGCTGAGCCCATGGGGCAGGAAGGATTTTCTGGTTTCCACAAAACCGCTCGGCAAACAGGAGATTAGGAAACCGGCGTTGGGGTTCCACGATCATCGGCGAGCCAGTATCCACGTACACCACCGAAACGGCCGGCCAATGAGAGATAGCACATAACAACGATTCCATTTCCTGGAGCGACGGTGGTAATTTAACAACAAGTGGCACACCCATCTTGGATGCCTGACTCAGAAAGGCTTCGGTAACCAATGCTTCGGTGACATGATCAACGACCATCATGGAGGCACTCGACTGCCACGCTGTCCAATTCGTGATTTCCCCTGTTGGCGATTCCAGCGCCCGCACTACCCAGCGCTTACCGTGTCGAAACAAATTGGGTCCGCGCGTCCCCAACCCACGTATCCCGGTGACAATCTGTCGCTCCATGACTCTCTCTTGTGGGATATGCAATTGCAAATCCAGCTGGTACATACTCGGCGTTTCTGGCGTCCAGGCACAAGGATCTGGTATCACCGCCATCGCTAACAAGCTCTCACCTGCTGCACACGGAACCAGTGGCGTGGTAGCAGGAAGCGTATGAGCATCCGTACGATAAGGCCCCTTAACCTGCCCCGCCAGGCTCCAGCCGGACTGACTGTTGTCTGTGTCGAGACGAACGTAGAGCCTCGCCACAGCAGGAGTTGCCTCGCCATGAAATATTTCCACGCGCTCAAGCAAATTGTCGGGTAGCATTGTCATTTGACAGTCATCCTCTTCCCATTCCCTCATTCGCTGGCTTGCCAAGCCTGGGACAAGCAGCGACCCGTGAACGATGTAGTGACTTGGGCAATTTCTTCTGGTGTCCCTGTCGCCACAACTTGACCACCTTCGTCCGCTGCCCCTGGCCCTAAGTCAATAATGTAATCAGCGGCCTTCATCAATTGCAAATTGTGTTCAATGACCACCAAGGAATGCCCGATGCTGGTCAGCGCGTCGAAACAATCAAGTAGTTTTACGACATCCGCAAAGTGTAACCCGGTGGTCGGTTCATCCAGTAAAATCAACGTCCTACTTCGGCTGGCAGACCCCAGGTAACCTGCCAATTTTAATCGCTGCGATTCTCCCGACGAAAGCGTATTAGCCGGCTGCCCCAGTCTTAAATATTCCAGGCCAACGTCTATCAACCTCTTCAGTTTGGCTTGTACCTTGGACTTTCCACGAAAGAATGAAAAAGCCTCACGCACCGTCATTTCCAGGACTTCGGCAATATTTCTTCCTCGGTAGGTGACTTCTAAAATCTCACGGCGGTACCGACGGCCACTGCATTCGCTACAAGCCACAAAAACATCCGGCATGAATTGCATATCGATACGTACGTATCCGTCTCCCTTACAAGCCTCGCAACGCCCACCTTGGACGTTGAAGCTGAAAAAACTGGTGCTGTAGTTGTGGGTCTTGGCTTCAATCGTTTCGGCAAACACGGCCCGAATCTCATCAAACGCTTTGATGTAAGTGACCGGATTCGACCGCGGTGAACGAGCAATCGGAGAATGGTCAATCAATAAAACATCCCCCAGTTGTCCGTCACCAACCAGGTCTGTTAAAGCTAACGGCTTGGACGCCTCTTTGTTCAGTCGACGCGCCACTGCCGGATAGAGCGTGTCCTGCACCAGCGTACTTTTGCCGGCACCACTCACACCCGTCACCAGACACAGAAGGCCCAGTGGAAAATCCACCGTAATATTCTGCAGATTGTTACCACGGGCCCCCACCACACGCAAATACCCCTGATCCGGCTGGCGACGCTGGGCAGGTATGGCAACGCCACGGCGGCCAGCCAGATAGGCCCCCGTCACGCTTTGATCGTCGGCCAGAACCTCGTCGACCGATCCCTGAAAGATGATCTCGCCACCCGCGTCACCGGCCGCCGGCCCAAATTCCACAATTCGATCAGCCGACCTGAGAAATGTTTCCTCATGCTCTACCACAATGACCGAGTTACCACGGTCACGCAATCGCCTTACTTCGTCAGACAAGCCTGCGACGTCCGCCGGGTGAAGTCCGGCAGACGGCTCGTCCAACACATAGAGCATATTGACTAAATTGGAACCGAGCGTGGAAGTTAAACTGACCCGTTGTGCCTCACCACCGCTGAGTGTTCGGACCGTACGGTCTAAAGTCAAATAACCCAAACCGACTGCGTCCAGAAATTTTAACCGGTTGCTAATTTGTTCCAGCGGAATTCGAGCAATCGCTGATTCTGTGGCTTCCAGTTTCAAGTCGTGCAACCATCTGGACAACTCCCGAACTTGCTTTGTGCATAATTCAGCGATCGTCGCCCCACCTACCTGTGTGGCAAGAGACTCTGGCCGTAACCGGGAACCTTGACACGATTCACAACGCCGATAGCTTTGCCAACGCCTTAAGAATGCACGAATTCCTGGCTTTGATCGGCGCTTCTGCAGCCAATCAAAAAAACCATCCAGCCCGCCAAACGAACGCTCTGCTACTCCCTGTTTGATCAACTTCCGCTGGACCGGTTCAAGGTCTCGAAAAGGCATATCCACCGGCAGGTCATAATCCTTGGCCAACGCCAGCAACTCTTCGAGTTCATGGGCATAGGCCGGAGTGTTCCAAGGCGCCACCGCACCATTCCGCAAAGTCTTGTCGACATCTGGAACCACCAACTCCATGTCAACGATCTGAACATTACCAAATCCTTCACAAGTCGGACACGCTCCCAGGGGACTGTTATAACTATACAGTCGCGGCTCCGGATCAGGATAGTCAACACCACAGCGCGGACAACACAATTTATCACTGAATGCTCGCCGTGACCATACTCGGCCCTCAAGGGCTAAACTGTCACCATCGCCCAGCTCCTTGTTGTTCAAAAATACTTCACAACATCCAAAGCCTTTTTCAAAAGCAAGTTCCAAGGACTCCAACAATCGGTCGCTAGTCACCCCGGCGGACAAGCGGTCTACAATCACCTGAATTTCACAACCGTTTACCACATCAGCCGTGGTTTCTGGTACCGGGCCATGACTCAGATCCAAAATCTGGCCGCCATGAATCAATCGAACAAAGCCGTCCTCCTGCAATGATTGGCAAACCGAACTAAAATCCTCCTGGCTACCAATGGCCATCGGAAATGTAACCATCATGCGGCCTTCATGAAATAATTCACCCAGGAACGTAGCCACGCTCTCAGGAGTGTCCCGTGTCACGAGCTGACCGCACGTGTGGCAAACGATACGCCCGATTTTTGCGTAGATGAGGCGCAAGTGTTCCGTAATTTCTGAGGCCGTCCCAACCGTCGTCCGACTGGAAAGAGTCGCCGATTTCACGTGCCGAACCACGGCAATGGCTGGCGGAATTCCATCGATCTGGTCTGCGTCCGGCTTGTCAAATTGATCGAGAAACTGCCGCGTGTACGTGGAAAAACTCTCGATATACCGCCGCTGCCCCTCCGCGTACAAGGTGTCCAGCGCCATGCTACTCTTGCCGCTTCCACTCACGCCGCAAAAAACAACCACCTGCTGACGTGGCAGGTCCAAATCAACACTTTTCAGATTATGGACACGGACGCCACGGACGATGATCTGGTCAGCAGACAAGCCTCTATCTCTCCAGCCAAAGCCTTCAAACAAGATGGATTCCGTATCATATCGTGATCATTTCTGCCGTACTAGATCCTCTCACAAAAACGACCAACCCGTAGTTTCATGGATCCGCCTGCCTGGCGGGCAAAGTGCAGGCGATTGCGGTGGTGGTCAATACGTTATCTGACGTACAAAAACGGTAGGCCAGGGCAGGCAGGTAATCTTCCGCTTACCAAGCAAAACGAACCGGTATTTACGACGGTGAGCGGAGCTCCGCCCTGTTCCCCCTGAATTTGGGTTAATCTCCTGTCATCCGGCGACTAAAATTGCCTCGTGACCCCATCTCCCACCTACGATCCAGGAGCGGATCCTCTTCCCTGGACCGTCTATCTGGGCTACTCGTGATAGAGTTTTCTTTTCATAATCAAAGAATAAGGAAAGAAAAATGGTCCGTTCCAATCGTAAAATAATCAATCCCTTCTATTTCCTGCTGGTTATCATCGGCATCGTATTCACCATCACGGCTTGCGCCTATGGCGTCATGACCGTTCAACAAATCAACCCGTCAACGGTGAACCGCCCACACGCATTGACCGTTTTTTTGGATCAACATGGATTTGCCATGCTGGCCGTCGAATTGGTTTTGTTAGCCATCGCCACCGTGGCAGCCATTACAACAGACGATTATTGGGAGAATCAAAACAAACATTCCCAGCAACAGGAAGCAGCGAACAATGAAAATCAACCAGTCTGAGAGTGTCGAAGAAAAATCTGTCGAAATGCCAGGAGCCCATGGCTGTACAGTACGTTGGCTTGTCAGCGAATCAGATGGAGCCCCAAATTTTGCCATGCGTCAATTTGAAGTCGCCCCTGGAGGTTACACTCCTCGACACAGCCATCCCTACGAACACGAAGTGTACGTATTACAAGGAGAGGGTGTCGTACTCGAAGATGACGTGGAACACCCACTTACAACCGGTGACGTCGTTCTCGTACAGCCCGATGAAATCCACCAATTTCGCAACACCAGTGATTTGCCGATGAAATTCATTTGCCTGGTACCTCATTCCGCGGCAACATTACCCGTCGCACTCGCACCCGAATGTAACGGAACCAACCATCCAGTGAGTGGTACGCCACCAGGAAATAAACAGTGCTGAAACATGGTACAACCTGCCACAAACCAAGAATGCTTTTTTGCATCGAACAGGGTACGGCATATCCGTTTGCAGTAAACCATGGAATTTCAAACAGTTTTTTCCCGACTCATGCACATCACAGAATCTGCTCATCGTCTGTCATTGTCAACGGGTTATTTACAACCCTTTCAGTTCTGACAGATCGGGCAACAGGTTAATGGCAATGGCAAGTTCCCCTGAACACTCGTCACGTATCGACGAACTAAGACGGTCAATTCGTTACCACGACCGCAAATATTATCTGGAAGCAGCTCCAGAAATCAGTGACCTGGAATATGACCGATTGATTGGCGATCTGAAGCGACTTGAAAAAGAACACCCTGAGTTGGTAACAGCCGACAGTCCGACGCAACGGGTAGGGGAAATACCAGTCCCGGGACTGGAACATGTCGAACATCGTTTGCCAATGCTCTCGATTGATAATTCCTATAGCACCAATGAAGTACGACAATTCGCCGAACGAACCCGGAAATTGCTGCACAACGAACAGGTCGAATGGGTCGTCGAACTCAAAATCGACGGCGCCGCTGTTTCCATGACCTATGAAGATGGCCTGTTGACACGAGCGGTGACTCGTGGAAATGGAGTGGTCGGAGACGACATTACACACAACATCCGTACCGTGAACGACATACCACTCCGGCTCGATGTGAAACACCCACCCCGAGTGCTCGAAGTACGCGGTGAAGTTTACATGAACAATTCTGACTTGGTGACGTTGAATGAACGGCGTCGCCAGACAGGCGAAGATCCCTACGCCAATACCCGAAATGTTACTGCCGGAAGCATTCGTTTACTGGACGCGCGCGTCTCGGCTGAACGCCGTTTGCATGTATTCTTACATGGCCTCGGTTACAGTGAAGGCCTGCGCAGTACAACACACATGGGTTTCCTCACCGAATTAAGGGAGTATGGCTTGCCTGCCACGCCCTTGGTGGAATCGTTCACCGATATAGAAGGTGCCATTGGATATTGCGATAAGCTTGTCGAGCAATTACACGACCTCGATTTTGAAGTGGATGGATTGGTGCTGAAAATCAACCGGTTTGACCAAAGGGAGCAGCTCGGGGCGACCTCAAAAAGTCCTCGCTGGCTGATTGCCTACA
>CAYMUR010000076.1:21665-25729 GCA_964393615.1 uncultured Pirellulaceae bacterium
ACTGAATTCCATTTCCGTTCAAGTCGGAAAAACTGGTACTGTGACACCGGTCGCCGAACTGGAACCAGTTGAATTAGCTGGCACCATCGTCAGTCGTGCCAGCTTGCACAATGTTGACGAAATAAAAAGGAAAGATATCCGTGTCCATGACGTCGTGGTGGTGGAAAAAGCCGGAAAGATCATTCCCCACGTGGTACGCGTGGAAAAACATGAACGACAATCCGATCTACCCGAGTACATTTTCCCCGTTTCCTGCCCTGAATGTAAAACCACATTGCTGCGTGATGAAGGCGGAGCATTTATCCGTTGTCCCAATCTCGATTGCTCGGCTCAAGTCAAAGAACGTATCCGTTATTTCGCCAGCCGTAACGCCATGGATATCGAAGGCTTGGGGGACAAACTGGTGGAGCAACTGGTCAACCAGCAACTCGTCACCAACTATGCTGATTTGTACCAGCTCACCCGAGAACAACTTGCAGGCCTGGATCGAATGGGACAACGATCTTCGGCAAACCTGCTACGTGGTATTGAGACGAGCAAGTCACGCGGCCTCGCCCGTCTGCTGAATGCCTTGTCGATCCGGCATGTAGGAATTACCGGAGCACGTGTCCTGGCAGAACACTTTGGTTCCATCTCGAATCTACAGCAAGCAAGCGTTGACCAAATCAGCCAAATCGACGAAATTGGACCTGTTATTGCAGAAAGTGTCTCTCGGTTTTTAAACAGTGACTATGGCACCCAAGTTATCACCGAGCTGGCGAAACTAAACATAACAATGGATGCGATACGGCAGGATTCTGGTGGCCGTGACAGTGGCGTATTACAAGGCAAGACCGTTGTTGTCACTGGTACGCTTACCCGCTTCACACGCGATGAAATGAACGATCTAATTCGTGAACATGGTGGCCGCGCAGCTGCGACTGTGTCTAGCAAAACGGATTACGTCGTCGCCGGCGAGAAAGCCGGAAGCAAACTCGAAAAAGCCAAACGCCTGGGAATTACGCTGCTCGACGAAGACAATTTCTATGCGTTAATCGTTGACAGCGAATCTGAACCAGAAGCAAAACGTCTCGATGAAAGAAGTCCGCTGCCAGAATGAATGCCCCTTGCGGGGGCTGCGGTTTCGGGAAGAATACCGCCCCGAACTACCGATAAGAAGACCAGCGACTCACTGGATATACTCTTCCATCTCGTCAGAAGTCGAGAGACTAATTTCACCAGTATCTTCTACTTTACGAATAGCATCAACGATCAGTTGTTGCATCGACTCAACATCAGATAGCCGTACTGGTCCGAGAAAATCCATTTCTTCTAGCAATATATTCGACGCTCGCTGTGACATGTTGCCTAATATTTTTTCCTTGAGTTCGACACTGGCGCCCTTTAAGGCCATGGCCCATTGCGATGTTTCAACGTTCTTCAGAACGGTCTGGATATCCTTGTCAGCCAACTTGGCGATATCCTCAAACACAAACATTAATCTCCGTATTTCCTCGACGAGGTCAGGATCATCTTGAGCAAGATTTTCCAACAATGTCCGTTCGGTGGCTCTCTCTGTAACGTTCAACATTTCTGCAACATTCTGTACACCTCCAGCGGTCTCATAAGACTCACTCATAACACTTTGCATACGACTTTCTAACCCCCGTTCCACTTCTTCAATGACATCTGGATTGGTTTGACCCATGTTGGCAATGCGCCGAATCACCGAAAGCTGTGAATCGCTAGGTAAGCCACTCAGAACTTCGGCGCCATACAATGGATGCAGATGCGAGAGAATCAAGGCAATCGTCTGAGGGTGTTCATCAACAATGAAGGTGAGCAAGTTTTGACTGTCGACCTTTCTCAGAAAACCAAACGGTAATGCTTCAATCGATTGACGTACATTATCAAGCGTCACGGAAGCATTTTTCCCCAGTGCTTTCTCTACAAGCATTTTGGCACGATCAATACTGCTCGCATCCAGTCCAAGGTTATTGGGATTCGCATCTGTGAAATCGTGAATCACTATCTCCTGTTCGTCGCCTGTTACACGTCCCAGTTTGGAAATCTCGATCAGGATCGCCTCGACTTGTTTCGAATCCAGCTTACTCATGACAAGACCGGCTTCGTCGTCCGGTAGACTCATCAGCAGAATCGCAGCTTTACGCCCGTCAGCATTACTGTTCACGACAATTTCCCTGATCAACATTGACTCAAATACCTGAAAACAGCGTTGCAGGCTGCATAGCAGGCCAGCCGCAACAGGCAGGGGAAAAGTACACCTTGCCTAATTCCTTTAATCGGCAATTTCACCGCGCAGCAAGAAAAGAGATTGCAAATCAGAAGAAAGAAATTTCTCAATCAATACAATGCTGCGGCCAACCCAACCATTTTCTGGCAATACGGTGTGATTGAAATCGGACGCCAAGCACTATCGCTAGCATGCTGCCACAAGGAGCATCGTTCATTGACGGGCAACACGACAAAAAATTTGGCCTGGCACGCTTTCCGAAGTTTTTCGCCCGCAAACCTGTCGCAGCAGAAATCGTCTTTGACAGCCGCGGTGCCCCAGGCCGCCGCCAAGTCGCCCATGTTTCCCATAAAAATCCTCAAAACATTATTGGATACCAGAACCTTAATGCACCCCGGCTATGTCTACTGACAACTTGAAATATTAACCTGGAGTTGAAGTGATCACCGCGTTTTGGAAACCTTTAACCGCTGCGTCCGTTGGGTGGCCCCAGCCTGGTAAGTCACGAAAACCACGCGTAAGGCCCGCAACGATTCGCAGGTCGTGACAGGCGGTGGCGAGCCGGCGCGTTGACACCCTCCATGGTCACGATGGTCAGCGCGGGCCGAACCTTTGCCAGCATTTTCTTCGCATTCAAAAAACCATCGCCGTGAAAACGTTCACCAAGCTGTCGTTTCGCATTATCAAGCATGGTCTTGTCGGCAACCGCGACGGCCACCGAACGGCCCCCCTTCGTGCGGCGAGGACTTCAAGGTAACCGCTAATATGGGATGCCGTCGGCTCGATAAGGAGGCCGATGTCGAGCTCTTGGTCGGGACCGGCCACGCTCAGTCCGGGCGTAGCGACAACAATAAGCAGGGTGAGGAAATGACTGCGTAGGTGGCTGGATTTCATAGACCAGTATTTCCCCTACGAATGTCCCTGAAACCGTTACAAATCTGGTTTTCCCCATATTGTCACATCGGCCCCCAGCCCCCACGTCCAGCGCGGGAGATTTCTGGCCCTGTTCCCGCCCGCAGTCGCCGCAGCGGAGCAAGCCACAGAGTCCATATTAACGGAAGGTCCGTGAAATCTATCTGCGGGACCGCCTTTTGAGTTTGGGTTGAACTCGGTCGAAATGTCTGGTCTTGACGCAGCACCGGTTAGCACAATGCCTCTCCATCCAGCAAACACTCGAGTCGCTACCAAACAATCTCCGGGACGCCTCGGGCGGGCAAACGGCGACGCGGCGCAGTGATCGTTCTCCGTCGACATTCGGGGCTCACCAATTTGCCTTCGTGGCTTCCTTCAAAATTTCATGTCGAGCTCCTGATCGGCCATCATCTTTTTTTAACCAAACATTCTCTTTCTATAGATCCTTGTCCGTCTCCAGCTACCTGCCGCCGACCTTCTGCCGCCAGCGATACTATGTCCGCTCGGTGCTCTCGAACGGTTGCAGAACTCAGGCACCTTCGTGGTCTTGCCAACAAGTGCATCGACACAATGTAACTTTGCAATGACCTGATCGCGACTATTTCGTTTCTTACCCAACGGAAAGAATCTTTTCCGAGCCTTCGAATTCGATCGATTCTCTCACTCCAACTGGCCCAATTTCTGGGGAGAAGGCCAGTGTCTGTGACCCAGGTTCCGCCGAGCAAAATGGCAAGGTCGTCTTCATCCCGCTGCGGACGCTTGACACGCGTTTAAATTTCGGCCAAACTAGAGGTAATAGTAAAAACGATCTCTTATTTTCCACGGAAATCCTCCGGACGCTCACGAATCATCAAGCAGCTGGCTTTTTCAGCTGTCGCAGTGGAGCAAGCCAAGACAAATTACTTCTTTGCCATTGACA
>CAYMUR010000077.1:0-2718 GCA_964393615.1 uncultured Pirellulaceae bacterium
CAGCATTCGCTGCCAAAGATCATCGACGGCGCGGCTTAACGACGTAATGACTCCCAATCCGGTTACGACGACGCGACGTTTCAAGCCGTTATCAGAAGTCGCTGCCAATGGTCTTTCACCGCAGGATTGGAGCCAGCTGTCTATATCGGAAAGCTGTGCCGGAGGAATGTCATGAAGAACTCGAAGACGTTTGTGTTTGTTCGATGAACTGGATGGCCTGGCCGACCGTCTGAATCTTTTCCGCAGCGTCGTCAGGAATATCAATCTCGAATTCTTCTTCAAGTTCCATCACTAATTCGACTGTGTCGAGAGAATCCGCGCCCAAGTCGTTCACGAACGAAGTCTCGGGAGTCACCTTTTCTTTGTCAACACCGAGTTGTTCAGAGACAATACCAATAACTCGTTCTGTAATAGTTGACACGTTTTCCTACCTCCTATAACGGAAATTTTATCGCTGATTCAATTCGGGTACCTTCGGGTACCGCTTCGATGTATGTTTTTCTTTCTTCTTGTTCGCGTCTTGACCAGCGTTGCTTTCGCTCGTTGATTGACGAGTTTCACAACGGGCAGGCACGGTTTTCAGCGGCACTCAACCTACGATCAAGCCCACGCCAATACTAAACAAGTCAGTAAGATAGAGTATTTTTCCAAAGTTGGTCAAGATAAGCCGACGTGTTACGGGGCAGAAATTCCTTAATCTCGGGGGCCTTGTGCTGGCATAAGGTGAGGTGCATGGTTCGGCTCGGTAAAAACCAAATTCGGCGATTTTTGTCTTTTCATAGGGAGTAATGGGCGGTTTTGGATTGAAAACTTTTTCTGCAGGACTGGGTGTTCTGGGAACAAAAGCAAGAACTTTGTTCGGTTTTGCACAAATTCTAGGCCTCTTTTTTGATCTCTCGATGTGAAAAACCTGGAAAGCTTCTCAAATGGCTGAAGCGGATTGGGATTTCCGTTAGAAAGAACGCATAGTGTTTGCCTACGTTTCTATTCAATGCATGCATGAATACAAGGCAATTTGCGGGCGGTTCGTGGCCGAAACCATGGCAGGTTTCGTGGCTGACGGCGAGTCTGTTAAGAAAAAAATGGTTCTTTCCTTTGCCAATTGCGAAGGCGAAATTGATTGGGTTATGATTGTCTGTTGCCATGCAGAAGAAAGGATTGTGAAGAGAAATCTTGCGTAAACTTGAGAGATTTGAGGTTTGTATCCAATCTGGTGGCTTACAGAATGCCAGATGTGATGACGAAAAAAAACAAATAAAGTGCAATATTTGCTTGTCTATATAGGGAGAACTCACAGTGCTTGAAGGAAAAACCGTGTTGGTTATCGGTGGTGGAACGGGGATTGGTCTGGGGATTGCCCGCTGTTTATCGAACGCAGGTTGCCGTGTCGCGATTGCTGGTCGGCGGGAAGACAAGCTACGTGCCGCAGTGGAAGCGTGTGGAAAGTCGCCGGAGATGCGTTGGCATCCAGTTGATGTGACATGCCGTGATAGTGTCCGGCAGCTTTTTGACTGGGTGTTACAGGAATTTGGCCAGGTCGATGTGCTGGTCAATTCGGCGGGCATGAATATCAAGAACCGTTCGATGGCAGAGATGCATCCCGATCAATGGGACCAGATCATGGCCATTAATGTGACTGGAGCTTATAACTGCATGCTGGCTGCTTTACCATCCATGCGTGAGCAACGAGATGGTTTAATTATCAATATCAATTCGATTTCTGGACTGCGGGCCTGGGCGGTTGGTGGCGTTGCCTACGATGCATCCAAATTTGCATTACGGGGACTTAGTGTTGCTGCCGGTAATGAGGATAACGAGTATGGAATTCGAGTGACGACCATTTTTCCTGGGGAAGTCGACACACCACTACTCGATCAACGGCCAGTGGCTGTCAGTGAGGCTCACAAGGCAACGATACTACAGCCGGATGATGTAGGGCAATTGGTCGTGGCGTTAGTCAGTTTACCTCCGCGTGCCCACGTACCAGAAGTCACTATCAAGCCAACGCAGGCTGTATTTGTATAGTAACTCACAACTTCTCGGGCGGGGCTTGTAACGTCATGGTGCAGAACTGTGATCAGGGGTTTGACGTCCTGCCAGGTCCAATTGCCGGATCGTTTTATTTTTCAGGTGTGAGGACAATTTGCTGGACGTCCATGACAGCTTTGTGTTGCAGATGAACTGCCCGTAGCACCATGGTATACCTGCCAGGAGTATTCAGTTGTAATTTGCCGGGGCGGAATTCACGCCACGTCTGAAAACCACCCGTCTCTGCGACCTGCCATTGTAGATTTTGTTGAGCGCATTCCAATCGCACCACACTGCCACCGTGTCCGGTACCGCAGCCGTAACGCACTTCGACCGTATAATCATTTCCACAGTTAATAGCGAAATGCCATTCAGCCCAGTCTTTGTCACGAGTCCAATAGCCCAGAGTGTTCTTGTGTGGTTGGGGCTCGTATCGTAATGCCTCACCATGTGTGACCGCATTGTGTGCCGCGAGTTGAATCTGGCCGTTGGCGTTTGGCCGGATCATTCGCGGTTGTTTTGGCAAAAATGGCTTTCCTTCTAACTGGAGGACAATGACATCCCCCGCTTTTGCTGGGCGTATCTTTGGCCAATGGATTTTCCATTCTCGGACACCCGGTTTCAGTTCCAGCTGTCGATTTGGCATGTTGTCGAAGTAGACAGCTTTTACCGGATTATTCAACCTTGGAA
>CAYMUR010000077.1:2728-25336 GCA_964393615.1 uncultured Pirellulaceae bacterium
TGATCGTTCCGTCCACGGGGGCGCGATCGACTTGCAGAATCAACATCGAGTCCAACGAGAGAAGACGTCCCCAGGGATCGATGTCCAAAAATGGTTTAGGTTCGTGTCGCGTTGCCTGTTCGGCAACAACGAACGGTAAGTCGACAGCGATCAGCATGAGAAAGAGACCGATGTTGCAGCTGCTGGGACTTTTGAATTGAGAGAACATTTGTTTTATTTCCACGGCGTTAGATTAAGTTGATTATGTCATTATTTTAAGTCAGACAAGGCTGGCAGGGTGAGTGGGAAATGGTAGTGATTCCAGAATATTTTTCTGAAAATGTTACCGATAACAGCCATGCTCCCCCTTCGTTGATTGTCGCAGGTAGGCGTAGGAGGGGGGGCACGGACCTACTATCTCCATTTGATACAAGGCTTTAAACGAACCGTCGTTCTCCCCAATTGCCTTGACTGTCCCCGTGACATATACTGGCAACCGTTGCGACGCAGTCGTGGCGGGCAGAAAGAAGAAAAATTTAGTTGTCAGGCTGACTCGACGTAAGTCGGACACCTGCAGGTGATTTTTCGCGTCACAAAGAGTCGTTGTGCCTGGCACCAAATTTTGTTTTGATTTTGTGGCTTTCTGCTCGGATTTTTGAACCAGTGAAATGAATCGGTATGGTATAAGTCTGTTTCATTGGTCCTGGGTTTTGTGTTTGTGGAGTTGAAGAGATGCCGCAAGGGAAAATTAAAAAATTGGTTTCGGATCGTGGCTTTGGTTTTATTGAAGCCGACAGTGGAGATTTGTTTTTTCACCACTCTGACGTACAGGAAGTGACTTTTGAAGAGTTGCAAGAAGGTCAGTCGGTGGAATACGAAATTGGCGAAGGTCGCAAAGGTCCTTGTGCAGTTTCTGTACAGACGACTTGATCGTGGTCTCGTGACACAGTTTTCGTAAGATCATCCATATTGCTTCGCCGTCGACCTGTCTGGCACGGGTAGATGACTTGCGCTAGAGTAAGCGGTGCGTTCTTGGCCTGTATGGCTTGTTGTCTCTATTTTTCTGCTGTCAAGCAGTTGTGCATTCAGCCGGCCGTCTGTCTTTTTCGCTTGACCCTGTGCCTCAAATTGACGAGCTGAGATGCTTGAAGACTTGTCGCAAAAGAATCGGTGCATTGAGCGGGTGAGGAGATCTTGGCTTGCATGCGTAGCGGTTCGGTTTTTGGACGCATCTTTTCGTTTGAAATAACCTTTGGTTTAATCTCTCATCCGATTTTCAGAATTCAGGCAGGCCAGTCAAAAGCTCGGTTTGTTGTGTTTGCCTGGCATCAGGTTACTGGTGATGGCATGGAAGAGTAGTCTCTATCCCATTGTTGGGTTGGTGGCCGACAGGCAAGCCATGGGTGCTGCACCAAGTAAAGTTTAGACGGTCTGTTTTGGTGTGGGATTCAAGACTATTCACGGGTCGGATGCAATGTTACGATGAGAGGCATCTGTACGCTATGAGGAGGACGTTCCGCTGAGTGATCGGACTTTGAGATTTGGATTCCTTGCCGCGCTGGCCTTGGTCGGCTTGCGGTTGGTCATTGGCTGGCATTTTTGGGAAGAAGGTCGTAGTAAACTGTCGACGAGTGGATTTTCGTCGGCTTCATTTTTTCAACAGTCCAAGGGCCCGCTGGCTTCTTTTTTGCATTCCTGGTCAGGTTACAGGTCGCCACAGCAATGGCTTGACGTTGAGACGACGAAACAGAGTTGGAATACCTATCAAGATAAGATCGCTCAGGAATTTAATTTTGATGAGTCTCAGCGGAAAGAATCGCAGAAAATCCTCGACCGACATCTTCGCTTGTTGAGTAGCCATTTTCGGAAAAATAAAGACGAGCTGGTGCAATATTTGAAAAGTCAAGAGGTGATTGATTTAGCGGCGGCGGACCCGATGGTCACTGCGATTCCGTCACTCAACTCTCATTTGGACCGCAACCGGTCTGAAATCAGCGAACTTTCTGCCAGATTGGTCACACCGGTTCGTGATTATTGGTACAGCCTGGAATTGCAATTGCATCATTTGCGAAATGAACAGCAAAAACAGAAGCGGAAGATTCCTGTTTTGAGTGTTCCTACGGCAATGGTTGATCACATCGTACCTTATTTTACACTCGTTGTGGGCGGCTTATTGTTGATGGGGCTATTTTCCCGGCTGGCGTCGTTGGCTGGTGCGCTGTTTTTGTTGATGGTCATTGCGACCCAACCGCCATGGGTAGCTGGGGCGTTGCCAGTTCACAGTCTGTTGATCGAAGCCTGTGGTTTGTTGGTGATTGGAGGGACGGGGGCCGGGCGATTGGCAGGACTTGATTTTTTTATTCACAAGTGGCGCGCACGTCGGACATTGGTTGAATGATGAATTGCTAATTAAGTTTGTTCAAATAGGGGTTGCAACGAGGTAGAGCCATGAATTTGACACCTGAAGAACGTACTGTGGGTCAAGCGAACTTTCATGAGGCGGTAGGCAGTGACCTTACGCGTCGTGGCTTTCTGCAGACTTCGGTTGCGGCAGCTGTCACACCTCCGATTGTCATGGGAGCGGCGTATTTTGGCTACGATCGTTCACTACCCGATCCAGTGAGGATTGGTGTAATTGGAACCGGGGATGAGGGCAATGTTCTGATCGGCGCGATGAATCCGCAATTTGTGGACGTCAAAGCAATCTGTGAAATACGCCCGTATAATGTTCACCGGGCGATGCATGGAGACTGGTCCAGCGACAATTCGCTTCGTGTTCGGCCCGGTCTAATCACACGTTTCGACTATAGCGGTGAAACGCAAGCACGCCAGCATATCACGGTGTATGAGGACTACAAGCAGTTGCTCGAGCGGGACGACATTGAAGCGGTTGTGATCGCTTTGCCATTGCATTTGCACGCGGAAGTAGCGATTGCGGCAATGGAAAGTGGCAAGCACGTGTTGACCGAGAAACTGATGGCTTACAACGTGGGCCAATGTAAAGACATGGCCCGTGTAGCTCGGCGTACGGGAAAGATTTTGGCAACCGGCCATCAGCGACACTATAGTGTTCTTTATGACAACGCCAAGCATCTCATCCAATGGGGACTGTTGGGTGAAGTCCATCACATTCGCGCACAATGGCACCGTGGCAACCTGCCACACAAGGATAGTTGGAAGCAACCACTGCCGGGTGGTGAAGTTACTTGGGATCCAAAATCGAAAACAAAACGATCCATTGATGTGATTCAGGATCGACTGCAACGGTTTCATAAGGAACTGAAGGATGCGGAAAAGAAAGGTGATATTTCGAAACAGGAAGTTTTGCATAAACGTTTCCTGCAGTGGCAGGCGTGGGATTCTGATAAAGGCGACTGGAATGTGGTGGATGGATTGGCTGGAGGACGTGGCCCGGAAGATTATGGTTACCAAGACCTTACGCTTTCTAATGGCCGGACCCGTACGGCGCTCGAAGAACTCTGTCGTTGGCGTTTGTGGCAGCGTACTGGCGGCGGTTTGATGGCCGAATTAGGGAGCCATCAACTAGACGCTGCCAGTATTTTTATCAGTGCTTTAAAGGGAGATGGCAGTAAGGTCCACCCACTGACGGTCCATGCAATTGGCGGCAGACATTTATTTCCACTGGATCGACATGCAGGGGACCATGTCTATTGTATGTTTGAATTTCCTGGACCTGGTTATGATTATGAGTTCGACGTCGGTTATCACTATGCTGACGAAGTTGCGCAGCGGGGTCCTGGTCCAGAATTGGGTGGAATCCCCGGTTATGAACAGGATACGAACAAGAAAATTGTAGTGACTTACTCTTCCATTATGGGCAATGGATTTGGTGGATATGGTGAAGTGGTCATGGGAACGCGTGGCACACTGGTGCTTGAGAAGGAACGTGATGTCATGTTGTACAAAGGTTCTTCAACGTCTACTTATGTAACGGTCAAGGAAGATGGTGAAGGGGCAACTTTGGATACAACGGAAAGCGGCGATCAGCAGGCAGCAGCACCGGGTGGCCAAATGGCGATGGGCCCTCCGAGTCGAGGTTACCAGGAAGAGATAGAGCATTGGGCTTGGTGTATTCGTAATCCCGGGCCGGAGAATATGCCGCGTTGTAAACCCGAGGTGGCTTTGGGAGATGCTGTGATCGCGCTCACGTCGACTTTGGCCATTCACAATTCACAGAAAGGGGGATCAGGGTATATTCAGTTTGATCCGGAGTGGTTTAATGTTGACAGTGACGCAACTCCAGACGGGTCACGGCCCGAACAGGCAGTTTGAGGAGTGGCGTTGTATGCAGCGGTGGAAAACGGAAGTCGATTCAACTTGTTTGTTTTCTACGGTTGGTAGATTGTCTGTGACAGAACAATTTGGCGATTTCTGAGATAAGGGGGGTTTTTAACATGGAGAAATGGTCGATCGGGATTTTTACCAGTATTGACGCCGGGCTTGGGTTGCCGCTTGAAGTCGCCCAGGAAATCGGTGTGAAGACGATTCAAATGCACGCCCCTGCACGGGAAACTAGAACGGAACAACACGCTTTGGAATATCTGTCAAAGTTAGAAGATTTTGGTATAGCATTGACCGCAGTGTTTGGTGGTTTTGATGGTGAAAGTTATGCGGATATTCCTGCCGTCGAACGAACCATTGGTTTGGTGCCTGCCGGATATCGCGCAGAACGCCTGCAGGAAATGAAAGAGATCTCTGACTATGCCAAACTGTTGCAATGTTCCGTGATCGCATTGCACCTTGGTTTTGTGCCCGAAGATAGATCCTTGGCGCTGTATGAAGATGTGGTTGCAGTAACACGAGAACTGTGTGAATACTGCCAAAAGAATGGTCAGGCACTACATCTGGAGACCGGCCAGGAAACCGCTGATAACCTGCTGCAATTTATTATGGATGTGGGTTGCGACAACTTGTTCGTTAATTTTGACCCAGCCAACATGATCCTCTATGGAACGGGTGAACCTATCGAAGCCCTGCAAAAGATTGGGCCTCTGGTCCGCAGTGTTCATTGTAAAGACGCGACTTGGGCAGATCGTCCAGGCGAAGAATGGGGGGTAGAAGTACCACTGGGCGAAGGCCAGGTGGGAATGGAAACGTACTTGAAAACGTTGGATCAAATCGGATATGCCGGCCCCCTGACGATCGAGCGTGAGATCCCACAAGAGCCGGAACGTCAAAAGTCTGAAATTGGTGCCGCGGTGAACTTGCTGGAAACGCTGCGTGCCAAACTGGCGAACGCATAGCGTAGCTTAGTCTGTGTGATTTGTGGAGCGAATGACCTGGTTGCCGTGTGCGCGGGATCGTCGTCTGGGAGGAGAACGCTTAATACGTGGGATAGATTGTTCTTGAAGGATGTTTTTTTGGTGACGCTAGGCTGCCGATTACTTTTTTGAACAGAGTAACCAAATGAATACGACCATTGGTGCTACGATGATGATCAAGCGAGGTTGTATCATGACCACGCTGGCTGCCACGGCCAGCATACCATACATCCAGGGAGGAATTCGTAAAAGTTCCGGATAGGCCAGCCAGAGTGCGGCCAGGACGATCCCGACACGCTGTAATATGGAGTAGTAGAACGGTTCGACATCGTACGGTGGCCATAGTCCTAGATATAAATAAGCGCTCGCTGCAAAAAACATCAGCGCGAGAATACCGAAAGCGTGACGCTGCATAATTTAGATGCGATCCAATAATTCGATCCACTGAATGATGTTTGGCGAGATACCGGAGCCGGGGGAAAAATCTTCTTGTTGTAGCGTGACCGGATATTTCAACTGTTGTAATTGATCGCTGCTGGCTTCGACGCGCCGTTTCGCTTTAGAGTTAGAGCCCAGCGACATGTAAACAGACAGGCGGCGCAACGGGTCCGTTGCTGGGATCCGCATGCGTGCAGGGACGGGGGCGTCAATTGCCACCACGCCACGAATTCGATCGAGATTGGACAAGGAAAGCATAAATGCCATGCTGCCACCAACTTGATTTCCGACGGTCACAATGCGTGCTTCGTCAATCTGGTAGCGCGATACGATCTGGTCAATCGCTTTTCTTAGTATCCGAATTTCCATGGGGCGCCAGCGTGCGGCGTCAGCTGGTTGGGGTGAGATCAGAATCAAGTCTCGCTGTTGACAAATGTCTTTCCAATTTTGGAAAAGTTTGTCGCGGTCAAATTCCTGTCCCGGATTGTGGAGCCATACGACCAGTCCATATCGTCTTAGAGGACTGTAATTGTCTGGTACGTAGACTGGACATTCATTGGAAAACTCTGCGACTTTAATTTCAAGGGCACCTACCGGTGGACGGTCCGCTTGTTGTGACGCTTGGTGGAGCTGGGGCAGGTGAGGAGATTCATCGATGTTGCTGGTAAGTGATACGAGGTTTGCCATGACCGTATGGGTAATTCCAGATCGTTCCAAAACGATTGGTACGTTCTGGCGAGATTCCAACGCCGCGAAGGCATTCCAGCAGTCAGTTGTGCTGCGGACTTCAGTGTCGTCAATCCGAAGAATCATATCCTCGAGCTGGATACCGATGTGATCAGCGGGGCTATCAGAAAAAACATGCCGGACAACGATCCGGTCCTGGTGATCCCGACGTGGTAAAATACCAAGAAAAGGGTGTTCATAGGGTTCGATAGCATCCGTGAGGACGACGTTGGCTTCAATTCGATCGTCACCGCGTGCGACGGTTACGGTCACTGGTTGCCCCGCATACTTTGGTCCTAATGCATGTTTTAGCTGTACCTGTCTCTCGATGGCCTTTCCGTCGATTTCGATAATGACGTCGTCGGCCTTGAGGCCCGCGGCGCGGGCAGGAGAATTGGGAAGACAAGCTGCAATGCGTGCCGGCGACGAAAATATGTCCTTGCCGACAAGCGAAATGCCCATGATGCCAAGGTGCAAATCTGCGCCGGTTTTCCATTGTTCCAGCACTTTGAACACATCCGTTAGAGGAATGGCGAACCCGATGCCTGAATCGTACCATTCTGTACCGGCAATTTCGCCGCGGCTTTGAGGTGACAGTGGCACCAGAATTCCGAGGACCTGTCCCCGAAGATTAATGAGAGGCCCCCCATAATTGTTGGGTGAAACCTTGGCGTCTGTCTGAATGGCCTTTCCCCAGATACGGTTTGTCGCACTGATGATACCTACTGATCGGCTGGTAGGTCCGTCAAAAGTTTTTCCGACGGCAATTGCCCATTGTCCTACTTCCATTTGCCCGCGAGGTACGGGAGTTGGTACCGGCAGATTTTCTACATTCTGGAGTTTGAGGAGAACGAGCATCCGGCTGTAGTCGCGGGCTGCGATTTCTGCCGGATGGCGGCGGCCATCTGAAAGCGTTACCAGTATGGAGGATGGTTGTTGTATGAAATTGAAAGCACTGGACACGATGTACCCATCGGCCGAAACGATGATACCGGTGGTGGGACCCGTGCCGACCAGCATCCGTCCAATACGCTCGCGACCTCCAAAGGCTTCGATTCGAACGACCATTGGCTCCACGTACTCGACAGCATGTTGCATGGCTTGTTGCTCAAGAACGTAAAGGTCTTCGTCGGCTTGTAGTGTCGCCACCACAGTGAGCAGACCAATTGCCATTTCAAAACACATGCTGGAATCCTACTGTTTTTTAAAATAAAACCGGTGAGAGATCGTTTGCAATCGGAAATGTTAAAACATATACCCTTTCTTCCTGAAAAATGGCTATTCGGAACCACATTCATTCCAGCTAGTCGTTCTTTGCGCTAATATGCAACTTTTTTGAGCAAGATAAATGCTACCCGTTTGAGGTGTCCCCTGTTGGTTTCATGATGAAAATTTCAAGAGGACTTCAATCAGCTCGCCTTTTCGTAAAATTTGTAGCCGCAATTCGTCGTCCTGGTGGACTCGTTTCAGTTCAGTATGTAAATCGGTGATTGCCGGCACGGAGTGTTCTCGGATGAATAAAATCAAATCGTCAGGTTGGAGTCCAGCCTTGGCAGCTAAACTGTTTCCAATGACACGTTCAACAAATGGAGGGGTTTTGTCGAGTAAGTTCGGAACCAGAACAATTCCCAGCTTTGTGACCGTGTGTGGGTTGTCAGGGAGTTTGGTCGATTCGGTGAGTGTGCGGGGTAAGATTTTTCCAGACAGAATGTTACTAACAGAGTTGGTCATTTGGGGTACCGGGATGGCATAATTGAGCCAGGTGTTGTTGTGAGTGTTCCGAAGTTCCTTGCCCAATAACCCGAGCAAACGACCTTGTCCATCGGTTAAGGCTCCACCTGGTGCGCCTGGATTGTTAGTCATTGCGTCCAACACATAGACTGGTCCTTGATAGCGGGATTTATAGGCACCGCGACGTGCAGCCAGGTGAGTGTGTGTCACGATATTGCCATGCAAGACCGTGGGTTGTTCGTCGCCAACGGCGACACCGAACAGATTGCCGAATGCCAGAACGCGATCGCCTGCAACTGCCTGGGTGGTCGCTTGGAGGTCAAAATATGCCATACCAGCCGCCGCTACCTTAAGAATAGCAATTTCCAGATGAGGGTCTGCGCCAATCAATTCTGCTTCCAAGCGTTGCCCGTCGCTCGTGACCACAGCGACGGATTCAGTATCCAGAACATAACTCCAAGTTGTCAGTACATGGCCTTTGGCAGAGATAAAAAATCCACTTTGATATGACTCCAGGCCACGTAGCCCACCCGCGCCGAAGATTTTAACCATTTTTGGATTTACGGTGAAAACGACATCGGACCATGAATTCGAAGCCGTAGCAGGGCAAGCGACCGAAAGTGTAGCCAGTAGCATGGCGAGTCTACAATAACGTCCAAAGGACACGGGGATAAACTCAGTCGCTGGTGTTTTGGCAGGCAAGGACATGTTTGCTTTCGGACCGATTTGGATGGCTTTCCGACAAACGTTATTTCAATACTGTCAATCGTTAATGACAAACAATCGCTGTCAGACGTGGACTATGTAGCGTCATTTACAGGACTCGATAACTTCCAGTGGTCGATGTTGATGGTGCCGTACGCCTGCTCACCGTGATGTACCTGGAAGCAATGTGGCAAGCGACAGCCATCCACGTCACGATATTCGCTGAAATAAATTTCACATGGGTCGATGTCCCGTTCAGGAAACATTTCCAATAGTATCAGTTGTCCATTGGATGGATCGAAATAAAACCAGGATTCAATGACATTGTGTGTAGCGACCAGGACGTCGTACAGCCCTTCCTTCGCTGGTACCGGAGCGGTACCCAAGTAGTAAACTTCACCGAACCGTTCAGGTCCCATCATGAGCAGGCGATGCCAAAGGTAAAGCGCCGCTGAAAATCCACCGCTGCGTTGTGGGCCAGTTTGATGACTGAGATCGAGTGTCCCGTCCACTTGCGTCAAATCGTCACCAATGTTTATGGCAGCATCATCGGTGCGTAACGTAATGTCAACGGATTTTCCGTCGTGTAGTTCGCCAGTGGCTTTCCAAATTTTTTTCTGTTCGGTCAAATGCAAACGCTTGCTGAACGCGTTCCAGATTCGTTCGCGGTTTTCCAAATTGAAAAAGTAATTGGCAAAACCATGTCGCTGGACAAAGAATTGGTTCACATCTTTTGAGGCAGGCTTGCCTGGGGACGATCTTTCGTTTTGTGATTTGGGTTTCTGTGGATGTGGGCCGTCTCCATCTGGCTTGTGAGGGGAAGTATTTCCGGCAACTGCTTTGGCCAAAAGCTCTTCGTAGCGGTGTACACCTGAGAGACGTACCAGGCAGCCGGTGTCTTTGCCGTTTCGGCTGTATGTCAGAGGTACTCGCCAACCCTTAGGGAGTGTGCCGAGAGCGTTTTTAAAAGCGTTCACAGAACGAATTGGCCGACCGGCAAACCGAATGATTTCGTCACCATGGCGCAGGCCACGGCGATAAGCATCGGATGACCCCAGAATATTGGTAACGACGACACGCCCTTTATCATCGGTTGATAAACTGGCTCCCAGTGTCGCATGGTCGACAATCCGTCCACTGCGGAGGTAGCCCATGAAGTTTTGGATTTGTTGCATCGAAATTGCATAGCCGACACCTACGTTAACCCGTCCCCGCTTTTCGACGGAAATTCTCCCATTGACTCCAATGAGCTGGCCTTCGGAGTTGAAAAGGGGCCCCCCAGAGTTGCCCGGATTAATCGATGCATCTGTTTGAATGCAGTCGGTGTATTCGAGTAGGGTGCCCGCAGGATGTTGGTAGCGATTAATTCCGGAAACGAGACCATAGCTCACGGTGGGTTGAAAATCAGTTGCTAACAAAAATGGGTTACCGACTGCAAAGCACCAGTCTCCAACCCGTACTTTGGTACTGTCACCAAGAGTAGCGGTGGGAAAATCGTTCCGGCCAAGCAGGCGGATTAAGGCAACGTCGCCGGTGGGATCGAGACCTACGATGACGGCACTGTAGATCTGTCCATCGGGCAGGCTGCATTTCATGAAACTACCAGCCGGACTGGTGACATGAAAATTGGTTAAAGCAAATCCGTCCGGCGAAATGACAACACCAGACCCGCCCCCCTGCCCCGTTCCGTCATAGACTGATACGGTAGCCGATGATGCTCTTGCCATGATTTTCACACGTTGCTGTTCGGCGGCATGTACCGCGAGAGGTACTTCCTGAGCGATGCTGGGAGACAGTGATTGCCAACATGCAGCAGCCATACTAATAATCAACATCACATAGCGTGGTAGAATTCTACAGAAAGTAGGACCGATTTGATTTTCCACGAGGCCGTGTAGCAGCCAAGTAATGTGGCAAAGCGTTGGATAAGGCATATGTTTGTTCACTTGGTCACCTTGCAGTCGCATAGGAACAAGTGGTCTGCGACATCCAGATTGTCGCCGTAGTCGACCAGTATTCTAAAACGTCGCACCCCTGTAATGTCGACATCCAAAGCCAGTGGCTCTGCACCGCCACGAACTTCCGATTCAAAGATTGGAACATCGTCTCCCAGGATGATGAGTTGAATATGTCCCTGTGTGCCGAACCGTGGATCGAGTCCAATCACCGTTTGAAATCGCCGAAAATCTCCGTTAAAGCGATAGGCGATTTCGGTACGGCTGTGGAGTGTGAGCCCTTTTCGAAAGGTTTTGTCCTTTCCATTTATTTTGAGACTTAATGCCTGTGCATTGAATCCCTGGTCTCTCCGCGGGGCATAAAGCTTGGACAGTAAGCGTCCTGTTGGCCCGGCCCCAATCAAGGGCGTCCATTCGACGGATTCGGGATCCATGTCACTTAAATAGAGTATTTTTCCACCGGAAAAGTCGATGCGTCGAATTTGTGACCAAGGTAGTTCTACATTGGCTTGAGACACGGTCTCTACGTGCAGTGATTCTAAATTCTCGCTACTCGATAAGGCACTTGCCTGTATCGTGGAACCTGCGCGGTCAATCACTTGGCAGAATGTTGACGATTGTGACACGCTAGGAGGTTGATAAAAGATGAGGCCGCCTACTTTGTTCGGGCGCGTGACGTCCAGTCGTTTACCACGGAACTCAAAATCGATTTTTTGGTCGTTAACGCCATGGATGACACCCTGTATCGCCCGAAGCGTCATGGGCGTCTGCTGCTCCGAAGAGGCACGTAAAATGACGACTCGGTCAGCCGTAACCTCTGTTGTAGAAATCTCTTGCCAACGCTGTAGAGTGGTGATGGGCCAATCACGATTGGAGCCTGCATTCGATTCGGGCCAGCGTACGGTATGGACGGATTGACGGTCAAACGAAGCTTGGCTGCTAATTGCTAATCCTGCTCGAACTTGTTTGTCTTCTATGGTGAGTTCGGCCAACGCCAGTCGGGAGCCATCCGTCAGGTGTAGCCAAGCGTACGGTACAGGCGGGGGAACATGTGATTGTTCCAGAGAGATGGCTACTACTTCAGTCAAGGGTACAGCTAGGCCACCGTCGTCGGTTTGTATTCTCACTTGATCGGCGTTGATTTCCGCCAGTTTACCGTGCAATGGTTCACCCGTCAGCGTGGTGATGTGGATGTCCACGGTCGGAAGTGAAATCACAGCAATTAAAAATACAGTATGCATGGTTGCAGTGGGTTTCGTGTAGGACCCAAAATAGTAAGGAGTTACTTTTTGACTTTTGGGAGCTTGAAATGCATGGGGTCGGATAATAAGGTTTTGCAGGCTGGTTGCACCGGAACTCGCCTGAACGACTGCCAGCAACTTCTATTTGTCAATCGTGTCACGAGCCAGTTTTTTGAAATATTGTTCAATGATATCTCGGTAGTGTGCGGGAAAATCCGTACTGATTTGTTGTAGTGCTTCTTGCCGCTCTTTAGGGGGTAAATTTCCCCAGCCTGGCTTTTTGTCAATGGGCTTGGGATCCACGTCGCCAGGTCCGGTCCCACCCAGCGGGACACTATCGCCAGCCGGGTTTGCTGGAGAGAGGTTGCCGTTTCCCTGCCCTTCACTACTTTGGGCCTGTTGCTCCATTTGATCAATCAATTTTTCTAGTTTTTCCAGCACATTTTCTTCCTCAGTACGTACGCGTTTTCCAGCGCGTCCCAGTTCAAGACGGTTGTGAATATTACGCATGATACGAGAGATCTCATCTAGTGATTCGTTTTCGAGTGGCTGGATATCGGCTTGCATCAAACGTGCGACTTCTACGTAGCGACGTGGAATCTGTGACTCATTCTCCAACAACAACGAAATGGTTTCCAGACACGATTCTTTGTCGATCAAATGGTGTGCGACAACACTTTGATAGAAAAGCAATGTAACCGGAGCGATGACGTCCGCAGGCGTCAGGTCTTGAAGTTGTAAATGTGCTTCGCTGTACATGGTTTGATCGACTAGCCAGCGTCCGTACAACAGGCGCAAATGATGTTGTACCCAGCGTGGCAGGTCTGTGCGGTTTAAGGGGAGCGTATCGAAAGATGGCGGTTTTTCACTAGAGCTGTTAAGAGCCACAAAAGGCTTTGTACCGGGTTCCAGTTCGACAATTGTATGGAGGAGATGTTCAAGCAGGCTTGCTGATGTTAATGGATCTGGTAGCACAGACCAATGTTGCAGTAGTTGCTGCCGCTTGGTATCGGGCAATGAGTAATCGTTCAACCAGAGTTCAAGTTGTGCGTGGACTTGTTGTGTTGTTGGGATGTGCCACGTTGCCTGCTGCTGCAAGTCGTCTACAGCAAATAAGATATCACACAAAAGAATGCAAGGAATGAATATGAAAGCCGGTGTCAACTGTCGCTGGAAAGATTGTGGACCGACTCGTTTTTTGTAACGTGTGGCCACATTCCATCTTGGCTTTCTCGTGACAAGTAGCCGCTGGAAAGCTGATTCCAAAAAGTTCACTAACAGATTCATTGGTTTTTACCTAGAACGATATCCCGCGTGATTTGCCGAATTCGTTGTTGTCGTTGTCCGAGTTGTCGAAGTGCAGATGACAACTCGGGGTCATCTGCCTGCCCTGCCGGATCGTCGGCGTTTGTCAACAATTCGGCATATCGTTTTGTTCGTTGGTAAATTCGATTTTCCATCGAACGAATCATTCGCAATTCAGCAATGGTATCTACGAGTGCTTGCTCGGAATTTGGTTTTCCGTTCGGAGGAGGCAGTGGCTGCTGTTGTTGATCTCGCTGTTTTTGTTCTAGTTGCAGAGCGGCGATCATTTCTTCGAGAGCGGCAATAATATCCTGTTGGATCCCTTGTGTGACGGGTCCGATTTTAGACACCGCCAGTCGTTCGGCGACCTGTTGCATATCATCGCGAGCTTGTCCAACGACTTCGGGAAAAGCAATAGAAGATCCTTCGTCTTGCAGTAGTGTCAACGTTCGGTCTGCCTCCACGACTATTTTGCGTTGTTGAAAACCAAGTTGTCCTGCTTGGATATCTAATTCAAAACCACGTTTTGGTGTCGGAGTATCATCGAGCTGTTGAGTTTGTTCGTAAACCTTTAGCTGCATCTGTAACATTTTTCGAAACCGTGATTCGAGCATGGCTAGCATTCGTTCGGCTTCTTCTTCCCGCATTTGCCGAAGAATTTCTTCTAGTTCAGCCAGTGCTTTACGAAGTTCCTGCTGGGCTTTCTGCTGTTCCGCCGTGGCTGCATCACGCCGTCCGCTGCGAAGTTTCTTCTGTGCATGTTCCATGCGACGTTGCGCTTCATCAACACTCTGCCGTGGTCGAAATGGCTTTGCCTGGGAATCAGAGGATGGAGCTTCCTGGCCACCACCTTGTTGTTGGGTATTGTCTGGTTTCGATTCGCCTTGTTGAGGTGGTTGATTCTCATGGTCACCATCACTTTCCGATGGTGTTTGGTTGTTGTTTTTTGATTCTGGCGAATTGCCGTTCTCCTCAAGATGGGGAGTATCGGAATCCTCCTCCGTAGCCTTTGAAGGCAACTTTTCCTGGTCGCCTTTTGGCAATTGTTCAGGAGGTTTATTTTCAGGTGCTTGCTCAGGGTTAGTATCGGCTGGCGGGTCACTTGTATCAGAGGACTGGCGTTTACTTTCGTTCAACCTGGTATTTTCTTCATCGTTCGACGCTGGTTCTTCGTTCTCTTTCATTTGCTGTCCAAGTGTCCCTGTACGTTGGCTCAGTTGGAGTTGCTGCTCGGTCAAGGTGTCTGTCGCGTCACCTCCTTCAGTTCGCCCTTGCAGACCACGTTGGCGACGGAGCAGCCGTTCGATTTCCTTGATGTAGTCGCGCACGCGGGATTGTTCGTCCTGTAGACGCTTGCTGCGACCTTCTTTGAGAAGTAGTTCGAGCAAGGTGTGGAATTCCTGCTGTACAGTCTTTTGACGATCCACGGCCTGGTCGAGATTTTCCTCGGATAATAGTCTTACGAGCAGATTCAGTTGGTGCTTTACATGCTGTTCATTACAACGGGAAACCGCCCGTCGCAACACCGCAGCTCGTCGCGGATGATTGGCGGCATCGACATCTGCCATTCTCAGTAATAATGCTTCGAGCCGCGAATATTTTTCAGCGACTTGTTCCTGTCGAAGTCTTAATTGACCCGTTGCCTCCACTGTATCGCCTGCCCACCCGTGACGAGCTACAGGTTGTTGGAAAATCATTGCGAAGGCACAACTCAGCAGCAGCCAACCGTATCTGACAATAACGCGATGTTTGGCTGTATTCGGAATCGACATGTTGTAAAAAACGCTCATCCGTTGTTTTCAAAGGAACGGGTGTTTTCAAAGGAACGGGCCCATGCATGCTAGCGGCGACTGCCGCCATTTTCAATATAAGTTTCTCGATTTAGTGGGGATAAGTAAAGTCGAAAGTTTCCTGGACTAGTGTCAACTGGATAACCTTATTTTAATAATTCGATTCCTTGGATGTCTCGCTGTTTTTCAGTATCCTCGATCAGGCGAGTCTGGTCCTCGATAATTGATCGTACGATATCTATCAACTCATTATACGATTCTAATTCAAGAATTTGTTTTAAAATTCGTTCCAGCCCGAGCAATATTTCATCCAACTGCTGGACAGCTGCGTTTGCTAGTGTGATGCGGGACGGTGGATCATCGAGTGATGACTCGAGCGATTTTAAGGTTTGCACTGCAGGGGGATATTCGTGGTGAGCTATTTCATTTAGCGGATTGGCAAGTTCTATTTGAAGGTGTTGGATGCGCTCGGTGGTATCGACGCGGTTGTTTATTAATTCCGTACAGATGTCTTCGAAGGCCAAGCCAATGCCATTAACCTCTTCCTGGGAACGCAGCACATCCTGAATAGATCGCTGTACTCTTAGCAGTCGTAAAGACTCCATTCGTTGTGGGTCATCACTAGCTGCTGTTGTGTCGTTTGGTTCCTTGCCCGTTGGGCCGGATCCTAAATTGTCATCAAACGAACTACGGACTCGTACTACGGAATCGCGTGTACTGTGAAGCTCATCTAAAACTTGCTGCAGACGTCGGCGCAGGCTGATTTCTGTTGTTTCTAATCGACGGATGAGCTGGTCTGGTGTAACGATTTCCAGATCAAATACTTCGCTGCTGCCTAGACGCGGTTTGTCATCCAGGTTGTAACGGTCGGTGGCACGTATTGTCAGGAGGATGCGTTGGCCGGTCCGTAATTCAAACTGTCCTGTCCGTTCACGCTGCTGTTCACGTAAATCCAGGGTGTACTGCTGTTCGTCCCCCAGTTGAAGAGTAATCGGGAACTCGTGCTCTAACACGATTGCAGATTGGTCGGTGGCGTTGTCATCAGCTTCCTTTGGTCCTTCAGGAGCATTGTCGTCTGTTAACTGAGTGACCTGTTGTAAGTGAAACCAGGCACCCTTCAACGCATTGTCATCAGCAATGCTGCCCTGCACGGGAATCTGTGCCTGGGGCGTTATGGCACTACCGATTCCCCGAAGATTTACAGCGACTTGTGGAACAGCATCTTGTAGTGCGCCAATGAGTATGCGGAATGGGGGATCATTCGACACTCCGTCGATATCATGTAGTGTCACAGCCAGTGAGACGTCATTCCGTAATTCGGTAATCTCGTGGGTGAATTCTTTGGAAGAGTTCTTGTCTCCAATGACATCCCATGGTGTCTGATTGTCGCTGGTCGTATCCAGCATGGTCACACGAGTCAGCGACTTGTCGGCGGTTGCGCGGGCCAGAATTCGTGTGCCGATCGGCAAGCGGGTTCCCGGGGTGAGTCGTTCGCTGCGAGGTAGAAACACTCCCAACTCTTCGTCCACCAGGTAGTCGGGAAATGTGCAATTCAGTTGCACTTCGATCAGTGACGGACTGTCGACTACTTGTAGCTCGTAGTTCTTTAAGCGGTGGTCAAAACCCAGGACGTCGAATCGTACTGAAGATAAAACGGATTTAAAAGGAACGCCATCGTAAACGAACTCTTGTCGGTCACGATGGATGTGACCACGTCGTCGCATGTGGACGCGACCTCGGTCGCCCTGTTCGGTGTGGTAGTACACACTACAATAATCAGGTACATGTTTTTTGGCGTTGGCAAATACACGCAGTGAAAAATTAGAACCTCTTGCCACCTTTAACTGCCCTTGATGAAATTTATCTATCATGATTTCTGTCTGACGCGGCCAGTCTTCACTAGAAAGCAGGTAGAGCCTTTTCCATGCCAGGAAAAAACTGTCACCTGCTAGGTAGGCCAATCCCAGTAGACTGATCGCCAGGATTACTACGAGGATCAATTTGCGGACCAACGGGACAGGGTTGAAGATTTTGCGAAGTTGTACGGTACGCAAGCTCTGTAGGGCTTGTTGTTGACTCTGCAAAAGCATTTCTTGTGTCAGACCAGGCTGCTCTTTTTGTCGACCGACAAGTTCTACGACGGTGACTAAACTGTCACGAAATCCAGCAAACTGACGTTCCAGAAGTAATGCCATGCTGCGGTCCGACAAACGAACAAAACAGCGGCGAAAAATCCAACGAAAAACGATGTAAAACAAGACTGCCATAACCAGTGACAACAGTACTAAGCGAGAACTCCGAGGCATCTCGCTGGCCCCCAGCAACACCGGCAGATAATCAATCGCCAGGCCGATCCAGAACATGGCCGCCAACCAAATTCCGGCCATTGCCAGTCCTTCGATCAGAACATAGAGCCGTAACCGGCGGCGCAGTCCGGATAACGTAGAGCGGATGGGGCCAGAAATGCGATCAGATGAAGAGGTAGTTGCCACAATGGATTCCGCTGTCAAATTTCCTAATGAATGTTTTTCAGGACGTTTACTACCAACGAATGAAAACCGAACCAGTACCCTTGAGTTGTTTAAGGATCAAGCTAACCGGTGCAGCCGTCGCAATAACCATTCCAGGGAGAGGGCGAAACTAACCAGAATCAGGATCCAAGTCATGAGGACCCGGTCAAATTGTTTGTCCGCCGCACCAGGTATAAATGTTATTTGGTCTTGAGGTAAAATAGCGCCAACTAACGGGGATGTTCCCTGGGAAGGTGTGATCGTGTTCATGCCCACATAATACTTTCCTCCGGTGATCTGTGTCAGTTGTTTTAAAGTGGAATCGTTACGTTGAGGATGACCGATTTCAAGATCTGGCAACCTGACGGTTACTTCCCGAACAAGGAATTCTTCACCAGCTGTATCAGGGATCGGGAGTTCGACACGGTAGTCACCTTGCATGGCAGCGGTGAATTGTACGGAAAAGGTTCCTGCCTGTGACATTTCTTTTGCGGTGGCCTGCAGGTTTAGATCTCGTCGCTGCCCATCAGGAGATACGAGGACGGCGGAAACTGATTCAGAGGAAAGTGGGTGGTGTTGTGAGTCAGATAACACGGCGTGCATCACAATGGTATCGCCTAGCAAGCAACGCTCCTTCTCAACCATCAGCAAACCTCGGCTGGAATCTCGCAGGAGTCGACCTTGGGAGACATAACGAATCAGTTTCGTATAAAACTGTTCAAAATATTTCTCATCCACTGATCGTAACCGCCATAATTCGCCACTTGCTATGTAAAAGACACGCCCTGCACCATAAAAGTGTCCAGCCAGGTAGACGGGTAGCTCTCCGGTACTGGCGATTGCTGGATCAGAAAAGCGGGCGTATACCTGTGCCCCAGGTTTGGCTTGTTTGGTTGCAAAAAAACCGTAAACTCCTTCAAAAGCTGCCCACGCTTGCTCATTGCGTTCTGCTGTATCATCTAGCCAGAGGAATTCGGCGGAAAGACCATGCCGGGTAAAATCGAGTGGCCAAGCCTGTTCGCTCCCAGACTGACTGAGGTGAAACGCTGCGTTACTCTCTCTGTAAAACACGACGGGATAGAGAGCCCGAATGGTAGACCAACGAGAATCGTCCTGTTGTAAGGACGTCCAATGGGGGGTGTGGACTGTGCCCGCGATCAGAACCAATCCTCCTGCCTTTTCTGCGACCCACCGTTCTAACAGTTCCACTTGATGTTGATTCAATTGAGTCCAGTCAATGTCGAAGGCCAGGATCGCATCATAGGAAAACAAGTCATCCGGTAAGTCCGGGAACTCTTCTATGACTTGGTCAGCTTCCTGAGACATTCCCGGTAACCCGGTTTGTAGCCAAACGTGGCCGGACATGTGTTGGTCTCGAAACAAGAGATTTCGCACAAAACGGTATTCTCGCGTGGGACCGCCGGCTATCAGTAGTACTTGGTTATTTCGTTCGACTACCCGAACAATGGATTGCTTACGGTTGTCTTCTGCATTTTGATCTTCGGGAGGTGCAGCCAAGTTTAGTTGATAAACGTATCGGCCGGGCGTAGAAGGTGTTACTTCGAATTTGACGGATACGATTTCGTCATCAGAAAGGCGTACTGGCCGTTCGTCGAGGACGGTAGTCTTGGCGGGGTCAGTGCCAGGATTGTCTTCAAGAGCCAAAAGCTGTACGGAAACGGTTCGTCCAGCCAGTCCGGAAGATTGGAGAAATCCAGAGACTGTGAAGGCATCACCTGGAAAAACACGTGATGGGACCTGCAAGTCGGCGATGCGTACGTTGACGGGACGTTTTTCCGAGCCCAGTCCCACCGCAAATAAAGGGATGGGAATGGATTGAGCCAGATGGGCTACGGTTTCCGGTTTCAATCCAGCATTACTGTTTCCGTCAGAAAAAATGACAATTGCGGCGATCGCGCCTCCACGTTCTTTGTCGACCAGATACCGCAGTGATTCTCCCAGTCGGGTTTCTGTGCCCGCCGGCTTTAGGTTGGCCGCCCAGTCGAATTTTGTGGCTGGTTCGACATGCGATTCTGCCGCGGCGGTGACCGGTTCCTCACGGAACTCGATTTGGGTAGGCCAATTACCATTTATCAGAAGACCAAGTTGTACCTCGGGGTGACGCAAATGGGTGGTGGCTCCGATTGCTAGGGCTCCCAAAAAAAGACAGACAGCGGTCAACAATTGCCAGCCGGTTGTTGTCGCCGCAGAAGATGTGAACCCGTATATCAGTGATAAAAACAAGCCACTGACGAACAGGAGCATCGCAACGATGAACCATGTGCGAAAGCGTGGGTAAGCTGCATTGCTTTGCTTTGCCGTTGGCAGGGGCTCCGCCGAGGTTTTGTGATTTTCAACGAGTTTCGGCAGTGATACTAACTCTGATGGCGTGGAACCCTGGTCGAAGTGATACGCAATGACATGGTGCAATCGTCGTAGATCATGAATGAGTTTGCTTTGTGTTAGACCATTGACAACCTGTTGTAACCGGCTTGATGTCGCGATATTCGCTTGTGGAGCGTCGTGAATTCCCATACTTAAACTGGTATCAAACAACAGGATGACACGAGAATCCTTGGTCAACTGCTTCTCCCTACGCTGTTCTAAACCCAGAAAAACGAGCAAAATGCCGACAAATGCAAAGATTCGCAACAACAACAAACTGGCGGCTACACCGGGTTGCAGTTCCACATAATCTCGCCGGTAGAGCCAGCTCACGTATCCGACGATCACGATGCAGACCACAATCAGTAGCATCCAATGGGACCATTGTGTCATTTGATGCCATCGTGAAAACTCAAGAAAAGTGCGTGTGCCTGAAATAGCCACCACACATGGTATCTGGTCAATCACACTGCCACCCTCTCTTTGCTGACATGGTAGCCACACCAATACGCCAGTGTCTGTTCGCCTAGCAACAGGGCGATGAGTATACCAAGCAGTAAGTTTCTCCAATGGAATCCGGCCTGGGATACCTGGTCGATCTCGAACTCATTCCAGTGTTTCATGTGAACTTTCACTGTTCCCAGTTTGTCCAGAAGTGCCGCTGGTTCAACAAAATCCAGGTGGCCTTCATGTGGGTCTACATTCAATGCGATTCGTGATACTTCGGGTTTTCCTTCTCGAGTGACTGTCCAGACTTCATAAATTCCGCTGTGGTCCACCCGGTTGTCACGGCGACCAGGTTTGTGTTGCCCCAGCGTGGCACGTAATCGTTCTGGATGGTGCGGGTCATGAATCGCCTGCTGATCGATGGAGCGTTGCACAGGTGAGGATAGTTCAGGTACCACAAAGCTTACATCCGAAAGGTATTGGGAAGCGTCTAATTGGATTTCTAAAGGTGTTCCCACAAGTTTTGGATTTTCGTGGCGGTGGCTCGCACCGAGGTAGGATTGTAAATCCAGGAGTACAACGACAAAGCTTGGATTCCGCGCCCAATTGTTCCAGTCTGGGGTGACCGTGGTGAGAAATGTCAGGACACGACCGTTGCCAAAGGTTTTTTCAACACAGAATGGTTGTGAGTTTCGGAGGCGAGCCAGTACCCGTACTGTCGATTGTGGGGCCGGTTTCCAATTCTCAGCGGCGCGCAGGTAATGCTCCACGGTTACGCCATTCAGAAAAGGGTTTTGTTGTCCAAAGAAAATCCGGAATATCGGATGATTTTCGACTACCACGTCTGGCGTTTGTTGGTCGACATCGGGTAGCAACAGGTCGTCACGCTCTAATGGAAGTGGGTACAAACCTGCACCTTCGGCGTACAGCTCATTGTAGAATTGTAGATGTATTTCAGAGCCCATGAAAATACATAAATTTCCACCCCCTGACACGTACTCTTCAAGATGGCTGACAGCAAGGGGTGACAGTCGTGAAACGTTGATCATATAGATGGTGTCAAACTGCTGCAGAGTCTCCGCAGTGGTGTCACGTAAAAAAACGGGAGCTTCGATACGAGGTTGAATTCCTGTCCTGGTCCGTGTACCAGGCGTAAATACGGCGGAAACAAATGCTGCGCCACGACGTTGTAAACCTCCGTCTACCAGCAACACACTGATGTGTTCGGGCAAATCGACGACATGGTATCGGTGATTGTCACTGGGGACAGAATCCTCTGGAAGACTACCAGTGAGCACATGTTGGCCTGATCGTGGGAAAAAGAATTGAAATTGGCGAACGGTTGATTGACCTGCTTTAATCAACCGAATGGGCTCGACGGTCAAGGATGCGACTTGCGCTGCCAGAGTCGCTTGAACCGATTGCCGCTCTGTTTCTCGATTGTAATACTTGGTTTCGATTCTCAGGGGAACATTATGTACGTCTTCGTTGCCATGGTTTGTTACGCGCACTTGGCCGGTAATCGGAATCCCTGCAGCAATTGTTCCTTCGCGAACGGTCAAATCGGATATTGCCAAATTGGAACGTTTTTCGTCAACACAGTGGACCATGCATATCTCTACCTTGGACTGTTCCATCGAACGGAGCGAATCGACTAACTCATCAGGATGTTCCCACTGGCCCATGCGGAAATCGGAGATGATGTATACGAGGCTGTTGTCGGCCGGCGACTCGCCAATTAACTTTCGAATAAGGTCCAGTGCGGGGCCGGGGCCGGCGCTAAGTTCTGTGATGGTCAGCTGTGACCGTACGTCATCCAGCCAACGCTCAACATCAGTATGACTGGTTACTTCCATCTGCAATATTCGCGGTAGTAACTCAGCGGGCAGCGAAGCCAATTTGCTGGTTTCCTCGGACTCTTGTGCTGTTGCCAAATCACCGACAGTATCGGCTTGCGAAAAAGCCAGGACAGACAGGATTTGGCGGTTTGGTTGCGCCGCCACCCTTTGGGCGAGTCCACGGACTACACGGAGTCCCCGATCAAAGACTCTCGCAGTATCCGTTCGATCTGCCATCGAAAAACTGTCGTCCAATAAAATGTAATGGTGTGTTAC
>CAYMUR010000078.1:0-24415 GCA_964393615.1 uncultured Pirellulaceae bacterium
ACGATTCACAATGTGCTGGACGGCAACAGCGGGCAGGGGCGCTTGTGGAGAGGGTTTCCAGATGGTCGGGTCGCCACACACGCCGGCGACGGCTGCATTCCAAGCCCAGACAGCCACGGGAAAGTTAAAGGCGGTCAACACGCCGATAGGCCCCAGTGGTTGCCACTGTTCAAACATTCGGTGACCCGGTCGCTCACTGGCAATGGTCAAACCGTAGAGCTGACGTGAGAGGCCCGTAGCAAAGTCACACATATCAATCATTTCTTGGACTTCTCCTTGTCCCTCGGAACTGATTTTACCAACCTCGAGAGTCACAAGTTGCCCCAAATCTTCTTTGTGTTCCCGCAAAGCGATTCCCAGACGACGAATTATTTCTCCTCTGTCGGGTGCAGGTAACTGCTGCCATTTGACGAATGCGTGTTGCGCATGCTCAACCACTTGCTCATATTCGGCTTTCGACGCGGTGCGGACACTGGCGAGTGGTTCTCCATTGGTCGGGTTGATCGACAAGATTTCGCCACCAGTGGGTTGGCTCAACCAGGTGTCGCTATAGACGCCACTGTTGTCGAGTGTGATTCCTAACCGCTGGAAAAGGTTGTCGAGCATGCTACATCCTTTTAAAAAGCAGGTCCGGGGATGCCAATTGACGTCTGCCAGCTACTGGCCGATCCTGGGCTATATGAAAACGTCACAGCAGTTGTTGACTTTTTTCCGTGACTTCGACCAGTGCTTCATCGAGAATGGCGATCGCGATATCAGCCTGTTCTTGGGAGATGATCAGAGGAGGACAAAGTCGCAGGGTGCTTTCACCACAACTCAGTAGCAATAGACCTTTACGAAAGCAAGCCTGGACAATTTCTTCGCACTCGGCGACGGCTGGTTGTCGGGATCCACGATCTTTTACGAGTTCGATACCAATCATAAGACCCCGCCCACGCACATCGCCTAGTAACGGCTGTTGTGGCCGCATGTCATGTAACTTGGCGAGCAAAAAATCCCCCATATTGGCCGCATTTTCAATGAGACTATCTTCTAATAAAGTGAGTGTTTCCAGTGCCGCGGCACAAGAAACAGGGTTTCCACCAAATGTGCTGGCGTGGGAACCACGTCCCCAGTCCATGACGTCGGCGCGAGCCACTATCGCACCCAGAGGCATTCCTGACGCGATTCCTTTGGCCAGGCAGATAATATCGGGTTCTACACCCCAATGATCCATGCCAAACATTTTGCCAGTACGCCCCATTCCCGATTGAACCTCGTCGGCGATGAGCAGAATATCATGTTTTTCGGCAATGGCTCTCAGCCGTTGGTGAAAATGGTCCGGCGGCACAATGTAACCACCTTCACCTTGAATCGGTTCCACAAAGAAGGCGGCGATTTCATGGGGACTGACTGTTTTACTAAAAATCTTTTGTTCCAATGAATCCAGAGATTGATCACAACAGGACTGATCTTCTGGCCGTAGCGGACAACGGTAACAGTGTGGAAAATCGATGTGAGTCACACCGGGAACGAGCGGTGAAAAATCTTGTCGCTGGGTGACTTTACTGGCCGTCAGTGAAAGGGCTCCCATCGTGCGACCATGAAATGCGCCATGAAACGCAATCATGTGCTGTCGTTTTGTATGGTGTCGTGCCAATTTGAAAGCTGCTTCGACCGCTTCGGCGCCAGAATTGGTAAAAAAGACTCGATAAGGACCTTCTCCTGGAGCGATTTCGGTCAGTTTTTTTGCAAGGTCACGCTGTGGTCCGTAATAAAAGTCAGTACCGGACATGTGCAGCAGCAGTTCTGCTTGTCGTTGGATTGCATGTACGACACGGGGATGACAATGGCCCGTTGAGCAGACAGCGATACCAGCCGTAAAATCAAGAAAACGGTTACCATCCATATCTTCGACTACCGCTCCGGTGGCGCGGCGGACAGCCAGTGGGTAAGCCCGCGTATAGGAACTGGAAGTGTATTTCTCGTCCGTTTGAATCAATTGTTGGGATTTGGGGCCAGGCAGTGGGGTTCGGATTTCTGGTACCGTTTCTAAGCGGCGAGACCACAACATAGGTTGTCTCCCATCATCATAAATTTTTGATTGGTGAAAATAATCAACAACGCCAGTACTTGAATCCTACGGTACAATTCAAAGTAGGCAAGTTTTCTGCCGATCTAAAACTCAAAGGAGCACCTGGATGATTCACCCCACCACCATGGGCATACTTGGCCCGCATCAGAATATTACGGCCCGAGACCAACGAGAGCAGTTTGCATTGGTTTTGTTTGATCTATTGTGGGACAGATACCGCAATCGCGTATCATATGTCGTGGAATACGAACGCATGGTCGAGGAAGCAGGGGCTGCTTTTGTCAACGATCACATTGCTTTCCGCACTTTTGCATCCAATGAGCCTCCCAGTGGGATCGCCTCCTTGTCGCGTATCTTTGAAGCCTTGGGATATCGCTCGGTGGGCTCTTATCATTTTCCTGACAAACATTTGAATGCAACTCACTATCAACACCGTAATGCCTGTTTCCCGAAACTGTTCATTTCGGAATTAAAGACATGGGAACTGGATAATGAGTGCCGTGATGTTATTTTCGATACGATGGCTACCCATCGTGAGCCAATCGGTGATGACACGTTGGCGCGTATTGCGTCGGTACACCAGCTACGCGAAGAACAACAGACAGAATTGATGCAGACGATATTATCTTATTTCAACGACTTGCCATGGGCTCCTCCTGCCAAAGATGCTGTCCGTACGGCACACGAAGTGAGTCAATATGCGGCCTGGGTGATGATTCATGGTTATAATGTCAATCATTTTACATCCTTGGTGAACTCGCATGGTATCGAGCCACTGAACACGATCGAAAAAACCGTGGCTGCATTACGTCAAACAGGCGTCCCGATGAAAAAAGAGATTGAAGGGGCCAATGGATCGAAGCTGCGTCAGACAGCCACCGAGGCCGTGGTCATTGATGTGGAGATGCGTGACGGCAACAAACTGATTACGGTACCGTGGACCTATGCTTATTTTGAGTTGGCGGAGCGGAAGGAAATCGTTGATCCCGAAACGGGCAAGTCGAGCCGATTCAACGGTTTTTTGGGACCACAGGCGACCAACCTGTTTGAAATGACTCGCCGTTCTTCGTCCTGACACCAGGTGGAGAAACTGGAGAGAACTGTGCCAGAACCAGGGTTTGTGTTATGGCTAACGGGGACCATAGAAGTCGCTGGTAGTCGTAGCCGTTCCAGTTGTAGCATCCTATTCAAAGGATCTCTTCCAGTTCGTTGACCAGCCATGCGAAATGGTCCAGTGCTGTTGAAACGGGTAATGGGTTTTCCATGTCAACCCCTGCATCGCGCAGCAGATCAAGCGGATCTTGCGAACAACCGCCACGTAGAAAGTTCAAGTAGTTGTCCAATTCGGTGGGACCACCCTTGAGCACTTGTTGACTGAGCGCGATTGCCGCAGACATTCCCGTTGCGTATTTATAGACATAAAAAGCGCGGTAAAAGTGCGGGATGCGCAGGCATTCAAGACTTAACTGGGCGTCCAAGATGAAATCTGGACCAAAATAGTCTTCCAATAGTTTGCGGTAGACATCTCGAAATGCCTGGGTTGTAAGGGGTTCACCGTCGGCGGCCATTTCATGGGTACATTTTTCGAATTCAGCAAACATGGTCTGCCGTATGATCGTACCGCGAATATCGTCAATGGCACGATTGATTAAATAGGCACGCTGTTGGTTGTCATTGGCCTGCTGCAGCAGATAATGACTCAGTAATTCTTCATTGAACGTACTGGCAACTTCGGCGACAAAGATCGAGTAATTGTAATATTCAAATGGCTGGCACTGCGCAGAAAAGTAGGAGTGCATCGAATGTCCCGCTTCGTGTGCCAATGTAAATACGTCGTTAAAGACCGATGGCTTGTAGTTCATCATGATGTAAGGATCGCCGTCATATGACCCAGCGCTGAAAGCACCAGCCTGTTTGCCAGCGTTGGGATAGCGATCACACCACCGGCCACGTAATCCCGAGGTCAGTACGCTATTGTACTCCTCGCCTAGTGGAGCAAGTGCGACGATGGTCATTTCGACCGCTTTGTCCCAGTTTCGTTCTACTTCCAGCTCCGTCAAGATTGGGACATAGGTGTCATAGTGATGAATGTCATTCAGCCCCATTTTGCGGCGACGTACATCGTAATAGTGGTGTACCGTGGACAAATTGGATCGTACGGCGGCAATCAGTTGATCATATACCGACTGCGGAACATTGTCGGGAAACAATGCGGCTTGCAAGGCGCTTTCATAGCCACGTGCTCTCGCATGATAGTCATCTTTTAGTATCGATCCTTGTAACGTTGCTGCGAGGGTGTTCTCATGCGCCACAAATTGATCATAATATTGATGAAAAGCTTTACGGCGCACGCTACGATCTGGTGAATTTAGCAGCTGAATGAACGTCGCGTTACTTAACTCGATTTGCTCGCTTTGCTCATTTTCTACCACGCCAAATTTCAAATCAACATTGTGTAATTGTTCGAAGACTTTGCTAGCGGTCTGTCCCATCTCGCCTTGCATTGCAAGTAGCCGCTCTTCTTTTTCGCTTAGCGTGTAGGGCTTGAAACGCAGCAGGCGCTCTACTAGTAAGTGATACGGTTGCATTTCATCGGTAGTTAGGAAATCGGCAATCGTGTCAGACGGGATAGAGCTCAGTTCCGGGCGAATAAAGCTGGCTGCCTCTGCCGCTTTGGTCGCCAGATTTGTATAACGTCCTTGCATTCTCTGGTAGACATCGTTTCCTTGATCTTCGGCCGTCTTTAAGAATGCATAGTATCCCAATCGCTCGCTCAGGCGATCTAATTCAGAATCGAAACGAAGACAATCCGCGAGTTTCTCTGCGCTCTGTGCCAGTTGGCCTCGGAAAGCTGCGTATCCAGCAATCTGGGATTCCCATCGCTCAAAGTCCGTCTCCCATGTCGCGTCATCCGGATAAAGGCTGGCCAAATCCCAGGTATCTTTGGCCAACACCTCGCTGCGTTCTGGAAGTTTTTGCACTTTTGTTGTGGTCATATGAGCTCCTTGGTCGACGGCAACAGACAGATATGAGTGGAATGCGTAGGTTGTTATTAACAGCGTGTGGTTGTGAAGCATGAAACCGAAGCAAGGAAAATTTTAACGATCGATACTCCGGTAGAATGTTCATGATGCCAGTAATGCAAGGTCTGGATTGGTATCCTAGATGTCAGGAAAAACTGACACGTTGGATGAAAGTCGCGGGAGGGAATTTTCTCAGGGAAGCTGGTTCCTTGAAAAGTGATTGCGAATGTGTCAAATCACAACCACAGTTCCAGGAAATAAGATTGTTGGCTCTTGGGTCAAACTTTCTGTATAAAATAAGTTAGGAACTGTGAGGCCGGCTCGCAAGTCATCCTAATCGGATAAGTTGAACATCCATACTAAAAAAAAGCTATCGAATACCCCATTTGGGGGTGTTATGAGAAAGGACAAATTTATACATTCTATAGGGAGTGGCAGGCCACAGCCTGATAAAATTTCCTTACCCTCAAGGCGTGATTTCGTTATGTGCCTATTGGCGATTCAATATCAGCTTTTACCGGAGGCCCCGGTTTTAATAGCGGCCAATCGTGAAGAATACTATGATCGCAAGTCTCAGGCGCCAGCGATACAGTCTGGTAAGCCGCGTGTCCTGGGAGGAATCGATCTGGTAGCTGGCGGAACTTGGCTGGGTGTCAATCAACATGGACTTGTCGTCGCGGTGTGCAATCGCCGCAAGACGTTTCCACCGCAGGTACCGTTGTCCCGAGGAGTACTCGGTCGGGAACTGTTGAAATGTAGTTCCGCTTACGAAGCGGCCCATACTGCCTATGAAGAGTTAGCAGCCGGTCAATATGGTGGCGTTAATTACGTTTGTGCTGACTCCAAGAGTGGGCATGTGGTACATGGGGGCGACCAGCTGGAAATCATTGAATTACACGAGGGATTGAGTATTATTTCGAATAACAATGTCAATGATGCGCAAGATGAGCGGGTACAAATGGCTCATCGGTTATTAACGTTACAACAGCTTGATTCACCGGTGAAATTCTTGGCCGTTGCCAGCAAAGTTTTTGCCCGCAGTCCGTCGCCTCCGGGTCGCCCCAGTATTATCGTTCGAGGTCAAGAAAAAGGGACCGTGAGTTCAACGTTGATTTCTCTTGGTGCCAAGCCGCGAGATGCTATTTACCAGTATGCTCCCGGACCACCGGACCAGTATAAGTATGAGGATTTTTCGCCACTATTAAGGGATATCCTCAGTCGTGGTTTGCGTGAAGTTCGTCAGAAGGCAGAGTCCAACAGTTGATAGGGTCTGGCCATTGAAAGTCTGCGTTGTGCTATAGGGTGATTTCTGGGTTTTCTGTCAAAAAATCAAGCCAATTTTTCGGTCTGTTCCGCGTTGTTCCACCGCGCCATGCCAGTTGTTCTCGAGAAGACCGCGCCGTAGATGTTCCGATCGACAGGCAAATGGTTGGGATGATGCTGGATAACCAATGTCGACCATTGCTTGCTGGTCTCATGCGGTACGGCGTTTGGCTGGCGGCCATTTGTAGAGTAGTGAATTACCCCGTTTGCCAGCTTGAACGATGGCTCCGGTGTGGCGTAGGCAATACGCCAGTTTCTGAGCTTCCCGGCGTTTTATTTTAAGTGACTGAGCCAGAACTTGCGTATCGAATGGCAGGGGTACATTCGTCGGTACAAGCTTGGCCAGATCAGCCGGTTTTTGAAATAAATGATGTGTTTGAACGCTGATCAGTTTTTGGTCTTCTACCTGAAAATCACGTCGGCTCCAACGCCGCCGCCGGCCGTGACCTGGGAATCGCCATTCTTCCACTTCGACTAACAAGACTTCGAGCGTCAAACGGGGGTGTGGAAAGACATGGGTGAAGTGAATCAAGTCATGAAACAAGTCGAGCAGACACCCTCGTTTGGGACTCATTCGCCGTTCCACGACCTTTCCGCGGCGAGATTTGCGTTTTACCAGTAACTTGCGAGCTACGATGGGTTTGACTACTCGAACTTGGTGTGTTTTGAGTAACCGTTGCACCTTATCGCGAATTGCAGCCAGACCTCCGTGCTGAATTTCTATCAGTTCACCCTGGGCAATTGCATCAATGCGAAAACCTTGTACGCTGACTTCGACGTCATCAGGTGATTCGGCGTAAAGCTGTTTTAGTTCGCGATGCAGGGAAGTTTCCATCGACGTAAATTGATCAATCGACGAATTTTCAAGGAATGAAGATGGGATGTATGACAATACATGGATGGGCCAGATGCCATCACAAAATCTACATTTGTTAGCAGAAATTTAGTTCCACAGGTTCCCCGGTTTACGAGCCACAAGACACGGAGTCAATAGTCAGCTGGGATACCTTTTTCAAGCGTGAGAATGTTGCTTACGTTGATTGAGTGGTTGGTTCAAGGCCAAAATCTCGGATTGTGAACAGACATTGGAAAGGAATATCATGCTCGGCAAACACGGCAGCACCTCCTTCTAACCGATCAACGACTCCGATCACGGAACAAACTTTCAACCCAAACTGCTCAGCATGCTGAATGGCTTTTAACGAACTTGCACCGGTGGTGACGACATCTTCGACGATCACGACACGATCTCCTTGTTTTACTGGCCCTTCAACAACTTGGCCTGTGCCGTGTGATTTTGCTTCTTTTCGTACAATGAACCCTCGCAACCGTTTTTCTCTGACGGCTGCTAACGTCATGACGGCTGCTGTAATAGGATCTGCGCCAATTGCCATCCCACCGATTGCGTCCGGCAGCTCATCTCCAAGCAAATCGAGAATACCTGCGGCAATCAACACGGACCCACGTGAGTCGAGCGTTACTTTGCGACAATCGAGGTAGTAGTTGGAATGTTTACCCGAAGCAAGGGTAAAGCTTCCCAGTCGAAGTGCTTCGTTCTGGATCAGTTGTAGAAGTGTGTCACGATCGTACATAGAGAACCTCCCTTGGCTGACACCTATAGCACATTAGTGGCAGTGAAGGAAGGTGGAGAACCAACAGGTTTTATGAAACTACCGCTCGTAATACCCTAACGAAGAGGCTGCGCCAGAGCTCTGACGGCGCGGTGAATTGGATTTGATAATGACCCGTGAATTCACTGATAAAATTGCGTACAAGTCAAGAACGTCTTGCTCGTGCAACATGATGCAGCCAGGTGCAGGTTGCGTTCCGGCGGTTGCCGCTGTATGGATCACCAAATTGTCAGTCAACTGGATGATCATCTTGCCATAAGGATTGGTGGGGTCACTTGCCGATAGAAGCTGGCCATCTGATCCGACAAAATCCAATCCATTCAGCGTTTTGCTAAGGACCTCCTGTTCACCAGGGTCAGGAAACGGATTTTGGCCTAACTGAATATTGAACCGCCCTCCATATAATCGCCCGAGAAACACTGTCAATGTGCGACCATCCAAATCGATTTTGCTGTGAAAAGGTCCGTGGACTATCTTTAATTCTTGACCTGGTATCAGCGCCGAGGGTTGCGTGATGCCGTTTACATTGGCCAAAAACTGCCAGGGAACTTGGAAATGCTGGGCAATGCTTTCCAACGTTTCGCCCGTGCGGACCTGATACGAGGGATGCATGGAATGTTCTCTAGAATAGATAACAGAACCAGCCAATTGATCGAGTCGTTGCAACAGTCTGACGGTTTGTTCTTCTGACAGTTCTGGACTTTCATACCATGTTGACAGGCTGAACAATGCATCCGTGAGTTTACCTGTCGCCAATTGGCTTTCTGCAGCTTGCCAATCTTCCTCGAAGGCACCGGCCAGTATGGCTTTTTCAGTGACAGGTTTGGTTTCCTGACTCGGTGCGTCACGCGTGGACGCTACAGGTTCCGAACTGACCGTTTCCAAGGAGTTCTCTTGGAATGGTACGACGGCGGCAATGTCCGAGGATGTTGTGGGAATATCCGCCGGAATCGGATCCGTGGAAATTGGTGGAGCGTTTGACAATGGCGAGGCTGATATGGCAGGAGCCTGTACCGTTTCTGATGCTAAAATGGCTGCCGTCTCCGGTACCGGGTTCGTGTCGGCGGGTGTCACGGGGTTGGTCGGTGTAATCGCTGCTGTCGGACCAGAGGATTTGATGTTTTGTTCCTGCTGCAGTTGTACGACTGGAAGCGGGTTTGTCGTGGACTCTGATTCTATGGCAATTTCTGTCTCGTCAGCGGCTTGATCCGTGTGGTCCAGTGACGATCCAATTTCAAGCTGGGCTTGCGACCAGTCTGATTCAAGAGAGGCATTACTACCAGGCATGGGTGGTGGTTTGACCATCATCACGTAGGCGCCGTAACCAGCAGCTAACATCACAGCAACGACGAATCCCGATTTGAGCGTGTTCACAATCGTCCTCCTCGTCGATGAAACGACCTGAAAATGGATTAAGTGTTCGGCCCCACGATAGCGACCGAAGGGGCATTCACTGGAAACAGCACTCCAGTCGGCAGATCGTAAAAGATCTAATGATTTGATGCTAGATCAAGAAATGCAGGTAAAATACCCATGCCGAAGCTATCCCCCATGGACCAAAGTTTATCGCCAGTCAGACGGAGTTGATATAACAAGCTACCATTGATGGCTAGGTAACGAACCTGTCATGGTGAAGGTGTTTTTCGTAAGGTGGCCCGAATTTCCGTGAGACGTTGCGCCAACTCGGCTTCGAACCCGCGCAGGACAGGGCGATAATATTCGCGATCAATGCCCAGGTACTCTTGCGGCACAATGCCTTCATCGCTGTCATGCGCGTACTGATAACCTGTCCCATGATCCAAACGTTTAGCACCCTGGTAGTGCCCGTCGCGCAAGTGCCTTGGAACCGGTACCAGGCGGCCCTCGCGTACGTCCTGCTGCGCTTCGTGGATGGCGACTGTCGCCGCATTGGATTTCGGAGCGCATGCCAGATAGGTCGTGGCCTGTGCCAGTGTCAACTGACACTCGGGCAAGCCGACAAATTCACAAGCATGCATTGCTGCCACGGCTAATGGCAAGGCCTGTGGATCAGCGTTACCAATGTCTTCGCTCGCAAGGATCACCAAACGCCGTGTGAGAAAGCGAATATCTTCGCCACCGTCAAGCATGCGTGCCAACCAATACAACGCGGCATCCGGATCACTGCCGCGAATGCTTTTAATCAAGGCACTGGCAGAATCGTAATGGGCATCCCCGCTAGCGTCGTAGTCCATCGACTTCCGCTGGACGGATTCTTCGGCAAGTTGGAGTGAAAATACGAAAGGTTGCTCGTTACTGGAAAGAACACCAATTTCCAATGCACTTAGTGCACGTCGTGCGTCACCGTCACAGACCTGTGCCAAAAAATTCAGGGCATCTTCGTGGATGGTGACCTGGAAACGACCCAAGCCACGCTCTTCATCCGTTAATGCGCGACGGATCAATTTTTTGATTTGTTCTGGCTCCAGCGGCTCAAATTGAAAAACACGACTCCGACTGATCAATGCACTGTTGACCGCAAAAAAAGGATTGGAAGTGGTAGCTCCCACAAGAATGACCACACCATTCTCAACGTCTGGTAGTAGAATATCCTGTTGCGCTCGATTAAAACGGTGGATCTCATCGACAAACAGGAGTGTTTTCTGTCCTCCCGTTGCCAATTCGTCGCGGGCACTGTCAAGGACTTCTCGTAACTGCTTGACGCCACTGGTGACCGCACTCAGTTGTCGAAACTTACTTTTTGTTTCGCTGGCTAATAGTTGAGCTAACGTTGTTTTTCCTGTGCCGGGTGGCCCATAGAAAATCACCGATCCCAGTCGGTTGGCTTGCAGTAGTCGATGCAGCAGTTTTCCGTCACCCAGGAAGTGTTCCTGACCGACAAATTCAGCCAATGTTCTGGGTCGCATCCGTGCTGCCAATGGTTTCGCACGTTCCAATTGAGCAGTTTCGGATGCTTCGAATAAGGACATGATATTACTTCCTGAATTTAGACTTCTGTGCGTATTGTTACCGAATATGCATGCATTACCATGGAATACGATTCATTGGGAATGATGGTCATGATTGCAGGTTGGTTTTTGTAGATGAGTCAGGTCACAGCCTGCAGTAATGCTTATCTCAGCGTTTGTTGTGCGCTCGATTATATACCAGGTAGTCAGGTCGCTAAACTCCTGGGGGACCGAAAAGCTGTGGTGCTTTGAGGGAGAGGGTCGCAGCTGTATCGCTGAGAACCAGTCAGCACAGCAAAGGGGGCATGTAAATGGCCTTGTCAGGACGTTTCGTTTCGTTCCTGATGCGACGAGCTTCGGGTGTGAAATAGGTTAAAAATCTTGCATTTTGAAAATCACACCGAACGACGGGTGGTTAGTAAAAATGATGCTGGTTTTAGTTGCTCTGCAAATGTCGTCGGGCTGATTCAAGCTAGCACCTGTCCCGTACCGACAAAAGGTGAGGGTCACTGCCCAGGCAACATGCTATCGTCCGTGTTGGGTCGAGGTTGAAATAGCTCGCCGATTCTGACTGTAATCAGTACACTACCTGCAGAAACTCATTGACTTGATCTATCACTTGTCGTGCTTGGTTTTCGGTTTGGTAAAGTATTTTGGTGAAGTATGAAGTCAAGAAAATCCGCTGACAAATATTTCGGCCAGTCGCCCTATTTTGATTACTTCGTGGAATCCCGTCGGCCCGTCGTCAGTCTGGCTTTTGTGGCGCCGATGCTGTTGGTCTATGAAATGGGGATGTTGGCATTTGGTCCCCAGGCGATGCGCAACGGAGCAGATATTTGGCTGCGGCTGTTTCTCGACGGGATTGGTTTTGGCCAGTACTTTGTGCTACCGATCCTGACAGTGTTTACGCTACTCGGCTGGCACCATATAACGCGCGAACCTTGGCTATTTTCCCCCCGAGTTGTACCGGGCATGTTGCTGGAATCACTAGGGTTCAGCGTGGTCTTGTTGATATTTGTCCAGTTTCAGGGAAAACTAATGGACATGTCGGGCATAGCGCTGGCAATGTCAGAAGAAGCTGGGGTAACAAATCACCCAACGACCCGCTTAATTGGCTATTTTGGTGCGGGTATCTATGAGGAATTACTGTTTCGCTTGCTCCTGTTACCGCTGAGCACCAGGATAGCGCGTGCCCTGGGTGTCACACCCCGGACAAGTCTGCTAGCAGGCATTTTAGTGACAAGCCTGCTTTTTTCAGCAGCGCACTACCGTGTATTCACATCGGTTGGTGAAGTGTTTGATTGGTTTAGCTTTAGTTTCCGCTTTTTGGCCGGTGTTTTTTTTGCCATATTGTTTACGTTTCGCGGGTTTGGAATCACTGTCGGAGCACACACGTTGTACGATATTTTGGCAGCATCCATTTACACTTTGTCGTTACGGTTAGCGGTGTGATCCGGCAGTGATTCGCCAACAAGGCAGTGATTCGCCAACAAGAAAAATAGGAAATGAGAACAGGCCCATTTCATTTGTCAATAGCATTTTCAGCAAACCTTGCTGCCTGTGAAAACCTGTTTGTATGTATGGACAGGTCTGTTTATAATGAACCTTTCCGTCAACGGCAGTTTCCATCGGAATGACTGGAACAGCCCAAGAGTCACTGCCAATCATCTGGGAAATTGCTCGATTACTACGAGGGATAACATTTTGCTTTCTGTTCGGCCGAAAATTGCGGAATTGACTTTTCAGCTCTACGGGAGAGCATTGCATCCCGAGTTGTTTGAGACACACCAGACACGCGCCGTGGAACGTAATGGATATCAGGCAAAAATTGACATTACCAGTGCGGGACATGTTATCAACTGGCGCTATGACGGTATTACGTTGACCGAGGTAGCTGCCGCAGCCAACCATCCATTACCCAAAAAACGTCGCTTAATGGGACATCACCTGCAAGGCGAATGCCGTGACTATTTGGAATGTCGGGGTGGAGCGACCTACCAAGTCGATTTTCAATTAGAGCCCTTAGATCCTGAAATATTCTGGTCATTTCAACAGGATCTTGTATGTAACAGCGAACGCCAGGGGATGTTGCACACGTTCGATTCAAGTGGCAGATTGGCTTTAGGTGCCATCAGCTACATCAACGTGCAGACCCGTGAACGTAGTATGATGATCCAGGCGTTTCATACTTTTCCAGATGATCATGCGATTGTCAAAACGCAGTCGGTTTTTGAGCTTCCCCGGAAAAAAAATGAGAACACGTAATGGCTGTGGGTTGTCACCTCGGCAGGTGACGAGCCAATTCTCGTAGTGGATTTTAGAAAACCCAGTCCACCCTGTTCTCAGTCCACCCTGTTCTCAGTCCACCCTGTTCTCAGTCCACCCTGTCCTCAGTTCCAATGATCAACTATCCAATAGCGGATTTAAAAATCCGAAAATTGCTTTGTTCACTGCATCCGGATTCTCCAAGGGTGGCAAGTGTCCTGAACGATCTACCAATTTCAAAGTTGCCAAGGGTAGCGAGTTGGCCATGTCCTGCATTTCGGCAGGTGGAGAAATCATATCGTGCACGCCTACCAACAGCAGCACAGGAACATCGACAGAAGTCAGCATCTGTGTGACGTCTTCTCGTTGTGCCATGCCGCGTTGTGCTGCTGCAATGCCCTCCGCAGGTGAAGCCAAAATAACGTTTCGTGTTTTCTCAATGATGTCAGCACGATGTCGAAAGCTATCCTTGGAAAATAGCTTGGGAAACATCGCCTCAGGAACAAAGCCAGGGCCTTCTGCGCAAACACGAGCGGCCATCAGTAGTCGTCCTCGAGCCACTTGTGCGGTATCTTTTGCAGTGCGGGTGTCACACATAATCATTCGCGACACACGCTGACGATATCGCCGAAAAAATTCCCAACCGATATAGCCCCCCATCGATAAGCCGCAATAGGTGATGGCTGAAGAGACTTTTAATGCGTCGAGTACATTCGCGAGGTCATCTGCAAAACGCGACATGGTCACGGTGCCCTGTGTGACGTCACTCTTGCCAAATCCGCGCAAGTCAGGAGCAATGACTCGGTATCTTGTGGATAAAGCGTCGATTTGAAAGCGCCACATTGAATGGTCAAGCGGAAAACCGTGGACAAGCAGTAATGGATCTCCCTTTCCTTGATCGAGTACTGCCAGCCGAATATTGTCAACCGATAGAATGGTGTTGGTCATGGTAGCTGTTTGGCTGGTTACCATAGAATAAAGGTGATCCTGCGGAGGACCTGTGATCCTTGGCTGTATCTGAAAACGATTTCTATTTCAGCAGAAGATGAGATTTTCAGCCATGGCAATGGCCTTTTCTCCTGGCTTTTGTTGGTTTCTTAGGCAGAGATGGCGGAAATGATCCATTGGACGAGCAAAGCGATGGGTAACAGCCACAACAGAGGGTAGTAGCGAGATGCATCCCAGCGAGGCTGACCGTGAAAGGAACGCCACAGCTGTCGGGTGCGATAAGGAATCTGGATCCAAACCGTGACAAATAGGAGACTAGTTGCCGGATTGACTCGGCAGGCGGCGGCGAGATTCCCATGCATCAAATGAATGAATCCCCTCGTTAAACCGCAACTGGGACAAGGAACGTTGGTAACATAGCGAAACATGCATGTTCCAGGAAGTTTCAAGTTCCAAATTGGTACGAACACATGTTCAGTCGTATCGACTTCGAGTACGGCTGCCAAAAACAAGACGCCCATACTTCCCGCTAAGATGATCCAGTCAAGCATGGGTCGGAAAGCTGGTGTGGAACTTGGTTCGAAACTACTTGGCACGATTAATGTTGGTCTGGGAGGTAGGCAGTTGGCTCTCAAAAAAATCGAGTTGCCGCTTGATTTGCATGGTATACGGATCCAATTTGACGGCTTGTGTTTGAAATTTGATAGCGTTTGTCAGGTCACCCTTGGCGAAATAGCAACGGGCCAGCGTATCAAGGTATCCGGCTTGGTGCGGGTCAAGTTCGAGTGATTTTAAGCTACATTTTAATGCTTCATCGTAGTTGCCTACTGTGTTGGCGATCAGCCATGCCAGTTGGTTGTAATAGGTTGCATCATCGGGAGATTTTTCGATGTTTTGGCGAAAAATAACGCACGCTTGTTCGATTTTACGAAAGGCCTGTGTTTTCCAGGCCTCATCTTGACCAGGCAGTTGATACATCGCAATCAGCACGTCAGCATCTGTCGGATTGTGTTGAATGCCTTTCTCCAACGCCTGCCGTTGTTGTGCCCGTTTGCCGCGCGCTGCGTGATGCTGGGCCAGGAAATATTCTTTGCGAGAATAAAAGGTAGGGAGTACAAATTCCAATTCTGCGCGGGATTCTTGATCGACGCTGTTTTGGATCGCAAGTAACATGGTTTCTAACAGATTGGCAGCGTCAAAGTCACGTTGAGCATCGTGCAGCATTTCAGACAGGACATAGTGTGCATTGATCGCTAGAAAAGAAGCAGGTGGACTCAGCTTGATGACTTGCCGGTATTCCTGCTCGGCCCAGTCAAGCATACCGCGAGACTTGAGTTCCTGAGCGACTTGACGGTGCGCTTTGGCGTCGTTGTTGATTTCCCGGGAGAGTGCTATAGCGGCTTGGCGCTCACTGCGTTCCGTATTTCCGAGTTCGCGATATGCTGCTGCGAGTCGATAACACAACAGAGTAATTTGACGAAAAGCCTCTGGTTCCCGATCCGCAAATTCGACGATCAATTCCCATTGTTGTTGCTCTGCCAACCAATCAGACATTTCCAGTAACTGGATTTCATTGCCGGAGTCAAGTTGCTCAAAAAGCCTCGATACGACATGTCGCGCTTTGTCGGAGTGGTCTGTCAGATGCAACATCTCCGCTTGTCGGCGCAGCAAATACCGAACGACTTTCGAACTGGAACGGTCAGGTGATCTTGCCAGCATGGCTTCTTCGTTATGTACCAGACGGTCCCAGGATCGTAGCACGGTTTCAGGGGACTGGAACCAATTGGCATAAACACTCAACCACAGCGCTCCAGATCGTTGGCTGGGGCCGAGCGTAGCCTGGATGGTCTTTTGTATTGTATGTTGTTCTTCCGGTTCATCCGGTGGTTGCTGGGATAGTACGAGTATTGCTGCTTCTTTGGAGAGTTCATCGGTTCGTTCGAAACGGACGAGTCGGCAGAGAGCTTCGATCCCCAGGCCATTTGGCAATTGAGCCAGCGCGTGCATTTGCATGACCCGCTGATCGTTGCCGAGTTGCTCGTATCCTTTGAGAATCGTTTTGACGCTTGGTGGATCGTGGTCCTGGGTCCAGTTGATGCGCATGCTGCGAAGCAAGTATTTGGCACGCAGTGAGATTTCAATATCGTGATGGCTTTGTGCTTCGGATATGGCCTCGAATGCAGATAATCCTAATTTGGACAATTCGGCCTGGGCACGCTCACGGGTCGTGTAGCGTTGATCACCCAACTGTTCGATTAATTTGACAACCTGTTTTACCAAATGGGTGCTCGGCGCCGTGACTTGATCAATCGCCCGCGCTGCGGGGCGGACCCAAACGGTGATTCCCAGTAGCAAAAAAAGCGGCAGGTAACAGGTGGCCGAATTCCGATAGAATTGTTTTTTTGCCGAAGCCGGGTGCCTAGATAGATGAGCGTTGATTCTCATGCGGTGTATTGACCCGAGGGGTGCGTTGTTCGGCTTCACGGACCTAGGATATCTAGTCAATACCACGAGGTCCGTTAGTGGCCAGTTTGACGTCAGGCGTGCATTGCACCAGCCGGACCGCCCGCATCTTCCATTTGTTCAATGTACCGGCGCAGACGATCGTTCTCGTCCTTGATGTCCTTCAATTGCAGCATATTTTGTACTCGTTTAAGTAATTCTACCTTATTGACTGGTTTGGAAAGAAAATCGTCCGTACCAGCGTCCACGGCACGTTGAATGTCCCCCAACTCATTTAAGGCGGTTACCATGAGAATGATAACGTTTTTGGTGGCCGAATCGGCTTTGAGTTGCTTGCATACTTCAAAGCCACTTAATTTTGGCATCATTACGTCCAACAAGATCAGATCAGGATGGAAGGAAGCGACTTTATCTAATGTGTCCTGGCCGTCGACGGCAATTTCGACCTGACTGTCGACATCAGAAAGGTATGCTTCCAACAACTCGACGTTTGCCTGGTTGTCATCAGCGATGAGGATCCTGTTTTGGCTTGGCATGATATATTTTGTTGGCCACGGTGTGCGTGGGTTCCAAGGGACGTTACAGCATGGAGTTGGCCTGTGTTATGGAATTATAGCGCAAGCTACGACAATTGAAAACGGTAAAATCATGTAGAAACGGGGCACAGCAATAGAAGGAAGCAATTTCTTGCTTATTCGGGAAACTGAAACCAGGCATTTTTAGATTGTGAATATTACAGAACTTTGGGTAGTCACATTTTCCTGTCGAAAATTTATGAATCTGGTGGGCAGAGTGCGAACGGTTATAAAAAGAAAGACGGTCCTCTACTCGATCACCCCGAACCAGGAGTTTCCCATTGGCTATGCTTGCTGCACCGTGGCATCAGTGGGTACCGGAAAATGCTGACAAAACGAGGAAACCTCGCTTCGAATCCTTTGCAAAGTGTTTGGATCATCGGCATGGCGTAACGCCGATAGCATCCACGCTCCTACTTGTTTCATTTCGTCGCTGCCCATACCTCGCGATGTAAGCGCCGGCGTACCTACACGAATCCCAGATGGATCTACCGGTTTGCGCTCGTCAAAAGGAATCATGTTTTTATTGACGGTGATACCACATGCTTCCAGACTCTGTTCTGCGATCTTTCCACCAATGCCTAGTGGCGTCACGTCGACGAGCATCAGATGGTTGTCGGTCCCACCACTGACCAGACTCAAATTGCCACCAGTTAACACCTCGGCCAATGTCTTGGCATTTTCTACGATTTGCTGCACATATTGCTTGTAGTCGGGCTGCAGTGCTTCTGCAAAACAAACGGCTTTTGCGGCAATGACATGCATCAGCGGTCCGCCTTGGGTGCCGGGAAAAACACAACGGTCCAGATTTTTTGCATATTCGGAGCGACATAAGACTAATCCACCGCGTGGTCCACGCAAGGTTTTGTGGGTTGTGGTCGAAACAATGTCAGCTACTGAGACAGGATTGTGATGCAGTCCAGCTGCCACGAGCCCAGCATAATGAGCCATGTCAACAAAAAGTTTTGCGCCGACCTCTTCTGCAATTTCCGCAAATCGATCGTGTTGTATTTCACGAGGGTAAGCGCTGGCACCAGCAACGATAAGTTTTGGGCGATGCTCACGTGCCAGGCTGGCAATCTGGTCAAAATCAATTCGATGTGTGTCGCGCGATACGCCGTAACGAACGAATTGGTAAAGCTTGCCGGAACTGTTCAATTTCATGCCATGTGTCAAGTGACCTCCGTGTGCTAAATCCAGACCAAGTACCGTATCGCCCGGTTGAATGAATGCCATGTAGACGGCACTATTCGCTTGTGATCCCGAGTGGGGCTGCACATTGGCATGGTCGGCTGAAAATAACTGCTTGGCCCGGGTTCGGGCCAGATTTTCGACTTGGTCCACAAACTCACAGCCACCATAGTATCTGCGTCCCGGATAACCTTCGGCATATTTGTTCGTCAGCACACTACCAGCCGCTTGCAACACTGCAGGGCTCGCGTAATTTTCGCTGGCGATCATTTCTAACCCATCTTGCTGTCGTTGCAGTTCGCCATGAATGGCTGACCAGACTTCGGGATCTTGTTGTAGAATGTCGTTCATAATAGGCCTGTAATCCCTGATCATAAGTAATTGTTTTTGAAGTCTTTGATATCTTCTAGGTAGATATTAGTGCCTCGTGGAACTATGACGTTGAAATGTTTAACAGCTTGCTGCACCCAGTACGGAACTACGATTGTCAGTCTCTGCGTTCACAAGGTCAATGACGTGCTTACTGCTTCAGACTGGAAATCCAGAAGAACCGCGTACCCGATTCGTCTTGCCGCACTTCGTTAATCAGCATGCTTTGTCCCAGTACTCCGTCAAGAACCCGTTTGTAGTAAGATTGGCCCTCAGGAATGGAGACACGTGTTGAGTCTGGATCGATACGATGCCGAGCCAGTGCATGATGGTCAAGCAAAAAGGGCGTTTGCATTCGCATGGAGAGAATCTGGAGAACTTTGCTTAAAGGTTGATTTTTGATTTTCACACGCAGTGGTTCCATGAGCTTTGGCACGGCTTGCGAAGATTTGTGCTTCACCGGCCAACCGACGGGCCAAAATTCTTCGGCGCGTCGGATGTCAGTCACGATCAACTCGATGTCTTCATCGACAGCTTTTGGATACCAGACCAGCCCCAACGGACGTAAAGTGACTGACAAAGCTGTTCCTACGCTGAATTCGTTGAGTTCGTCGTCAACGGTAAACGAGGCGCGATAGTGTGTTTTGCCCGCGGGATTGAAATGAAGGGGAAAAACAAGCTGTTTTTGAATGGCGCGGAGTACTTGGGCGGTTGCCTGGCCTTTGGTCGAACTGTTGACGGTCGGAGCCAACTGTTCACGGAGATGAACCAGTTCCTTGGAAGACAAACCAAATGCGACGGGTTGCTGGCGCGGACTAATGCCTCCATCAATCTTTAGGCGCTTGATCCAGTCGCGGATTTTTTGTTGGTCTCGCAGAGTGAAGACCGCGTTTGGTAACCGCAAACTGTTCCGACGCGTGATTATCCCGGTAACATGGTACGTGGAAAAATCTCTAGAAAGTTGACGCGAAACAGAAATAGCATCCCCTTCCCGGAACGAACGAATCCTAACTCTCGAAAAACCACTTTCTGTCAGGACTTCTATCCAGTCCTGGGGAGCTGTCAACGGTGCCCCTGCTTTGGTAAAGACTTGCAGTTGAATCGTTGCAGGTTGACTCGCCTGACTCTCAGCTATCAGAACCAGCATCCAGAGTAGATGACACCCTGGCCTGGCAATTTTTCGGTGGTCAGTTAAATGAGACATCAAGGTTTGTGTCTTCCGCATGGTATCGGAACTACGCGAAAATAAAAACGCACTCCACATCGGTATTCGTTAACCATTGGCACCGCATAAAGATCCCTTTGGATTTAACAAATTGGTAAGCCGTAGAATGTGTAATCAAGGGGTCTGTGGTACAAACAGCGTTACAACATGCTTAATATGATGTGTGAAGCCAGCCACTTGCCGGTTCAGCTGATGACTACCGACGCTGAAACGATGGTTGTCGGTTAACACGGGGACTATGACACGGGGACTATGAAAAGTATAGCACTTTTGTGGTGCGACCTGGGGGGGAGTTGTTCCTTGTCGTGAACCATGGCAAAATCACAGAACAAACACCGCACATCAGACTATTATAGGGAGCATCAGATGTCACGACCCGTTACCCTCTTCACTGGCCAATGGGCCGATTTAACCTGTGAAACTATGTGTCAAAAGGCTGTCGATTTTGGGTATGATGGCTTGGAACTGGCATGCTGGGGTGATCATTTCGAAGTCAACAAGGCAGTCCAGGAAGATGGTTATTGTGCGGCAAAACGGGACCAGCTTGAAAGTTTCGATTTACAATGCCACTCCATCAGTGCTCACCTGGTGGGTCAATCGGTGTGCGACCGGATCGATGAGCGTCATCAAGCTATTTTACCCGATTACATTTGGGGTGATGGAGATCCCCAGGGAGTCAATCAACGTGCTGCAGAAGAAATGAAAGATGCGGCGCGAGCTGCCAGAAAATTTGGCGTTGATGTTGTTAACGGATTTACAGGCTCCAGCATCTGGCACCTGCTCTATTCCTTTCCTCCAGTACCCCCGTCGATGGTGGATGCCGGGTTCGAGCATTTTGCCGAAATGTGGAATCCGATTTTGGACGTATTTGGAGAGTGTGGTGTGAAATTTGCGCTGGAAGTTCATCCGACGGAAATCGCCTTTGATTTATATACGGCCCAGCGGGCGCTAGAGGCGTTAGATCACCGTGAAGAATTTGGATTTAACTTTGATCCTAGCCATTTACATTGGCAGGGGGTAGATTCGGTGGAGTTTATTCGGGCATTCCCAGACCGCATCTACCATGTCCATATCAAGGATTCGATTGTCACACTCGACGGAAAAACAGGTATTCTTACGAGCCATTTAGATTTTGGTGATCCACGGCGTGGTTGGGATTTTCGTTCACCGGGCCGAGGTGGTGTGAACTTTGAAGAAATTATTCGTGCACTTAATGATATTGGATACAACGGCCCGCTTAGCGTGGAGTGGGAAGACAGTCGTATGGACCGGGACCATGGGGCACGTGAGGCGTGTGAAAACGTAAAAAAAATGGACTTCGCACCCAGCCAATTAGCGTTCGACGCGGCATTTTCAGAAGGATGATGCCAATTCCGCTTTGTAAAAACACCTGGCTAAGTTTTGCATGTTAAAATGGAAGTACTATGCAGTGGCGCTATCTTGGATCTTTGGTTGCTCTGGATGCAGGAGTACGTCTGTTTGAATTCAAAACACGGCGAATTGTTTTGCCTGTAAATTCCCAATGACTTAAGTCTCTGCCACCCCGCCGGACACCCATCGAGGACCATGGTGCACGACCGTCTGGACAAACGTTCTTGCTCGATGATGGCGATAACTATTGCACTTGGTGCGCTTTTATTTTCGCCGAAACTTGCCGCGGATCCACTCTCGCTGTTGCACCGATCGCTTGACGAGGAATTTCAGGACAATTTGCAGGAACTGGCCGGACAGTGTCGCAACCGGAGCCTGGTGGACGCAGAACAGACGATACTCGCATGGATCATCCGTCGAGATCCACAGCGGCAGTACTTTTTTCTAACAACCGACGCGCCGGTCGATCAGCAAATCAATGATTTGTCTGGAGAACTGGAGAACTGGCAGCAACAATTTGTTCAATATCGCCGCCAATATGCAGAGCGGCTGTATGAACTGGTGGGCCAATGGCTTGAGGCAGGAGACGCAGCAGCTTATCGCGCTCTGTTTGAAGTGCTCCGCGCAGATCCTGATCACAAGGAAGCGCGGCGTATTCTGGGCTACAAACTAGTGGGAGATCGTTGGCAATCCACATTTTCCCGAAAGATGATCCAGTCGGGACGTATTAATCATTTGCGGTTCGGCTGGATTCCCCAGGATCATCTTCGTCGTTACGAATCAGGACAGCGGTATTTCCGTGGCCGCTGGATCAGTGCCGAGCAGGAGGAACGATTTCGTGGGCGAGTCAGTCAGGGCTGGCGAGTCGAGACGGAACATTATGTGGTTCAGACCAATCATAGTCTGGAAGCTGGCGTGGAATTGGGACGCCAGCTGGAGATGGTCTACGACGTGTGGCGACAATTGTTTGTGAAATATTATGCCACTGACAAAATACTGGCTCGTCGAATGCGTGGCGAGTTGGTGGAGATGGTACCGCGCCGAAAGTATAAAGTGGTTTTCTACCGTAACCAGGACGAATATGTACGTAGCCTGAAAAAGCACCAACCGCGCATCGAAATGACACTTGGCATTTATTTGGGTCGGCAGCGAACCGCGTATTTTTATGCCAGCGATGATGACAGCCATGCTACTTTGTGTCACGAAGCAACGCACCAATTATTCCATGAAAATGGACCCGGGCGACAGCGATCTGCGGACGACGTGGGGCTAGATCACAATTTTTGGATTGTCGAAGGGGTAGCACTCTATTTCGAATCACTTCAGCTGCATGATGGTTATGCCACTTTAGGGGGTGTTGATGCTTCCCGGTTACAATATGCTCGACACAATTTATTATATGGTGGCTTCTACGAGCCCCTGCAACGCCTCACGGGTTTGGGGCGTAACGCCATGCAGAATCACAAAAACATCCGCTTGCTTTACAGCCAGGCAGCTGGTTTGACACAGTTTCTCATGCATGACCAGCAGGGAGCCTTTCATCCTGCCCTGGTGGAATACATCCAGTCGGTGTATCAGCGTCGTGATCGTGACGAGACATTGGCGCGATTGACAGGAACCAGTTTTTTAGAGCTTGACCACGCCTATCGTGAATTTCTCGAGGTTGAGGACAAAGATTTGAGCGAACCCGCTTGCCTGAGTTCGACTAGGCGATTATTGCTTGGTGGTACACGTATTACAGATAGTGGAGTCGCTGGACTGGCGAGCGCAACTCAGCTCGAAGATCTAAATGTTGCTGGTACGGCCATTACCGATTCGTCGCTGGCAGTTTTTGCCCGCTTGGTACAGATGCGGGAATTGGACATTTCTGGTACGCGCATCAGCGACACGGGCTTACAGCACCTCCGGAGTCTCCAGCAACTCCGAATTCTCTCATTATCGGAAACGTCTTTGACAGATCAATGTATTCCGTATCTGGGCGCATTGAAAAATCTCGAACAGTTGTACTTGAAAAACACGCAAATTTCCCGCAACGGATTGCATTCTTTGCAGCAGTTGTTACCATCGGTGAAGATTGAAAATAAGTCTAAATAAATTAATTATTGAAAGATGACACGATGCGTACCTGGAATCTATCGGAAGCTAATTACGGCCATGTCAAGAATGCTACTTACGAGGTAGCGGTACTACCGTTCGGTGCTACTGAGCCACATAATCTGCACTTGCCGTATGGAACGGATACTTACGAAGCGACTGTGGTTGGGGAAAAGATATGTGAAGCGGCCCATGAACGGGGTGGAGACGTTGTTCTGTTGCCGACGATGCCATTTGGCACCCAGACGAATATGCGTGAACTGCCACTTGCGCTCAATGTCAATCCGTCAACACTGTGCACGATATTAAAGGACCTGGTCGAGTCTTTGTGCCAGAGTGGCATTCGTAAAATACTGCTCTTGAACAGTCACGGTGGCAACGAGCTCAAACCTTTTCTGCGAGAGTTGCATGGCAAGACACCGGCCCACCTTTTTTTGTGCAACTGGTACCAGGTTCTCAATGATGTCGCCGGCGATATTTTGGAGCATCCAGAAGACCACGCAGGTGAAATGGAGACGTCAATTGGACTGCGCTACTTTCCGGATCTAGTCGCGCGAAATGAGGATGGTCATCTTGTTGCAGATGAAGGATCTACCCGTCCCATGCGGTTTGAAGCGCTGAATCAAGGCTGGGTCAGCATCACGCGACCCTGGCATTTATTGACCACCAATTGTGGAGCGGGGAACCCGCATGCCGCTACAGCCGATAAAGGTGAAAAAATGGTTCAGGTGGTGGTAGATCGCTTAGCGACCTTTCTGGTTGAATTGTCGGCTGCGACCTTGGACGAAGAGTTCCCGTTTGACACGCGGTGACGGTAGTGTCATCTGAGAATGGGTGGTCTTGTCTGCGATCTGCGAGATGGCTAGATTGAATACGTAAGGATGGTGGATGTAGCTCAGTTGGTTAGAGCACTGGATTGTGGTTCCAGGGGTCGGG
>CAYMUR010000079.1:0-14934 GCA_964393615.1 uncultured Pirellulaceae bacterium
CCGGTTTCCCGGCACCTCATTTCCAGTGAGGCCGCTAGCCATTCGCTTACCCTCCGAGTATGGCGCTGACATGCGTAGCAAGGCTTGTCGCCAAAACGAAAACCAGCGTAGCAAATTCACCGACCACAGACAACCTGCGCTGTAGCAGTCAGTTCTGACCGACCAGTATTCAGTCAAGCACGTTGGTTCCCGCAATCAGCTGTATAAAATCATCATTCGTATTGAATTTACCCAACTGCTTGGTCAACTGCTCCATCGCATCGACATGGTGCATCGACGTCAACGTGCGCCGCAACATCGTCACAGAATGCAACATTTCCTCAGAATGCAACAGTTCCTCACGCCTCGTCCCCGATTGATTGATGTCGATAGCAGGCCAGACGCGCCGGTCAGCAAGTTTTCGGTCCAACACCAATTCCATGTTGCCAGTCCCCTTGAACTCCTGAAAGATCAATTCGTCCATACGACTGCCTGTATCGATTAATGCCGTTCCCACAATCGTCAGAGATCCACCTTCTTCAAAAGCTCGTGCTGTTGCAAACAGTTTCTTGGGAATATCCATCGCTTTGACATCAATACCACCCGACATGGTTCGGCCGGTATTACCAATCCACTTGTTAAAAGCACGGGCCAGCCGTGTGATTGAGTCCATCAATAAAAAGACATCTTGGCCCATTTCCGCCAACCGACGGCACCGGTCAACTACTAATTGCGACAACCTCACATGGCTTTCGACATCCTGGTCCAGGCTACTCGCCACAACTTCACCATTCACCTGCCGACGCATGTCCGTGACTTCCTCTGGCCGCTCGTCAATCAACAACACGAACAAATGAATTTCAGGATAATTGCGAGATATTGATTGACTAATCTGCCGCAACAAAATCGTCTTACCCGTACGAGGCGGTGCAACAATCAACGCCCGCTGACCTTTTCCGAGCGGCGTTAACAGGTCCATGACCCGGGTGGACAGAGGATCCGATTCTGTTTCCAAAGTAAGCCATTGCTCCGGATTAATCGGCGTTAAATCCTCAAATGTTTTAATGTTGCCATAATCGTTGGGAGAAACACCATCGACCACCGTGATCTCTCGCAGACGAGGGCCTTGCTGACGGCGGCCTTGTTGAACCATCCCGCTAATCATTACGCCTTGTCGTAACTGGTACTTTTCGATCATCGTACCAGGAACGAACGGATCAGATCGCTCCCGGGCATAGTTAGTTTCCGGGCTACGTAAAAACCCATAACCGTTCGGATGCAATTCCAGCAATCCATAACCGGGGTGCAGGGCCAGCTGTTCTCCGTTCTCCCCCCCTTCAAATTCAGCCTTTCCAGAAGGAACCAACGATGAACTGACTGAACGGCGTCGTCGACCGCGCCCCCTGCCATTCTGTTGGCCTCGGTTCGAAGACCCTGATTTGCCGCCTGTACTCCGTCTACGTGTCTTTTTTGCCATGGATCACCTGTAACTACCAAACACTGCGCAAAGCCCCAACGATGCCCATCCGTCGGTGGAACGCGCTAAATACCCATTTGAACCAACAAGGTTCCAATGGAACATCTTATGCCGAAGAGAGGATCTTCCTGTAACCTCGGCAGTTTCAAAGATTTTTAGATTGAACGAATCCGAGTTGTTGTACGGGTCGCCAGACGGTCAATTTTCACTTTCCTTTAGTGTTCCAACGCCCTTTACTACAGGAACAGACCAACTGCTTGGATCCTGCGCTACACCGTCACTTCGACGCCGCATCGCTATGAATAGATTTAACTTGCCATACGCTTTTTACGTGGCTTCGTTGTAAGAATCGCCGGTAACCCCTACTAATCCAACGATGCAAAGTTTTGACTCTAACAACCTTTGTCCTAGCAGGGAACGGTCCAGAGAATGAATCAATTCGGACCATGTTTTGCCTGAGTAACAGGCAGAAGCTCAACTATCGGCATCTTAATCATGTATTGGTCCGTGTCAACCTAGGTATCCGCAAAAAGATGCGAATTGGGTCAATTTTCTCAAAATCCTGGCATCCTAAACCAAATAATCCCTCAAAAGTCGGCCAATCCGTCGCAAAAACTGGCTCGTTTTTTTTTACCGACCCTTTTCCCTATTTCCTGAAAACGCTCCCACGCTGGGTCCGAAAACGGACCTTTTCAGAATGCCAGTTTCCACAACACTAACACCTCATTTACTTCTCATTACCATTTTTGTACAGATGGACAATCGTAATAACCGATACAGGTGGCAAAGTCGAGATAGGGAGCAAGGGAATTCCGCTAGCACCCAGCCCTTCCATGTGTTGTTTTTCCTATTCAAAAAGGTGGCACGTCATGCAATCAATCAAGCGATTCATCCTCGCATCCCTAGTACTGGTCATAACGTGCCAGGAAGAAACCAAAGCACAAGGTCCCCTCTCCTGGGCGCCTAGTATTGACGTGGCAAGACAGGTCGCTGCAAGACAAAACCAACTCGTTCTGGTGCACTTCTGGTCCCCCTCCTGTCCACCCTGTCTACGTTTAGAGCGATCCGTGTTTAATGATCCGCAAGTCGCAGCCTCCATCAGCCGTGACTATGTTCCCGTCAAGATAAATGTTCAAAATTCCCCTACCACGGCGAGGCAATACAGCATTCAGCAGTTGCCCACGGATATCGTATTATCCAGCAACGGTCAAATTCTCTTTCGTGGAATCAGTCCCGCAACTTCGGCAGAATTTGTGGCGCACTACCAGCAGGTGGCTAACTCACAACGGTCCAAAACTGGAACTTTAATCTCCCAAGCGCCCGGCCAAAATCCAACCTCACACCAAAACGTATCGTTCAATCCCTCGGGGAAATTAGCTCATGCGCAAGGCACCTATTCGCCCCCTGGCCCAGCGTCCCAACCGACACATTCTTTTGCGCCAGCAGTGTCAAGCGACTCCACCGCGCCGACCTGGCAAAACAGTACCGGCACAGTGCATGGCGATGCTCCCAATAATCATCGTTCTCCGACTTCTCCGGACCCTTCAGGCCCTCCTACCAATCCAGAAAATAGTACGCATACGTTGTCAGGCCCGAGCCAATACGCAGGCATTCCACAACAAGAATCAGCTGCTGACTCTACTCCATCGAACACGGCTACGGCGGCTAGCGCGGCCAGTGTTTCGCCACCCGTCCTCCATGCTCCGGCGGGAAACCCACCAACCGGTATCGATGGATATTGTCCCGTAACGTTGTCCGAGCAAAGTCGTTGGCAGCTGGGAGATATTCGCTGGGGTGCCGTACATCGTGGCCGAACTTACTTGTTCGCGAGCCCAGACAGTCAACAACGTTTCTTGGCTAATCCGGACTTTTATGCACCAATGCTTTCTGGAAACGACCCTGTCGAGTATATCGACCGTGGAAATCTCGTAGGTGGAACACGGCGACACGGTATTTTTTACCGGCAGCAAGTCTATCTTTTTACCAGCGAAGAAACACTAAATCATTTTTGGAAATCACCCGAGCGATACCACGGTGCAGCTTATCAGGCACTTCGCCAAGCAGATGCTCTTTACCAGGCCAGAAAAACCTCCAACCGAAGCAACTCGCTGACTCCATGATGTGGGAATCGACTTAGTCAGGTTGACCGGTTCTGCGCAAGGTCACAGAACATGGCTCTCCATGCAAAGAGCTGAACCCTTTCCACATCGAAGTTGCTGGCTTATGCCAAGCAGGAGTAGAGGGATTGTGCCCTCTCCCGGGCTGCAGTCCGCATCAAGTCCACATACGGACCTTTGTGGTTTTCCCTTGGTTCTTGGCGGATCGTTGGCAAGCGTCTAGATAACTTTGAACCTGGGCACCACGTACAATATCCGGCATATCCGGCTTGTCAGCCTGAATCGATCGGATAAAGCGTCGATAGACGTTAGGGGTACGACGCACGGTACGCATCCGCCATTTCGAGGAAGCCCGATCGCGTCCACGACAGAGAAATAGTTTGTCGGAGCCTTGGTCGAGATCGACCCGTAATCCCCCCTCCGTACCATGAACGGATAAGGCAACGCTATTAACATGGCCGGTTGCCCAACGTGTCATCTGACACACTCCAATCACTCCATTCTTGAAATTTAAATTGACAATTGCCGTGTCATTCGCATCCAATCGGTCCCCAGCCACCGTCGTCCTCTTCCTGCCTTGTCGATCGATCTTGGAAAAGGTGGTCAAACGGCAATCGACCGACTGAACATCGCCCGCGATCACCGTCACCAAATCTAACAAGTGAGAACCCAGGTCACCCAATACTCCCAATGACCCCCGGGACTTCTGCAGACGCCACAAAAACTGCGGGTCTTGCCAGTGCCCCCAAATGGTATCCCCCACGAGCCATGACTGTAGATAGTGCGCCTGGACATGCCGCAAGGCTCCCAGGTCTCCGCGCTGAACGATTTTGATCGCTTCTTGAACAGCAGAGCTGTCCCGATAGGAAAAATTGACCATGTGCCGGGTGCGACTGTGGCGTTGTGCAGCAATCGCACTGCGAGCCACGCGTCGAGCCGTCGATAACGCAGTGGTTAACGGCTTTTCACAAAGCAGATGCTTACCTGATTTCAGAACTTGGATACAGATCGGTGCATGAAACTGATCGGGCGTTACGACACTTACCGCATCACAACAATCGACCAGATTCTGAACCGAGGAAGCCACTTGCTGGAATCCATGAACTTTGGCAAACGCCCGAGACCGTTTCGTGTCAACATCGTAACACGCATGCAATTCAACACCACGGATTTCACAATACCGCCTGGCATGCGTGTTTCCCATCATACCTGTCCCGACAATCCCAATTTTGAGTTTGGCCATGAACGTCCTCGCTAGATGGTTGTACTTGGCCCTTGGAACACCACGAATCGTCGGCCACTATTTTTTTGGCGGGGGTGAGGAGAAACGGACTGCAAACTGAAACGGAGCATGCACGACTAGGTCGTCGCAATTCAGGACTCATCCGGACAAACTCAAAGTATCACACGTGCGCGAATTCCCCAACAGTACATCTCAAAGACTATGCACCACAGGGTTCTGAGTAAAATGGCACGACCCTGTCGGTCGACTAACCGGCTTGCCCAAAAGAATGATCCGCCTCAGACTTGTTTGACTCTTGCCTGTGCATCACCGCGTCGCCCAATTTAGTCGCCGGCAGTTCTGGAGAAACACCATGCAAACGACGGTACAAACCTAGTGGAAATCTCAATAGACGTAAGGGCGTTGCCCTAACCAGTTCAGAAATCACATAACGAGTGTCGCAGGAGTCGGGTTCATGGACCAACCGGGCCAGTCCAATTCCCATCAATCTGAGTATCAAACTGATGGCAAACATACAATGAAATCCACCGATCACCACACCGGCACAGGTGACCGTCCAGGATTCAATAGCCATCAGCAGGACTCCTGACAGAATCGAAGTCAAACCGCCGACAATACCGGCCATCGCTGCCCCAGTCGCCAAGTACATGGCACGATTCTCTTGGGGAGACTTTTTAATTAGAAATCCATTCGTCGCGACTATAATTCCTGCATTCAGTAGGGCATCGAACGTAAATACAGGAATTAAAATCCAAAGTGGCGGCAAGGAAATAAACGGAATCGCCAACAATGCGACCATGTTCAGAGGCTTGAGCGACGTACTGATAATCAATAAAGGCCGATGGCCATGACGCTCCACCAATTGACCGACGCGCCCCGACAACAACGCGCCTCCTGCCCAGGATACAGTCCACAACACAAAAACTTGTGGTAGGCCCATTTGCAGGTACTCTAGCATATAAATGCCAATAAACGGGGCCCCGGTCATCGCGGCAAACTGCCAAAAACAAGAATACCTAATGAACGACCGAAAGCCACGGTCTCGAAAAGGGTCTGCTAACACTCGGCGCAATCGGGGTTGGGGTACAGCAGCGACTCGTGGTTCATCCACTTTCAGAAAAATCAATACGTCCACCAATCCCAACACCGCACCGACTGAAACAAGTACCGCAAAAATGATATCGATGTGCCAGCCACTGCCGAACAGGAGCAAGGCACTTGCCGCCAAGGTCAACGAAGCAGTCCATTGCATCCCCACATGGCGCATCCCCCAAAAACGATTTAGCCCACCGTGCGGTAAATAGTCACCCATCCACGACAACCACAACGGTGTGCAAAAATGCAACATCGCATGATTTACCAGTGTCGAAAGAATCAAGCTCCATACCCAAACCGTATCAGAGACTTGTGGAAACAGTAACGGCCCCAGCGCAATAGGCAAACAAATTAAACGCTGAAAAATTGACAAGGTGACCCACAACCTTCGGCGGTAATTCAGATGATTCACCATAACAGCAGCGGCAAACTGCATGAGGAACGTTCCTGCCGGCAATGCCCCCAGGACACCAAAATGAAAGCCGGTCGCCCCATGCATCCGCGCAAACTCCACCGTAGCCGGAGACATCGTCAACTGCGTGTAGGCCATGGCGAAGCAACCCGCCACAATAACAGCCCGCTTTGCCTGGGAAAGTGACCAAACACGGGTATTCAAATCAGTCGAGATCAAATGGTAGAACGATCCACAGAAAACAGGAATGAGCAGAGGCAGGACCGGTCAGGAGTTGCCAAACCCCTGAGCCAGCAACAGAGAAAAATAAATAGAGGCACCAATGTAACCTTTATCAGCTTTGGTGGCGAGACGGGAACAGGCCAACGGATGATTTTTCTTCGAATCTTCAACTTTTCCGGTCTGCGGTAGATTGCCACACCCCGATGTAAAGAAACCTTATCACTCTCTCGTTGCTCGAGATGGCTGGTTGTGCGCATCATCCGACTGCCCCTGGCTGACTTCCCCGGCAGGGCTGGAGGTCCGATTTTCCCGCAACAACTTGTCCAATAGTGGCATGGCGATTTGACGATAAAGTTTCTCAGCTAAGGGAAACTTCTTGAGCCGTTGCATGGTCTCGTACAACGGGGCACCTTCGGCTGCCGTGATTTCGACTTCCAGTAATCTTCCTTGCTCATCAATCAAAACTGCCCAATATCTCGCAGGTGTTCCCGATTGTATTTCCTCACGCCGTAATTCGTGGAATTGTGCGCTGTCGATATGGAATGGACCGGGCACCGGATCCGCCGCCGGCAAGGTAGCTCGTGCCTGCGTCCCTAACCAACTGTGAAATTGCGTAGCGATGGAATCCACAGAATCTGCCGAAGACTTGGCTTCCAGGCGTTCGGCCAATTCCGTCAATTCCTGGAGATTATCATCCCGAGAACGGGCTTGTGAGAAGGCAATCCGATCATTCAGTGAAGCCGTGACCAGGTCGGCCGTACGGGAGTCCACCTGAATGTCCGTGTTGATCATTAACCCCTGGGCTGCCGGGTGTACCTCTGCTTGTGCCGGACTGGCAACCAGCGAAAGTGGCGCCATACCACTCTGCTTCGAAATCCAGCGAGCTGACACAGGCCAACACGTTGCAACCGCCGCCACCACGACGTGGACACACAACGAGATAGTAAAACAACGGCCCAGCAGACTCACAGACATGGCTCCTTGTTTAACACGAAATGACGGCACCAACCTCACGCCATTCGTTCCAACCGGTAACAAACCACTCGTCGGTAGTTTTATTTTTCACCCAACCGTCTGATTTCAATATGACGGAAAGCCACGGGATCAGAGTGTCCTGCAAAACCGAAATATCCAGACATAAGGTCCTTTCCAGGATGTGGAGCGTTATCCTTTCGTTCCTGCACCTGGTTCAAGTCGGCGTCGAGTATGACTGTTCCGTTCAGTTCAACCTGAACGGTCTTTCCACGGACTGTCACTTGCTGAAAATTCCACTCACCAACCGGGCGCAGGTATCCACGATGGGCGGGAACAATACCATACGCAGAACCGTGATACTGCCGCGGATCCAAATCCTTATAAGCCGGATGTTCCGAGTCGAGCACTTGCAGCTCACAAAAACCATCGACGTGCGGAACCCCATGTCCCGGGTAACGCAGTGCAAGTCCATTGTTACCCTGGGCGGGTAAGCGAAATTCGAGTCGTACTACAAAATCAGAAAACTCCTCCTGGGTAAATAACGTCCCTCCTTTCCCGGGGCGGCAGACAATAGCCCCCTCCACTACCTGGTAGTGTTCAACAGCACCTCGCCAACCCTCCAGATTTTTCCCATTAAACAACCTCATAAACTCTTCTGAACTTTGCTTGTCACGCAAAACACGCGTGGCTTCCTGGGGCGAAATTTCACGCACAAACAGGTTGCGCCAACGAATTTCGCCTCCGTGCGTCTGTAATTGAATCGGGCCACGTACAAATAACGGTATATTTCTGGCGTGGTAATTTTCCATGATTGCATGATCGACAACCAATTTGCCATTCAACCAGACACTGGTTCGGGCACCAACCTGTAAAATCCTGAGCCGGTTCCATTCACCAAATGGCTTGTCGGCCAGAACGAGCGGATCTTTACCGGGAGCACCCGGGCTATTATTGAAAAGCCCTCCTGACCCCTTGATCGCACCTAAATGAGCAAACTCGCCACCCGGAGAATAATCCCAAATTTGCACCTGGGGTGTTCCACGTAAATAAATCCCACTATCCGCTTCGGGGACCACCTTGTATTCCAACAACAATTCAATATCGCCAAACTCACGATCAGATGTCAAAAAGACGCCATGCCCGTCATTTACCAATTCACCATTTTCAACCGACCAGTGCTGCTTGATACTTTCCATCCATTCCGTGGTTTTCTGACGTCTCTCATCCTCTTCGAACGCAGCTATTTTCCGCGGATCCATTTCCGGTTGGCCATGCCAACCCGTCAGATCGGTTTTGTTAAACAATGCGCTGAATCCCGAGGGCGGTTGGACCTCCTCCGCAATCACAGAAGTCCATGCAGACAGGATCATGAACACCATCGGCAGGCAGCCCTGAGTTATGATTCGTGTTTTCACTTATTTCCTCCGGTATCTTATGGGGATCTGATGTCACTGGTACGTGATTCAGTTTGGACAGCAGCAACCCGAAAAACAAGGGTCCATCAACCGCCTCCGATCCAAAATATTGCCTCCGACAAAAGCCAGTCAGGAAACACCTCCCCTTAGTCGGTCTGACTAGCTCAGAAAATGGTTCTCATTCATGTGCCAATATTTTTCTTTTCAGCTCAATAAATATTAATTTCTTCCCCGGGAGGCAACTGGTCACATTGTCGCCAGGAAATTCGGTAAAACACGACTTCACACAGGTCTAAGGGACGTGCTGTTGACTCTTTCGTGCTGGCTGCTTACCGCCTCCTTCGCATCACCAGAATTGATCCCATCCGCAGCAAGTCAGTGGTACCAAAAAATCGCCCGCACAAAAGAGTCGATTGTTTACGTCAGCAAGGCTAGCCGCTACAATTCCAGGCGCAAAGGGAAGTGAAATCGCTATCCGTTACCCGTTTCGATGCAGTATTCAGCAAAGGTGATCTTCATGCGAGACTTTGTTTTTTTGTGCCTCGTATCGGTGGTAGCTACGACATCTTGTGCCGCCGAATCGGCTGGGTTGACCAGGTTCACGTTGTTTGAAAACGGCAAGACGGCGATGAAGATCGTGCTGCCCGTTATGGCAACTGACGCCGAGAGGGACGCTGCCGCTGAGTTAAAGCATTTTCTCGACCGATCGTCCGGCGCGTCGTTTGAAATCATGACCGAGAACAAGGCCAAGCAGGGCTTGTTCATCGGGCGTACGAAGCTTGCGAAAGAATGGCAATTGCCACCTGCACCACCGATGCCGGAGCAGGACGAAGGCTTTGTAATCGAGGTACGGTCAGACCAACAGCGAGCGGTGATCGTCGGCACAATCGACATGGCAACCAAGTTCGCCGTGTATAACTTCCTTGATCGTTTCGTGGGCGTACGCTGGTTCCTGCCGGGCAAACTGTTCGAAGTCATACCCACCCATGACAAATTGGTGATTCCTGACGGCAAGATCTACGAGTTGCCCGCACTGAGTGGTCGGGTGTTCGGATATGCCATGGAAGGTGCGATGTACGCTGACAACCCTGACCCGCAACTGGGCACACCGTTCGTGGACTTCCGCTCAGACCCGAAGGCTGTTCGTGTCGACACATCACGACGTGGTGGGGCTGCCACCCGCTGGGCTGTTCGCAATCTGTTGTCCATGGATGGGCGTCTCAACGCAGCTTTCCACGGGCACAACTTCGCCCGGATCTTCAACTACGCTTCATACTTCAAAGAACACCCCGAGTATTACCCCAAGCGTTACAGCGTCAAAGGAGCCGCCCCACCCGAAGGCTATGGCTGGCAACCTTGCACTTCGGAGCCTGGTGTGCTGCAGGTGACACTCGACTGGGGCCGTGACTTCTTCAAGAAGAATCCGGAGCACTGGGCGTGGTTCTCGCTTGGTATCAATGACAGCGGCGGCTGGTGCGGCTGTGATCAATGTAAAACGCTCGGCGAACCGCGTCCTCAATTTCGAGGACATCCTAATGTCACCGATCGATACATGACGTTCGTCACACAGGTCGCAGACGTCATGCTCAAGGAGTTTCCCGATCGAAAGATCGCCCTCCTCTGCTACAACAGCCTTGTGGTGCCGCCACTGACTCTTGACAAGTTGCCACCCAATGTGGTGGTCGTGGTCACCCGCGATTCATTCCAGTATCACGATCCAGAATACCTTGCTGTAGACCTCGAGGCCGACAAACGGTGGCTCGAAGTCGCTCATGGCAACATGTACCGCTACGACTACTACAGCTTCGGTTGGCTGGTGCCGCGATACTACCCGCACCGCCTGGCCGAGGACATCCGACGCATGCGAGACATCGGTGTCAAGGGTGTCCAAGCCGAGGACGGCCCGCTGTGGCCCACCGTTGGCCCTTCCTACTACACCGTATCGAAGCTCTGGTGGAACCCGGACCGTGATGTCGACGAGCTGATCAACGAATTCCACAGCACGCTGTTCGGACCCGCCGCGAAGCCGATGTCAAAGTACTGGGAGCGTCACGAAAAGCTCTGGCTGAAGAAACGGCCGGGTACGTGGTTCGAGGGCCTGGGCAACATGACCACACAAGCGAGCATGTTCACCGCAAACGACCTCAACTACCTCGATCAACAGTTCGAAGAGGCACACAAACTCGCAGGTGATAACGAACTGATTCACCAACGCATTCGTTTCTTTGAACGCGGTTGGGAATTTGCCAGGCATTACATCAGGGAGCACCACCTGCTCCAACAGGTGCAGGCAGCGAAATCGCCCAAGGCGGCAGCTGAGTTGGCCAAGCAATTGCTTGCCGCCGTCCAGGCGCGGCACCTATTCTGGGCCGAGTTCCGTCAAGAGCCAAGATTCCCAGGCCAGGAGAAAGGCCCTTGCGCGGACTACCGATTCATCCTGGAAGGGCTGAAGCACATGATCGATTGGGAGCAGAAGCACCAGGCTGCCCTGGCAGTTGCTGCGGCTGGTATCGCTTCACAATCACCGGAAACGCACAAGAAATTGCTTGCTCACTTCAAGAAATCCCAGGCAGATGCGACATTCATCCAGGCATTGGATAATGCAAGCGTGCTTGCTGCAATCGGAAACACACCCAACCTTGTCAAGAACCCGACGTTTGAAATCGGCGACGGCAATGCACACTCCAACGGTATCGACTGGGTAACGCAAGGCGCAGCTGAGAACTGGGCACACTGGAAACACATCACCGGCAGCTTTTCGTTTGGTGATGGCGTCGCACGTGTACACGAGAGCAACAACGCCGTGTGGATCCAGACGTTTGCAGTAACACCCGGCGAAGAGATCGTCGGCACCGTAGAGTATCGCCTGCCTGCCGATCCGCCTGCGAAAGCCATCCTGAGGATCATCTGGAAGGCTCCGACTGGCGAGTGGCTGGGCAAATATACGACCGTAGGCTTCAACGCCGATGCTCTTGGCCGAGCGGATAACTGGCAGCAAGCATTTTGCCGTCAGCGTGTACCGGCGGGCGCGATGACGGCGGTATTCATGTTCGGAGCATCGGACATGGCCCCCAACACCCTCGCAGAGTTCAGGAAGCCCTACTTCGGCAAGATCACAGTACCGTAATACACAGTACCTGACTTGGTGGGTCGTTTCGATTCCAACGGTCTCGGAGAAGCGAAAATCTCAGTTGACAGGTGTTTTCATTGCAAACCATGACGTATCACCGACTCAGACAGTCAAGTAGGTCAATTGTTTGATGACTCGTCGTGCATTTACTCTCGTTGAGCTTTTAGTGGTAATCGCCATTATCGCCATTTTGGTGGCGCTGTTGCTTCCTGCGGTGCAAGCGGCCCGCGAAGCCGCCCGGCGGACGCAATGCCTGAACAACTTCAGACAAATTGGCATCGCCTTGCATAACTATCATTCGGCCGTGGGAACCTTTCCGTATGGGAAATTCGGTTGTGGCAGTCTGTCCGTTCCAGGCTGCACGGAGGTTTTTTTTGGCCTGGGCTGGAGCACGTTGATTTTACCCTATGCCGAAGAAGGTTTGGTTCATGATGCCTTTGACTACTCGATTTCCCCCTATCAAATTTGGTCGGGAAAGAATATCTACGTTGGGTCGAAGCGAATTGGCATGTATGCTTGCCCGAGTGATCCACAAGATGAACTGATCAATGTCGGCACGGATGGTCCCAGGAATACAATTGATTGGTGGAAAACCAACGCTGGCGGAGTCGCCGACTCAATGACTGCGTGGGAGCTTCACCTGCAGTGGACGATCTGGAAGGGCGACGGAATGTTGATGAATGTGCAAACTTTTCAAGTGGGCGACGTGTTTGACGGGACCAGCCAGACTTTGTTTGTTGGAGAAGTGACGGGAGGTGATGCCGGGTTCAATCCTAGTTCTCAATCGTGTTCCTGGTCTGGCCAGTCGCCCCGCACGAAGGACATCGACGGTCATGTCTGGCCCCATGGTCCAGTTTTTTCGACTGGCCGGGGAATCAACGGATTCAACACGATGCCTGGTGAGGGTGCCTTCGATCTTTGCGGCCCCGAAGTGGGATTTTCCAGCTATCACCCTGGCGGCTGTCATTTTCTACGTGTTGACGGAAGCACACTCTTTTTGTCGGAGAACACCGATGCCTCTATCCTCGCGGCTTTGACTACCCGCAAGGGGGGCGAAGCGATTTCGACCAAGGAGTTTTGACGTCGTGAAAGAACGTTTGGTTGTCTGTTTTACGTTGGTCCGTAACGTGTACACCAATAAAACAACCAATGTTGAAAATTACCTCTCGACGTGGATTGGTGTTCGCAATTGCTGATTGCACCCGTGAGCAGTGCGAACAGAGCAAATTTCCGACCAGTGTAAAATTCCTTACCACCTCCGGAGACCGATTCCCAACAGTCCACCCAGCACCAATAACAACATCGTTGAAGGTTCTGGGATTGCAGAGGTAACGCTGTCGCTGTCGCCGGGTGATAACGTTCCGCCCATGTTGTTCACATCGCCACCTACGGTACCATATCCAGAAAGGATCCCCTGTTGTACATCGAGGGTGCCGTCCGCTAAAACAACGCGGTTACTGATCGCCAAGCTCCCATCACCGGTCTTCGTGAGCGTATGGCCGTTGAGAAACAAACGGTTGTTAAATTCAATGGACGCGCCCTCGGCCACATCGGCTGTAGCGTCGTTCTGCAACGCGACGCTCGCTTGAAATTGGTGAAATCCTTGAGTTGCACTGACACCACTGGTTGGCAAGCCATCCGTCGTTCCCGCCATCAGGTTGATGACACCACCTCCACCGACAATGTACGTACTGGAATCATTGAACTGGACGTCGTTAACCGTCACATCGGTGTTGGTAAAAACTATTTGTGTTGATTCAATCACGTCGCCGAGAACCGCCGACTGATTCGAACCTGGCGGAAGTCCGATTCCCGTCCAATTACTGGTCGTATTCCAATCCCCCGAGGTATTTTGCTTCCAAAAAATAGATAGGTCGTTCTGCGGAGGAGCCCCACCATGCTCCTGGTTGATCGCGATGTAATCGTAAACGGCCTCGCCAACGGAATTAGCTCCTCCATTCCCGACCATAAATCTTGCGAAGCCATTGCCTTCCGACCCCATGGGTTGGTCGTCAAGGACCAAAGAGCCGTCAAAAAAGACGTCAATCGTGGAAGCGTTGCCGCCGGGGTGCTCGAGCCGAATCGTGTGAAACCCACCACTCATGTCCACGGTGCCCACGACTTCCGACGGATCAGACCACCCAGTATGAATTCTATAGTTTTCGTTGGTGCTCGTATTGTTTTCGAGGCCCGATAAGACGATGTTTTGTCCTGCAGAATCTTCGAGCCAAATGAAGGTACCAATGTTGTAACCAGGCCATCCCGGACCGTCACTACTGGAAACAAGGTCAAAACTCAATTCCACGAAATAACCCTGGCTTGCATCTAGCTCTGCTCCAGCAACACCCGCACCCTCGGCATCGTTAAGTCCGTAACCTCCATCGTCGCTCGTGGGCGGTTGGTAAAGTAGCCCTGCCGAAGGGGTGTCAAATTGCCATTCACCTGGAGTATTAATGGCCACCAAACCGGACTCGGTGGGGTCTCCATTTCCATCGAACAAAATGGCTGAAAATGAAATCTCCGGCAATACCATCAGGAAAAATGCCAATGTCAAAGGAGTCGTTCGTATCTTCATCGCCTATCTCCGATAGTGTCATGTGCTAATATTTTATTTTGCCCATCAACAATAAACCCTTAATTTCTCCCCAGTGAGCCAACAGGTCACATTGTCACCAGGAAATTCGGTGAAAAGTGACTTCACGCCCCTGTAGGGGACGTGCTGTTGGCTCTTTCGTGTTGGCTGTTTACCGCCTCCTTAGCATCACGAAAATTGACCCCAGCAGCAGCAACGTCAGTGACGCGGGTTCTGGGATTTCCTGGTTGATCGCGATGTAATCGTAAACGGCCTCGCCAACGGAATTAGCTCCTC
>CAYMUR010000079.1:15034-15552 GCA_964393615.1 uncultured Pirellulaceae bacterium
AAGTAGCCCTGCCGAAGGGGTGTCAAATTGCCATTCACCTGGAGTATTAATGGCCGCCAAACCGGACCCGGTGGGGTCTCCATTTCCATCGAACAGAATGGCTGAGAATGAAATCTCCGGTGCTGCCATTAACGCCAAGACGCTAAGAACCACAGTTAACCTTTTTTTTGTCGCTTTCATTACTTGCTCCTTTTGTGAATTTTCCTAGCGGTTTGAGTCAGGCAGTACCGTTAATCACCTTGAGCGCGATGACTCTTCCGAGACAACCTGGCCTTTCCGCCATGTCACGTAAACAAAAAAACCTACCTCAAAATCTATGATCACCAATCTTGGCCATAGACTTCCAGCTAGGTTTTCAAGGGTCGCATTAGGCTTTAGTTTCTTGTTTTATAATGAGATTTGTGCCAGTGGTAAGCACCACGAAGTTCCTATATCTCTCTATTTCTCTCCCCGTATTGCCAATAAAAAAACCTACCTCAAAATCTATGATCACCAATCTTGGCCATAGACTTCCAGCT
>CAYMUR010000079.1:15652-24397 GCA_964393615.1 uncultured Pirellulaceae bacterium
AGGTTTTCAAGGGTCGCATTAGGGCTATGGTTTTTTACCAGTGGTGAAGTATATTAACAGACGTTAGGTTTATATTAACTCGATTTTTTTGCGTGTCAATAGTTGCGCAAAACTTTTTTTCGCCGCGGTCCGAAACAGACTTGAACCGAAAGGATCGTGGAGGAAAACCAAATAGCACCCAATGCGCTGGTGGCAGGTCAGCTGACACCATGCAACCCACAAGGGAATATCATTTTCCAGCCTTTACAACCTCTAATATCGTATATAACAGTCGCTTAGGGAAAACCGACCGGTATTGAGAGCGGCAGTTTTGAAATTAGGAGATCCCCCAGATTGGACCGAAATTCTTACGAGTCGTTGGGGCCTAAAGTGTTGCCGCGTGCGTGTTTTCCGGCAAGAAATATCTACCACCGTCGATCTGCCGATCCATAGCCACCAGCCAAGAGTAGCTGGAAAACTCGACCCCATCTGAACAGCCAGCAAAAGCTTTCCCGTCCGGTATCCTGGTACCTCCACGGATCCTCCAGCGACTGGAAATGGAGCGGTGGCTCTGTGACGAACCGTTGATGCCATGAGGACCCGCTTGGCCATTGGGGCATGGAGAAACCTTTGGACGCAACTTCACTTGGACTCAACTTCACTTCACCTGCAGTGACTTTTTTTCACAGACGTATGCCATTGCCGTTGAACACATCTCGGATCCCTCTACGATTCACATCATGATACTGGGGGCATCCTTTTCCATCGAAAAGTATCCCTTTCAGTTCTCTGTGCGAATCAAGAAGATTGGCGACAACGGCGCAAACAGGGTCCTGCACGCCGGGCTGAGAATGGATCCCTGGCATTTGTGAGATAGACAGAAGTGGCCAACTGTTGTCAAAGACTTGTGCGTTGTACTGATGGTTGCATTTAACAGCTTCGTCATCGCACAGTACAATTCGGGAAACCAAGCAGGTTCGGAGTGGTTCCCGGATCTATCAAAAAATTTAACGAACATACGGCCATTTTCGGTTGGCAACTAGGCGCTGGTATTTGGTGGATGAAACTCCGCGAATTGACGCTGCCACAAGGCTGTTTCGTGAGCTTCTTTTAAAGCACCTGATTTAGCAGCCGCATCCGCCGACGTCGAATCAGGGTGAAGTCAGCAAGCTAATGGTGAGCTCAGACCAACATAAGGGCGTCGGTTTCAAGACATCGGTGTGGGCCTTGTAGACGTTCAGGCACTATTTTCGCATTCATTGCGCCATAGCTGACAGACTTTGCCACCTGCCACGGTTACTCTGGTAGGAAGCTGGCGACCCGATCGTCATCCCACCTGGCTCTGACGATGTACGTTTTATGTGCGACGGTGACAAAACGAGGACGACTTTCATTCTGGGCTGTCTGAGAAATAGGGTGCGGTTCCATTTCCTTTTTAAATCCGGGGTTCCCAGTGCAACTGTCAGGACGTATCATAATGTAGGCTTCGGGGCGTGGCGCAGCCTGGTAGCGCGTTTGACTGGGGGTCAAAAGGTCGCAGGTTCAAATCCTGTCGCCCCGACTGAGTTAAGATGTTCTGCAAAAAGGACTTGTGAAAAACAGACCGACGCTCAAAAGAATCTATATCCTTTTCCGTATACTATTCAACTCGTTGAAAGTGATTGGTCAACTCGTTGAAAGTGATTGGAAAACGACAAACAGAACAAGCGCTAACTTGTTCTTAGGCACAATCAGGTTCCCCTGAGGTCAGCCATGCCAAGAGCTCCCAAGCTCGGCATGGTCAGCGGCTATTGGTGTTCCAAAGCCGGAGATCAGTCGGACGTCTACTTCGGAAAGATCCGCAAGATACCGTTTCAGGAAGCCAAGCGAGCGTTTTACAATTATCTCGTCACGCTTAGTGCCGAACGCCAACCCATCAAACTGTCACAACTACTGGTGCAACCCGGAGGTAGAGCTATCTAACAACAGACGCCTACCAGGCCATGATAAACAGATGGGACGTTTGCGGGCGACAGGTAGCACCTCTGCTCCTGTCGAGCACCACCCGATCTGCATTTTCCGGGGCACAACAACCGCCCCCGGGTTGGTCAACCCACGACGTTGTACGCCACCCAGCGGCGCAGCCAAAGTTCCCAATCCGTTCGTGATGGTAAAATGTACCGTTACTTGCCCAGCAACACCATCATTATGCCGATGTCGACGCCGTCGCAACGTCAAATGCGGACCAACCGTATTTTGACAAGCAGCTCTCAGGACAAAACCGTGGTTTACAAAGCACAAACGGTAAAGGACAATAGGAGAAAGATGGATATCTCTTGCCTTATGCGCGCTGTTTGTCTTTTAATCTTGTTCTGTAGCGCAGCTGGTGCGCTGGGTGCCGAAACGACGGCAGCGCAAGCCGAATTCTTTGAGATAAAGATCCGTCCCTTGTTGGCCGAGCACTGCTACCGGTGTCACGGGCCTGACCGTCAACAGGGAAAACTGAGACTGGACCAGCAGACCACCATGCTGGCCGGTGGTGAGAGTGGTCCCGCTGTTGTTCCAGGTAACCCTGCCGAAAGTCTACTTGTCGAGGCCATCAACTATGACGGGCTGGAAATGCCACCCGATGGAAAGTTAAACCAAGGGAAAATCGACATCCTGACAGAATGGATCCGCCAAGGAGCACACTGGCCAGGATCAGATCCGACTTCTGTCACCGTCGCCGTCCGCCAAGGCATAGCAGTCACTGAGGAGGACCGGCAATGGTGGTCGTTCCAGCCTATTAAGCGTTATCCGGTTCCTGTTGTCTCGCACTGGACAGCACAGGCCAAACATCCGATCGATGCGTTCATTCACGACGCCCTTGCCGAGCAATCGTTAACACCGAACCCTCCAGCGTCGCCGACTCAGTTGCTGCGACGAGCCTTCTTTGACTTGTGGGGCTTGCCACCAACTCCCGGCGAGTCAGCTCGTTACCTGGCCAGCGATCGCCCGGATAGGTATGCCAGGCTGTTGGACCGGTTGTTGTCTAGTCCAAATTACGGTGAGAGGTGGGGTCGCCATTGGCTCGACGTGGTACGTTTTGGAGAAACCAATGGTTACGAACGAGACTCCGACAAACCATTAGCCTGGCAATATCGTGACTATGTCATCCGATCATTCAACCAGGACAAACCGTATGACATTTTCTTGCGCGAGCAGTTGGCAGGAGACGAATTGGATCACGTTACGGACGATGGACTGATCGCCACGGGATTTTATCGCTTGGGTGTTTGGGACGATGAACCAGATGACTTGTTGGTCGGCTATTACGAAGAATTGGACGACATCGTGCGTGTGACATGCAACACGATGCTTGGCTTGACCATTGGCTGCGCAAGGTGCCACGACCACAAGTTCGATCCGATACCTCAACATGACTACTATCGCATGGTTGCGTTTTTCCGCAACGTCAAGTCTTATGGCCGTCCCTGGAAACCGACACACTTGGAATTCAACCCGGATGCCAGCTTTACTCCTCTGCGCAAAAACCATTCCGGAGTGGATTGGGAACAGGTAAAACAGCGGATCCGCAACGACATGAACCAAGCAAAAGCCAAACTAGCCGAACTTTTGCTGAATGCGCGACGACGCGTCGAAGCCAAACAGACATCGGCTGGTATCGCTGAACTTGCTACAGCGTTTCGAACGCGGCAAACCGATCGTTCCCCGACAGAACAGGAGCTCATTCAAACTGCGGAACAAACCGCTATCTCCACCAACGGGCTGGCCATGTGGCTGGACGCAAGTGACCCCGACGGAGATGGAGATCCCAGCAACCATCCTCCTGACGGGACTCCGGTCAATGTTTGGCCAAGCGGAAAATGGGTCGACAAGAGCGGAGCAGACAATCACGCCAACGTCGCCGCTCACCCGGTACAAGCCCCAACCTGGATCGAATATGCTGACGACGGCGAATGGGGTCCCCACACTGTGCGTTTTCATGGCACACAGACAGGACTATTAACGCCTTTGTACGCACACGCAACCATGGGCAATCATCCCACACCACAGCTTACCGTGGTCGTGGTCGCGAAAAGTCGCTCCGATGCCAGCTATCGCTCGCTATGGACTTTCGACGGCACCACGGGGGGCAACCATCGCGGTTTTGGTGTCCTGGAGCAACAATTCGTCGCTCAAGCTGGCGGTGCGTTGCTGCAGAACAAGCAATCCACAGATGTTTGGCGCATCACCACGGTCACCTATGATTATCCCCACAACTGTCACTTGGATGTAAACGGCCAAATCGTGTCGTTGGGAACTAAAGAAGGTCCAACGGCACATGACCATCCGATGGCCATTGGTTATTTTCCCACCTCCACTCCGCCTGGAGCACAATTCCTGAACGGAGATATCGCTGAATTACTTGTTTACCGGCGACTTCTGAACAAACAGGAACAGCAGAAGCTACAAGACTATCTGGCCGCAAAATATGGATTGACGACGGACCTGGTGGAAGCCACCCTGGACGGAAAATTAACACCGGAAGAATCGGCCAAGCGCAATCGAATTCGCGAAACGATTGACAAACTCAAAGCCGAATCGAAGCTCGCACACCCCAAAGCTTTGTCGGTCCGTGAAGCGGGAATTGAAGCGGAACCGACGCATGTCCTCATTCGGGGCAACCCGCGGCAGACCGGTGAGTTAGTCGAACCCATAACACTGTCCGTGCTCGGAGGTGAGCATTTGCGGATCGTACCTAGCAACGTCCCAGCATGGTTACAACCATACGAGGTCCAACCGACCAGCGGAAGACGACGAGCCTTGGCAGATTGGATCACACGTCCCGACCATCCCCTCACAGCTCGCGTCATCGTCAATCGGTTATGGCATTATCATTTCGGCGCCGGCCTTGTCCCCACACCAAGCGACTTTGGCAGAAGGGGGCTGCCGCCATCCCATCCACGACTGCTCGACTTCCTGGCCTCGGACCTGGTGGCAGGTGGTTGGCAACTGAAACGCATTCAGCGGTGGATGATGACTTCTGCTACTTACCGACAGTCCTCCCGTGTCCATCCTGGCTCCCAACTCGCCATCACCAACGACCCGCAGAACCGTATGCTTTGGCGACAAAACATGCGTCGTCTCGAAGCAGAACCAATGCGAGACAGTATGCTACAAATCAGTGGCCAGTTGAATCGAAAGATGGGTGGGTCAAGCGTCTATCCCACGTTGCCGACCGAAATCTTGTCAACGCAATCGCAGCCCGGCAACGGTTGGACGCCTTCTTCGACTGGTGAACAAGTGCGACGCAGCATTTATGTAGTCGTAAAGCGTGCTTTACGCATCCCGCTTTTGGAAACATTTGATGCCCCCAGTCCAGACAAGCCAGAACCGACGCGGGCCACTACCACGGTTTCTCCACAAGCTCTCATGCTATTGAATGATCAATTCATCGACGAACAGGCGGCATCGTTTGCTCAACGCCTGCTGGACGAATCTCCCGAAAGTGATGAAGCCCGCGTGCAATGGGCATACCGCTTAACTCTTAATCGTTCGCCCCAGGTTGACGAACAGTTAACCGCTCTCGACTACATGGCATGGCAGAGTGATACCTGGTCCAAGCTGCAGGCATCAGAAGGCCAATCCACCACGCCGGAGGACGCCAACAAGTTTGCCTTGAAAGCGCTCTGCAAGATGCTGTATAATTTAAATGAGTTCGTTTACGTGGACTGAATCAACGGACTGATTGAGTTCTCGACTCGTTTTCCCGTCACGACCAGCAGCCATGCCAAAGCTTGACAGACAAACCGCAGATCTTGCAGCGAGTTGCACAGGCAGCCGTCGTGAATTTCTCTGGGAAATGGGAGCAGGATTTGCCGGTTTGGCACTGACCGGCATGTTAGACGCGGATGGCTTTTTCGCTCGGCATGCTTATGCAGCGGAAAGCACGCAGCGCACTCATTTCATGGACCCACTATCCTCGCGTCCCGCACACTCGAGAGGAAAAGCCAAACGCTGCATTTTCATATTCCAGTACGGCGGCCCTTCGGCTGTCGATACATGGGACTATAAACCAGAATTGCAGAAGCGAGATGGCCAGACCGTCGACATCGAAGTGCGACGAAACACGGTCCAACAAAAGACCATCCTGGCCTCGCGCCGCAAGTTCAAACGCTGTGGTGAGTCGGGATTGTGGTGTAGCGATGCCTTTCCGTACATGTCACAAATCATGGATGAACTGTGCGTTATCAAAAGTCTCTATGCTGACACATTCACACATGGGTCCGGCATGCTGCAAATGAACACCGGGCAAGTCATTCAAGGCTATCCGTCGCTCGGTTCCTGGCTGGGTTACGGCTTGGGTTCGGCTGCCAGTAACCTGCCTGGCTATGTCGTGATGCTTGATCCTCGCGGTGGTCCGATCTCGGGTTCCGCAAACTGGACGAGTGGCTTTATGCCAGCGGCCTACCAGGGAACGTACCTACGTAACCAAGGGGAGCCCATCCTCAACCTGTCTCCCAGCACTAAAGTCACCCGGAAAATGCAGCGTAAGGAATTGGACACGCTGGCACATCTCAATGGCAAACACCTCCAAGATCGACCGGGCTATTCCGAATTGCCAGCTCGGATCGCCAGTTACGAATTGGCTTACCAGCTGCAGATTTCCGCCCCCGAAGCAATGGATCTGTCTGCTGAAGATCACCAAACACAAGAAATGTACGGGTTGTTTGATCCCAAACCGGACGAAGAAATATCAGTCGGACCAGCGCCTTTTGGCCAACAATGCCTGATCGCTCGTCGATTGCTGGAGCGCGGAGTCCGTTACGTACAAATCTATTCTGGCGGCGGACATCAACAGGAATCCTGGGATGCGCACTATGACATGGAACAAAATCTGCGCATTCATGGGCCAGAAATAGACCGGCCCCTGCATGGGCTACTCACTGACTTAAAGCGGCGTGGAATGCTCGACGACACCTTGGTGATTTGCGGCGGTGAGTTCGGTCGGCAGCCGGTTTCTGAAACCAACGAGGGACGTGACCACAATCCCCAAGGGTTTCTCTATTGGTTAGCTGGTGGAGGTGTGAAAGCTGGTCATAGTTATGGCGAACTGGACGAGCTTGGCTACGCAGCCAGTCAAGACCGTCATCATATCCGCGATCTTCACGCCACGATCCTACACTTGATGGGACTGGACCACGAAAAGCTGACCTATTTCTACGGTGGACTCGACCACAAGCTGACCGGTGTCAAACCGGCCGAAGTGATCCGTGGCATTGTTGCGTGAAAGAAAACGTTGCGGATATTTGGCTAGCCTTTGGTCACATCTCAGTCAAATGTGGCTGTGAATATTTTCCCTTATTCTTAAGCAGGGATCCAGCGACTAGTACAGTACATGGTTCGTTGCCCTTTTAGTCTGTCTCGGCTGGTTAAGGTTACCGATACTGGACAGGTTGTCTACAAAGCCGAGAAACAAGCTTGTCAAGCCTTTCCCGACCCGTATGCCGACGACCTCAAAGCGGGCGCGTAGAGGAATTTCCAGGTTCTCTCGCCACTCGATTTCCTGGCGGAGTTCACGCAGCACATTCCGCCTAAGGGCTCGCATCTGATTCGCTATGATGGCTGGTACTCGAACAAGTCGCGTGGGGTGCGGAAGAAGGCGCAAGCCGCTGGAGGGACTGCTTGTAAAATCTGTGGTGAGTGACTGGTTAGGCTACTAGGACCGGGAAAGACATTGTGCATGGCCTCTTCGTCTTCCGCGCCGAACCATACGCCAGTCGGTCTGAGAGGGTGGGCCTGATATTCGAGGAAAAGTTGCCTCGGCTGCCGTTACCGGTATATTGGATGTCTGCTTAACCGGGAGGATACCCATGGATTTGACGTTAGTATCTTGTACGGTGCGCTCTGTATCTCTGGCAGTTGTTCTTGTAGTGGTGGAAACTTCTGCTCCGGCGAGCGTAATCACGACCGGTAATGTCGATCCAGGCGGTACCGGCATACAGCCTGACCCTTGGGCGATTATGGGCATCTTGACAGTTGACAACTCTGGTACCGGCACGCTGAACGTCGCGTCGGGTGGCGTGGTTACTAACGGCGTTGCTTACATGGGTTACGGCGGCGGCTCAACGAGTGAGGCGACGGTCACCGGTTCCGGTTCGCAGTGGAACACCACAGGGTCCCTGTGGGACAACTCGGGCTATCTGTCTGTGGGCCGAGTGGGCACCGGCACGCTGAACGTCGAGGCGGATGGCCTGATTTCCAATACCGAGGGTTTCATCGGTCGCTATTTCGGCTCAATGGGTGTGGCGACGGTGACCGGCGCGGGCTCCGAGTGGAACAACACCGTTCGCCTACATGTGGGCCACGAAGGCACTGGCAGGCTGAATGTCGAGGCGGGTGGCGTGTTGCGCTTGACTCTTCGATCCCGCCAACGCTACTGTCGAAATGACCTGCCTGTTTGTCCAATCAAGACCGGAGTGATTGCTTCGGAGGAAGGAATCTGAGAGTTCCATGGTCAAATCGCCGACCCTGTTCGCCATGCTTATCCTGTTGAGCCCCATTATCTGCGGCGCGTGCCAACAGCAGGTTCTTGCCGATCCGCCGCTGGAGACCCCGGTGGAGCGACTGCGTCGTGAAGGCATTCGGTCGATGATCAATGGTGACCCTGCGACGTTGAAGGCGGCTGGGTTCAACATGACACTCCCGTGGGAGCGGCCACTAAGCGGCGCGAAGAAGACGACTTCGCCTGACTCTCACACGATTTTGAACAGGGACGACTTCTCTGAACAGGCAGTCGAGAAG
>CAYMUR010000080.1:0-24369 GCA_964393615.1 uncultured Pirellulaceae bacterium
CCGCCGGTAGTGGATCCGAGGGCGATGAAACAGAAATCCCCTGTGACCATGCCTTTTGTTTTAAGATTTCACCGGTTCCAACCTGGGTTTCTACTAGATAGGTCTCAAACCACGGGCAGTTTCCAGCCTACCCACGAATTCCACAGCGAGTTACAGAAAACAAGTTGGCGACTCGCTCTACCTATTCCAATGCCTTGTTGTGGGTTCCCTGGCACCGTATGATCGAAACAGACATATTCATTCAAAGGTGCCAACCCATTCGGTAAGAGCCTGATGTCACGACCCATTCGAACCGCTTTCACACTCGTCGAATTATTAGTGGTGATTGCCATCATCGCGATTCTGATCGCATTACTCTTACCCGCAGTGCAAGCAGCTCGGGAAGCGGCTCGGCGAATGTCCTGTTCGAATCACCTGCACCAGATCGGATTGGCAGTACACCAATTCCATGATACGCACCAAAAGCTGCCACCATCTCGCTGGGTGAATGGTTCGCCAACCTGGTTTGCCCTCATTTTGCCGTTCCTGGAACGCCAAAACGAAATGGAACAATGGGATTTCATGCAGTTGTACTATGCACCGGCTAACCAGTCTGCTCGGGAAACAGACGTACCTGTTTTTCGCTGTCCATCGCGTGGTGCTCCACGGACGGCCTCCAATCATTTTGGCGATGCTGGCAACACTACTATTCGGGGAGCCGTCGGAGACTACGCAGGTAATGCTGGCAACAACTCAGGTGGAGGCAGCGATTTCTGGCGTCCAGGGGCTAATGGAACGATTATCACGGCCGACATGTTTGACTGGAACCCCGGCGGAAAAAAAGTCTGGGATTCTAATGTTAGTTTTAAAATGATTTTCGATGGTCTCAGCAGAACGTTTTTGGTAGGAGAAAAACATATTCCCGTGGCTGCCGAAGACCGCCAAGGATCCATCTATAATGGAGACAATCAAAATAATTGCGCCCGAGTTGCCGGGCGAGTGGCGCCGCTGGCGAACCATGGAGAAGATTTGACTCTCTGCCGTGAAATCCCCGGTTGCCGTGGCGGAGGATACGGACCTTGTATCTGTGACACGTTTGGCAGTTGGCATCCAGGCATTTGTCAGTTTGTCTTTGCCGACGGGCACGTGGAAGGTATTGCGGTAAATATCGATGGGACAATCGTTGATCGCATGGCAGCAAGGAATGATGGACTACCTCTGGTGAATGACGATTAGCTGCTTTTACAAGAATTCATTCATACTTGGTCTCTGCCCTAAAAGCGTAACAGCGGCCAAATTTCAACAAGTGCTTGGAAAACTCTTCATTGAAAGCAACCACCTAGCCATTGCCACAATTGGCAAACGGCCCTATTGCAAGTCGACCCTGAACCTTTATTATTTGGTTGATTTCCTGAGAAGCGGTGAGTGAGGTTAACATTTTGGTTATTCTGATTTTGAAATCGCTTTTACAGATCTCACAGATCTCACAGATCTCACAGGTCACCCACTGGGTACCGCCTAACCAATCACGCAGGGATTGGACCATTCTTCTAAGACATTTACTCATTGTCGCAATATTTTCACTCTTTGTGGGTTGTGGCAATGACCATTTGCCGACATATGAAGTCACGGGAAATGTATTTCTTTCTGATGGCACACCTTTACCTGGTGGCTGGATTGTCTGTGAGTCATTCGATCATGGAATTGCTGCACGGGGCATAATCGAAACAGATGGAAGTTATCGGCTCGGTACTTACTCGACCTCGGACGGGGCTGTAGCAGGTAGACAACTCATCGCAATCACCCCTGCTTCGCCGGTAGGCTACGATCCGGACGACGGAGATGTGACTCCTCTCATTCACCCTCGATTCTTGCATATGGATACATCGGGACTTGAATTGGTAGTACAACCAAATGCTGCCAATCATTTTGAGCTTGTCGTGGAAAAGGCTAATCCCTAACAGGGAAAGCAGCAAGTCTCAATACGACGGTCGAAATATGATAGAAACAGATAAACTCAAAGCGTGTTCTTGTTGTGGGAAAATCCATCAATTACCGCCCCTGAAGCAGGGACAGTTCTCGACCTGTGTCCGTTGTGACACGCGACTACAAACTCCACCGCCAAAGGTGAATCCTTCCAGCTGCACGGCCGCTCTGGCACTGGCAGCTTTTATTCTTTATTGGCCAGCAATTTTGTTGCCAATTTTACGTATCGAACGGATGGGCTATCACCAGGAATCGAGTATGCTGTGGGGGACATTGGAACTGCTGCAGCATGGAAACTGGTTTGTAGGGACAATTGTCTTGCTGTTCTCCGTCGTGTTTCCTCTAGCCAAGATCCTGCTGTTGCTAGAGTTAAGCTTGTTTGAACTGTTTCAACGTCACCATAAAGCAACCACTTATCGCTTGATCGAACATTTAGGAAAGTGGAGCATGTTAGATGTGATGCTGTTGGCATTTCTGGTGATGTTGGTGAAACTTGGTAGCCTGATTGAATTTCATATTGGTCCGGCCGTGGTGGCATTTGTATTGTGTGTTGGCATGAGTATGCTGGCATCCTTGTTCTTTGACCCCCAGGCAATCTGGCAAGAGGATCCGTAAATTCTAAGTGCCGTGTTACTTTCATAGATATTTTAATTCGTTGGAGATGTTCCAGGCATGAGTTCTATGAATGACATTTCACCCGATGACCCTGCCAACAAACCAGCAGGCCCTGGAATTCCCGTCGCAAACGTGCGTACATCCCCCCAACCTGGCCAGCACCCTATTCGCAGTTCGCATTTTTGGTTAGTCACCGCGGCCAGTCTGTTTGTCGCAATTGGTCTGGTGATTTATTCATCAGGTTTCAACGGCTTAAAAATCACCATTTGTTTTGACAACGGACATGGTATTCAACCAGGTGATGCAATCCGGTTTCGCGGAATTGACGTTGGAAAGGTTTTGTCCGTCGAGTTAAACGAACATTTTGACGGTGTCACGGTACAGGCCAGGTTAAATCCGGCATCTGCCGGATTGGCTCGAAAGTCAAGTCATTTTTGGATCGAGCGACCCCTGCTGAGCGCCACGGAGGTGCGCGGATTAGACACATTAATCGGCGACGGGTTCATCGAAGTAGTACCCGGCCCAGCAGCAGGTCCTCGCCAAGTACAATTTAATGGACTTAACTCGGCTCCCTCTGGCGAAATACCGGAGGGAAGCTTAGAAATCATTTTGGAAGCCAAGGTTCGTGGAAGTTTGCAACGTGGCGCACCAGTATTTTACCGTGGCTCCCAAATTGGACACATCGTATCGGTCGCCTTGTCTGCAGACGCAGCCACCGTCGATGCCCGCACATCTGTTCTGCCCGACTTCAAACAGTTGGTTAGGACAAATTCTGTTTTTTGGGAAACAAGTGGTATCGACTTGTCAGTAGGTCTTAGCGGCCTTCGGGTGAATGTCGATACAATTTCCTCGATCGTACGCGGCGGTGTGTCAATGGCAACTCCGGACACGCCTGGTCGAACCGTATCAACCGGGCACCGTTTTGGCGTTCAAGAAGACGTTGACACGGAAAAACTCCTGCGCTGGCAACCACGTATCCAAATAGGTGCGCCCATCGAGCTACCTGATGGTTCCCTACCAAATTTAAATCGGGCCGTTCTACGTTGGAAAAAAAACCTACTGGGTATTTCCACCACACGGCAGCGAAAAGGATGGATTGTACGGTTGAATCCGTCTAAGTTATTGGGACCAACAGATATGTTTCAGTCTGATCCCGCCAGCGAAGATCAAGAAAGCAACCTTGAAATTGATGGGCGTCAAATCACTATTCGCACTGACCAATTGAACGTCCATGGAAAAATCTCCCTCTACCACTTAATAGATCCAGAAGATAAATGGACTGCAACTGTTTCTGAAAACCGTGTACGTTCACCCAGTCTACCCGAAGACTGCTGGATTACTTCAAGCTCGCAGGAGCAAGCTATTCTACTGGTCGCCAGCCGTGTTGTTACGTCCAAAGATACATGGCTCGTCGATTCATCACTAGACTTCGGACCAGATTGTCACGGCAGAGCAGTCGTTGCCACCAAGGATGGGTGTCTGATCGGCATCCTCGTGGACCAACTTGGTGAAAGGAGAATTTTCCCAGTGCCGCCAATGTGGACGACGTCTAGTGAACAGAAGTAGTCACTGTTGACAAGCGATCGGTAAGCAAACCGTACCGAAACAAAGTTATTTTTATTGTCTGAGTATCCGTCTGGATTGGCAGCTAGCCAGCCGAAGTAAAGCACTGGCGCCGACAATTTCCACCCCGCTAGCAATGCCATTTCATTTCTTGTCAGTCGCTGCTGAACTAGACTTGACCCGTTAGGACGGATCGCTTATTCTCCTCCCGCGTCACTGAGCGGATCTACTGTTGGGAAACCAAGACGTTGTTCCCTTCCGCATGCGACACAACGGTGTTCACAGAATCAATCAACAATCATCCACGACGTGGGGTATGAGTCTGCATCTGGAGCACTATTCTCTCGGGAAAGTGTCTCTGCGGACCGCGGAGCGAAAGCTGGCAGGGAAGCCAGCCGCCGCTTCGAAAACAAAACAGCCAGACTATCTGACAAAAAAAATTAGTAGTGTAAACACAACGCGCGACCAATCGCTCCCGGAAAGCTCGGAGTCCTTAGCCCCCCTGGGACCCACCGTCTTCCGGGGGCTTTTTTTACACACACTACACCGCATGACAGGCCTGACAATCCAGGGTATCGCAACTGTCTGGTTTAAATAATGGCTTCTGAACCCGGTCACAAAATCTAAAATTGTTACCTGTTCAACGCATTATTCTGGAGATTCTCTGCCAGCCACTTGCCAACGCAGGCCACTTGCGATACCCAAATCTCTCACTACGACTCGGCACATCTTTTCGATCCTGGAACTCACACCTAGGGTGCTGCAACCAACAAAGCTCCGTCGTGTTCAGGGGCAAACCGGCACCGCCATCCGTCGTGTACTGCAGTGCAATTACCTCCAGCACTTATCGCAGCTTGGAGTACCGTTTCACAACGGCCACGTAATTCTGGCAACCGATCGGTTTCTTGTAGCTCCGACACGCCTACGCTTACGGTAAACCGAAGTCCACCATCGGTAATCGGTAGCGTACAACGTGAAACGGCGCGACGCAACCGTTCAGCAAGCTGAGTAGATTTGGCCAATGCAGTCGCTGGCATCAAGATACCAAAAGTATAGTCATCATACTGCCCTAGAACATCAGATGTTCTCACGGCAGCCTTCAACAATTGAAAAATGGCACGCGTTAATGTCTGCCAAGTTTCCTCATCGTCAGACGCAATATCAATGTCCTCCCTATCAATGGCAACCAACATCAAGGATGTTGGTACCTCGTCGGCGAGATACGCTTCAACTTGGGATTCAACCTCTGACACAAATACGTCAGGTTTCAAAATCCCCGCCAACGGTTGCAATTCAGATAATCGACTGACAGGAGTTTCATCGACTGAACCTGGCGTAGCGTCTGTTGCGACTGGTGCAATCGTTGATTTTTCAATATCTGACTCTTCGGGCATCATCATTTTCACAACATTCGATGTTTGATCGTCGAGTTCTGCGGCCAACAATGGACTGGACTCTCCAGAAGGTAAACAGCGTGTGTCCGTTGGTGTGACTGTAATCTTATCGTTCGTTCTAGGGCGCCGCATGGATGCAGATAGTCTTGGCAGATTAAATGGATGGATTTCTGTTCCGTCGTGCCAGTGACCCCGGTTTCGTCCTGCTTCCTTACTCGCATACAACGCATCATCCGCACGTTTTACGAACGATTGAATCTCTTCGTTTGGCTTGAGTTGAGCCAGGCCAACACTACATGCTACACGGAGTTCACTTCCACCATGATGGAACACCGAGTCTTGAACCATCGTACGAATATTGTCTGCTCGGATTGCTGCATCCCGAAACGAGGTACTGGGAAAGACCACTGCAAATTCTTCACCACCATAACGAGCTGGAATATCCACCTCACCACAACACTCACGAAGAACCTGGCCCATACCGCGCAACACTTCGTCGCCAGCTGGGTGACCATAAGTGTCATTGAATTTCTTAAAATGGTCCACATCGGCAAACATCACGGAAACCGGCGTACCTGCTGCCTGGAATTCGGCTAATTGTTCTCGCAACAAATCATCCAATCCGCGTCGATTCAACAAACTGGTTAACACGTCCGTTCGGGCGTCGCGCGCATGTTCCTCCAATTGGACTGCCTGTTGTTGCAGTTTCTCTTCGGCAGATTGCAACTCGTCTTGTACGCATTCGTTAGCTTCAACCAACTGAGTAACCAGTGCCGCGACGGCATTTGGATCACCTTTTTGTGCCATTTTAATTTTTTCGTTGATCGAAACGACTTGATGTTGGTGTTCATCCACGTTCGTCGCAACCGTTTGGGTCAACTCATATAGCTCCGTTAACGCCGAGCGAGAGTGAATGGCATCCATCGAAGTGATCGACCCGGTTTCCGGTTCAACGACTATGGTCTGTTGGTCCTTGACTGAGTCCGAAATCGAACAAGTGGGAGAGGTAAGCGTCTCGGTCTGGTCGCTGGCTGATATGGTGACAAGATGCAAATGAAACAAACCGCGCAAGAACCATCCACAAAACAATGTGATCAGGCCGAAACCAACGATAATCATTAATTCAAAGACCAACATGGGCGTTTCAGATTGGAGGGACATGAACAAAAACTCAATAAAAGTGTACGAACTAAACAACTGTAGGTTTTCCGCCGTACACGTCAATGCACTCTCTTCGGTTGATACTGCTGATAACCAACATACCGGTTGTAGGGATGAGACTGCAGCAGAGTGCTACCAAGTTGATTCTGCTTCCATTCCCGTGACTGTTCCGCCTACACCGTCACCCAGGTCTTCCGCATTGGCTTCAAAACAAGAGGGAATGGTACGGAATCCAGGGCGGCCATTGCAATTTTCAGCAGATTTTCAACCGAAATTGGCAATGACTCCCATCGTTTACGGTCGTCCCACGTGTGTCTTGATTCACCAAGCCACAGACAGTGGGAGACCTACAATATAACCCATCACAATTCCTTGGGTCTCCAGAGGTGGGCAAGTGTGCCATTCGTCTGTTGGCTCAATTCCTGCCAACTACCAATCGGCAATTCAATACAAGCCAACGTTGCCGTGGGAACATTTTCAGATTGACTGGTCAACTGTTGGAGCAGAGATTCCAGGCCTGGATTGTGTCCCACAATCATTACACGGCAATATATGTCATCGATCTGGCAGAGTGAATCAATCCACGTATCTGGTTCCGCCAAATAAAAATCGGAGGAGTCAAGAACATCCCCCTGAAAACCACTTGAATCGATAATCGCTTTCACTGTTTCACGAGCACGAAGGGCCGTGCTGCAAAGAATCAAATCAGGCAATAAAGCAGTTTGTCTCAATAGCTGGCCCATGCGAGGAGCGTCATGTCGGCCACGCGAGTTCAACGGTCGTTCATGGTCGCTCAGAGCCGGATCGTTCCAGCTCGATTTTGCATGCCGCAGAATCAATAGTGTTTTCATGGTCCTATTCGAAATCATTTGACCGCATGAACTGTCTTCCAAAACAACCGAGAACGCTGTTCCGGATCACAAAATACATTTTTTTATTGACGACCATCGATGCGGCATCTGTACTCGATATCTCAGGTCAAATGACGCATTGCAATCCCTTCTCCGATTCGAATCCTGCCTAGGCAACTCTGGCAGTTCGGCCAAATGATTGCGCTGATAGAGTAAGGGCAAGAGCCCGAAATCACAACAGGCATTACTGCCAATCTAATCTTCGAAAAAGAATTTTTTCTCTTCAAATACTGGCTGCAACTGATCAAGCCAAGTTGCTTCGGAGTCGTATTTCGCAAAGAACGGACGTTGGACCCATTCCGGATTGCGCGCCTGAATAAAACGCAACACGAAAACCTTCTCTCCAGAAATTTCGGTCACACCTTGAATTTCGACCTTGCCGGGCTCCGCACTCATCGACGGTCCTCGGACAGTCCGTCCCAGACCGGAAACTTGCTTAATGGCGTCCCGATAAATACGCCATGTTTGCTCCAAGGGCAATTCAAAGTATCGTCTCGCTCCAGTATCACGTTCAACAAACATGTAATAAGGAACCATTCCCATACGCACTTGTTTTCGCCACATCGAAGCCCAAACCTCAGAATCATCATTGATATGTCGCAACACAGGCGCCTGGGTGCGAATGATAGCTCCAGTATCCTGGATACGTCGAATGGCTTCTCGCACCACCGGTCCTTCCATTTCGCAGCCATGCTCAAAATGCGCCATGAGGGCCACATGTTTACCACGGTCGACAAATTCAGAAAACAGTCGCAATAAATCATCCGCATCAGGATCCGTCACAAAACGGTAAGGCCAAAAAGTCAACGACTTCGTACCAATACGGAGAGTCTGCAAGTGCTCAAATTCAGGAGCCAACAACGGCCTCAGATACTCTCCTAAACGGGAGGTTTTCATGACCATTGGGTCTCCCCCCGTCATAAGCAAGTCAGTCACCTCGTCATGGCTTTGCAAATACTCATGCAACGTTGCTGCTTCACGTGCTGCAATTCGAAGTTCTTTGTTATCGACAAACTGAGCCCAACGAAAACAAAATGTACAGTAAGAATGACATGTCTGACCTTGACTAGGAAAGAACAGCAAAGTTTCCCGATACTTGTGCTGCGCCCCATGCAGATACTCGTTTCCGACTCGTGGTAGATTCAGAGTCATCTGGCCGCCCGGATGCGGATTAAGTTCACTATGGATTTCTTGTGCTGCGACCTTGATTTCGGATTTGTCAGCACCTGATCGCAAAAGGGTAGCAACACGGGAAAAATGTTCGGGAGATAACATTTCCGGTTGCGGAAAGACGAGACGAAACATGGGATCGTCAGGCACATTTTCCCATTGGATCAATTGGTCTACCACGTATTGGTTAACGCGAAATGGTAAAACCTGAGCTACAACTCGAATGGCAAAACGCTGTTCTTCGGACAGGCAATCGAGTTGACTAATCTGGTCAAAATTATGCTGGTTGTAGACTCGGAATACCGCGGGCGAAATGGAAGCTGATACCGCGTCAATTATTTCGTTGTCAGACCGTAACATAACGACTCCACTCTAAATCGGAAAAATGTGATACGAATAAACAGGCTCTGCTGGGCACCAACACGGGCAACTTCAACTGTAGAAACATTATTGCATATTACAATCAGGACTACCACAGGTTGATATACATTGATCCTTCCCTGCAAACTCACATCCTAAAAATTTGTATTTAAAAATGTCAATGACTCCCGATAAAAAAGTTCGCCCTTCATGACAGGACTTACTAACCCATATCACTATCACTGTCCTAAAAACTATACAGGCATTGGGTAAAGCCTGCTTTTTCGACAAAGTTGATCCAATTTAAAATAAAATTCACCAGCAGTCGTTTGTTACCGCTTTTTGGCATTCGCTAAAATCGAAAACACTGAAAGCCAGTGGCTGACACCACATTGATCCTAGGTACAAAACCAGGAAGGATTACCATCCAGACCGGATTGCAACAAAAACGACATGATTTTCGCCATCTAGTTCCAACTACATACATGGAATCGCCTCCGGCCGGTGTCAACCTACTCCGCAGAACAAGGAAACACCATGTAAAAGGGGACAGGAGGGCTCTCCGGTGAGCGTCAAGCCGAAGCCAGGTCGGGCAAGTATTTCCTGAACTGTTCCCAAAGCTGATTAGCACGCTGAGTTGTCCACGATTGGCGAAATTCATCGCAAATTGTTTCCAAGCGTCTCCGTTCTTCGTCCGCCATCTCATTCAAGCTAACAGTCACATTCATATTTTCTGCATTAACGGCCCATTTTTCAAACAACTGGTTAGCCATCGCACAATCGTTGATAGTGCCCAATCTTTCTTGGACTTCGGTGAATGTCGGATAGAGTTGAGTACGAAATTCAGGCGCAAATGCAGTGGCCAGCAATTCCATACTGTACCGAACTTGTTTTGCACAGATCCGTAGGCGGTGCAGTGCGGCAATCTCTTTGAGATCGCCGCGGGAAGCCTGAAAAAATTTGCTGACTTGCGGAAGTAAAGCGGGAACAGCTGACTGTTCAAAAGTCAATTCAGGACTCTTTGAACGCCAATGCACACGTGCCAACAATTCCCGGATCTGTTTCTGGTACTTTTTACGGACCCAGCGATGATAAATCTCCCGTAAAGGCAGTTGGGATTCTTTACGGCATCGACTGATCTGCTTAAGTACTTTTTTCATTTCTGGTTTGTGTGGCAGGTTCTTCTCGCCACTTAAACGCTGATAAAGCACGTCCAGGTCACGGGCCGAGCCGGCAGCACGGCGTAATTTACGCAACATTTTTTGTATCTTGCAAGACCGCCGGCCAGGCAGCAAGTGCCGAAAACTCTGAATCGTGGCCACCGAGCGACGCGTTGCCACTCGCAATTGGTGTACGTATTCGATGTCGTCTTGGGAAAATTCAGCTGCTTGGGGCAAATAGTATGTAACCACATCCAGACGGCCTGTTAACGCAACCAGAGCAGCCGCTGATACTGGACCACCAGGGTCCATGCCTTTCATCCATTTTGCAGACCGGGACATGCTCCGTTCTCACTTATCTACCGTGATCCATGCCACTGCACGTCTCCAAGGCTCACTCAGCCTGGAGAACTCCAGACACCTAGGAGAGCGCATCCTCAGGGTTATGCAATTCGTGCAGTTGCAGCAACTCGTGCTGTGAGCGCAGTACCAGTTCACCATTGTTCGGAAAAACACGCCGGTAGGTTGCATCGGGAAGCAATTCACGAGCTTTTACATTGTCCCGTAGGTAAGCCGGCACGATTTCACGCAAGATCCGGTGTTTTAGCGCCGGATCTTCTATGGGAAACATCGCTTCCACACGTCGGTAAAAATTTCGCGGCATCCAATCAGCACTGGACAAAAATACTTTCGCATCATGCCCTTCACCAAAAACAAAAATTCGGCTGTGCTCAAGAAAACGATCGACAATACTTCGCACATGTATGTTTTCAGAGATGCCTGGCATCCCCGGTCGTAGACAACAAATTCCCCGCACAACCAGATCAATTTGAACCCCAGCTTGGCTGGCACGGTAAAGTGCTTCGATGACCTTGAGGTCAACAAGCGAATTCAACTTGGCAAATATGCGTGACGAACGTCCATGACGTGCCAGATCAATTTGCTCGTGAATCAGCTCAACCGTCCGTCGCTGTAAATCATCCGGCGCAACAACAATTTTTCGCCAGGCATGTCCCTGGGAATAACCTGTCAAAAGGTTAAACAGGGCAGAAGTATCCTCGGCCATGTCGGGATCCGCCGTGAAAAGACCTATATCCGTGTAGAGTTTGGCAGTCGCCGGATGATAGTTGCCGGTTGATAAATGAACGTAACGTTTTAATTCATCACCTTCACGCCGGACCACCAGCGACAGCTTACAGTGAGTCTTCAAATCGAGGAATCCAAAAACCACGTGGATACCGGCATGTTCCATTTCGCGGGCCCAATTCACGTTGGCTGCCTCATCAAAGCGTGCCTTCAATTCAACCAGTGCTGTAACCTGCTTGCCTTTTTCCGCCGCTTCGATCAGAGCCCTCACAATCGGGCTGTCACCACTGGTCCGGTACAAGGTCTGTTTGATCGCCAACACCTGAGGATCTTGGGCGGCATCCGATACAAATTGAATCACTGGGTGAAATGATTCAAATGGGTGATGCAACATTATATCACGCCGTGAAATTTCTTCGAAAAGACCGTTCCGAGAGATGTGTCGCACTCCTCGAGGCCGTGTAGGTGAAAACGCCGAATCTCGCAAATCGCCAAAATCAGGAATTTCCACGAGTTCCATCAACGTTCCCAAATCGATGGGACCCGGTACTTCGTAGACCTCACTGTAGTCCTCTGGGTTGCCCTCAGGCGCAACTCGAATTTCTTCTTTTTCAATCAACATTTCCAGAAAACGTGGATTCGTTCCTGGCTGCACTTCTAATCGCACGGCGTCCGCGCGGCGACTCGCCCGCAAACGTTCTTCGATCAAGTGCAACATGTCATCCGCCTCCTGGTCCAACAAATCAATATCACTGTCGCGGGTAATTCGAAACGTGGTCCAGTCCAAAGCCTGGTATCCACCAAACAAATCAGGTAGACGTGATGCAACTGCTTCTTCAAGAAAAATAAACTGCGGTTTCTCACCAGCACCAAGAGGCACAAGCCTTGGCAACACAGCAGGAATCTGAACGACTGCAAATAAATGATTTGGACCTCGCGCTTTGCGACGTTCAAGCTCGGCCGCCAAGTAGAGCCCCTGATTATGGTAGCGGGGCTTGGGATGGCTCGGATCAATTGCCATCGGAGTAAGTACCAAAGAGGCTGTCTCCCGAAAGAACCGATCTAACTGTTCACGTTGTAGTTGGTTCAGTTCATTGTCATGTAAAATTTCAATGCCAGCTGCACGAAGTTCCGGTAAAACCGATGAGTTCCAGCATTTATATTGACGTGCAATAAGGTGGCGGGTGTGTCGCGAAATAGCCTGTAGCTGTGCCAACGGTGCCATTCCGTCCGCTGATTTGTCCTGGGGTGCACCCGCTTCGAATGCCTGTTCCCGCAACCCCGCTACACGAATCATAAAAAATTCATCCAGATTCGAACTCAGAATCGCAAGAAACTTGACGCGTTCCAGCAGAGGTGTCGTGACATCCTCAGCTTCTTCCAACACACGAGTATTGAATTCGAGAGAACTTAGTTCACGATTGATAAAATGTTCAGGGCAAAAATTGGTTACCAACGCCGGACTATTCTTATCTTGGTCGTGAACCTCGCTCACGTTGTATTTCGATGCCTGGTCAACACTGGCCATTGGTTTTAGTCCTTTTTGAACGGTCAGAAATTGTTACCAGGATCATTGGTAGGATCCCAACCACCAAAATCCGAACCAACACTATTTTCAAAAAAGTTCCAAATAGCAACAACACTCATTCGCTGGATCCACACTAACAGCTCACCAACAACGTTACAAAAAACTGCCACAAGCTGGTCATCCGCAGACACAGTCTCCTCGAAAGGTTTTACAAGATCTGCAGATACTACCCAACGCCTTCAGTGTATGACAAATTGACGCAACTACAAGTAGAACAGGCGCCTAGGCCGCTCAGCATTACTACCACCACATTCCACCAATGGTTAGCATTCAGCGCATGGTCACGAAAATAATTGGCATTTAAAACAGGCGCCATAATTTTTCACCCAAATTCTCGTAAGCGACAGAGGGAATCCAAGCAATATTCATGTGAATTTCACGAATTCTTCACACATCCCAATGGCGCATAGACAACAATGCTCCAGCGGCGGTCATTCTGCGATTACAGACCAGTCGTCTTTTCGAAAATAACTTCACCAGTTGTCACCGTTTGTGTTTATAAAACACCACCTTGCACGGTTTTTGACAACAAAATGGGAGAGTCCCAATTGTAAATCCTATCTTTTTCAATTGTGTCGAGGATACGGAAAGGTAATTTATAAAAACGCCAAGACTCATTACACTACGATCTATGAGGGATCGAAATGCGTAAGGACAGGATGTCATCGTGGCTGGCGTGATGGTCGTAGACCGCCTGATGCAATACCTGAAGGTAAATGCTTTGCAAGTCCACAACCGTGATGGGGTGTTATGGACAATGATTGAAAGACTGCGCCCTCAGGCCGCCGCCGAAAATAATCAGGAAGCAGCCATCGAAAAATTTGTGACGAGTTGTGGTGCAGACCTGGCTCATGCACGTCAGGTCTCCCGTTTAGCTGGTATGATCTTTGACCAATTATCGGAAACTTTTGGCTTGTACCCCCGCGACCGCTTTATCGTACAGACTGCAGCCATGCTGCAGGATGTCGGATACTTAATCAACTATGATCGACACCACAAACATGGCTATCATTTAATCATGAATAGCCAATTGCCAGGTATTCAACGCCATGAATTGAAACTTATTGCAAATGTGGCGCGCTACCATCGCGGAGCCAAGCCAAAACAGAAACATTCTAATTACGCCATTTTTGATACGGACTACCAACGCCGAATTCGCCAACTGGCCGGAATTCTAAGAATCGCCCGAGGACTGGACCGCAGCCACACTCAACGCGTTGAAAGCGTCAAATTGAATGTGATCAACGGCTAATCAATTTTTCTCGTAAATGCCAGTGAAAATGCAGAAGTCGATATCTGGGCAGCACATCGTCGCGCCGATCTTTTTGAATCCGCCTTCCAGTTAAAGGTTAACATCACGTAAATGGCTACCTGTGGGATTGATTCCATTTGTCAATAGTCAAAAATCCCTCGACGTAGTACGGTGGTGAGGACGCATTGAAAGCCAGCTGGACATCTCATGGGAAGACAGTGATATTTCCCGTATACTGAATACAATGATTTGAGATTTATGGTGAAATAATACCGCTGATCAACTGGACTCAACGGCCCTATCATATGTTTCAGACTTTGATTTTTTATTGAATCAACATTCACTTACTCATTGAAGCCCTACTGGTTTGTATATTCAGTCATGAGGTAGACGCCATGAAATTCGATCGGTTAGTATTGTCACTACTGGTGCTGGTATCGTCAGCTGGCCATTCTCAGAAAACATTACCCGCGACTTCAGAATCCCAACCACAATCACTGACTGCCGCAGAACAAAAATTCGCCAGTTTGCTAACAAACGCACAATTGAGGGGGTATTTTACAACCTGGGACGAACCGGAAGCTCCTCAAAAAGACACCTACACGTTAGAGAAAATTGCCAAACTGAATGGTGACCTATGGATGTTTGTAGCACGTATCCAATATGGCGAGCACGACACCAGATTACCGCTTCCGTTGCCCGTTCGGTGGGCAGGTGACACCCCGGTCATCACGCTAGACAAGTTTCCCGTCCCCGGATTTGGTATCTTTTCTGCACGCATTGTGATTCACGATGATCAATATGCGGGAACCTGGAACGGTGGTGACCATGGTGGTCATATGTACGGTCGAATTGTCAAACTGGATAGCCAGGCTAAAGACTGAGCACCCATGAACAAAGCTTTCGTCAAAGAACAAGAACCGAGCGATGACTATTGTCCTCTTTGTGGTGCTCGTGGACAGGCAGTCCGTGCCGAAACGGTAAACGCTCACACACAGACTACCGTGCGAGGAGAGTTGTCCGAGGCCGTATACTTTTGCCCAACACCCGAATGTGACGTGGTTTATTTCGACGTATTCGAGCGGTCGGTTTTGACCGCTGCGCTTATCAAACCGGCTTATCCCAAAAGCGCCACAGCACCGATTTGTCCATGCTTTGACATCACCTGTGCCGAAATCGACCGGGATATCGAAGAGGGCAGCGTCAGGCGTATCAGGGCAGTCCTTGCACAGGCCGAATCACCCGACGCCAACTGTATCCAGTGCGCAGTCAACGGACGTTCATGTGTACCGTTTGTACAAAGTTATTACATGAAATCTCGCACGAACTCTTAATTTTTCTTGCGCCTGTTAGTGTATACGGTTTTACCACTTCAGACCGAACTGTTCTCCACCTGAAGAGCGGTTGGTTCCCCCTTTAAGCTCCCCTTTATATTCGGGGACCGTCGGTTCAGAAACTTCATCAGCACCCTGGCCTGCGGACTCTTCCATCACCTCGCTTAATGCCTTTAAGGACAGCGACATCCGTTGAGATTCACGATCCACTGCCAAGACTTTTACTTCCACCTCTTGTCCCTCTTGTACAACATTAGAAACTTTTTGCACACGCTGATGCGCAAGTTCCGAAATGTGGATCAGACCTTCAACACCCGGTTCGAGACGGACGAATGCTCCAAACTTAGCAATACGCGTTATCGCCCCAGTAGCATTCGCGCCAACAAAATATTTGGTCTCGACATTCTCCCACGGGTTAACGGTGGTATCACGATAGGACAATCCAATCTTGCCGGTAGTTACGTCGATCTTCTCGACTTTAACTTTAATTTGTTGGCCTTCTTTTAGCACATCGCTAGGGTGGTTGACCCGGTCCCAACTCAAACGGCTAATGTGAACCAGACCATCAACCCCCCCCAAATCAACAAATGCACCAAAATCCTGAATCTTGCGGACGACCCCTTCATGAAGTTGACCAACTTCAAGCTCATCCAATAACTTCTGGCGAGCAGATTCTTTTTCTCGCTCCAGCACGGCACGGTGACTTAAAACAAGATTCCGACGCATCGGATTGGCTTCGACGACAACACATTGCAACCGTTCGTCTGCAAACTGTTCCATATCTTCGACACGAAACAAGGAGATCTGGCTAACAGGAATAAACCCTCGCAAGTTATTGACATCACATTCCAACCCACCTGAGTTGTGGCCCGTCACCTTTGCTTCGACAATCATCCCCTCTGAAATATCAGACCAATCGCCCACATCCACCGCGGCGCCCGGAATCGATAGTTCGTACAACCCTTCGTCGGTGTTATGGCCGGTCACAATGACCTCAAATGTCGAATTAATGTCCGGCGGTTCGGAAAATTGTTTTAATGGAACGATTCCTTCGTCTCGTCCACCCAGTGAAAAAAAGACATCTTCACGATGAATTTTGACTACCTTCGCCTGCAAGCGCGTGTCGGGCTCCAGGCTCTCACCTTGTGTCGAAGCATCCTGAGAAGCAATCAGTTCGTCCAGCGACTTGTCACCAAGTGCCATGGCAATCTCATCTTCCAAATCAGACGGTACTTGCTTGACTTCTGGCTGGGGAAAATAGAGTTCTACTTCCGCCGCAACGGTCCCCGACGACTCGGCTGGCGCGGCATCAGCAGCCATGGCTGAATCAGAAGCTTGTACGTCAGGCCCATCGGACGGACTTGGCTCCTCACGTTGAGAGCCAATCTTGAGCGAACGATGTTGACGCGTTGACGGCACACCATCCACAACCGGTGCGGAATGATCATCAGACGGCGGTTGCAATTCTTTATCAGCTGACGGCTCAGTCTGATTCGAGTCAGACTGATGAGGATCTACTGTCATCGACAAATCTCAACTAGACGGCCAAGTTGGCTGGCAGGAAACACTAGTACCATGCACATGGACTAACCTCCAAGCTCTTATTATATCTACCATCGACCCACGAGAAAACCCAATGGATACAAGTTGGACTCTGTCTCTCACGCAAAAGGGGCCTGAGTCGCTGGATTCCTACTCGTTGCCTGATAACAACAGACCCTGTCACGTCACAACAGACCCTGTCACTTGCGAGCTGCTTACAGCACGGACAAAATGACCCGTCATTGCAACCCGTCAAACAGTTATCATGCTGCTAAACTAGCAGCACCGTAGTCTAGCATCTTGCAATCAGTCCGGATAGGCTGGCTCACGCTAGTCGATTGTAATTGATGATTTTTCGTTTCCATGAAAACTCACCCTAAGCTGACCGGGAATTATGACATGTTTCGATTTGATTCAAGCCGTTACGGACTCACTGTCCAACACCTCCTCGTTGAGGACCGCCCGTGTGATCTGGGACCTGGTAAGCCACGACGTTCACAACACGAAGCGCTGAGCCAACTGGATATCGATACTCTATTCGCCGACCAAGAAATTAGTGATGGCGACATGGCACATTGCTGCTTGGCAGCACTCTGGCTGAACCACGATTTTTTGGACGAATCGCATACGATCAGCCAGTCGGTCCACTCACCAACGGGCAGCTACTGGCACGGTATCATGCACCGCCGAGAAACCGATTATTCAAATGCAAAATATTGGTTTCGGCGTACCGGTAATCATGAGATCTTTCCAGAGCTTTGTTTGGCAGCACGGGAGTTGGCTCAAACACAAACTTTGGATCAGGAGACCCATTTTCTTGTGGACCAGGCAAACTGGGAAGCAGCAGATTTTGTAGATCTTTGCCAAGTGGTGACTAGCAGTAACACTGACTCAGAATTTTTGGCGCAAAAGATTGCACACGTCGAATGGCAACTGTTATTTAACTACTGTTATCAACGCGCACTGTAACGTCAATCTCTCGAAACGGCTACGATTGAAGCGATTGCAAAACCATTGAATTAGACCCCGGGGTGTTGGAAAATCCCGATCCAACCACAAACAATCACTGACCTGGAGTGGCACAACTCGTTTAGCCAGTACCAGAGGTAGACAATAAAATTCAGGCTAAATCCGAGTTAGCATCCGCTTGCCGCCGTCTCCACTCTACCTCAACAGTTTACACCTTGCATTATGCCAAAAACAAGTCATCCATTCATTTGACTTGCAATTCACCACTGAAATAGCATATTGTCCGGTAACGACTCTAGAGACCCTTCGAGAAGCAACTGAAACATTCTGACCATCGGACTCACGTCTTCCACTTGATTCAAACCATCGATCATTTTCCTGGCTTGAACCCTGCAAATCTTCGATGTGTGACTTGACACGGTTTTCGCTCACATCACCACACAGCCCTGGTAGCCTGAGGAAAAACGCTCCATGAACTATGAACCCGCTGATCCTAGACGACGTTTTGCTGTAATCGGTGGCGGAATCACTGGCTTAGCGGCGGCTCACCGTCTGGTGGAACTTGAACCGGCAGCAAAAGTAACACTTTTTGAAGCTAGTCATCGCTTCGGAGGGACACTGTGGACGGACAACGACGACGGCTTTCTGATCGAACAGGGGGCCGATAGTTTTATCACCAAAGATCCTTGGGCCCTCAACCTGTGCCATCGCCTTGGTTTGACGGACGAGTTAATTTCGACCAATCTCGTTCATCGTGGAGCCAAGGTAGTAAAAAAAGGGCGACTACACCACCTTCCCGCAGGGTTTCAACTGATGGCAACACCCCATCTGTTGCCGATTCTCACCTCTCCTCTCCTTAGTTTGCCTGGCCGATTGCGAATGGCAAAGGAGCGTTTTATAAGACCACGCGACAACTACCAAGAGGAAAGCCTTGCTGAGTTTGCCAGCCGTCGTCTGGGCCGTGAAGCGTTTGAATGGCTCGTCGAACCGCTCATTAGCGGTATCTTTACTGCGGATGCTCGTCGTCTAAGCGTGGCTGCAGCGGTCCCACAGTTCGTCGAAATGGAACGTCGTTGGGGAAGCCTGACACGTGGAATGCAACAACAACGTAACACTGAACGCGCTCACACCTCAACAACTACGGGCGCTCGTTATGAGTTGTTTACCTCGTTACGAAACGGTATGGGCTCACTGGTTGAAGCGTTAACGACTCGATTACAGGGCCAATCGCTTGAGACCGGCTGTCGGATTAGAAATGTCAGTACCACGAGCGACGGTCGTTGGAAGATCATGTCAGCGAAGGACAGCAAACCTCAATACTTTCACGGTGTAATTTTAGCTATCGCGGCACCGACCGCAGCGGATCTAATTCGAGATGAATTGCCGGCACTCGCCAGCCAGCTGGAAAACATCGAATACGCGAGTTCTGCCATGGTGTCGTTAAGCTACCATACTGGGCAAGTTGCTCGTCCGATAAATTGTTTCGGTATCGTCGTTCCCGCCGTCGAACAACGGCCTATCTTGGCCGCCAGTTTTTCAAGCATTAAATTTTCCGGGAGAGCACCGCAGGGGCATTTGTTGGTTCGCGTATTTCTCGGTGGTGCAATGAATCCCGGTTTGGTCCAGTTACCTGATAAGGATTTATCAGATTTGGCAAGTAACGAGCTGGAGGAACTACTGGGCATCGAAGGTAAACCAGGATTTTGCCAGGTCACTCGCTGGGAACGCGCCATGCCACAATACAACATCGGACACCTAGAGAAAGTCGACAATATCGAGCGGCAGGTAGATCGGATTGCCGGATTGGAGTTGGCTGGAAATTCATACCGCGGTGTAGGTATTCCACAATGCATACACAGTGGTGAACGTGCTGCAGAGGTACTACTACAGTATTCTGATGCATAAAAAGAGCATGCTTCTTTACTGATGGTCTTTTTACGTTTTGAAGATGGCGTTGACAAAACTCCGAAAAAATGAGCATTTCTTTTTGCAGCGTAGCCTATCAGACCATCAATATGAATTGGTTCTTGCGTTCTCTATTTCGTCCAACTCAAATACCGTTTCCCGATCACAAGGTGACGAAGATAGAATATTAGCTTCTATTTTGTAAAAGTCAGCGCCGAATTACAGCATTTGTAATGGCAGATCGCATTCGACAGAACGACGACATTTCGATGCATACGTCTTCGGATTCGAGTCTCAAAAGGGAAACTCCTCAAGGGGCCCCAAAAATCAAATGCGTGTCACCATCTTGATGGTGATACCACCAAAACGGTGAACCTGTAGAACGCCTGGTTACTCGGTAGAGTGGCCGTCGTTTCCACCCTTCCTTGGGCATTGATGGCTTGACGCATGGTGAAAATTATTGCCGTGGTTCGCGCCCCTAATTCTGCATTGAATCCGTCTAGTTCTCACTGCTTTGCGGAGACCCCACCAAGCTGGTGAATTTTACATAAGCATATATTTTAACATGACTTATGACGTGGACACCAAACACGTGTCACCAGCATTGTGAATCGTGCTCCCCGGCTTATCAGCAAGCAGCGAAGCGTCATTTTTTCGGGAACATCTTACGACTTAGCGACTTACGAGACGGTTTTCTTCAATCGTAAGAACTTGGCACGAGGCTTGCTTTTGTCTGTACCGGAAAACCTGAGATTTATCACAAGGAGATCCTGTATGGCACGAGCAGCGGCTGGTGTAGCAAAGCACTTATCCAAAGGTTTCACGTTAATGGCATTGTTGCCGTTTTACGTCGCTCTGGAATGTACCTCGATCATTGACCATGTCACAGGTATTGCGAATCGACCGTAGACAAAATGGTCAGCGAGTACAGCGAGAGTTGTGAATCCAAGTAGTACACACCTATGAAGGTGATCCGAGCCTATTCGGGCCTGAGGATGGCCTCGTAGACCGGGTAGCAACACAAGTAAATCGCACTTGGTGAATGCTGGTTACAACAAAGTAGCAACCAACTACTTCGCATTGGGTGAACAAAAAGGTTGTTTACATAAATATATTTTGGTTTGCATTTTGCTTGGTTTAAAAGAGTGTTTGATCTGTTGCAAGTGAGTAGTTGCAAGTGAGTAAATGTAACGAGGCCAACGTATGAGCATTTTCGAGACAGATTTTGGAGTCGCGACGGAACAAATTCAGGTCGTCCCGTCTTTTCCCATTCACCGACAGACATCCTTGTACAGGTGCCTGGTGGTATCCGCCAGTCAGTTGCGACGCGAACAGTTAAGCGAAGCGGCATCCGACGGAGGTTGGGAAACAGTCGTATGTGACGATGCAGAAAACGCATTAACGGATTTCCTCCATTCCAAGTTCCAGTTGGTGTTTATCGACTTGGATGGATTTGGTGCAACTCCGCAAGAAGATTTTCGCGAGTTGTGCGAGCAGGTAGTTGTTCATGCAGACAACGCCTTGCTGGTAGTTTGTGGCCATGAAGGCGACGCCTTGGAAGAGATCTGGGCCAGACAATTAGGTATCTGGCTCTATCTGTCAGGCGTGGCCGACCAATGTGAAGGAATCACCGAGTTGTGTGACGAAGCGCGTGGTGTCGTCGAACATCTCGAAAAAGCGGAAAAACGGATGGATACCGCTACGACGTAAGGTTTGGCTGCGCAACGGCTAGGTGCCTTGGTGGCTTGGGTTAGTTACCGAATTTAACGCACCTGTGTGGTTTTCGTTTGACACGTAATTTACTACAGGAGAACACATGAATGCTTCAGTGAGTCTGTATGAAGATCAAGAATTGTCTTATGCTTTTAAAAGTCGACCCAATTCGACTTCTGGGAACAGCCCCAGTGAAAATAACTCAACTCGGGCTCGATTCGGTCGACGATCCAAAGCCCCGCAATCATTCAATGGAATGCATCGTCGTCGTAAAAAGAAAATTCGCTGGTAGAGAATAACTACCTAACGAAAACGGTCTAGAGGCATGAAAATCATCTATGCCCTGACCAGAATTCACTCGGATCGGCAGGTATTTTTTCCTGCCGATCTTTTTTTGGTAACAGCTACAAGTCCCTGTTCAAATCAAAAGACTTTTAATAACGCATTCCATCGCTTGAGTCTCACACACACAGCCGGTCACACAAAACCAAAACGAAACGGTTTTGCAAAGGAATCTGTCGCACACTTATTGACACGACAAGTCATCTTTTTTTAGTCGTCGTCACAGATCTCGCGGTCGTGGGCCGACGAACATAAACGTCAACTGCCCCTAACGCATATCGGTTTTCTGCGTGCACATAAGCCCTCACATGACACGGGCCTTGTGCCCGGGTTGGCACCTTCACGTCCAATGTAAATTCACCTGTTCCTATCGTGTGCCGTTGGAACGTCCACCGTTTGTCGTTAGCGTGTTGAGAAACTTGATTCATCTCCTGCAAAGCCTGGTTGGAGAGTTCAAACTGGTGCCTGGGTGTAGGCTGAAACGTTAAGCGGTCCCGCCGGGAAACAAGTTCAAGCAATAATTTGCCCGCAACGGGTGATGCGCCGCGGACTTCGAGCCGTTCGCCAGCCCTAACATATTTGGGAATTTCCAAGGTAATCCGTTGCGCATACCTTAACTTTAAAAGTGGATCACCAAGTAGATTAAACAAGTTGACGTGCTCCAAACATTCAGCATCCATTTGCTTAGAGTCCGGACTGACCGCCTTGGCCAAAGAATCGAGTCGTCGACGCTGGCTATCCCGTTGTTTGGAAACGGTCCGGCGTTTGCCATGCAACATTATTTCTCCCAAGGTAGGCCGTTCATTCGTAAAAAACTCGTGTAGCAATTCTGTTCCAAGTACCGCCATGCCGTAGGGCATCGTGACACGAGAACCGCAAATAACAGCAACCGGGCCTTGAGGAGCCCGCAGCATTAATTCTGCCAAACACTCGTCCGAACCATCAAACGCACCGCTATAACAGGCCAATAACACAGCGATGGGACCAGCAGATGGGCAATTCAAGCGCCCTACTGTCTCTGCTCTCAAGACAGGTGCATACCCAGCCGGCGTCCGAAGATGGTCTAATTGTGTACGGTGTCCGTGGCCCAAATAAACCCAAACAAAACAACCAGCGTCCAACCGCTGGACAACCGTCTGTTCAAATTCGACCGGATTAGGACAGTAAGGACTGCGCCAATTGGCATAGAGCATCGGCGTATCGTAAGACGCTGGAATACGATCTATGAGGATCTTCTTCGTGGCATTTTCCAAAACCATATCCGTCAGCAAACCGAACCCACTCGCACCAGCCACAAAACTGATCTTCCTCCTCCAAATTCCGACATCGTGAGACCTCTCATAATCCAAGATTTTGTTGATGACCGATTTTAACTCAGCCGGCGTATCGACGCATAACCGCCCCACAGCCACATCGGGTATTCGGTCACCGTCGAGGTCCGCATACCAGTTATCGGTAGCGATGTCCTTTTCGGAACCCCAACGGACATTTACTTCTGCTGCAGCAAGATAAGTTGGCAGACTGCGCGACAAAGTCTGACGGTTAGTTGTTCCGGTTGGTGCGACATCTCCTATCAAAACAATGAACCGTAAGTTGCCACCGGTCGCCGCTTGGCGTATCGCCGCACGAATCTCTTCTGGTCTCGCACAGTCCGTTACGATGCTTAATTGATGTCCTTCGTCCTGACGGTACTCAAGCCAGGGCTCCAGGGTTTGTAGAAATTCAGAAGGGCAAACAACAACCGTATCAACTGGAACCAACAAAACCTGACCAGCCATCCATAACAATGCAGCAACCGATGACATTCCGTTTTGGTCCCGTTGATAAAAGTTGATGATTTACGGTCGATCAACAACAATGGCTTGAATCTCAAGCACTGCTTCCCACAAAATCCCCGTGTAGGATAAGCGGAAAATAAACCCAGCGATCCTCCAGAAAAAAGTCACCTACCAAACACATGCCCAAACACATGCATTGCCGCGTTGTATGATCGCCGCGCTGTATGATTGTAGGCTGCAGGTTGTAGCTGGCAAAACATTAACAGGCAACCCGGATGGCTGGCCCTGTTAATCAGCTATCACAAGGCACCTGTTGGATCCACCACACAAGGATTGAGCACAGCCGGGCGTTTTGAGGGACTTTTCCTTGATTGGTGACCGAGTTACAATAGTAGGTATCCCAATCATCTGTATTGGATTGGCACAACCTATCTACACGGTCAGATTGTTGCGCATTTTTATTGCGAATGTCCGATAGGTTCTTTATGCGGGAGTAACTCAGTGGTAGAGTGCTAGCTTCCCAAGCTGGACGTCGCGGGTTCGAATCCCGTCTCCCGCTCT
>CAYMUR010000081.1:0-16767 GCA_964393615.1 uncultured Pirellulaceae bacterium
GCAACACTCCAATCGGTCGAAGGTGATCTTTGTTTGATGACGTTGAATGGCGAGGTCAATCAACGCCAACTGCGTAAGTTTATCGATCCGCTTGCCGCGGATGAGGTGATGTACGCTAAAAAAATCGTGTGTGACATATCTGGCATTTCTCTGCTTGATTCGGCAGGTGTCAGCTGGTTGTTTGTGACGCACAAACGCTGTCGGGAGCACGGGGGTCGGTTTGTCCTGTATGCAGGGTCCGAGTTGGTCATGAATGTGATTAAGGTGCTCCGTTTGAATCTGGTGTTCGACTTGGCGACCGACGAAGCGACCGCCAGGCAACTGGCAGTTGCTCCCGTTCCCGCAGAACCTCGGGGGCAGGTGAGCTATCCTGATAACGCGGTGGAGCCTGACGCCGAAGCTTGAAGAAGGGCCGGCGCTGGGCTATCTGTTCTGTCGTAATGGACGTGTACCCGAGGTAGGTGGTTCTTAGCTGTTTTGGCAGGCGATCAGGAACGGCAGCCAGTGGCGACGGTCTCCACGACGACTACCAAATGCCTGTTTTTCGGACACGGCGAAAGTAGGCATTGGTCGCTGTAGTGGAAGAACTGCCGGGTTTTATTTCCAGCGTCTGGCCAGCATGCCATAAGCCAGCAGGACGACTCCTAAGCTAAGTAACGACCTACCAAGCCAGGGTGCGGGCGTCCAGGTAGCACGTGATGAGCCAGATTCTACCATGGCACGTTGCACGGCACTGTGTGTGGTGTTAGCTTCTGCGCCATACCGGTTAACCAGCATGCTCGTAGCAGGCTCGTTGAGCACGAACGTTTCGAAAATCTGTAATTCTAGGCCGATGATCAAGAACACCACGGAAAGTAGTCGGGCCGTTCGAAAACGATTCCAGGCGGTTTTCATGAGCAGGATAGAATAATCAAAATTTCCGACGATTGCGGATTCACTTGGCCAGGTGCAGTCAACTGGCAGTGCTTTCCAATGAGCCGATGGGTGTCCAACGGCAATAGAGTCCTTGTTGGTTCAGAGGTTTTTTTCTGGTGAGGTTGAATGGCTCCAGTTTTCGCTACGGCATCATAGGATAGGCAGGCTTGAGAAGTCTGTTATTCCGACTCGCCAAGAACAACGACTGCGTTAGCTCTTCGGCCATCTCGAACGACGGTCACGGTAACTTTGTCGTTGGGTTGTTTCTGTTCCACGATCGACAGCAAATCGTCTACCGTTTGGATTTTCTGATCATCGACAGCGATGATCAGATCGGCATAGGATCGATCAAGGTATGTTTCCGTCGTAACGAACGGACCACGTCGACGTTTTTGGCGTACGACGCGGAAACCGCGTAGTCCAGCTTGTTCTGCTGGCCCATCGCTGGTTAGCACGGCGATTAACAATCCACGCTCCGTGGGGTATACGCGTGTGATACCGATATCGGGCCGTATGATACGGCCATGCTCAATAAGCTGTGGTACGACTCGCCTTACCGCGTTAACGGGGATTGCAAATCCAATGCCTGTATTCTGGCCGGTACTGCTGGCGATTGCCGTATTCATACCGATGAGTTCTGCGCGGCTATCAATCAATGGCCCACCTGAGTTGCCTCGGTTGAGAGCCGCATCGATCTGGATAATGGATTTCATCGTACGGCCACTTCGAGACGGTAGGGTGCGGTTAAGGCTGGATACGATGCCAACGGTCAAAGTGCGTTCTAAACCGAATGGGTTTCCCACGGCGTAAACCTTTTGACCAACCCTCACCTTGGATGAGTCTCCCAGGGCGATGGGATATAATGTGTCCGGATCAGCAGCGATTTTTAACACAGCGATGTCGTTGACCGCGTCTTCTCCAATTAGCTCTGCGACATAGGATTGCCCATCAAACAACGTCACTTGAATACGCTGTGCTTCTGCAATCACATGGTGGTTTGTCAGGATGTGACCTTGTTGGTCCAGTACAGCACCTGATCCAGCACCCTCTGCGGGAACCACTTCCATCTTTAGCAAGGTATCAAGACGGACAGTTTTAGTAAAAATGTTTACCACGCCACGATTGACATGTTCGTAAACGGCTATGTTGACACGTTCTTCTTCGGTCAATCCTTGGGGTAGATCGGGCGGATTAAATGGTTCACTTGGGGACCTGGGGCGAGCGTCAAACGTCGCTTGGCGGGTTGCCTCCTGGGCGGAGAGGATGTGCCCAGGTTCCCATTCGCTGGTGAGATGTACCATCCCCAAAATCAGGCCAGTGGCGACAAAACGTGGGAGAGTGGCAAGGTTCATGGGTAATTTAAATGGGTGAAGGATGGGGTACTTACAAGATAGGCGAAACAGGCATTGATTGCGAGGCCATACGACGAAGACTCCATGCCGTTGTGGAAAGAGATGGCCTAAGATTTCACGATTGGGCTTTAAAAAAACGGCCAAATTTTTGGAATCAACCACAATGCCATAATGGTCACGGCGAGTAAAACTGGCAGCCCAGCACGAAGGTAGTCTTTTGGATAGTAGCCACCAGGACCCATGATCATCAGGTTGGTCTGATAGCCAATGGGTGTAATAAATGAAAGTGAGGCAGCCAATGCCACTGCCATGACGAACGGGCGTGGATTGAAGTCAGCTGCCCAAGCCAGAGCGACGGCAATCGGAAAGAGCATAGCGGCCACTGCATTGTTCGTGATCATTTCCGTAAACAGGATTGTCAAAAGATACATGGCAAGCAGTAGGCACCAGGGTAACCACGGATTATTTTCACCAACTAGCCCTACTAATGGAGTAACGATACCTTGTGCGACTGTTTCTGCCACGCCACTTTCTGTGAGTGATTTTCCCAACCCCAACGCTCCGACGATCACAAATAAAATGTGATAATCGATGGCAGCGCGAGCGTGGGTTACCCGTAGGCAACGAGTGATGACCATTAGTAAAGCGACAGCGATAGCGACGATTTCAGGAGAAGAAATACCTTTCCAGAGAGAGGTCCATGGTGTTGTCCAGTGGTTTTTGTCCGCGTAGTCTTGTCCCAAAAAACTGGTCCATGCCAGCCAAAATACAAGCAGTGCCGCCATTAATCCGGCCAGTAATGCTCGGTCGTGACGCCGTGGTTCGTCACCTTCGACACTGCTGACCAAGTAAAAATCGCGGTTATTCCGGTAACGGGCGACAAAGCTGGCGTGCGTCTGAAGCAGTAGCGTATCACCCGGTTCTAGTACGATGTCGCCAATCTTGTTCGTCAAACGCACTCCGCTTCGATGAACGGCTACTACCGCGGCATTGTAAAGTTGACGAAATTTGGTTTCTCGAACGGTTGTACCGATCAGTGGTGAGGTACGTGACAAGACGGCTTCGGTCAAATGACGTTGTTGCCGTGCGACAGGGCTGAACTCATAGGTTGTATCGGCGGCAGGGACCAGGCCGGGGATTTTCTCTAAATCGAGAATTGTACTGACCACACCTGTAAAAATCAGCCGATCCCCGCCACGAATGACGTCGCTTGGGGTGACGGGCGTAATAATTTCTCCATCACGGAAAATTTCAATCAAAAACAACCCGGGTAGGTGCCTCAAGCCAGCATCCTCAACGGTTTGTTCAATTAAACGGCAATCTGGTCGGACCAGCATCTCGACCAAATATTCACGGCGTTGTTCCCCCAGTTTTTCGACCAAATTTGTTCGGTCGGGCAACAGGCGTCGACCAAAAACTAGGAGCACCATGGTCCCCGCAACGGCACACGGTAAACCCACATAGCCGATTTCAAACAGCCGCATGGGAACCAACTGCTGATTGAATCTTTCTCTAGTCCAGCGACGGTTTGGAGTAGAGGTTGCATCATTGCTGGGGGACGTTTGTGGGAGAGTTGATTGGCGCAGCGCATGTTCTCGTTGCATTTCCCCGTGGACAACGAGTGTTGTGCTCGTGCCGATCATCGTGCAAACCCCACCCAGGATGGCGAAGTAACTCACAGGGATTAATAATTTTGAGGGTGAGATACTTCGTTTACGACACCAGTCCAACACAACTGGCATGGCCATTGCCACCAATGCGGTGTTTAGTAGAAACGCTGAGACGCTGACTAGGCCAAGCGCCAGAGAATACATGGCACCCCGTTCACTGGGGATTCTTCCCAGCCAGTAATGTCCGATCCAGTCCAAAACCCCCGTATGGCGCAACGCGGCAGAGACCACCAACAGCGCACCGATCATCAACACCGCCGTATTGGCGAATCCGGAGACGGCCTGTTCAGGCGAGATGACCCCCGTCACGGTCACGATTGCCAAGCCGGTTAAGAATAGCAGGTCGACCGGTGCACCCCGGTGCAGGAACAGGGTGAGAAAGACTCCCGTGACAACCAACACCGCAATCCAGCCTTGCAGAGTGAACAAGGACAAAAATTCAGGAAAAAGACCTAGTAACTGGTTGGAAAAAGGGGGATGGGCGAAAAGCATTGTGATGGCGGTCCAGGGCGGCATGTTAGCCTGGAGAATGAAGAGAATTGCTTGGTTTTAGTGGAGCCTTATGAACTCATGGCAGGTTCGTGTTGAATTGACAATACCAAGATCAGTAATAAAAGGTAGGGATTCTACAGGGATCTACTTGGTTTCCGCTTAAAAAATCCTGCAAGACCGACTAGACCTCAAAACCGTCATCTTCAGCCAGAAGCTGCTTCGGTGCGGGATGTCAGGGAGCTTTGGCCCGATTTGGCAGGCTGGAGGGGTTCCTGGGTCCCAGTTTAGAGCTAAAAACTAAGATTTATTAGTGGCGTATTGTGAGTAGTCGTAATACAATACAGGTAATCGGAACAGTCTTCTTTCATGGTCAGATTGTATCGGGACCGGTTTGGTTCGGACAGTGATTTGGCTCTTCTTTACGTATGGGAGTTTTACGATGTTGAGGCTCATTCTGGTTAGGTTGGCAATGATTGGCTGTGTGGCTGGCATCAGCGTGGCTGATATCGCGCCGGTCTTAGGTGCCCCGGAATCCAAGCCGAGTGTTGAATCAGCTCGTTTGGTGACGTTCGAAAAATATTTTGCAGCCGCGATTAGCATGCCTCAGGACCAGGAATTTGCTGGTTATCATCAGCGCGATGTCGTGATCTACTTTGACACGTCCGCCAGTCAGACTGGGCAGTTTCGCACGGATGCGCTGATGGCGCTGGACACTTTGTTAAAAAATCTAAAGGCGCAGGATCGTGTTCGATTATTTGCCGTCGATTTAAAGCCGGTGCCATTAACGTCTGGTTTTGTTAAGGCCACAGGCAAGTCAGTGCAAACCGCGATCACGTTATTGGAAAAGAGGGCACCGCTGGGCTCCACAGACTTTGGAGTTTTGCTTCGCTCGGTTAGTAATAGTTTTGCCAGTGTAGAGGATGGATCGGCTGATCAACGTGGGCGAAGCGTAGTTTACATTGGTGACGGGCAGAGCAAGGTCAACTATATCCAAGGCGAAGAGTTGCGTGACTACATCGACGAATTGGTAAGCCAACAAATTACGTTTAACAGTTTTGCGATTGGACCTTCGCGAGACAATATGGCCTTGGCTGTTTTGGCAAACCAGACTGGTGGTAATTTGATTGTTGATTCGGATGACGCTTCTCCGCAACAATTTGGAACGGCATTAGTACGTGTAGTGCATGCGGATACCGTTTGGCCGACTGGTGTCGAGCTTTCTGACGGATTTGTGCAAGCGCTGCCCCAGCGAGTACCCCCTCTGAATTCTTTGCGTGATACGATTCTAATCGGAACCCTTGATCCCCTCGGTGAACATGCTATCCGTTGGGAAGGTGAGGCGGCTGGAGAAAAGGTTGCATTAAGCTGGCAATTAACGGCTGAGCCTTCTCAAGAGGATCACGCGTATTTGCCGCGTCTTGTTCAGATGGCGCAAGCTGATCAGGGCCTCAGTTTGCCTACATTGGGAAGCGACGGTTTACTAGAAACTCGTCGGTTATTGATGAAATCGTCCCAGAACCTTTCCCGGTTTGGACGCGTCGTGATGTCCAGCGGTGATGTAGCGGGTGCTGGTCGGCTGGCCGTTGCTGCTTTACGCAGTGATGCCAGTAACCGGGAAGCCCGTTCCTTGTTAGTGGCCAGTCGTCGTGCAGCAGGTGAAGAGACACCTCAGCAGGAGGAAAATCCTGTGGCACACGATGAAGGCAGTAGCGACGACAACCAGGTGATTGAGCTTGAGATTAGCGATGAGCAAGAAGCTGCCACGGAGGATGCTTTGATTCTTGACGACGAGAGCGTCAGAAGCGAACCGTCTACTGGAGCCTTTTTAAATCAGGTGCAAAAACGCCGGGGTGTGATCGAGGGTCAGATTCGTGCGGAGGTAGAAAAGGGGTTGGGCGATGCGCGTCGTACGATGGCGACTGATCCGGCTGGGGCTGCAGAGGATTTGAAATTGCTTTTGGAAGTCGTCGAACGGACCCCTGATTTACAGGATGAAGTAAAGCGTTTGTTGCGGGACCGCATTGTGACGGCAATCCGCCAGTCACAGCGACGTCAGGCAGAACATGAATCGCAACAGTTAGAAGCTGAGGAACTGGCTGCTGTGGCGCACGAACGGGCTCGCGTCATTCGACAACTTCAAGAAGATCAGGAAAAACTCGACGGTTTAATGGAGTGGTTTGATGCCCTGATGGACGAAGGGCGCTACCTCGATGCCGTGGACTATCCAGCCGCTGAAATGAGGGAAATAGCGCCCCTTGCCGCCGAACCCGTGGCTGCCAGTGACTCGGGGACATTTCGAGCAAACTGGGCGCGGGCCCGGGAGCTTTATGAATTGCGAACAAGAGCCTTTGTAGATGTTTTGTTCGACGTCGAAAAGTCGTTGATACCGTTTTCCGGCGAACCACCGGTTGTTTATCCCGATGTGGAAACATGGCGGCGGCTCACTGACCGTCGTAAAAAGTATGCTTCGGTTGATCTTTCCAGTCCGAATGCCGCAGAAACAAAAATCTACCAGGCGTTGGAGGAATCAACGGTCATCGAATTTTTCGATACAGAATTGGCCAATGCAATAAGTTTTTTGGCGGATCAGCATGACATCAATATTGTTCTCGACACTCAGCGAATCGAAGAAGTGGGTGTGAGTTCCTCCAGCCCCATCAGTCAGTCGCTGAAAGGAATCAGTCTCAAATCAGCCTTGAATCTGATATTGGGAGAAATCGATTTGGCCTATGTGGTGGACAATGAGGTGTTGTTAATTACGACCGAAGAAGAAGCGACCAGCCCTGACCGAATGGTGACCAAAGTCTATCCGGTCGCTGATCTGGTGATTCCCGTTCAAAGTGCCCAGGGAAGTCCCTTTGGCATGGGCGGCGGCATGATGGGCGGCGGCATGGGCGGCGGCATGGGCGGCGGCATGGGGCGAGGAGGCGGTTTCTTTAATGTGTCCGACGAAGCGTCGGAGAAGCGGGTGGAGGCAGGTGATCAGGACAAGCGACTGGCTAAACCTGGAATTCGACCGTTTACGGGCAATGCTGAGAAGCAGGCGCGAAAGAATAATGGAAAAGGGAATGTCGATTCAAGCCGTTCGGTTCGTCCACGGGTGATTCGGCCCGTGATGTCGGAGGGACAGGACCTGAACGAAATTTGGAATTTGCATTTTGTCGCGAACCGTGAATCGGAAGCGGATATTCGCGAGACTTGTCGCTATTTAATGCGATCGAAACGGTATGACCAGCTGATTGCCATGATTCATGGTGCGTTGCGAAATAGTCAATCGCAACCCTGGATGTACGAGGCGATGGGATTGGCCATGCAGGCTCAAGGAGCACCTCGCGAAGAGATCGAGCGGGCGTTGATGTCCGCCGTTGACTTTGGCGCGACATTGGACAACTTGATGTATGTTTCGTTGTACCTGACACGTATTGGTTTGGACGAGCGAGCTTTGTCGTTGTTGCGTGAAATCAGTGAAGCAGCCCCATTTCGTCCGGAATCTTATGCGCACGGATTGCGGGTTGCCAGCCGAATGCAGGACCTGGATGGTATTCGTTGGGCCTCCCTTGGCGTCTTGCGCCAAGCCTGGATGAGATCGGAACAGGCGATCGAGAATGAGGCGTACCGGGCCGCTCATGCAGCGTTGTCGCGGCTGGAAGAAGGGGGTCGCGAAGACGATGCAGCGCAATTCGAGCGGGACCTTGATGAAGCGATGATTCGAGATATTTACATTGAAGTCCATTTTAGTGGGGATGCCGATGTTGATTTGTTAGTGGAAGAACCGGCTGGTACGGTTTGCTCACTGCGCAATCCACGGACGACATCCGGAGGGGTTTTGCTTGCCGATTCGTTTTCCCAGGCCACGAATGATCCGTCGAATCAGGGCGAAGCGGTGGAAACCTATGTTTGCTCATTTGGCTTTGGTGGGACTTATCGCATGTTACTGCGTCGTATTTGGGGTGAGGTCACGGCGGACAAAGTGACCGTCGATATCTACACGAATTACGGTACAAAAAACGAAGAGCATATTCGGCAACATGTGGCTTTGAATGACAAGGATGCTGTCCTGCTTTTTGATTTGCCGCAAGGGCGACGGGCAGAACCACTGGAACAACACCTGGTGGCGAATACCGTGCGTACTCAAAACGCTGTTGGCCGAGCCGTTTTGGCCCAACAGTTGAACCAAACAGCCAACAGTTCGGCCGTGCGAGAATTGCTTTCATCAGCGCCGTTTCTGGATCCGCGGCTCAATCGCGGTTTGCGCCGTGGAGTCGGTTACCAACCGGTGATCACGACTTTGCCAGAAGGTACCACGTTGCAGGTCACTGCGGTCGTTTCGGCCGATCGGCGTTATGTGCGGGTTACGCCGACCCCCTTGTTTTCAGCGATTGGGGATGTGCAGACATTTAATTTTGCGACTGGTCAGGGCGGTGGCATGGGAGGTGGCATGGGAGGTGGCATGGGAGGCATGGGAGGTGGCATGGGAGGCATGGGTGGAGGTATGGGAGGTATGGGAGGTGGTATGGGAGGCATGGGAGGCATGGGGGGTGGTATGGGAGGTATGGGAGGTATGGGAGGTGGAATGGGTGGCATGGGTGGCGGCATGGGCGGAGGTATGGGTGGTATGGGTGGTGGTATGGGAGGCATGGGGGGTGGTTTCTAGAGGGCGCCAGGCCTCTTTCTGTGATACCGCGTAGCGCGGTGTATGCCGTTTCTTAGGCGATTCCGAGATCCAGGATCGTAGCAAAACAGTTCTCCTGTTTTGGGTTGGCACGGTGCTCTGTCGCAGGGACCGGCTCAAGGTCAATCGGGGAGCGATTGATCCGCAAGTTCGGGTTGACGTGAATGGTTGGGTTTTGGCTCGCCAGGCTGAAGGTGTAACCGGTGAGGGGAATCAAAACGATTTAGTGTTACATTTTGGTTTAGGTCCATTTGATCAGGACGTGCCCGTCGAAGCGACATGGCCCAACGGTCAGGTGCAGGCTGTGTCCTCAACAGTCGATGCTACGATCACGGTTGAGAAGCAGGAATGCCTTGGCAGATCCCGTGACACCGAAAGGATGGGCAGTTTTAGGTCACCGCGGATGCTGAGTTGGAATGGAAAAAATTCCGACGCGATAGACATGGGGGGCGCACGCTTTTAGGATAGGAATCGTTCCGAACCAGGTAGATCCCTGGGGGAAATCTCGGGTAATCGCGGAATGTAGAGTGCGTCTAAGAAACGGTTTCGCTGGGATGTAACTTAGCTGGGATGTAACGAATAAGACTTTTCTGCGCCGGCTACAGAGAGCTGCTGGTGATGTAGTTCGCTTGTGTGTCGGGCTAGTGTCAGGTTTCGAAACCCTGTCGAGAACGGGCTTCTTCCAATGAACCGTGATAGGACTTGTAAGTCGTCTTCAAGCGCAGTATCAACCACCGGTCAACGCCTTGTGTTGCCGAGGCGGGAGTTTCTGCAGGTCGGAGGATTGGGCTCGCTGTCGGTAACTCTGCCAGGGTTTGTGGCGACGCATTTCCCCAACCCGATGCACGTGTTTAGCTGACTAGCACTCCTTCATTCCCACGCACCCACGTGGTAATGAGAAAAAGATGCGTGTGCGGAAAGAAACGTTGATTGAATAGCGGGGAGTGAGCGGCTCTGTCTTGGATGCGGCACTTCCATGTCTGTCGAGCGACTGAATTTCTAAACCACACCAGATACCGCTACGGACTGTCATTCAGCGTCTATTCCATCAGGCCAAGTTATGAATGTGTACATCCTCTTTCCCTCCGCAATCAGTGTGGATTCTTTTCATGTAGCGAGGAGGTATGGAAGCTGTGCCTCCACAAAGTAACTTCGGGCAGTCCATGTCCGGCTGTTAGTTTCTGACCTGCCAGTGCGTACGCGCCTGCCACAAGGTCAATTCGTTTCAGCTGGTGCGCCTAATCATGCTCGCTGGTCTCCCTGAACGCCTTTGAGTGCACCCGGGTCGAGCCAGATGTCAGCACAGGTGGTGCAACGATCCACCACCACATCCCCTTCGTAGGTCTCGCGGGTCAACACTCTACCATCACCTGGACATTGCATGGCGATTCAAAGTCAGGTTCAAAGCTGGATCGACAAAGAATGAAGGGGCCGATCGTGTGGACCCCAAGCCGCTGCCATCCGTAAATACTTCCATCAAGTCAAGGTGGCATATAGGGGAAATGAAGTGAAATGCCACCAAATCATGTAGACCGTAACTAAAAAATCGCCGGCTTGTAATCGACAAAGCCAAACAGTTGTTGCAATTTGTTTGACAGGAACACTTTGCTAAATGTGCAACTGTCGCAGCATCGAAATCTGCGGTTGTCTATCTGCCTGGAGAAGTTTTGGCGGGTTTTTAGAAAAAAAAGAGGCGGCCGGTTTTGAGGGCGATTCCGGTTCTGGAAGCAACAGGTTTCACGGTTCGTCCATGGGTGCGCCTTCGGTCGCTGCAGCCGTATCTCGGCGAAAAACGGCCACCACGTCACTGACCGGAATGACGAAAAGCTGGTTGTCAGGTTCGAAATCGACAGGAATCGAGTTTTTAGGGTGAAACAGGATTTTGTCATATTGTCGTAAGGGGACGTCGATGTCGTTTTCAACCTGGGTGGAAATAGCTACGATTCGCCCGGTTATCGTCGGAATTTCCGATTGGTCCGGCAAGGCAATCCCCCCCTTGGTCTCGCGTTTGGGTTCGTCCTTGCGCACTAGGACACGGGAACCAATTGGCTCAACATATTCCAATATCTGTTTGTGTGTTTTAGGCATTTTTGGTTTTTTTGAAGGGATTTCTAGACGATTTCAAGGCCATTTTAGCCCTTGAAATCGTACTTGGCAGGTGGAGACTTGGCAATACAAGGTTCGATTTGGGAAGGTTTGTCCGGCTCTTGGGGAGAGTCAGTTTGTCGAAGAGAAGCCTACTTGGGCTTGTGTTTTGCTGTCAATTTGCCAGAATAATAGGACGGCCACGGTAGGTTCTGAGAGTTTTGTTTCAGGGCGAGATACCGTCCAATGTGTCTAGGGAAAAATGTGGCAAGTTCGACGGGACGGGGCACACATCAAATAATCTCCATAAAATTATTACACAAAGGACTAGCGAGACTGCAAAATGCCAGAAAAATTGCAGGTGGATTTGCGTGAAGAAAGCGGAAAACGACACGCGAAACGATTGAGAGGCCGTGGTTTTACTCCAGCGATCCTTTACGGGCATGGTGAATCCTGTGTCAGTCTACGGATTGAAACGGGGGCGATAGCAAGTGCAATTCACCAAGGGACTCAACTGGTTGAACTTCAGGGCAGTGCCAATGAAACCGCGCTCATCCGTGAAGTTCAGTGGGATGCCTTTGGCCAAGAGATATTGCATTTGGATCTGATTCGAGTGTCGGCCGACGAGATGATCGAAGCGAGTGTCGCGGTGGAATTGCGTGGACAAGCGCCGGGTGTCAATCAAGGTGGGGTTGTCGAACATTTGCAACATCAGGTTGCTATTCGTTGTCCTGCCACATCGTTGCCTGAAAAACTGGAACTGAACATTAATGCTCTGGAAATTGATGATGTGCTGACTGCGGCTGCACTGCAGCTTCCGGAAGGCGCTGAACTGATCACGCCTGCTGAACAAGTTTTTGCCCAGTGTGTGGAACCCAAGGCGGAACTCGAAGAAGACGAAACTGACATTTCGGTGGATGGGTTGGAGCCTGAAGTCATCGCCCGGAAAGAAGGGGCAAGCGACGACGAGCCTGATTCGTAAGGCATGCTGCTAGGCATTCCAGTTGAAAAAACGTGAGTCAAAATGGTGAGGGTGTGAGTGTTTGGGGATCTACGTCACGGTGACGTGTGATCGGGACTTAAACGCTCTGTTGTAATAGTGTGAATTTTGACTGTGCAACATACCTGTAAATAAAGGTGTGGTTACCAAGGCAACAACGATGAAACTCATTGTGGGCTTGGGGAACCCGGGGAGAAAATTTCAGGGGACTCGCCATAATATAGGATTTGATACGGTCGCGATTCTGGCTCAGCGGTTTGCAGCGGGCAAAGCGAAGAGTCGGTTTCAAGGAGAATTGTGGGAGGCGGATATTCGAGATCAGCGTTGCCTGCTGCTGTGTCCAAACACCTATATGAACTTGAGTGGTCGCAGCGTACGTCCAGTACAGGAATACTTTCGTATAGAACTCGATCAGCTACTGGTGATTTGCGACGATTTTCATTTGACAACAGGAAAGATTCGTTATCGTCCCAAGGGGTCCTCCGGTGGTCAAAAGGGGTTAGGTGATATTATTCAGTGCCTAGGTACGGATCAGGTGGCGCGATTACGCATTGGTGTTGGGCCGTTGCCAGACCGTTGGGACGCGGCTGATTTCGTGCTTTCGCGTTTTACCAATGAAGAACAGGAATTGGTGGCAGGAACGGTTGATGCGGCGGCCAGCAGTGTCGAGACTTGGGTAGAGGACGGGATGGAAGAGTGTATGAATCGTTACAATGGTGAGATTTTTAATCAGTAGATAGACATCGTGGCAATCCAATCACCAATCAAGTGGGGCGTTCGGTTTGCTGTAAATCATTCGGTCGATTTAGTCAAGCAATAAGAAATATAGGAGTGAAAATTTTGGCAGAACACGTTTACGAAGGCATGTTCCTACTAGACTCTGGTCGCTTTTCGCGTGATGCGGCAGGAGTTTCGGGGCAAGTGACACAATTAATTGATAATTCGGGTGGTGAGCTGTTGGCGAGTCGTTTGTGGAACGAACAAAAACTTGCTTATCCCATCAATGGTCAGCGTAAGGGGACCTATTGGCTTACCTATTTTAGAATGGATAGTGCGTCATTGACAAAGCTAAATCGGGATACGCAGCTAAGTGACGTTGTTCACCGTAGCCTGATTCTGAAGGTTGAACCGAGGTTGGTAGATGCCATGGTGGCGCATGCAAAGGGTACTGCGGTTTCCGAAGAGCCGGAGGCGGTAGAACAACAAACCCCGGAATCGACTGCAGCAGGTACGGTGGCGGAAACAACGGAAACAGAGACACCGGAGACGAAGAGTAGTACTCCTTAACGTGGGTCGAAAGGAACTGTCAAGAATCAGTGGCAGGACTTTCAGGCGGGTACTGATCACTGGCACGTCCCGATCACTGGCACGTCCCGATCGGTGTTTTAGTTTTTTTACGACTGGCCATGCCATCTGTTGTCACTTTCGGTGGATTGTGGTAAATTACCAACTACGGTACGTTTGTTCAGTTTCCGTTGTAAGTAATGGGGTGTGCAGCATAAAGGAGTGAGGGCATGGCGAGTTATAACCGGGTGATTTTAATGGGAAATTTGACACGCGACATTGAATTGCGATATCTTCCCAGCGGCATGGCAGTAACGGACATTGGTTTGGCCGTTAATGATCGGCGCAAAAATCAGGCTGGCGAATGGGTTGATGAAACCACGTTCGTCGATGTGACCTTGTGGGGTCGTACCGCCGAAGTGGCTGGCGAGTATCTGAGCAAGGGATCACCAGTGTTAATTGAGGGGCGGTTGAAACTTGATACGTGGGAAACGGATGGGCAGAAACGGTCGAAACTAAAAGTCATTGGCGAACGAATGCGAATGCTTGGTGGGCGCGGCGGTGGCAGTGGTCGTCCGCAGTCCTCAGACGAAAACGAATACAATCAACCGGCTTCGGTGGCTGCATCTGAGAGTGTGGGACCGGGCCCTGGAGCGAGTGAACCGGGAGAAGACATCCCATTTTAGTGAAGGGTTGCTGGCTGGTCGTTCCTGTGGGGCGACCAATCGAATCCATGTTATCGTATTGTGGGTTTAAGTTAACAGTTTGTTACCACCATTGGCGGTGTTATTTGAGGTGCGACGATGTCTAAAACAAAATTAAAACGGCCAAGTGCTGGACGCCGAGCGAAGCGTCTTCCCACGGGACCCAACGGCGGTATTCAACTGTTGTTAATTCAGTCAGTGGAACACCTGGGAAAGCAGGGTGATGTGGTTGAGGTTAAATCAGGTTTTGCAAATAATTACCTGTTACCACAGGGATTGGCCACGGTGGCAACCGATCATCACCAAAGAATGGTCGAAAAGCATCGTGAGAAGTTGCTGGCAATTGAGCAGTCCCGAATGGCGAGCCTGCACCAATTGGCTGACACGGTGTCCAAGCAGAGTGTTACCATCGAAGCGAATGCGAACGATGAAGGCCATCTCTATGGTAGCGTTGGTGCCCCGGAAATCGTTGCCTCTCTGAAACAACTGAATTTCACTTTCACGCAAGACCAGATTTTGCTGGAAGGTCCACTTAAGGAAGTCGGCTTGTACACGGTGAAGCTACAGGTTGCTTCTGAAATTGAAGCGGATCTCAAGGTTTGGGTTGTTCCGTCAGTTTCAGACGATACACTCGCAGAATCGGTTTGAATTGAAGGGTGACAGCGGTTGACCTGGGTGGGGAGCAATCAAGCCAAGCCCAGGGATTTGTGTTTTCTCTTGGACCCGTCGAGTCCGTGAGATTTTATGGCGTTTCTCCTTGACTTTGAAGTCTGATGTGACGGGGCGTCCCGAAAATTTCAGGGACTTTTACGGCAAGGCGGTCGTGGTGAAGGGTCTCCCCTTGCCAAGTCAGGCTGTACCAAGCACAATTCGACCTCCGCTGCTTCCTTTCCGCATCACGGAGGATCGTGTGCCATGCCGACTAAACATCGTGTTGACCAGCCGCTTCGTACAACAAAACTTTCAGCGGAAATTCTAGAGCGTCAACCTCCATGCAACTTAACAGCGGAAAAGGGCGTGCTGGGCAGCATGCTTTTTTTGCCCGAAATATGCGATGAAGTTGCTTTGATCTTGCGCGCAGAAGATTTCTATGACGAAGCCAACCGCACGTTGTACGAACATATGTCGGGGATGCACGACTCTGGGCGTAAAATCGATTTGACTTTGTTGGTGGAACGGTTGCAAGTCAGTAATGACCTGGAGGCGATCGGTGGCGTTGTCTATTTGGAGGAGGTTTTCAATTCGGTAGCGAATGCAGCCCATGCGAAATATTATGCCGAGATTGTCCGTGATAAAGCGACTCTGCGTTCCCTGATTCTGGCCAGTACGGAAATTTTGCGGGAAGCTTATGCAGACCAAGACGATGCCAATGAGGTGTTGAATCAATCGGAACAAAAAGTGTATTCGATCAAGGACCAGCGTGATTCTGGTTCGGTGTCATCAATGGAAACGATGATGCAAGGCGCCATGGAGCGATTGGATGCCCGATTACGAGGGGATCAGTCGTTGGATGGAATTGAAACAGGCTTTGGGGATTTGGACTCTTTGCTAACTGGTTTTCATCCTGCACAATTAATTGTTTTAGCAGCACGTCCCGGAATGGGGAAAACTGCATTGGCCTTGAATATTTCCGAAAATGTGGCTTTGGATAGCAAGATTCCAGTGCTTTACGTAAGTCTGGAAATGTCCGAAGTGGAATTGGCCGACCGATTGCTTTGTTCTGCGTCAGAGGTGAGCAGTCATAAGCTACGGAAATGGCGACCGATTTCGGATACCGAGCGACAACGCCTGGTTGAAAAAGCGTCAGAATTAAGTACAGCACCGTTATATGTTGACGACACGCCTGGAAGACGGGTGATGGACATTGCAGCAGTGGCTCGTCGTATTCGTCGGCAAGAGGGGCGTTTAGGTCTCATTGTGATTGATTACCTGCAATTGGTGGAACCTGATAATATGAGAGATCCTCGGCAAGAGCAGGTTGCAAAAATTACACGACGGCTGAAGCTGTTGTCGAAAGATGTACGCGTTCCGATTCTCTGCCTCGCACAGCTTAACCGTCAAGCGGAGGAAGGACGTACGACACGACCTCGCCTAAGTCATTTGCGAGAGTCAGGTGCTATCGAGCAGGATGCGGACGTGGTGATGTTTGTCCACCGGGCTGAAGTGGACCAGGAAACTCAGGAAGAGCGCGACAATTTATCCGGTGAAGCCGAATTGATTGTGGCAAAACAGCGCAACGGTCCGGTGGGAGATGTTCCACTTACCTGGCGCAAGGAATTCACCCGGTTCAGTGATCGAGCTCCCCAATACCAGGAAGATTTCGACGGCTACAATCAGGGCGAGTCTTTTTGAGCGAATGACACGGTTTCTAATAGATAGTTCTCATATAGACTGACTTCCGGCACGGATGAGGTCTAAGGACTTGAAAAGCAAAAGACAGGCAGGTTGTGACAGGCCGTGTAGTCCCTGGTAACTGCTGTCAAGAAAATAGAAAATGCCGATGTTCTAGTGATTTGTTCTAGTGATTTGTTCTAGTGGTTTGTTCTAGTGGTTTGTTCTAGTGGTTTGTTCTAGTGGTTTGTTCTAGTGGTTT
>CAYMUR010000081.1:16867-24270 GCA_964393615.1 uncultured Pirellulaceae bacterium
GCATTGTCGCCACATTGGAGCTCAACCTGGCGTTGGTTGTATGTTGAATTAAAGGTCACAATCGCACTCGATGCGGTATGTTTGCTAGGAACTCGTGGTCGTTTGCATTGAGATGTTTTTGCCAGGTGGCCTTTGCAGGAATAAATAGATTGGAGTTGTCATGCGCAATGTAATCGCCGTGGTATTAGGAGGAGGTCGTGGAAGTCGTCTTTTTCCACTGACCAAGTTCCGTTCAAAGCCTGCCGTACCATTGGGTGGAAAATATCGACTTATCGATATTCCATTGTCGAACTGTATCAACAGCGAGATTCATAGAGCGTATGTCTTAACGCAGTTTTTGTCGGTTAGCTTGCATCGCCACATTCGACAGACATATCGGTTTGACCATTTCAGTGGTGGTTATGTCGAAATAATGGCAGCACAGGAGACGATGGATAGTGGGACCGACTGGTATCAAGGGACGGCAGATGCAGTACGTAAAAATATCCGTTATCTCCAGCAGTCGGATGTTGAGTACGTACTGGTTCTGTCTGGTGACCAGCTTTACCGCATGGATTTTCGCCAGATGGTCAGGTCCCATCAGGAATCAAAGGCCGAGGTTTCGATTGCTGCCAAACCCGTTCACCGGCACCAGGCTTCATCGCTTGGTATTATGCGAGTGAATAACACCGGGCGAGTGGAAGGGTTTCTGGAGAAACCTCAGTCGGATGACGAAATTGAGATGGTCAGAATGGAACCGGAGTGGATTGAGCGACAAGGCTTCGATTCGCAAGGTCGTGAGTGCATTGCCAATATGGGCATCTATTTGTTTAACCGAGATGTGTTGGTTGACCTGCTAACGAAGACAGACTATCAGGACTTTGGCCGAGAAGTATTTCCCGCTTCGGTGCGGAGCAAGCGGGTTCAAGTCCACTTGTTCGACGGATATTGGGAAGACATTGGTACAGTGCGTGCGTTTTACGATGCCAATCTGGAACTGGCTAAACATTCACCCGCCTTTGATCTTTTTCAACCGGAATGTCCTATTTTTACGCGCCCGCGGTACTTGCCGCCTACATTGTTGTCCGGTGCGCACGTGTCCAATAGTTTAGTTGCGGATGGTTGCCAGATTGGTGAAGGCTCCGTGATTCACAACAGTATCATTGGATTACGGGCCATTATTGGTGAGAACGTTACGATTCGTGATTCGATTTTGATGGGTGCAGACGCTTACGAGTATGACGCTGGAGAGAACTGCGACCGGGACGTTTCTGTCCCTTTGGGAATTGGGAATGGCAGCAGGATTACGGGGGCGATTATTGATAAGAATTGCCGGATCGGACAGCAGTGCCAGATCGGGGTCGAGGAGGGGCCGGGTGGTCAAAATTCGTCGGACCAATGTATTTGCGTTGATGGCATACCTGTCGTGGTGAAAGAAGCTGTTCTTGCAGATGGTTGGAAGCTTTGATCTCATTGGCGAATGTGGCCGTCGACCATTAATGCTTTTACGGTAGTCTGATTGCTTCAATTTGAGTGATGATTTGTTGAGAAACAGCGGTTGTCGTCGCCCTGCTTTTCTGTCGTCGGCGGTGGCCTACCCTTCCGAGTTCCCACGGTCTTCTCCCTGCAGCTCGTCGAGCCGACGTTTCAAGATGGCACGTCCCCGCATGAGTTCACGTGCGAACTCCTCCTGCCTGTCAGTCGCTGCATGCTGCTGGGCATAGAGCTCCAGTTGATCGAGCATTCCCAACCCCTCTTCGAGTGCTTGACGCACACCGGCTGGCTTTCCATCCACCGCGAGGTAGATAGGACTTGTATGGGCAAAACGGAGCCTCGACGGTCGCTGACTCGGCGCGCGGTCATATTGTTGGAGCTCTCGATTGGAAAGAAGATCGTCACGAGCCGTACAACGAGCCGCAATCCAACCGCTCCGTTGTACCGCTAGGTGGCAGGTCTGTTCTGTCCACTGATCGTCGAGAATATCCAATTCCGTGACCACTTCACCGTTTTGGATGATTTCAATCGTTTGCAGTGGCTGATCGGAGAGGACCTGAACGCGAAACAGGATTTCCTCCTGGGGACCTTTCAGACGTATTAAGTCACCGGGTGCTTCACCCTGCGGCCCCGAAAACAGAATGATGGGACCATTGGTTACAAAATTCCGTCCCGACTTCCAGGCAGCGTTGAATTGGTCCAACGTAGCCGACTGACTGACCTGCACATACGCTCGGTTGTAACCAACCGGAACCTGCTTGACTCCGGTGGCCGATCCGGCGCCAGCCGCCAGTCGCAGTCCCCAATTCAACAGGCGGTAGTACGTATCGGTGTTCAATTGCATCATTCCCACGTCGGTGTTGGGATAAACCGGGAGCCCTTCGACTTTCAGGAGATTGGAATATCGACTTCGCGGTTGGAACCGGTGCATATGGAAGTTGTTGTTACAGACGTTGACGGTATGGACAAGGCCCAACAGCGCATCCAGGCCAACCTCTCGTGACCAGCCACCTTGATAGTGAACAATCGCCCCTTGGGCCACAGCGTACTTCAAATAATCGAGATTGGGCCGGTCGGCCGACGATGGCAAAGGCAACGGATGCTGCATGTTTTGTATGTAGACAGCCCCCCAGCCGTATTCCAACTCCGCATCATGGATACTTGCGACAATTTCACCCCCAGCGAATCGTAGCCGACGTGTTGGTCCGTCTCCGCCGGGGATGGGCCGTTGGAAGTCCGGACCATTCCACCAAGTGAGAGAACTGCCAAAGTCAAGTCCTTCGGCCACCGCCATCGGACCAACCACCTTGGAATCGATATGCAGATGGTTGTCGGCACAGAGAAATCCGCGCTCTTGCATATGAACCCATCGTCGTAAAACAATCGATTGGCCAATACCTTCACGTGGAATGACAATACGTTGCTTGTGACGCTTGAATTCTAATCCGTGCTCCACACGAAGCTCTAATTCTCCTTCAGGAACGTCCAGTTGAAAACTGCCATCGCAAACAAACCAACGGTCCGGCCCGATTTCGAGTAGAACCGCTTTCGATGGCGTCCTACACATTCCATCCGCGGCACGCACGAGCACCCGACATGGAAGTGGCCCGTCATTTTCGTCCAACACATCAATGGTGAACTGCGCCGCAAACCCACGATTCAGTAATAGGATCCAAAGAGCGAATCCCAGAAAAATACGATTGCGGACAAGATTCACCATGTCGACTCCTTGGTCATGCTGACTTCAAAAATCTGTCATACAGCGTCTTCAGTAACTGGCCACCATTATCTGTATTCTGCAGGCGTTTCGCAATCGTGATACCGTAATGACCGGTTCAACGAAACAATGTTCCCTGCCCGCGACCCCGGCCAACGTTTGTGATACAATCGTGAAAAGGACGTCAATCGGTCCTGTAACAACCGCTATGATTTCAACCCGTTAGCGAATCCCCAATCGGTAATCCGGCAGCGTCACGAAAGTATACCAGCTCATAGATTGGAAACAAAAGGTAAGGTAACCGGTCCGAAGTGGTCTAGCGTCGCTGGCATGGTTAGGGATTTGGCGATGCTCTACTGGTGAAATACAGTTTCGTTTTCCCAGTCTTGAATGTCTCGTTTATTTGACAATCGCGAGCCAATAAAAAATTTCTGAGGTTGGATCGATGGTGATACCTATCAGATTGCGAAATCGAATTCTTCGATTGACGATTTCTGTTTTCATTATCAACACCTGCTTGAGCGGGGCTGCGGAAATAAATGATCCCAGGCCAAATCGGGGTGACCAAGTTCACGTCGATCGCGCCACGGCCAAGGCAGCTCGGAAAACGGCCGCCGCGCAACGTCGACGAATCATTTTCAACGACGACAGCGAACCACTGGCCCGTCCGGAAGTGTTGACGCCCGACAGCTATTTGTCGGTGCGGCAGAAACCGATGCTGGGGACTCAGGTAGACACAATCTACTGGTCAGCCCTTGCCATTTGGGGGGACGCACCAGTTTATGACAGCAAGGTCCAGCCGATATTTGGAAAGTCCGCCCACGGAGTGGCAGATGCTAGTGGTGAACCATGGCACCTCTACGCACCCAACACCAACCGGTTAATCGAAGCGGGAAACTGCCCGCTGCAGTTTCTCGTTGAATTCGCGCATCAACACAGAATGGAAATCTTTGCCTCGATACGTATGAACGACATTCACGACAGCTTCGTTCCCAATGTCCAGACGATTTGGAAACGAGAGCATCCTGAATTCCTTGTCAAAACGGACGGAAAGCCACCACTACACAAAGTTTGCGTCACCGCCCAGGACTACAATCACCCCGCGGTGCGTGAGCGGAAATTTGAGATCATTGCAGAAATCTGCCGGCGTTATGACGTCGACGGCATCGATTTGGACTTCATTCGATTCCCTGTCTTGTTTTCCAGTGTGATGCAAGGAGGCTCGGCTTCGGAGGCGGAAGTACAGATCATGACCTCGCTGTTGGACCGCATTCGCACCCTGGCGGACAAAATGGCCGTGGAACGTGGACGGCCAATACTCGTGTCAGCCCGCGTGCCGGATACACTGGCGCAAGCCAAAAGGGTGGGACTGGACGTACAGGAGTGGCTCAAAAAGGATCTGGTTGACCTGCTCGTCATCGGCGGTGGTTATTCGCCCTACTCGCTCAACATCGATCGGATTGTCCAAATGGCTCATCGGCACGACGTCCTGATCTACCCCTGCATTAACCACGGTCCCCTGCGGAATATTGCTTCTCACGAGAGGCTGCACGTTGCCGCGCGAGCCGTAGCGATGAACTGGCTACAGGCGGGGGCGGATGGGATCTACCTCTGGAATCTGGGAACTTCTTTTACACATCTGAAGGGGAATGATTATCTGCAGGAGCGGGTTCATAACTACGCGATGCTCTATGACATCGGCAACATGAAATCGCTGCGACTCCGAGACAAACTTTACGCCGTCGATGGTCCAGTATTTGCCCCTTATGCGCACGCTTCAACCCAATCTCCGCTGCCGTTGAAGCTCTCCGCGCAAACCGTCCACCAGGTTTCGTTGCGACTTGCCGATAATGTGCAAGAGCACGCCCGAACTGGGCTGCTGCAGAGTCTGGAACTACGTTTGTCGCTAAGTGGCCCGGTCAAGCAAGATTCAATAACCATTCACCTTAACGATCACCGGTTGACTGCAGGCGTACTCGAAGTCAACGAAAATGGCCAGTCCCTGTGGAAATGTTCGTTGACAGCGCCACCGCTACAGCAAGGGAAAAATCGGTTGGAATTTTCACTCCATGGCGTCGAGAAATCCGATGTACCAGCCATCTTGCACCGTGTCCATCTGGCCGTGGACTACAAGTGATATTTTTCCTTGGTCACGGCTGTCACTCTCCCAACGGCCATTGGGCAGATCACTTGAAAAGAACTTTTACGACATCCGAAAAACGTTCAGCCAATGGGGCAGCAGAATTGAGATTTGGACGTAGAAGAAAATGGCCAGATACGCCAGCTGCAGACCGAGACGATCCGGTCGGACTTGAGCCAAACCGAGGATAGCGAGAATCGAGGAGAACCCATGCAAATGTCTTGTATTTCAACGGTTTGGTGGTGCCATCCCGTTTTTCCTGACAAGCATGAGCCTTTTATTACCTAATGATACCAGGGCCTAAGAGTGTTGTTTGGCGAATGAACAGGGCCTGGTGCCAGCGGAACGCTGGCGAGATTGCCCGCGCTAGAGCGAGTATTTGTGCTGCATGCCGTGTGCGGTGTGATTTCCTGGTCGGCCCCATGCTTTTAGAGGTACAAGCCGAAAAACGTGAAGCGAATGGGGGCTAGGGATCAATTTTGGGCCTTGGTGAGAACCCAAGAATGCTGGCTGATTGTACGCATTGTGGCGCAGCGCGTTGTAGATCTTAGGGGTAGTGATTAATATAGTAAAAGAAGAGCTGACTCTAATTTGAACCAAGGGATACTATTTTAGATCCTAACTCCCTCCCCTGCCCTTTGGGAAAGCTGACTTACACAGCCCAGTTGTTTGGCAGTACTGCCCTGTAGAACACTCCAACCTGAATATTGAAATGTTGACATGACAATTGACATAAAGCTTCCTGATCTTGGTGATGGCATTGATGCTGGTGATGTTTTGGATGTATTAGTTCAAGAAGGCGATGAGATTGCGGTTGATCAGGGAATCGTTGAGCTAGAAACCGATAAAGCGACAGTAGAAATTCCCAGTTCCCATGCGGGGACGGTCGCCAAAATACACGTTTCTTCGGGTGAATCCGTTTCCATTGGCGATACGTTGTTGTCAATCGAAACGATGGATGCTACAGCGGAAGACGATGTGTCGAAAGAGGCATCCACCCCGTCGCCACCACCAGCAGCAACGTCCACGCTGTCTGATAAAGTTCCTTCAGGTCAGCTTTTTGCGGTGGATTCGAGTGAAACAATCGATGGAACCCAGGAGGTGGACGGGACTGACACTTCGGTGGCGGGACCAGCGATTCGACGATTTGCCCGAGAAGTGGGCGTGGATCTAGCTCATGTTACGGGGACGGGAGACGGTGGGCGTATCACTCGTGAAGATGTGTTGAATGTTGTTTGCGAAACGAATCAGGCAGTTCCATCCCCAACGAGTTTTGTGGATACAGGAATGTCGCCCGCCACGGGAGACCAGGATGAGTGGGGGCCTGTACGGTATGTTCGTTTGACCAAAGTGCGTCAAACGATTGCGCGCCGCATGCACGAATCCTGGTCTACGATACCCCGGGTCACGAATTTCGACGATGCCGATGTGACTCAGCTTGAAGCAATGCGCCAGTCTGCCAAGAATGATTACGCAAAAGTCGGAATTAAACTGACGACGATGCCGTTTGTGATCAAGTCCGTGGCCATGGCCTTGCGAAACCACCCGGATTTAAATTCCAGTTTGGATTTACAGCATGATCGAATCGTGCACAAAGAATACATTCACATTGGGATTGCGGTCGATTCGGATCGTGGTTTAATCGTACCATCGATCCGCTCTGCCGATCGTTTGTCCCTTCCTGACACAGCGCGGCAGTTGGCAGCTACTGCTGACAAAGTACGCAATGGAAACTTTTCTGTGAGTGATCTGCGCGGTAGTACTTTTACCGTGAGCAATTTAGGAGCAGTGGGAGGGCAGTATTCGACCCCCGTCATCAACCCACCGGAAGTCGCTATACTACTTGTGGGGCGGGCTTGTAAGCGGCCTGTCGTGGTGAATGACGAAGTGCAGGTTCGTCTGATGATGCCCTTGAGTCTTTCATACGATCATCGCCTGGTCGATGGCGCTGTCGCAGCCAGGGTCTTGAACGAAGTGATCGAGGATCTTGAATCTCCCAGTCGGACTTTACTGGCCCCGTGATGGAGCGTACGAACAGGCAGGATTTCTCATGGGTTTTGTGAAGCCTTGCTG
>CAYMUR010000082.1:0-13698 GCA_964393615.1 uncultured Pirellulaceae bacterium
AGTTCCGAGAAGCCAAGCTGGAATCGCTGATGGGACAAACCGTACGGCTATTCATCATGGTGCACGATGCCGATCTTTACGGATTCCGATTTCAATAGATGGGAGAATTTCCGGCTCCTGTTTTGATTGGGTTTACCAGGGACGATCCTCTTTTTAAGCGAATGTCGGTGGCGTATGAACATGGAAAACAAGGACTTTGCCGAGGAACGCCTGCAGTCCCTGGATGTTTTTCGTGGATTCGTCATGTTTGCTTTGGCGGCCCGGGGCTTTGGCCTTGCCCAAGTGGCAAAAAAAACCGACTGTGCACTGCTTGATTTTCTCGCGTTTCACGTGAGCCACCCGGAATGGGCTAGCCAGTTCAAGGTGGTCGGTTTTTCGTGTTGGGACATGATTCAGCCGGCTTTCATGTTTATCGTTGGCGTGTCCATGCCGTATTCCTATGCCAGACGGCAACAGTTGGGGCATGCTTATGGCTCCCGCTTGCGCCATGCCTGGGGCCGAGCCCTGGTGCTTGTTGGTTTGGGGGTTTTTCTACAGTCGCTCTACCACTCGGAAACGAACTGGTTGTTTACCAATGTTCTCAGCCAGATAGGACTTGGTTACGGGTTGTTGTTTTTCCTGCTGGGAAAGCGATTTCGTTTGCAGGCCATGCTGGGAGCAATAGTGCTGGTGGCGTATTGGGCGTTGATGGTTGTTTTTCCGTTGGAATTGTCTGGTGGACTGGCGCTTCATTTCCAAAACGGTGACAGTATGCCGCAGAAATTTGATCTGTGGTTTCTCAACCTTTTTCCACGAGCGGAGCCTTTTGCAGGAAACCCCTATGCAACACTTAATTTTGTGCCTGCCATGGTGACCATGCTGTTGGGGGTGATGTGCGGACAATTGTTGCGCGATCCGAAGGTTTCGCCGGCTGACAAACTGAAGAAGCTGGCGTTAGGCGGTGCCATGTGTCTGATTTTGGCGATGCTAGCCGGAGCGACCGTCTGTCCGATCGTCAAGAAGCTCTGGACGCCGTCCTGGACACTGTTCAGTGGCGCTTACGTTGTTTGGGGCCTGGCGATTCTTTACTGGCTGATTGATTTGAAACGCTGGAACCAGTGGACGTTTCCCTTTGTCGTGTTGGGGGTGAATCCGATTGCTATTTATTTCATGACGATGACGATGTCGGGCTGGTGGAAAGGTAATTTTCACAAGCATTTGCCAGAATTTTGGTTTAGCGGCGTTTATGGTCCGGTTCTCGAAGCCTCGTTGGTTGTGGTGGTCTATTGGCTGCTTCTTTTCTGGATGTATCGAAATCGCGTATTTGTCAGAATATAGATTGGCAACTTGCAAAGCTTGTCCAAGGTGCTTTATTGGTGGTGCTCATCGGCACGTTGTACTCTAGAGAGTCTGTGGCCAACGGCATTTTTCACGACTCGTGTTGTGTTGATTTTTGCCAATTGGTGACAGAGTGTTTTTTTAAGACCTTCACCACTACTAGAAAATTACCAGGGAGGAAGCCGAGGTGCGAGCAATTCGGGTGGGCGCAGCACAATTCGAACATCGTGACAATGACAAAGCGTACAACTTGTCACGCATCGAAGATCTCTCTCGCCGTGCTGTCGAACAAGGCGCGGAAATCGTCAGTTTTCACGAAGGGGCAATCTCCGGGTATTCCTGGGTTCAACCGTTGGACAAGCAGCAGTTGTTGGACATTGCGGAACTGGTTCCAGATGGCCCAGCGGTCAGGGATTTGAGTGATATCGCCTGTCGGCTTAACACGGTGATCATGGCGGGATTGTTTGAGCGGGACACGGACGGAAATGTGTTCAACTGCTATGTCACCGTCGGGCCGGATGGGTTTCTGACCAAATTTCGCAAGCTGCACCCGTTCGTGAATCCCCACCTTTCTCCGGGCGATTGCTTCCAGGTGATTGATTTGCTTGGTTGCCGCATCGGTTTCTTGATTTGCTATGACAATAATTTGCCAGAGAACGTTCGCATCACGGCAATGCAAGGCGCTGAGATTATTTTCATGCCGCACGTCACTTGTTGCCTGCCGTCGGTGATGCCGGGACGGGGCACGGTAGACCGGGAACTGTGGGAGCAACGCCAGCAGGATCCCGTGCGGTTGCGCAAGGAATTCCAGGGGCCCAAAGGACGGAGTTGGTTGATGCGTTGGCTGCCCGCACGGGCCTATGAAAATGGAGTGTATGCCGTGTTTACGAACCCGATCGGCTGGGACTATGACACGGTCAAGCCTGGTCTGGCGATGATCTTGGATCCGTTTGGTGAGATACTTATTGAAAGCCATGCCTTGGAAGACGATGTGGTGGTTGGTCTATTGACACCTGACAAATTGGGGCAAGCTTCGGGGCGTCGTTACTTGAAGGCGCGTCGGCCTGAACTTTATAACAAGTTAGTCGAGCCCCAAGAGTCCGTCACATCGCCCGGTTGGACGATGGAGCACGAACGCAGATGATCTGACAGCCACGCAGCGCGTGCTAATCACGTGCGATGACGCTGAACGGTTACCAATAGTTCCTTTGACAAGCGAGAAGCGGTTGTCAAAGTTTACGTACTGGGTGTGCTTTGTTGTTGGTCCAGTTGTTGGACGGCCTCAGGTTCTTCGGTACAGGCGTGGGCCCAGAATGTTCTCAGGCCCAGGATCGTCAACAGAAAGGCTGCTGCCGCAAAAATCAAGCCGTTGGCGGTTCGATTCGTCCATGTTTCCCAGGGCCAGGGAAACTGGAAGATGGCCCAGTTCAGTCCGAAATAGACCCAGGTGGTCACTATCAAGCATAAGGCGAGAGTCGTCCCCGCTTGTCGCTGTCGTCGCGGCTGCCAACCGGACCACAGCGCCAAGGCAATTGTGATACCCAATGGAACGATTCCGTAACCAAGCCAGCCGAACAGGGGGTCGATCGAATCGCTTCGATAAACGAGTTCGCGAATCGTCTTACCAATAATTGGAATGGCGGTTAGCGGAAGCATTTGCCAATAGGGCCACCAGCGTCCACCTGAGATGGCGACAATCGGTATCAAGGCCATGCCCAGGCTCAGATCGTACAAGGCGTCGATTGGCCGCAACGACAGGAATTCGACGGCGAGTAGCATTGGAAGGTGGATTGCTAACAAACCGATTTCCCACCGTAGTGGAAAACATCCGTCTATGTCGACCGCTGCCGGTAAAATACGGTTTCGATTGAGCCACAACCCGAATCCCAGAATCCCACCCATCAAAGATCCGTAGATCGTTTCCATCATGTTCCACCAGTTGATGTGCAGTGTACCCCACCAGGGTCCAGCAAAATGTTCTGGGTTCCAGACCTGAAAGGCTTGTAGTACCTGTCCACCGGGAAAACCGATTGAGCCTCCCAGTATGCCCCAGATTGCCAGGCTCCGGGCCAGGCGATCCTGGCGATACCAACCGGCATATCCTCCGAGCAAGATGAAAGCCAGTAACAATCCCCCCCAAATTTCGCGGCGTGGTTTCAAATCGCCACCGGGTTCCCAGTACCAACTGTCAGAAAAATAGATCCAAGGCAGTTGTTGTTGTCCAGGATCAAACGGAGAGTTCAACAGGGTGGTACCAACTAGATAGATGCCCAGCATTGTTATCATCAGCCACAGCATTTCCAGGGGACGGTAGCGAACTTCACTCAATCCCATTCCCAAAAAAATCCCAGCAAATCCGATCCAGATGCCTCCTTTGATGGCCAGGCCGAACATGCCCCAGCGCAATGCGTCCCAATGACCAATCAATGGACCATCGTGCGTAAGGCCTACTGTTTGTCCATAAGTCATGGAACCGCCAATTCCCATGGCGACTGTCGCCCAGGCCACCGCCCGAGCGATGGAGAGTGATGGAATCTGTGGGCAAAATAACAGGACCAATGTCAGGCTGGTTAACACTCCAGCGATCATTGCCCCGGTCTCATGTCCATATTGACCACGGATTCCCCAACCCATGGCACCCGCCAACGCGGCAAAAAGAATCGGCTGCCAGCAAGGCGTTATACGGTTAGAAAAAGCAGGATTTGGCATGGGTAGGTGTCAATGCATAAAACGAAGAAACCGTTCCAGCCTACACGAAAATGAAATGCTTGTAGACCCGAGACGCTGGACGATTTGAGTCGCCTTGCTTACCCAGAAAATAAGATGTAAGTCAGCGAAACGAGATCCCCATCGCCTTGTTGGTCGGTGGGGAACCGTCATGCTACCAAGTGTCGCAGGGAAACACTCAGCATGGTGTTGGTCGCCAAGAGTAAGCGGTACTGGTCTTTGGATTCTGGGCCAGGGAGATTTACAGGGACCGCGCAGCATGGCGCGTCATCCACGGCAAACAGAGTCCACCGAAAACCAGCATGACAATGGCTGTTGGTTCCGGGATGGGGCCGTAAATGGCAATGGCGCCCTCTATGTCGCCCGTGCCAAGATCCCATTCTGAATAGGGTGCTGCCATTACCGAATCGGAAATGGAATTGTGACCAAATCCCAGGATGTGTCCCAATTCATGGAGCGCGATGTTACGAAAGCGCTGGGCGTCAATATTGCCTTGCCCCCAGATCGGTGCATCGGAGCGGAAACGAATGTCCCCCGCACGTGAAATGTTAGATTGGTTGTCGACTTGTGTACCTGGTTCGGGAATGAAACTGGCCGACGCATAAACGTGCGTTGGAATGACAGGACTGTCATACGCCATGAAGCGAATATGTCCAACGCCCGACCCAAAACCTCGATCGGTGATCGAATTGATACTGGCATCGCCTATCATGACGGAACCATCCTCTTCGATATAACCAAGGTTCTGAATTCCAGAAACCTCTGACCATGAATCAATCACACCACGCAGGACAGTCTGGTAATCATGAAAGTCGGAGAGGCCCAAGGCACCAAGATCCGTGATGTCTTGAGTCACATGACTTGAATTTAATCGTTCTGTTCCTCCAGGTACGATGCTCCATGTCATTCCTGTTGGCTGGGGGGAATCGTCAGGTGAGCGAATGGAGGTACCATTGGGACCTAGTACCCAAGCCATGTTTTGTGGTATCCAATTCGTAGCGGATACGGTCCCAGTACTCAAGCTGATGGCCAGGAGCACCAGGATTCGTACGGTTTCACTGCACCTGTAGGTGACGAGCACAGGATTTTCCTTTCCAGAGAGAAGGACCAGGCAGGAGTTTTCTTCAACGGAAGCTCTCCGTGTATTATAGACAGAGAAAACGGTTAGTCAAAAAATGACTTGCTAACTTATTTGTCGCAAGGGGCACTAATCATTGAAGACGTTACGTTCGTACGTGATTTGAGCCAGGTGAACCGTGTTTCCCAAGGAAGATACCGGGTATCAAAATATTCTTGTGATCCGGGGTTTGATGAGGCGAATAAAAGACCGGCCCAGGGACAATCGCGGCGGCTAACCGGACAGGCCGCAAACTCTTTTCGCTGTTGTTGTTCGAAAGCCGTGGGAAGCAACGCCAAGAGTTGATTATTTGACAGCTGTCACGGCAGGTGGTTCAGCGCACAGAATGCCTGTTTCCTATCAGGGAATGGATGGTGCCTGCCTGCTTCGTAGGCTCTGTGTTGTACAGAAATGAGTTCGGAAACAGGGGGCACACGCTAATTGTCTGAATCGGGATGGAAGGTTCGATTATAATGGAAACAAAGTCGTCGTGTAAACGTTTGCCAGCGTGGTAAGCGCATCGAAGCGGAAGCATCCCTTTGCGTGAATGAATATTTTCCACTGCCAATAGATCTGTTTTCCCAAGCACTGAACGGTTTTGTTAAAAAGCACAGTGTGGGCCTGGCTATGGTAGCACGATGGTTAAATCTTGTTTTTCGGCGTCGCTTGCCAAATGCAAAACAGGAATTTGTTCGGCAAACTTTTGTCGAGACATTAGAGTCGCGAGAAATGCTCTCGTTGCCCGGAGGGGACGATCACTTTCGAGAGGCTTTGTGGCCAGCAAGGCTTGACGTCATGGCCGCTGACACGAGTCAGCAATTCTCAAGCCCGGATTCAGATATCTCGATTTCGTTGTCGCACGGTACCGAATCGTCACCACCGTTGAACCGTAATCTGAGGGTTGTCGACCTTTCCGATTTGAATGGGGATCTTCCTTTGGATATCAGTTCTTCCTCACAGATCCTTTGGGCGTCGGAGGATTGGGAACAAAATAATCCCACGTTGGGTTTTACCTCAATCGTCAAGAACGATTCGGGATTGAATCCCGATGGTAAGTATTACCTTTATTATGCTCACCACGATCCGGGGTCCGGCATCGGAGCCGCGGTCTCTGATCATCTGACAGGACCCTATACAAAAGTGTCACCGCCAGACAGTCGTGTGTTGATTCCTGCGGGCGGCTCTCCAAATCAACACTTTTCGTCACCGAGTGTTGTGTGGAACGAAGATGCCCAGCAGTGGCATATGTACTTCCATTTTTGGAATTCTGACCATTATCCGTGGCGTAATACCATGGGCCAGGGGTTCGGACACCAGATGACCGCGTTGGCCACCACTGCAGATTTGTCTGCACACCAGTGGACCCCGTTGCCTGGCAATCCGGACGTGCTTAACCCTGCCTTTGAACCGGTGTTGCCTTCGACTGCGGATCGCTGGATTAACAGTCAATCGTCCTACCATGGAATTCAGCGTTTACCGGATGGCACTTGGCTAGCCGTTTTACGGGGGACTGGTGGAGAGTACGGCAGTGGTGGCCAGTGGTACCAGGATACGACCAAAATAGGAATTGCGACCTCCGACGATGGGGTCCATTGGGACTACCTGCCTCAGAATCCCATCTTGCATGAGGGGGAAGGAGGGCGGTCTGGTGACTATACTGGCGAATTTATCGGGTACCTGGGGCATGATGAATCGGGGCAGCATGAGTACCTGATGGTATGGAACGAAGCAGGAAAGATTCAATACGGTACGACGACAGATTTCGTGAATATCGAGCGGGACTCACGAGGTTACGCCTATTGGCCTTCGAAAGGTGGTGCCGACAACGTGTGGCGAGAAGGAAATCGCCTTTATATTTTCACTGGCCAATTGATCCACGAGATGGTGTTGCCGGTGAAGGAGGAACCCACCGTTCCTGGTCCCTTGACATTGACGGATGTCTTGTCGAAACAGGTGACGGTTCATTGGGGAGCATCCAGGGATGCGCAGGGTGACCCGCTGACCTACGACCTTGAGTACAACAAGCAGGATCTATCGGAAAGCTGGGTGAGTCAGCACGGGATTTCTTCGAATTCGTTCACGCTCACCTCTCTGGTTCCGAATACGACGTACCGTGTTCGAGTCCGTGCAAGCGACGGGCAATTCGAAAGTGCATGGCGGGAAGCAACCAATTTGTTTACGACATTACCGCATGTTACCACCAGGGGAATTGGTGAAGTGGGGCGCATCACGAATTTAACCCACCAGGCACAAACGATTATTCTCACACATCCGTATGACAACCCGGTGGTTTTTGCCCAATCTGCTTCTCATGTGGGAGAGGATCCGGTGGCTGTGCGGGTTGCCGCTGTTCAACCGGATCGCTTTACCATTTATCTGGCGGAACCTTCGGATGAAAACAATCTGCACAATGCTCTTGAGACGGTGAGCTATATCGTGCTCGAAGCTGGTGTGCACCACTTGGTGGATGGAACGCGTGTCGAAGTAGGTGCGACGCAGACGGGGGCCACGGTTGGAAAGATTGTGGACAATCAATGGGCACCTGTTAGTTTCATGACCGCGTTTGCCGATGCACCCGTCGTGTTGAGCCAGGTTCAGACAGACGTTGGCGAACGCTATCTACAGACCAGGCAGTCCAACGTAACGGCGTCTGGGTTCCAGTTGGCGTTAGAGCAAGAGGAAATGCTTGACACACAACACGTTGTGGAAACAATCGGATATCTTGCCATCGAAGAGGGGTGCCGGGTTTGGAATGCTATGTTGATCGAGGCCACTAACACGCCAGCTAGTGTCACGGATGTGTGGAACACATATTCGTTTCAGCGGTCTTATGAGACGGCTCCCCACTTGTTGACTTCATTGACTACCTACTACGGTAATGATAATGCACACGTGCGTTATGCGAATTTGAACAGCACGAGCGTTCAGCTTCGGATTGGTGAGGATACTACTCGCGATACGGAAACATCGCATGGTGTGGAGAGTGTGGCTTATCTGGCAATCGGTGGTGAAGGTGAGTTGACGGCACTCTCCCCCCAGTTTGCGATGGGGGAAGTGGGGCAGGTTACCAATCTGACACATGTTCAGCAGACCGTAGTTCTGAACCGCTCTTATACAAATCCGGTGGTCTTTGCCCAGAGTGCGACGGCCAATGGTGTCGACCCGGTCGCCATACGCGTCCGGGACATTCAGTCTGACCGGTTTACCATATACTTGACAGAACCAGCGGATCAGAATGCGCTACACAATGCGGCAGAGGTCGTATCGTATCTTGTGCTGGAGGCCGGGACCTATGCATTGGCGGGTGGTGTGCAGTTAGAAGTGGGAACAGTTACCACCAGCGCCACGGTTGGAAAGATTGTTGAAAATCAGTGGCAGGCTGTAAATTTTCAGCAGCCTTTCAGGGAGACTCCGGTGGTTCTCAGTCAGATCCAGACAGTTTCCGGGCAAGAGTATCTCCAAACCAGGCAGACGGCAGTCGGTGCCGCTGGATTTCAGGTGGCATTGGAACAAGAGGAAAGTATCGACATACAGCATGTTGCGGATACCATAGGCTACTTGGCTATGGACGCGGGCGCTAGCGTGTGGAATGGGCTGGTGATTGAGTCCTACAACACCGCTGCGACGGTCAGTGAGACCTGGACCGATCTGGCATTTGCTCGCAACTTTCAAAATGCACCATACCTGTTGACCTCCTTGACGAGCTACTACGGTAGCGACAATGCGCATGTACGTTACTCGGATTTAACGGGAACGGGCGTACGACTGAAGATCGGTGAGGACACGACACGGGACGAAGAATTATTGCATGGTGCGGAAAGCGTCGCTTACCTGGCGATTGGGGGAGAAGGTTTGTTCACCGCAAATGTGCCACGGAGCCCTCCACAGGTTGCCACGGTCAAACGCAATCATGGTGAAGACCAGTTTGCCACGCTCGATACGTTGTCCTTTATATTTGACATGAATGTCAGTGTCGCAGTCACCGATCTGACGTTCGTGAATAATGAGTCAGATGGGACACCCGTCAATCTGACCGGGGTGACCATGACCTATGATGCTGGTACGGCGACCGCCCTTTGGGATTTTACAGCGGTATCGGGAATGGAGACTGGTGTTTATACGGTGACGTTGCATGCTGACAATATCCGGGAAACGGCAGGGCTGTTGTTGGACGGTAATGGCGATGGGATGGGCGGGGACAACTACGTGTACACACTGCTTGTGGCACGCCGTGGTGATGCAGACCTGGACGGTGACGTGGATATCAGCGACTTCAATGCCCTCCTGACTCACTTGGATCCTTTCGGAGTCGAATCGGTCAAGAAATGGTCGCAGGGAAACTTTGACGGTGATGCCGACGTGGATATTTCCGATTTCAGACAACTGGTGGTGAATTTTTCACCACTTGGTTACACAGTGACAATACAACAGGCGACAATACAACAGGCGACAATACAACAGGCGACAATACAACAGGCGACAATGCAGCAGGCGGTGAATGTTGCCAGTGTTATCGTATGGCAAGGAGCCAGCGCCGCGGAAGATTCTCTGTTGACCCCCAATAAGATGCCGACGACAGACCCTGGGCATGGTACCACTCGGCCAACGCCTGCCCCTTTCGTTAATCTGGCTACGATAGACGTGAGGGACCCAAAAATGGGACTATCAAGCAATCGGCGCAGATCAGCATCAGTAGACGAGGTTGATCGGAAAGAGTGTTTGGGTAAAGATGAAATTGATATGCCGTGTGCGGTGGTTGCACCTACCAAAAAACGATCTCAATAGCATGTTGCGTGATGCGCAATCTATCCCTTCGGCCGTTTTCGGGCATTGCAAAATAGCCATTGGCCTGGCGCCTTTGTCACAGCTTGTAATGGACAGGCATTGAAAAATGTTTTGCGGGAAGGAAGAGATTCTGGATCACCGATTTTATGCAGAAATAAACTCAACAACGTTTAGACCACTCCGTGATGCGAGGGGTCGTTGTGCCAATGGCGGCAAGAAAGGGATACAGGTCACACCAATGACAATGGAAGAAATTCGTGCGATTTTGGGATGGTGTTCGGTAATCAATATCGGGATGCTGGTATTTTACTTTGCAGTGATTTGTGGTGCTCACGATTTTGTCTACCGAATTCACTGCAGGTGGTTCCATTTGACAGAGAAAAAATTTGATGAGATTCATTACATGATGATGGGCTTGTTTAAATGCATTGTTTGTCTGTTTTCGGTTGTGCCGTATTTGGCATTACGGATAGTGGGCGGGTAAATCGTGTGGGACACGATCTGGCAACCTGGTCGGTCATGAAAATATCAGACCGGACGATGGATCAGGATGTCGGTTTTGCCACAAGTGTCACTTGCAACATCATGGTAACAACGCAATAGTGCGATCCCGGTTTGGACTTGTTCCGAATTTATTGCCACCCCTGGTGCAGTGGTGTGCTTTCAATCGCTAAACTGGTTTCCAGCGGTCGATGGTCCACTTCCTGCGTTCCAGCAATGGCCAACGTCGTTGCCAGGCAGCAATAAGTTGTCTGCCGCTGCGATGCCAGTCTTAATGGTGTTTTCACAAAACGAATGTAGATCATGAATCTCCAAATAAATAATGACAAACAAAAAACTACGGTGCCAGACACTTGGTGTAGGAAGACAAAATCTTATAATAGATATCTGCGATATACAGGATTCATGTGGTCTCAGGGGCCATGATTGGTATTAGAGATTTGGGGAAATATTTATGATCCCTCCAAAGATAAGATGGTGGTTGCCGCTTGTTGTGGCAGTTGTTTTTTGGGGTAAGTGGACTGGGGTATCAAGCTTCACTTCTGCGGGTGAAAAGAGTGAAAAATCTCAGCGGAAACGGTATGTTGTAAACCGGCAGGGAGACGTTCCTCATCCAGTGGTGGCAGTGGCTGGTGTGACCGCCTGGCCCAACTTGACCTTGTTGCAGGACGGTAGCATTCTGGCGTCCTTGTTTAACAAGCCTAGCCACGGAGAGGTAGCAGGTGAGGTGGAATGTTGGGTGAGCAGCGACAGTGGAAAAACGTGGGCCAGACGAGGGGTTCCGATTTGGCACCAGCCGAATACCAACCGTATGAACCATGCCGTAGGCCTTGCCAATAATGGTGATCTGTTAGCAATGATTTCAGGATGGTCCGATTTACCAATGGCAGGTCAGGCCAGTCAGCACCCTGGTCCCTTTCGCGCGGCTGTTTTGGATCCCGTAGTTTGTCGATCAAGGGATGTTGGTCGGACGTGGACCACGGATTTCAAATCTTTGCCAGCCCGTTGTCCTGATGATGGTGTTACCATTCCGTTTGGCGATATCGTGCCAGGAGCAGATGGTGAGTTGCGGGTGGCGGTCTACAGTGCCAAAGGGATCGTTGGATTGAAACCAGGAAGTGAGTTGGTCTTTGTATATCGCAGTCATGATGATGGCCTGACGTGGAGCGATCCAGTCTCCTTGTCCGCTCCTCACCATCGTAATGAGACAGCTATCCTTCACTTGGGCCGAGGACATTGGATTGCTGCCGCACGCTACCACAACCTGGCACTCTTTCGGTCCGAAGATGACTCCCAATCTTGGAATTTCCAGGCTCTGGTGACTGGCAAGTCAGAATTTCCCGGCCATTTGATACGATTACGAGACGGCCGTATCCTGCTCACGCACGGTAATCGCACAGAGGACAGAGGTGTCGACGCAAGGTTTTCTGCTGACGAAGGTGTGACCTGGAGTCAGTCTCGACGGGTCATGGATTTTCAAGGAGATGGTGGCTATCCCAGTAGCGTGCAACTTGCGGATGGCCAGATTCTAACGGCTTATTATGCAAAATCGATTACCGGTTACGACAGTTATCACATGGGCGTGGTCACCTGGGATCCGAACAAGCTGTCCAACTAACTTAGCTGAAAGTCTGTTTCGCTGTATCGGGTGACCGGAGTTTATCTGTTCAGGAAGCCGGTTGATTGGCAAAAGGCCAGTGCGTTGATTGATAGGCGATATCCAGATGGGGTGTTTCGATTCGTTTACCATGCTGCATTAGGCTGTGCATGACCGTGTCTAAAACACCTGTTGTCAATAAAGTGCGTTCTACCGGATAGGCGGGGCGGCCCGTATGTACCATGTGCTCGATTGCTTTTACCTGGAATTCAAAATGGGAGTAGGGTCTCCGGCTTCCCAATTGAATCCAAGTTGCCACTGGTTCTACTTGATCTTGTAGTTTGGCGGCGAAAGTAAGTTCGTTAAACAGACCATTTGCCATGACGATTGTTGCACGCATTCCGTCACAATATTCCAGTAAATAGAACGCCGCTTTCCTGGTAAGTATGGCGTCTGGATCGTCTGCCAGATTTTCCGGCGCGGCTTTCAAGGCAGCATCCAGCAAGGTGCGGGACCAACGCCCTTCGGATTGGGCCTTCCAGATTTCCTTGCCCCGCAACGTTTGCACCGCTTTTACTCCTGTCTCGCCTCCCAGTCGCTCTTCGACGATGCATTGCAAGCCTTCCAGGGCGTGGAACCCGTAGGCTTCCAATGGACCATAAAATACGACAAGTGCTTCTTCCAGCTTGCGATCCCGGGGTAAACCAGTGGCCGGGTGGCGATGGGTCACTGGGACCGAAGAACCCGCCATGAATGGAATGGCTAACCTCTGTGCTGTGTCGTACATATGTTTGGCGTCTTGCCAGCCGTGCGACAAATGTTTGTCGCTGAAAATAGGAACGAAGCGGCCAGTTTTTGTCATTCCAGCGACGATCTGGTCGAAGAAGTCACGACGAGGATACATGTGTTGATTGGTGTCTGGAGTATATGGATAATTGCCGTGCTCTCCAATGCTCAACACACCAGCAATCTGATCCTTTTCGGAGGGAAACGTGATTGCTTCGTTGATGGTCTGACAAATTCGGAATCCATGTTTTGCTGCCAGACTTCGACTTAGGTCGTTTTGAGGGAATTGATCAACGTATAGCGATACGAGGCGAAGATCAGGGCCTGGACCGCCATCCTGTTGAAATCCTTCCAGGATTTTGCCAACGATAACATCGGCGTGTGTATCTCTGGTATAGATAGTGACAACGGCAGCGACTGGTAGTTTTTCTCGCGGTGGTGGGGGATCTGTTTGTTCGAATTGACCAAAACTGGAATGGGGTGATACCAACATGGCACCGATGGCAGAGGTACCCGCTAACCATTGGCGGCGGTTTACAGGGCAGGTGGAAACAGGTTTCCCGTTGTCGGAGTTGGGCATAGGATGTTTTTGTAAGATTTGATGGAGGAAATTTCGGGTTGTATCTGCTGACGAACCAGGCCAAGGTTGTAAGGGGCTCTGATTGTTTTTGATCATAGACTAATCTCGTATTTATAGCGACTTGGATAAAGAAATATAGGGTGAAATTATATTGTAAGGATTGACGGTGCAGTTTTACCGATGGACCGTCAGCATTCCAGGCCTTACGACGATTTACAGTTTCGTGTTATTCGGCGAGATGCAAGAAAACAAATTGGCGGGCACTGGCACTGCGGCAAAGGATGCGAC
>CAYMUR010000082.1:13798-24028 GCA_964393615.1 uncultured Pirellulaceae bacterium
GGCGTGGCTTCATTCGTAGCTGAGATTCCAAATCTTCGAAGGACCCGGTGTGTTGTTGATCCTTGCTGGCAATAGGTTTACGCTGCCAGGAACGGAATGCCTAGAGTGTTTTCTTTGCGAGCTGCTCGTAGATTTCTGATGAGGACAGTCCAGGAATTTCGACCACTTTTCGAGGCGAAGTCGTACCAGCGACGACGCGAACGCACTGGGCAGAAAGGCCGAGTGATCCTGCTAAAAGGGTTTCCACCGCACGATTGGCTTGGCCGCGTTCTGGGGACGCTGACACGCGTACTTTGAGGGTTTCGCCGAGCCATCCCACGCTGCCGTCACGTGACGAGTTGGGAACTACCTTGATTGACAGTTTAATCGTCCAGTCTCCGTCGCAGCATGGTGACCCCTGTATCTATTTTGCAAACAAAACAGCACGTTGGGAAGCAACAGGCCCTGGTGGGGCGACGCACGTCGGGTGTTCACAAAATTACGGTACTGACGTTGATTACCGGGCGCTGCACAACCAAGAGCTAGCTTACCTGTCAGGGGACGGTGGGGCAAGTAACTGCCGCAGTGTTACATGACGATAGTGAAAGATGCTGCGTAGTTGACGGTGGACGAACAGGGCATGAACTAGCCATCCGCCAGGAACTCCGTAATCGACCTGGTCATAGACACGCGTACCGTTCGCTTCGGCTTCAAATCGATGTTCATGGTGCCACCAGCGATAAGGTCCCCGAAGTTGCTCGTCGACGAAGCGGTGGGGTGGGTCCCAAGCACTAATCTTTGATTGCCAGCGAAGTGGGACACCTTGCATTTTCAAACCATAGTCGATCAGCGTGCCTTCTGCCATTTCGATGGGTGGTGCTGTGATCACGTGAAAGTGCAGCCCCGGGGGTGTGATCATTTCAAGTTGAAATGCATCGGCAAAGAATGCAAAGGTTTCCGCCTGTGGTTGGGAGAGGAAAAGGCTGGTTTGCAGACGATAGCCGCGACCATTTGGATGCTTTCCAATTTCGATTTCTGGTTGAATGGAATTCATGCTGAGAATAGTTCCTGCTGAGCATGTTACGACGTGACATGCGATATTTGAAATGAATGAGTCAGCGCCAGGTCATTCCCAGTCATAGGCCACGATCGCATTCAATTCACGAACGAAGAGTCTGTTTCCGGAAACGGCAAGATGCGCCCAGGTTTCTGAGTCACTAATCTTTCGTTTGTCGATTAGATCAAATTTTTCTGGCGTTGCCCGGATCAATAGTAATTCGCCACGCTGGTCAAGAGCCAGAATTCGGTCTCCGTTGACAACCATGCTCCAATATTTACCAAAAGGTGTCGTGGTCCATTGAGTTTCGCCGGTCGCCAGTTCGAGACAGGTAAATCTTTGGTTGCGAAGATGCAAATAGATGTGGCCCGCAATGACCACAGGCGAAGACATGTATCCTTGAGCCTTGTTGGACCAGGCTTCTTGCAGATGCATCGATTCGCCATTGGTTGACAGAACAAACCCCAGGGATTTGCCGCCGTAACTGCTAGTGAATACGGAATGGTTCGTCAGCGTGGGGGGAACGATGTTCATGCCACGAAAGGCTGGAATTTTCTGTGACCATCGTACCGTACCGCTTGCCGGATCAATGCCCGCTAAAGTGGTGCGCGTCTGAACCGCGAGTTGATTTTGGCTGTCCAGTGTGTGCCAGACGGGTGATGAAAAAGCGCTACCGTGCATACCACCACCGTCTTCTAGAGTGCGCCAAACCACATAGCCCGTATGTTTCTCAAGTTTTACGACCGCGCCAGCTGCTTGGGTATAAAGATAATCTCCCTTGACAAGTGGAGAACAGACAAAACCAAAGGTCGGCAATGCAGTATCGAACTTTTCGACAAAATCGACCGTCCAGACAATCTTTCCTGTTTTTGTATGAATACACTGCAACACATCACGCATGCCAGCGACATACAGTCGTTCTTCACTATAAGCTGGGGTGGAGCGAATCCAACTGCCGTTGGAGGCTGCAAAGAAGGGAACCCGCATGGCTCCTTTCCATTGGGTCTGCCAGACTTGCTGTCCCGTATCACGGCGCAGGCACTGTACCGCTTCCAATTCCTTGTTGTTGGTCTCCGTGACAAAAACATGATCAGTCGTGACGATTGGGCCAGAATAGCTGGGCCCAAGTTTCACACGCCACGATTGTTTCAGCCGGCCAGGTTGCAAACTGGCCGGCCATTGGGTTTTGGCCACGCGACCATCGCGAGTCGGTCCGCGCCATTGAGGCCAATGATCGGTGTTCGGTGTTGCACCGTGAACGCCTGTTACAACCAAGGCGAGCAAAAATTCAAGAGAAAGTGCCAAACGCTTCATCGTCGAACTCTTTGCGAATACGGTCTCTTCAGAGACTAACATGTTATGCCAAAATGTAAATATCGAGCGGACCAAACGGGGATTGTTTAGTGTTCTGGGAATCCCTGCAGGACGGAGATCTAAATGGAAACATTTCAGGTAGGAGACCACCTTGTTCGACGACCATGGTTAACGATTTGACAGGTTGGTTTTGGCATCATCGTAGAGGTTTTTTGGTTTAACAAGGACCTGGCATCGGGTGATGTTGACGTCAAAAAATGCAGCGAAATATTTTCACCAAAGCGGAAAAAGATGGGGCCATGTGGCCGATTATTTGATGGCCTCTAGCAAGGCAAGTAGATTTTTACCGCAGATCCTTTCCACATCTTCGTCGTTCAAGAATGGCATTTTTTGAAAGAGGTCAAAGGTTTGTGGAAAGCTGACCCAGTCCAGGCAGGGAGTGAAGTCAGAAGCCCACAGCAAACGATGACTTGAAAAAGCTTCTACAAGCTGCTCTACATAGGGCCAGGCTGCTGCATGGGGGTAGTCGTGACCGGGCACGGTGAGCGCATAGAAACCACTCAGTTTCACAAAGACACCGGAAAAATTGGAAAGAGTGGTGACCGATTGCATGGTTTCCGCTGCCTGCTGTGGCGTGGGCGCTATGGCGGTGGCAGGAGGTAAACCCAGGTGTGAAACCAAGAGACGTAGCGCGGGAAACCGTTTTAGGATGGCATGCCAAGCGGTCCAATCGGTCTTTTCAGAATTGACACTCAGCAGCCACTGATGTGTTTCGAGCCAGGCCCAGAAACGATCCGGTATTTTTTCAAGTTGCTTCACTTCGTCGCCAAAAACAAACAGGCTGACTCCTACGAATCCTTGCTGTTGCAGATTTTCCAGTTCTTCGAGTGACAGTGGCATATCCACAGGCACATAGGCCGTTGGCTGGATCCAATCGAAGTGCTGCAATTGGTCTCTGAGAAACGAATTGTTGTCCCGACACCATGCCTCGCCACCATACCCCACGACCAATGCTTTGGTCACATCAAAATCCTGTGCCAGCGAGTGATAACACGCGGCTTCATCAATGGCGATTCCTGGACGGGAAACAAACGATTGTTCCTGGTAGCCACCGGCGAACAGGTGGATATGGGCGTCTGCGCGTAATGTCATAGGGGCTCGCTCAACGAGAACAGTTTACAGGAGTTTAACATCCCATTTAGTTTCCTTCGATCCAATTTCCCTCACAGGCCGACTGTAATGCCGCATCGACCAGCCGGACGGCTTCATAACCATCTGCAATGGTGCTGATTCGTGGTGGCGTGTGATTTTGGATACAGTGTACCATGTACTCGAAGGCAGCGCGCAAAGCACCGAATTCCATTCCATACACATTGAATTCATATTGGTGATTGAGGAATTTACATCCCTTAGAGCTCAGAAAAGTGAAGCCCGGATTGGGAAGTGAGATCTCAAAGGTACCGTGTTCAAAATCAAGTGAACAGCGATCGTTTTCCTGCAGCGACGGTTGCGTGGGCAAGAGCCAGCCACCTTCGATCGAGGCAGTGGCCCCGCTCGGGTATTCGATCAGAATGTTCATGCCATCGACCTGGCTGTTTGAAAAGCAAGTTTCCAACGCGATCACTCGTTGGAAACGTTCCCCTGCCAAGGCATTACTGAGTTCGACTTCGTGACAGAGCATGGCAAAAGCCGGGTGGACCCGACCGTAGACTTCTTTTTCACTGGAGGGTCGCTTGTTGCGAAAACTCATGTGACGAAGTTGACCGAGGCGGTCGAGTTGTGAGAATACATAGGCCAAACGGGATTCGAACCGCAGGCAGTGGCCACTCATGGCGATCAGCGATCGCGACAAGTCAAGCATTTTCTCGGCTTCGCTCAGTGAGGTGGACAGTGGTTTTTCTACATAGATAGCCTTTCCTGTCTCTGCAACGGCCTGAAAAGATTCATAGTGAGCGCCCTCCGGAGTAGCAATGGAAACCAGGTCAATATCAGGATCTGACACCAGGTGGTCGAGGCTTTTGAATGGTTTCCCGCCGTATTGGCGACATAACGAGACGGCTTTGTCCTGTTCCAAGGTGTAGAGTCCGACCACCTCGACATGTGGCATGCTGGCGAAGGTTTTAAGATGACATTCGCCAAAATTTCCACCACCGATAACAGCGGCTTTAACAGCTTTCTGGGGAGTCATCATTAAATCTCTGCGTAGATTTCAAGGAGATTGCCTTCTGGATCGGAAAAATAGACGGTGCGATGCCCCCTTGGCTGGTCAGTGGGTGGGTCCAGAATTTTAATATCCTGGTCCAGGAGTTGTTGGTAGCATTTCTCAACTTCGTCGGGCGAGACACAAAAGGCAAGCTGGAGGCCTGGTGACTCACTACCGCCACCACGGCCGTCGTAATGACGGGTGCGTTGACGCAATGCAAGTATCACCGAACCAGTACGGAATGCCATGTCGGTGTTGGATTCGGAGTCGATAGGGAATGGAAACAATTCCCTGTAAAAATTCTTCATACCATCGATGTCGTCACAAAGAACGATGACATAACTAAGTTGTTGAACAGGTTCAAGCATGGACAACGCTTTTTCTCCTCCCACGACTTTCTGCAGCCGGTTAGCGAGTGGCCAAGATACGGTTAAATTTCGTCTAGTTCCTGGGTAGTGTAGTTGATTGAAATGCATGGGTGTGGTATTCGTTCTACTCTAATGACCATGCTGAGGAAACCTCTACCGCAGGACGAATATGGACCACCTGATCGTTGGTGGATATTGACATTTGTGGCTCTGGCCTACTTCGTCCTGATCTTACACCGGATGCTTGTCTTCTACATACAGGTCCCGCTTAGCGAGGAACTGGGCCTTACCAAAACAGAGCGGGGAATGCTGGATCCGGCTTTCATTGTACCTTATGGAGTTGCGCAAGTGTGTGTCGCCTATTTGAGTGACCGCTTCCGCCGACGCACGATCCTGGCGTACAGTTTGCTGGCAAGCGCCATCGCACTTGCGGCGACGGGATTGACACAAAATTTTGCTCAGCTGATGACCTGGCGGATCGTACTGGGACTGGCTCAGGCAGCCAGCGTTCCGGCGATCGCAGGCGTCATGGCAGACTGTTTCACGTCAAAAAACCGTTCGACGGCGATCGGTGTCTATTTTGTATCTCTCAACCTAGCCACCATGGTTGCCGGGAAATACGGTGGCCGTTTTGCGGATATGGCCCACATCGAACTTCCATTTCAGCCACTGGGGTTTACCTCGGCGGCGCTACAGGGCTGGCGGATTGCGATGTTCTGCTTTGCGTTTGTCGGTGTTATTTCGGCGATGTTGGTTCATGGGTTGATGCGCGAGCCTGAGCGAACCGAACGTGATCCTCAGCAAGGGCTCGGTGCGAAGGGTTCCACGCTGTGGGGCACGATTCGCTCCGTGCTGGCCGTACGGTCGTACTGGATGTTGGCTGTCGCCTATCTCTTGTTTTGTATCGTGGCCAACGTACAGGATTTCTGGTTGGCTGCATATTTTGTAGAGGACTTTGGAATGACCAATGAGGCGGGCGGTCAGTTTGCCACCATTTGGAGCCGACCGAGTACGATCGTGGGTCTATTGCTGGGAGGGTACTGGGCGGATCGCTGGGCGCGTGGTTGTCTCCAGGGACGCACGCTGGTACAGGTGGTTGGAATGGTGACCTGTGTTCCCGCACTCTATTTGTTGGGCATCGGCCGGACGCCTGAGCTGCTGGCTGGGACGTTGGTTGTTTTCGGTCTGGGTTATGGGTTTTATGTGGCCAATCTGTGGACGACGACGTTTGAAATCATCGATCCGGCTGCCCGCTCAACAGCGGTCGGTTTGTTGAATGTTATCGGAACAGGGGCGGCGCCGGCGGCGCCAATCGTTGGATACCTTGCCGAACAAAAGATCTCGGGACTTGGCGAGTCGATCGCCGGGTTGAGTGTTCTTGCCGGGCTGATTGTTGTACTGCTTGTATTGAACGTGACCGTTTTCTTGCGTCGTGATTATCGTGGTGCGTTATCTGTGGAATAAGTGCTGGAGGTTGGCAAGCAAAATATGTGTCAACAAGTTAACAAGGTTGTGGCCAGTGTCAGTGATTATGTGGTAGGTTAATTTTTTCGCTCAGGTAGAATTGGACCGACAGGTAACCGTGCTATAGGCAGGTACTCTCTCGGTTTAGGATCATTTGTTGCCCAAGGGCTGGACATCTTGCTAGGGAGGCTATCCGGCTGACGAACCACGTCGATCAGAATGGATCGAACCATTCACACGGTACCTGGCCATCCTTCGAGAAGTTGCGCCGAAGTAGCGGACGATGATTACCAACGGTTCGACCGAAGAATAGGGGCTGAATATTGACATAGTATGCATGATGATGCAAAGATAGCGAGAAGATACGGTAGTGGTTTGGAACCGGGAAGTGTAGTGTTACCGCTGTGCACCCTTGAACAATTTCGCGCTGACGATCCATCAAACTTCCGTGACGGTCTGACTTTCGTTTCGAAGGCAGCGCAAGTGGAATGTGAAGCATAGGTTATTGCGTTGGTAGTATTATCCGAATCGGGAAATGCTGCAGGTGCTAGTTTTTTCAACGAGACGACATTTTTCAAACGAAAGAGGCCACGATGCATACGACGCGACGTCATTTCTTGGGTGCCACCACAGGAATCCTATCGGCCGGTGTGGTGGGATCAAGACACCTTGTGCAAGCGGCCGACAAGTCGGCCGCTCCACGGTACGAGGGCTTTGTTCTCCCCCCGGGTAGCGGTGTGCTGGAGGTTACGACGGTGAACGCTCCCGGTGGCGAGTACTGGACGTGGTATGGCAAAAACAATCGCCTGGTGCGCAAACGTTCACGCGACGGGGGTCGCACTTGGAGTGATGCGGTCTACCAAGAGATGCCGTCTGGGGAGAGGATTCCAATAGCACGCAATAACGCGCACCTCACGATGTTGACTCTCAAGTCGGGCGCGTTGGCGATCGTGTACGGGGGACCCGCGGCGCGTCCTGGTCGAGATGGGACGGTTTTGTTTCGCCGATCGGACGATGGTGGTGTGACCTGGTCCGAAGCGACTACCGTCGATTCCTTGTTTGCCGTATGCCGTACTCAGGCGGCACGGGTCCTTTCAACGGGACGGATTGTGGTCCCGGTGATGAAGTGGATTAGTCCTTCTACGGGAGGAGATTCGGAAGAGGCAGACAAAAACTTGACCTACAGTTGGGTTTATTACAGCGATGACGAAGGAAAGACGTGGCAGCGGAGTCTGAGTGAGTTGTTTATCTCACTTGACGCGGGGGAACGCGGCATTACCCATTTTGAAGAGACGGTGCTGGAAGAGTTGCCTGGTGGAAAACTGCTGATGTTTGGCCGCACCGAGCTGGGGCAGATCTACAAGACCTATTCAGACGACGGAGGGATCGCCTGGAAACACCCGGTCCCGACAGGGCTGGCCAGTTCGTATGCGCCCAGCACACTCATTCGAATTCCCAAGACCGGAGATCTGTTGCTGGTCTGGAATCAGGTTTCGGCCAAAGAGATTCTTAGCGGCCTGCATCGTCATCGGCTTTCGACAGCGATCTCCAAAGATCAGGGTGAGACATGGGAGCATTTTCGCAACCTGGAATCGCTGGATAATCGCGTGCAGATTGCGGCTCCGACGGGGGTTCCCAACGTCATTCGCATGAAAAACTATGGGTATCGGCAACCGGATCCAACGCAGTATCCACACGCGCCAGGTTGCCTGCGGATCTGCTATGCAACCGTGGCGTTTTCCGACGATGAGGCGGCGATTACGTATGACTTTGGAAGCGGTGTCGGCGCGTTAAAGAACCAGCACTCCACGCGGATTAAGATCTTGTCGCTTGATTGGTTCTACGGGCGTTCTTGAGCAAATGTTGTCGTGTGAGGCGTACAGCCGGATTGCCAATGAATACGTGGTTTAACCTGTCACGCGGCGTGCAAACATTGGGAAAGCGTCGTGCTGCGATCGCTAGTGTGACTGAGCAGTCATCTCCGTAATGCATTTTCGTAATGAGTCACAAAAAGTCGCCTCTCCAGTTTGGCCGGAATTTTTACAACATGGATGCTCGCAAGGTGGGAAACAACGGTGGATGGTGACCAGCAACATGGAGGTAGGGCGACCTTGCTGTTTCATTTGCGAGGTTTTTTCAAACCCGTATGTTACAGGCTTGTCGATACTGGGACCGCCCTCCCCTTCTCTGCAGATTCAAAGAGTGCCACAGCGACGGCCGTGTTCTGCCGACTGTCTGATAAGGGTATGACGGGATCTACCCCATCTAAAATACTGGCAATCATCGAGCGAACTTCGTCAGCATATGCGTTGAGCTTTGTGTGTGTCTTGGATTCTTTCGCTTGGTTTAACATGCCATCATCCCAATTCCCGCGGGATGGCGAGCCATCATGTCGAATCACGTGCACGTGTGCGTCCCGATCCAGGTGATTGACCCAAGGTGATGTGAGTGTCATGCGACCTGTAGTTCCGAGTAGATCTGCTTCGACATGTGCGAACGTCTCCAGACTGGAAAAGAACTGGGCATGTGCTCCGGAGGGAAAACGCATTTGTCCGGCAAAACTGCAATCGACACCTCCATTGTTTTTGATTTGTGATGCGACCACCTCGGCCGGTTCTTCCTGCATGATGGTTCGCATGAATCGAATGCAATAACTCCCCAAGTCCCACAGGCAACCACCACCTTGCGCCGGGTCCATTCGTACATCCTGCGGATTATCGAGAACGTAAGTGAAAATGCCTCGTAACAACCGTATCGATCCGATCACATTGTCGTTTACCAATTGGCGAACATACTCGGTTTGCGGGTGATAACGCATCATGGCCGCCTCCTGGATGACTACGCCATTGCGTTGTGCGGCTTGTTCGATCTGATCGACTTCGGTAGTTGTCAGTGCCAGGGGTTTTTCGCACAGTACGTGTTTACCTGCATCAGCGCATTGGACGGTCCACTTGGTGTGCAAGCCATTCGGAAGAGAGATGTAGACGGCGTCAACATCCGGATCCGCCAGCAGTTGTTCGTAACTTCCATGGTAACGAGGGATTTTCCAATGGTCGGCATATTGCTGTGCCTTCTCGTGATTGCGACTGGCTACAGCCAGCAACTCGCTGCGACTGACGTCGCGCAGAGGGCCGATCAGCCGTTCATTGATTCGCGCCGTGCTCAGCAAACCCCAGCGTACCAATTGATCTGCCATGGTCGGGTACCTTTTCGAGTCATCATTGTGAACGTCCAGTTTCCCATCATGCCACATCTCGATTCGTGTGCAAAGATGATGTGGCCGGCTCGACGGGTCGTGGTTTACCCGCATGGACAGGAACCTTAGAATGAGCGGGAACCAGTGCAATACTGTGGCAGATGATCCGTGGCCCTGGGATGTTGCTCTCCGGGAATATGTGCACTTGGTAGGTTGTATAGGTTCTGTCAGGAAAGGTAGTTCGGTGCCAAGGCGGCTTTTGCAACGTTCTTTCGTATGGTAATAGTTTTGTAACCACCCGGTGAGCAGCAGCTCCTGGTCCAGCGATGGCTTTTTCCAAACCGCAAGGATTCTTATCATGAAAATTGGTTTATTTACCGATGGTCTGCCGGATCTTGACTTTCATGCAGCTCTCGACTGGGTCGCAGAACGAGAAATCGAAGTTGTTGAAATATCGACGGGCGGTTTTTCTAACACGCCGCATTGCAATCGGAAGGAAATGTTGGGCAGCGCGGATGCCCGTTCCGCATGGATGGATGCGATTACGAGTCGTGGCCTTGTGCTTAGCGCTTTGAACTGTAATGGCAATCTTCTGGACCCGCATCCCGAGCGACGGAATGTGATGCAAGAGTGCGTTCGCGAAACGATC
>CAYMUR010000083.1:0-7423 GCA_964393615.1 uncultured Pirellulaceae bacterium
CACCTGTCAACGGCGGCGCGCAGGCGTTGGACGTGAGTGGTAGTTCCAATGCTGCGGTGGATTTGGGCTCTGGTGGCCTGTTACAGGATGTGGGTGGTTCCACGTTTGCCGCCTGGGTCAAGCCGGATACATTTCAGAATGGCGAGCGGTTCATTTATCGCTCCGGATTCAATGGAGGCCGATCGATGTTGATGGCTGGTATCGATGGTGCGGACCAGCCGAACGGCCTGCCGCCTGGCACGGGGATTGGTTTCCAAAGGCGAGTATTCGATGAAAGCGGTGGTAAAGCTACGTTGGCTACCTCTGCGTTAAGTACGGGTGTCTGGCAGCATGTGGCATTGTCGTTGAATTACCAAACGGGTGATTGGGCGTGGTATATTGATGGTGCTGATGCTGGATCTGGTGTGGTGGGAGCCTGGCAGTCGGATCCTTCCAACAGTACCGCGGACGACAACGGTTCGAACACATTGGGTGATTCATCTCCCGGTGGCAATGGAGGTTTCAGTGGGCTGATCGACGATTTTCGCTTGTATGACCACGCACTAAGTCAGGCCGAAGTTCAGGCATTGGTGCCGGAGCCGTCCAGCATTATCCTCATGGGACTTGGCCTGTGGATCATGGCCATGTGTCGTCGTCGCCAGTAGTAAAGTAAATACAGTAGTAAAGTAAATAGTTGCTACGGGTAACCCTCTGCTTTTGAGTAGTTCGTTGTGGGGTGACAGCCCTCCTGGCCCAGCGTGCGCCTTGTGGGGGGAGGGGCCCGAGGCGAAAGCTGGAGCCATTGTTGTTGCCCCGGAGCAACGGTCTTTGTAGGATGACGCCTGCAGGGGTGACACTGGAGGTAGCTGCTCCCGAAGGTCGGTAGCAGCTGTCAAAACGAGCCCCTTTTTCATTGGGCTTTTCGTAGGCTGCGCTACGTCCAGGACGAGCCTCAGCGGACGCGAAATTCGAGAAAACCGAGAAATGAGAATCCGACGATCACCTGTGTTCCCTTGGCTCGCGGTGCGTTTGCATCGCCCATCTACCGCTTGTCATCATTGTCGACATGGGTTCACTCTTGTCGAGTTGTTGGTGGTGATCGCGATCATTGCCATTCTTATTGCACTGCTGTTGCCAGCCGTACAGGCCGCGCGAGAGGCGGCACGGCGGATTCAGTGCACCAACAATCTGAAGCAGATTGATATTGCCGTGCATAACTTTATCGACTCGCACGGAAACATGCCGTTGGGCTACATGGGTTGCATCGACCCCGGCCCAGACCGTATCTTGGGGCACTCGGTGTTTGCCCAGATCTTACCGTATCTCGAGGCGGGGAATGTTGCGGACAACTACGATTACGACGAGCGAAACAATGGAGCTGTCAATTCGAGCATCATTTCCTCGCAGCTGTCGGTGTACTTGTGTCCCAGTGGTGACGCTGCCGGACGGGAGTTTCTGACATCTCACTTTGACTCTCCGCGGCCGTTCGCACGCTCAAATTACGCCGCCTGCTTCGGCAGCGGGACGATTGCTATTGAATCTTCGGGTTGGCACCTTACTTGCCCTTTTCCTGCCAACGTCGATTTAGAATCAGATGGGGCATTCCGGATCGACGAGGGACGGAGACTGCGTGACTTGACCGACGGGACTTCCCACACGGCGTTAGCCAGCGAAGTGATTTCCGGTAAGGAATCCGCACAGCAGGTTTCTGACGAGGGAGACCTGCGCGGTGTGTGGGCGTTCCACCTCATGGGGTCTTCGTCGTACACGCATTTCAACACGCCCAACAGCGGCGCTCCAGATGTGCTGCTCTGCTGTGACCGGTGCACTCATGCTCCGCCGCTGCTGCCTTGTAATCCGTCGGGCGGTTCCCAGTGGGACAAGACTCATGCGGCGGCCCGCAGCCAGCATCCCGGCGGGGTGTTGGTCGCTTTCGCTGACGGACACGTCAGTTTTTACAGCAATAGCGTTGATGCGTTTATCTGGTCGGCAGCGGGGACGATGGCGGCTGGCGAAGTTGTCTCCGAACGGTAGATAGTCTGAACACGAAACCTCTTCGAAAAGGAAAGTCGCTGGATGCATCGAGCCCATTTCACCCCGTTCGCCTCAAAGTATTCAGACGCAATCATTTGTCGACACCACACCTCTGCGTTCCGCGGACTACTAGAGGTCTGTGCTGTTTCTCTGATGGTACTTGGAGCTAACGGCTGTAGCCAGACTGACCGTTTTCCGTTGGAGGGTACCGTCGTGCTAGACGGCCAACCGCTGACTAGCGGGTTTATCACCTTCCGCCCACAAGCTGGAACCTCCAGCCCCACGGCTGGTGGCCAGATTCAGGCGGGCCGCTTTTCTATCCCAGCTGCGCAAGGTACGCTAGGAGGTACGTTCCACGTGGAGATTACCGCTGACCGGGAGACTGGCCAGACACTGCAGGATCCTGACTCGGGAAGGTCTTTTGCCGCGATGGAACAGTATTTGCCTCCGCGGTACAACGTCGAGAGCGAACTCACGGCAGAGGTAAAAGTTGGTCACATAAACCAGTTTGAATTTGCGCTGAAGTCCAATGAGCCGTGAGGTGCCCAGGTGAATAAGCCGAATCCAGAGCGATGCTTGGATGGCAAGGTGGCCATCGTCACTGGCGGTGGTTCCGGGATCGGAAGGGCCGGTTCCGTACTCTTTGGATACCGGGGGGCGCAAGTGCTTGTTGCGGATCGGAACCTGGAAGCTGCCGAACGCGTGGCCGAAATGGTTCGCGCAGACGGCGGCGAAGCGCTGGCACGCGACGTTGACGTTCGCGAATCGGAACAGGTTCAGACGATGGTCGATACGGCTGTCGAAGCATTTGGGGGTGTTGACATTCTGTTTACCAACGCCGTCGATGCGCGCCTGGTCAACACGCAGGATCGCTGTGCCATCGAACTGGACGAAGCCGTCTTTGACGAAATCCATCAGGTGGTCATGCGGGGAGTATTTCTCTGCGCGAAATACGCAGGGCAAGCGATGAGGAGGCGTGGCGGCGGGAGCATGATTTTTACGGCCACAGTCGATGCACAGGTTGGCTGTGCGGGTCTCGACGCCTACACAGCGGCCAAGGGCGGGGTGGTTGCCTTTACCCGGTCTCTGGCTGCTGGCCTGGCTCCACACCGCATTCGAGTCAATGCCATCTCCCCGAGCTTTGTCAATACGGAACCGCAAACACCCTTCCTGAACGAACCCGATACTCGCCGGGAAATCGAGGATCTGCATCTGCTGCCGGTGCCGGATCCCGAAGACGTCGTCCCGTTGGCGCTGTTCTTGGCTTCGGACGAAGCAAAATGCATTACGGGCAGTATTCACCAAGTCGATGCGGGTTATACTGCATTTAAGTCGCAGCAAATTGACGTCATGGATGTCATGAACCGTCACGAAAGCACGTAGGGAGCTATTCAAGAATGACTTATTCATTTCCTGTTGTCGTTTACCGCTCAGCTGAAGGTGCCGACTTGATCAAAGAGCTCGTTGCGTTGCCGGCGCCTGCGGCTGGGCGGTAAACGATTGCTCTTTTCGGGAAGAGCGAAAGCGGGCAACTTAGTCCTGAACAGCTCCTAGGACAACGTCAAAGAACATCGAAAAGGATGCCCGACATGCGTATCGCTGATGCCGAATATACGCTCGTAAGCGTTCCCTACACGCATACCGAAAACAGCGCACAGGTAAACCGAGACGGGGTTACGGATGTCATCGTCCGCCTACGAACCGACAATGGTTTGACGGGTTGGGGCGAAAGTTGCAGCGGGGCCAATGTCGAGTCTGTGCTGGAGGCGCTGCGTGCTTTCACGCCGATTATCACGCATCGGAATCCATGGAATCGTGAGGCCCTCTGGCACGATTGCTATCACAACGGGGTTTGGCGATATCGCGAAAGCAGTTTTAACTTTGCCTGGGCCGGAATTGACATGGCGCTGTGGGATTTATGTGGCAAGGAAAGTGGGCAGCCTGTGCACAGGTTGCTCGGTGGATTGCGACGACGGTCAGTGAACTATTTTTATTATCTCAGCTATGGAGACGATTTTACTCGTTTGAAAGAAGAGTGTGAGGCTGGAGTAGCCGCGGGATATACGGTGTTCTACCGTAAAGTTGGAGTCGACATTGAACGTGAGGTAGAAGCCGTTGCGCTGATTCGTGACACGATTGGACCGCAGCGCAAGATTCGAATTGACGCAAACGAGGCTTGGACCGTGGCCCAGGCTGGGCGGTATCTCGACCGGCTGGATCGCTGGGACATCGACTTTGCTGAACAGCCAGTAGCGGCCGACCCTCGCGCGAACATGTTGGAGTTGAAAGCCAATACCCACGTGCCGCTGGCTTCCAACGAGGGGCTTTGGCGAACCGCTGAGGCCTGGGAGGTGATCAAGCAGCGTGCTTGCGATGTGCTCTGCTTCAGTCCTTACTGGGTCGGTACGATCGGGCACTTTCAACGATTGTCCCATGCAGCCGCCCTCGAAGGTCTCAATGTTTGCAAACACACGCATGGCGAGTTGGGTATTGCTGCCGCTGCCGCACACCAAGTGCTGTTGACATTGCCGCGAATTGTCGACGGGCACCAGCAAACTGCCTCGATGATGACCGATGACATTCTCGCGGAACGATTACCGATTGCTGACGGACCCGATTGGGGAGTGCCTACCGGCGCGGGGCTGGGTATCGAAGTTGACGTCGACAAATTGCAACGTTACCACCAGGATTATTGCAAGCAGGGTCAGTATCTACCCTACGATGCCGAGAAGATGGGTGCGGAGGAGTGAAACTACGAGTCCAAATATTGATCGGTACGCTGGCAGTCGCAGTGACGTGCCAGTTCGCGGCCGCCAGCGATCCGCCAACCAGGCGATCCGTCGTGAATGCGCCGTACGGTAAGAAGCTTCGTTGGGCTTTTGGAATCTACGAAGGAACCTCACCTACTGACTTGGCTCCCTCAAAAACAATCCAAAACCCGGTGTTCACCATTGCTGATGTCACCCGGTTCTCAGACGATGTTCGTGGCATGGTCGCGGTGCACATCTTCGATCCGTTTGTGATCCAGCAGGGAACCAGCTACTACATGTTCTTTGAACTCTGCGGCTTCACGGATTTCAAGTATGGATGCGATATCGCGTATGCATCCAGTGACGACGGCCTGAACTGGTCGTATGAAGGGATCGTTCTTGACGAGCCTTTCAAGTTGTCGTATCCGAATGTCTTCAGGTACAACGGCCAATACTATATGATACCGGAAAGCAATCAGGATGCTTCTGTCCGATTGTACGAGGCCGTCCAGTTTCCCAACCAGTGGAAGCTGGTGAAGAAATTGTTAACCGGTCATGCGTATCAGGATCCTACCATTTTTCGGTATCAGCATCGGTGGTGGATTCTGGCGACACCCGGTGGTAACGCGGATCTCAGCCTGTATGTTGCCGATTCACTGACCGGACCGTGGAGAGAACATCCCCAGAGTCCCATCGTCGAAAAAAACGGACACAGCGCACGACCTGCGGGGCGAGTGGTCGTTACTGGAGATCGTATTATCCGTTTTGCGCAGGACTGTGATCCAGACTATGGAGTTCGCGTGTTTGCCTTTCAGATTACCAAACTTTCGCCGGAGGAATATGAGGAGATCCCTGTGAAAGCGGAACCGGTTATCGGCCCAAGTGGAAAGGGCTGGAACGCCGATCGCATGCACCATGTGGATGCCCATTTATTGCCGGATGGAAAAACCTGGCGAGCTTACGTGGATGGTGGTCATTGGCGACCGGTCCAATTGCACGGTGTGGAACCCCTGAGGCGTTGAAAGTTGTTGCCCTCATGTCCTAGAAAGGAAAAGTTGTCCGTCATGCCCCTGAAAAGAAAAACAGTCGTGTGTTGTGATTCCTGGAGCGATCGACTATGTGCTATTGGCTTTGCGAATGCTGCCGACGGGGCATCAAGGCGAAACGGAAGCACCCGCCACCTCATCTCGGATCGAGCGGTAGCTCTCCTGTTGGTATTGGTGCTGTTTCCCACCTCGATGCTCGCTGCCGAGCAACCTGACGTGTTTGAAAAACCGTTGCGGTTGACCTACGGTGATCCACAGATGATTGCCCCCATGATGGGACCTGTCATGACGGTGGATTGGGATCGTGATGGGCGGATGGACTTGGTGGGTCGCAATCACTGGTGGCCAGAAGGGCCCAAGTGGTGGCGTCATACGGGCGAAAAACATGAAGGAATGACGCTTTACGAGTTGGGCGGCAATGCCGACATCGACGATCAAGGTTATGGAGTTCCCAGCTGTACGATGATCGGAGATCTGAACGGTGATGGGGTGGCCGATGCAGTTATCGGCAAAGCGGATGGTTATCAGTGGTTCGCGGATGCCACTACCGAGGGGGTTCGCAGCTTCCAGGATCGTGGCAAGCTACAGGCGGCGATCGGCGGGGACCTGCCCCATCCTGAAAAAGGGGAAGAGGCACCTTGCAGCTGGCTGGTCGATTTCGACGGCGACGGTCGCACCGATTTGCTGGCCGGAACGCGCTCGGTTGGGTTGATTGAACGCTATTTAATTCAAACCGATGGCATCGGTTTCGGCCGAGGTTGGGTGGACGGCAGCTGGCTGACTCGCGACGTAACTGCCACTGTCTGGTTTCATCGGAATGTGGGTGATAATCAAAATCCCCGCTTCACGCACGGTTCCCTGATCAGGACTGAGCCAGGGGGCCGAGCGATCACCTTCTTCGACCGTGCCGAGCCGGTGGTCGCTGACTTTGATGACGACGGGAAACCTGATTTGCTGGTCGGTACGATCGATCGGGCTGTATTGTTCTTAAACCAAGGCGAAGCAGGGGGAGAAACCCAATTGGACAGTGGCCATGCCCTGACGTTCGACGGCCAGGAAGGGTTGCCGTATCAAAATCGCACGTTTTTCGCGTTTCGGGACGACGACGGGTTGATGCATCTACGCTTGGGGGGACCGTTGGCTAGCGAAACGGTGCAGTTGGACAAGAAAAATCCGTTTGCCTTCGGCCCGGTGCGGTCGATTCCCTTTCGTAACGCCGAACTGCGAATGGACGACATGGCGGTGACCGACGCCGTCGACTGGGATGGTGATGGCAAGATCGACCTGATTGTGGGGGGACAGGATGGCTGGATCTGGTTTTTCAAAAACATCGATCCGACCGGTGGTCCCGGCCGTTGGGCGGCGCCGGAGTGGGTAGAGGCAGATGGGCAGCCGATCAGCCTCTATCGGAACGAGTGCCTGCAAGGCCCGGTGGAGTGGATGTGGGGGCATTCGAATCCGACGGTCGAAGACTGGGACCTTGACGGTGATTTGGACCTGATCTGCGGTTCGATGATTGAGACTTATGTCTGGTTCGAAAACATCGGCACCCGGACGAAGCCCAAGCTCACTGCCCGCGGTCCACTGAATTTCGGCGCAGGAAAAGGAGAACCG
>CAYMUR010000083.1:7433-23839 GCA_964393615.1 uncultured Pirellulaceae bacterium
CGGTCTCCGCTGCCTGGCGGACTCGGCCCGGTGTGGGTGACATCGACGGCGACGGTTTGCCCGACCTGGTCGGTGCGAACGGTCATGGTCACCTCTCCTGGTGGCGCCGCTACCGTGACGAAACCGGCGATCTAAAACTGGCGTCCGCCGTCACCGTGCTGGCGCCCGACGGGGATCCGTTTCTCGTAACGGGGCACTGGCGGCATACCGGACGCACGAAGATCGTCGTCTGCGACTGGGACCACGACGGCAAATCGGACATTATTTGCTCACCTCCAATTACGGCGAGCGACCAGTACTTTTTCCTTAATCAGGGAATACGTGAAGGAAAGCTCGTGATGAAGCGGGACAACCATCGGATTATGTTGAAAGGTGTCAGCCTCTCACCATTTACACATTACGTTATGTGTGAACCGGTCGATTTTGACGGAGATGGTGTGTGGGAGGTCGTCGCTGGTTTTGATCGGGGCTTCATTTACTATTGGCGAGAATAAAAAACCAAATGCCGACCAATGGAAAGGTCGAACGAATGGGTTGAAAAAAATTGATCGGCCATGAAAGTTTTCTTCTGCTTGTTTCCACGGCCTACTACGATTTCAAGCGATTAGAGACAGGGCAAGAGCGAAAAGGACTTTACCCGTTCTCCGATTGACGAAGGGTGTAGATCGTCAAACCTTCAATGGACTGCTGTTTTTGCGGAATGATCAAGCTGGCGGTATACCCGATGACGAGACAGAAAAATATGCCGGTTGCGGGATAAAAGCTGGCGTGGACAGGGTAATATTGTCGGAGCAGCAACTGCAGGATTCCGCTTGCCAACAGGCCGATCAAAGCACCTGTTCCGTGGGTCTTGCGTGTGAAGATTGCCAATAAGAACAGGCCACCCAGTCCCCCCGCAAACAGACCGATGAACGTCAAGGCCTGGTCCAGTAGCGACTGGATATCCCAGCGGGCCATGAACAGTGCAATGGAGGTTCCCAATATTCCGACCATCGCCGTGGCCCAGCGGGCCAAAACCAATCGACCTCGGTCACCGGCGTTCGGCCGGAAACGGTGATAGAAATCGGTCGTCACCGCGGTGGAGATACTGTGCATGCTGCTGTCGAGGCTGGACATGGATGCCGAGAATACCGCTGCGATGATCTGGCCGGCCAGACCGACGGGCAGCTGGGTGACAATGAACCAGGGAAAGATTGCGTCTGCATTTTCAAGCGTCGGGTTCATTGCCTGAGGGTTTGTTTTGTAAAAGGCGAATAGTGCCGTGCCGATTCCAAAGAATAAGAATGAAACCGGAATGATCAGTAGTGCATTCGTCCAGATACCACGAGCAGCCGACGACTCGTCCTTGGTGGTCAGGTAACGCTGAATCACGCTCTGATCCGTTCCATAAGCAATTATCGACTCACCAAGTCCACCGAGTAACGCTATCCAGAAAACGGCTTCCAAGGTACTGAAGCGGAAATCGAGTAGATGAAGCTTGTCGTGGGCAACAGCGATGTCGCACATGCCATTCCAGCCACCGGGGATGTGAAATGGTATCAGGACCAGACAGACCAGCGCCCCACCCAAAAGAATCACGACCTGAATGACATCGGTCCAGATTACCGCCTCAATCCCGCCAGCGACCGTATAGAAAATACACAGTAGACCCATGGAGACGATGCAAACACTGACGTCGATTCCTGTCACCAGCGATAAGGCGATCGACGGTAAAAACAATACGATGCCAATCCGTCCCAGGTGATAGACCATGAACATGGCGCTGGCGAACATTCGTGTGGCCAGGTTGAACCGGCGTTCCAGGTACTCATAGGCGGTGGTGAGGTTCAGTCGACGATAAAACGGCAGGAAAAAAAAGATAACCAACGGCGCCACGATGGGAATGGCCATGTTAATGATCAGGTACCGCCAATCCGTGGCAAAGGCCTTGGCAGGGATGGCCATGAACGTGATGGCACTCAGTTGTGTACCGAAGATGCTCAGCCCTGACGCCCACCAGGGAATCCTCCGGCCCGCTTTAAAATAATCTTCGGTTGTCTTGCCACGTTGCGCAAAATAGATTCCCATCGCGATCAGGCCCAATAAATACAGCAACAGGATGGAGCCGTTGAGCCAGCCGAACCTGTGTTTCCGCATTGGCCTCGCGGCCCAGACGCGGGGAGTGCTTGTGTTGGATTGTATTTCTCCACCCATCAGCAATTGTGTACCGTTCCATGACACCGTCGCGGCACCAGTATGTCCAGACTCGGGGAGTGCCCCGATGTTCGTCCACGTATCTGTAATGGTGTGATAGGCCAAGACGTCACCCCTTCCGTTTGTATCGGGTGCGCCGCCGAAAACGAGCATATGATGGGCGCTGTCTGGCACCGTGCCGATCGTACCCGCCAGGCAGCGCGGTCCCGCATCAGGGAGTGTGATAGGGCCCAGTGTTTCCCAACTCGACGTCGCAGGGCGAAAGACATAGCCATCGGTTAGGAAATTGGTACTGCCGTCGGGTGAGAGGATTTGCCCGCTGAATAGATAGAGGCTTCGGTGAAAGCCATCGTGCTGGGCAACCAGGACCGGCTTGCTGCGTTCCGGACCGGGCCACGTTGGCAGTTCCTGCCATGTGCATGGATTGGATTCGTCTGCTGGGGAAATGTCCAGTGCCCAGAAATGTTTCGTCGCGGTACCGCGTCCGGGCGTCTCTTGACCACCGGCGACATAAATCATGTCGCCTAGCGCTGCCGCTGCCGTCAAGGTGAGGGGTCGTGGCAGCGACGGTAGTGATTCGACGCGAACGCTTTTTGTGTTGGATATCCATTTCAGTAGCAAGACTTCCGCGTAGCAACGCTCACCATCGGAACCACCAATGCAAACGACTCCTCGATCCGTGCTGACTGTGGAACCATTGCCCAGTGGATGTGGCAGCTGCGGTTGGTTGTGGACAATCCATTCATGATTCCCATTGTCCGCCAAATGTAACACGAAAATGTCGTCTCGCCAGAGAGTCGATGGTGCTTCCTTGGGAGATAACGCGTCATTCTCGACGCTAAATCCACCCGCCACGAGGACTACCCCGTTGTGGGTTCCGGCAAATGCGCCGCTGACGCCCAGTTTTCCTTGTTGACTGGAGGGCAGTGATGGCAGTTCCGACCACTGGAGCACACCGCCCGCAAATAGTGAATCGTCGGCGACAGCGAGCCGTGAACCTTCGGCGAAGAGCGATCCTAGCAGAGCCGACGAAACGGCGAACCATGTCAAACTGGTAGCAACGATCTGGTTCATCGGTTCCTTGTCCTCTTTATGGTTGCGTTTTGCAACCAACAAAAAGCGTATCCAGAACGGCTCAAAATCGATTCTCGATCATGCTGCCAGATGTGAAACGTGTCCACTGGTGGCAACTTGAACGGACAGGTTGACGGAACGGGAAGTAACAGAGGCAGCAAAATCGATCTTTTTGTTTCTTCTTGCTCACATGGTACGCTGCGAAACTTGAAACATGAAAGTCATTTTTGAGACGTTTGTAAATCATCGAAAGACGATCTATGCCGGCGTCACGATTTTTCTCAGGTCGTCTCCCTTTTCCTTGAACCAGTTATAGATGGCGACCACATCTGCATCGACACAGAAATCCTTAATGCCACGGTCAAGATATTCTTTGAGTGTGTCTTCACTAGGCAGGGTGGCAAACTCCATGCGGACTCGCAAGCCCCTTTCCAGCGCCATGTTGATAATTCTGGTTTCCGTCTCTTTGACCTCTGGATTCGCCCACTGCTTCGGCTTGCCGATACTCATCGAGTAGTCACCTGGACCAAACTGGAGCATATCGATTCCTTCGACGGCCAGAATTTGTTCAATGTTGTCCACTGCTTCTCTCTTTTCGATCATGATTCCAATCACGACGTCGTCCATTGCCTGGACAAATTCGGGTGAACCTTCATCCAGGAAATAACGCACGCAGCGGCGGGCGTGACACCCGGTCAATCCGCCGTGTTGTGGGGTGTCGGGTTTGACAAAGGCGATGGCCTCCTGTACTTCGTCGGCAGTTTTCAGATCGGCGAACAGTAAGTTCTGAAATCCGGCGCCTAAGGCTCGTTGGGCAATAAACCCATTGTTTTGTCTCTCAACTTTGAACATGGAAGACGTCCCAACGAGGTCGATCGCACGAGCAATATTGTCCAGATCATGCAGGTCCCACGAGCTGTATTCTCCGCGGAACTCGATGTAATCATAAACTCCCGTGTATCCGACCAATTCTGCGATGGCGGGCCAGGGAATGTGTACGCCAGCCGCGATTGCCGGCCGGCCTTCGTTGAACAGTTCTCTCAGTTGGTTCTTTCTCACGTTCGTTTCTCTTCGATGGCGTTTTGTGCGGTTGGAACTACGTTGGACACGATACGGATGTTATTGGAAATCTGACTTGGTAGGATCTCTGGCCGTGTAGGAATTGAAATGTCTGATAAGCAGCCGCCTGTGAAACAGGTTTTCGGTTGCCGGCTGAAATCTAACAAAATCGTAATTTATTGTCAGCCGGACAGCAACCCCGTCACTCCCGGCCCCTGTCAGCAAACGTCCAGTCGAGGATGTTTGGCACCAGGTACCGATACGGAACAGAACGGTTGATCACTGGTTTCAGTCCAGCGGAAATGATGTAGGTCAGGCCATACCTACAGGCCCCCAGTGGCGTTTGGTTGCCGGGGACATTTTGTTTATATTCACAGTGAGGCGGTAGGACAGGTAGGGCTGCCCTGTCAGCCAGCAGCCTCATTGAGGTGGAGATCATGCATAAAGACGAAGAATAATTAGAGATGAAACACCAGGCAACAGCTGAAGATCTACCTGACAAAGCGAGGAACTAAATAAGCACGCTGCACCAACTTCTCAACTTGGCCGATATACATGATATGCACCACCCCGACGCAGAACATCGTGCGACAAAGAAAGCAGCCAAATCCCTTATCCAAAACCTTCAGGCGAGCTTACAGACCGCGAAGAATGCTGGGAAAGAGTTAAATCGGGAGGAGCACAGGGTGGTCATCGCCAATGTCCTGGACTAATTGCTTCGCGACAAGGTCGCAAAGAGCCAAGGCGAATGGATTGGCGTTTTCTCCGCCCGCTCACCGGAGAAAACGTGGCTGTCGGCACTCGAATTGTTCAAGGCCGAACTTGATGGTTGCAGCATCGACGAGATTTCCGGCGAATCGAAAAGTGAGGTTCAGAAATGCCTCTGCCTCATGGAGCAAGAGGCGATACTAGCCGAGAAAGTAGCTGTTAACCCCGATTCTCACAATCACCCTGGTGCAAACATCGGAAGGTGGTCAAAACCATATGCAACCGTTCACTTGAAACCCGATTCAACCGCACGATACACTGAAGGCACGATCGACGTTTATTCCTACTGTATCCGTTAACCTAAAATTTTCGGAGCAGTATCAGTTAGTAGGCTCCGTCGTGCTTATGAAAAAAATTAAGGAGACACACAAATTTCAGGTGCACAAACGTCAATTTCTCGATTGATCATATTAACCATTGTGCTACTTGCATTGCTGCCTCAATGCATCATTTTGGCCGAGCAAGACATCCCATACGGAGTTGGGTCTTGGCAACGTGAAATTCTTGGTAACCACCTTGGTAACCACCGTGCCTGCGTAACGGTCAGCAGGGGCGGCCGAAAATCTATTAATCACGCAAGGACTCGGAAAGGTTCTGGTTCTGTCGATCTTGGGGCAGTCTTGGTACACATACCCTGGCGACTTCGGATATCTCCTGTAGACAACGATATCATTGTTATAGATGCCAAGACAGGAAAACGTGTATCTAATGTGGCTAGGATAGACATCAATCGTGAGTTTGGCGATCTGGCATTCGAGCCTGTCACAGTTCCAGGTAAATACTATCTATATTACTTTCCCCACAAGAAATCTAAAGAGTGGATGTTTGAAGGTTATACATCCCCACAAACAACAGCCGACAGCTCCTGGCTGGCGAAATTCGGTCTGGCGGAAGAAGATCTTCGCCGTGGAAAATGGAAAACGTTGCCCGAAGCGACAGTCGTGGAGATTCAGGCTCGCACCGAGTTTGATCGCTTTGATCCGATGGAAGTAGCAGCACATGATGATGAAGTAAAGCAACTGCTGACAGAGTATCCTGACGAACAGTATCTGCTCTTTCCTGAAGATCGCAAACTTCCGATTCGTATGTTTGAACACCTGCCTGTGCACTGGATCCGCAATGGGCAAAGGGAAATTTTTTACGGTCAGGCCCAGCCTGGTGAGTTCTATGTATTTCAGATTGGCCTTTATGCGGCTGGAGGTGATGTCAAAGATCTGGACATGATCTTCGACTCTTTACGGTCAGGAAGCGGCCCGGAGATACCTTCTTGTGCTTTTCGATGTTTCAACTTGGGTGGTGTGGACGCAACGGGAGTACAGTTTAAGAGTTCTGTCTCTGTTGAACATGGCAAAGTGCAGCCTCTATGGGTCGGGGTGCAGATACCAAGTGACGCGAAAGGAGCGTATGCAGGGACGCTGCAGATATTACCGAAAAACGGCGGAGCGAGAAAAGTGAAGGTCGCGCTCAAAGTATCGGGTTCGGTTTTGCTTGATTCCGGTGACAGCGAGCTATGGAGAATGTCCAGGCTGCGGTGGCTTGATTCAACGATCGCTCAAGACGATGAGGTCACATCGCCATATACACCTCTGCAGAGGAGAGATCGGACAATTGCATGTCTAGGCCGGGAGGTGCAATTCGGTAAGACAGGTCTGCCGGAACGGATGACGAGTAACGGTCAGGATATTCTGACAGGTCCACTCGACTGGGTGGTAGAAAAATCCGATGGACGCATTGCATGGAAACCAACAGGGGACGAGACGATCAAATCTTCAAATGGATTGGTTATCAGAAGATCTGATAGCACCGGTGGAGGGTTTCATCGCACGACCTGGGCAGAGATGGAATTCGACGGCTATATTGCCTTCAAGGTGATCCTGAAGGCCGAGAAGTCGGTCCATGTCAAAGACATTCGTCTGGAGATTCCCATAAGCAGCAATATTGCTACCTATATGATGGGCATGGGACGCAGAGGCGATCTTCGCCCCAAGCGGTGGGAATGGACCTGGAGAGCGGACCATCCCAATAACCAGATATGGATTGGGGATGTCAATGCAGGTTTACGGTGCAAACTTCAGGGACCGGATGATGTTTTCGGCAGCAACGGCATGCCTGCCGCTTGGGTGAACGACGGACAGGGCCGCGTCGTGCTGAGTGAGGATGGCGGCCAGGTCCTTCTGAGTGCCCACAGCGGTTCACGTAGCTTCAAGGCTGGAGAGGAGATGACTTTCTGCTTTTCGATCCTGCCCACGCCGCTGAAGCCAGTGGATCTTACTGCGCACTGGAACCGGCGTCACTGGAATCCGGTCGGGTGGGACATCCATGTATCTAAGATAGTAGCTTGGGAGGCGAACCGAGCTAAAGTCCATCATGGCGGCAGTATGAATCCGACTATCAACTATCCATTTATTGCCACTGAAGCCCTGAAAAATTTCGTCAATGAGGCCCACGAAGAGGAGATCAAAGTCCCGCTTTACTATACTGTGCGGGAATTGAGCAACCACTGTGCCGAACTTTGGGTCCTAAGGAGCCTTGGGCATGAAGTGCTCAGGGATGGGCGTGGCGGCGGGGACTCCTGGTTGAGGGAACATTTGATATCCGGGTACCATCCCCGATGGCAGGAGCTGATGTACCCGACCGGGGAGATCGATGCTGCAGTCGGGGTAAATTACCGGTCGAGGTGGCACAACTACTATCTCGAAGGCTTGGCCTGGCTACTCAAGAATGTCGGCATCGATGGTATCTACCTTGATGGTATAGGATTCGATAGGGAAGTCATGAAACGGGAACGCAAGATTCTTGACCGCTATCGACTCGGAAGCGAGGTGGACTTTCACTGTGGTGACGGTTTCCACAAGTACTGGCACGGTTGGGAAAACTCTGTCAACATGTGCAAATTCATGGAACACCTGCCGTACATAGATAGTCTGTGGTTTGGTGAAGGCTACCACTACAACAACGCCTATGCCACTCCAGCCAACTGGCTGGTAGAGATCTCGGGACTGGCTTTCGGTCTTTCCAACGAAATGCTGCAAGGCGGCGGAAATCCCTGGAAGGGGATGCTGTATGGAATGACGAATCGCAATTCAGTACGTTACCGTTACCAGAAACCGCTTTGGGATATATGGGACAGCTTTGGCATCCAGGATGCGCAGATGACAGGTTATTGGGACAAAACCTGCCCGGTCAAGACCTCTCACCCGGATATCAAGGCCACTGTCTTTGTCAAGAAAGACAAGGTCATGATAGCGTTGGCGAGTTGGGCAACTACACTCGTCAACTGTCAACTGAAAATAGACTTCAATACGCTGGGACTGGATCCTAAAACGACCAAGCTTCACGCTCCGCAGATTCTGGATCTTCCCTCAAATTACCCAAAGAGCATTATGTTTCCCTCACATTACCAGGAACACGAACGATGGTTCGAACCATCGGAAAAAATACCGGTGGAACCTGGTAAAGGATGGCTGCTGATAGGGTCACGGTAACTGACGAGAATGAAGGCAGGCTGCCTGGTGAGTCCGGCTCCACACTTCGTCCTCAGGAAGTTGAGATGCTCCGTGAGTGGATCGACCGCAGGGCCGCGTATCCACCGCACCGGCCGTTCATCCCACGACGTTGTCCTACGCCACCAGAAGTGAAGAACCAGGGCGAAGCGACGACATCAGATTTAAAAGGGCTGTGGTTATTTTCTGTCTCGGCGACGTAGGACTAGGAATCCTGCGCTACCACATAGGATCAGTAACAAGGAGCCGGGTTCTGGTACCGGAAAACTGACATCCCAGGGTGTAAACGTGACAGGCCTGTCAGAATCGTCGAAACCCTTTGCAAATGTACCGGACCAGCGGACAGATGGGGGTGTTTGAATGTCGTCTAGCGCATCGAAAGTGATCTGGAAAATGTCACCGCTGACTGCCGTGCTGGCAGAGTTGGGGTCATTCGTTTCACCCAGCAGATTGCGGTACATGCTGTTGTCCAAGTAAAAGTCACGAATGTTGATCCCCTGTAAGCCGACCGGTTGAGTCGAGAGCGGACTTAGTCGTGACGAGTCAAAATAAAAGTCTCCTTCGAATTGGGTAATCCCGGCGGGGTCCACAATGTAAGTCCATTGGTTGTTGACCTTCGTCACGGTGATTTCCCAGGTATTGGGTGGAATAAAGGCCTGCGAGTGATCACAAATCACAAACAACGTTGACAAGCTTACTAGGGTGCTGGCGATGGTTTTGAAATTCATGGATGTTCTCCCACTTGAGTGAAAAAGGTTGGCCCTTGGTGATCTACCTGTTCTCTGCGGACTGAGTGTTGGGACGAAAGTACTGCGAATCTATGGGTGTTATCTTTGGTTGGCGTTGTTGCCCTGTGTTTGTCGAACAGGTTCTAGCTTCTGGAAAATGCTCTTTTAAATCGTGTGGATTCATTGGTAGAACGAATCAAACAAAACGACCTGGTCGAATGGCAAATGATTTCGGACGATTCGCGCCGCCGTTGGCGATGTGTTTTCCTTCGCTACAGACAGTGAGCTTGGTTCATAAAATAATAAACTGGTTTCAGAGCGTTGCTGGATCGTTTCCAGACGATCTGGTTGAGATGCACGTCCAATGCTTGCCTTCTTTTATCTCGATTTGTTCTGTCGAGAGTGTGGTACGAGGTAATTTATGGCGAGGCGAACCAGTCAACACGCTTCGAGTCACGAACACGTGATGTACAATTTCATCCAAATGGCTCGGTGAGTTGGCTTGGATCTGGTTCCCAATGGCTTTGCCGAGGACAGACCCCATGTGCTTTTTTTCTGTCATTTTGTGTCACTGTCGCAGTGACCTCGACGGCACAATAAAATAGGGTATTTGGTCCTGTTATTTGCTCTCTAACAGGTACTACGTAAAAAAACAGTTCATCCTGCGCAGCGGAAAAAAATATTGTTGAAAAAGTGAATCCATTTTTTTCATTTCCTACTGTTTTTTGAACGGTGAGGTAAAAATAGACAAAAATAGTTGCCAATTTCGGAATGTTGGCTGCCTGCACAAGTTTTCAAGGCGTCCTAAAGAGACCCACCGTGGCAGAGGAAAGTTCCCTAGCGACCTGGTTTCATGGAAGCAGGCCAGGTCGAGAATTCCGTTCATTTTCAGCAGTTTGTCTTGTGCTGGTTGTTGGTTCCTGGGACCTGGGATGTGGGACCTGGGGGCTGGAAACGGACACCAGGCATGATGGCCACGCAGGAAATTGTCGGTGACACACACATCCTCTGGACAAACCTCGCGACGCTGATCTAACTTGACGACAAGTAAATGACACGTCTAAATGACACGTCGCTGATCATTTCATAGGAATTACCAGTCACATTCCTCATATGGCTGAGGCTCTCCATGCCTATACCCACGACCGATCCACTTGTAACCGTACCGATGGTCACTCCATTTAACGAAAAGGACCAAGTGGACTACGATGCTGCGCAAAAAAACGTCGAACGTTGGCGGAAAAGCCCGCTTAGTGGATTTCTCATCGGTTCCCAGTCAGGAGAAGAATTCTTGATGAGTGAGCCGGAACGGGTGGCGTTATTACGGGTGGTCACTGAGGCTCTGGCTGACGATCGTTTTTCGATTGGTGGCATTGATTGCGCATCCGTAACGGAAACCTTGCGGCAGGTTGAAAATTATGCCCAGGCAGGCGCTGAAATGGTGCGAGTCCGGTTTCCTCGCCAGGAAGAGATTGTGGTGTCATATTTTGAACAGATGTTACCGCGTTGTCCGGTACCGGTACTTTTGATGCATCAGTCGGACCCGCAGAGTTTTGGCGTGGCGGCTAGACCCGCAGCTGCCCCTGAGGTTTTGGGGGCTGTGGCGTCGATGGATGGTGTCTATGGGTACGTGACCGACCACGACATGCGATTTGAAGCGAGAGTGCGTCGATTTGTGCCGTCAGACAAACGCTTCTGGATTTGTAATGGCAGTATGATCCTGTCAGGGACGCTGATTGGTTGTAACGGAACGACGACGGCCTTTTCCAACATATGGCCCTCTGCGTTGAAAGAGCTGCTCGACTTGGGAATGTCCGGTCGGTATGACGAAGGAGAAGCATTGCAGGAGATGATTCGTCGAATGGATGAAGTCATGCTCCCTTATCTTGCAGCCGGGATTAAGGCATGTTTGAAGCTCATGGGGTTCGAGGGAATGCGACCTCGTTGCCCCACCCGTCCCATGCCCGCCAAGGTCGTTGCATCACTTGAAGCGTTAATGCGAGAGGCCCGTTTGATTTAAACAGGCATCGCTGCAAAGTGCCGCCTGCATGGACTGACCAAGAAATATCTTCTGAGATATCTTATGGAGAAATCCACGGGGCATGCCTGGGTTTTGCATGCCAAGAACGCATCACGTGTTGCACTGCCGATTGACGGAAATACGGCTAGTGTTGGACCGTGTCTTGCGGTTGTCCGATGTTTCCAATGTGGCCTGTTGGAATTTCTTACTGTGTGCTCTCTATCAATTAGAAACTTTGTTTTCAGGGGACATTCGTTGCATGTAAAACCTGTTGCCTTTCCCTTTCCTGGTATATACTTCATTTCTGTGGGGCAGCATGGTGAGTGTAATGTCAGTGCCCTGATCCAGTCATGGCTACCTTCGCTGTTCAGGGTAGTGGTTTTGATTGGTAATCGTGTTGTAAAAAAAAGACTACACTCTGCAACGAATGAAACAATTGTTGAATCGGACCGAGATGTTTGTCCCGACAGGAAATTCGGTTCTTGGTTGAAAAATGGATTCTGCTGACGGCATGATATTATTATTTGGCATAGCAAGAACCATGGAGAAAATAGTGGCAGGTTGGTTCCATTCGCTTGGTGATGCATTGTGGGGGAATATGGATGCCCTGTAAGGTTGTTCCGAGAGAGTTTACGGGTGACGCATCTTCTTTGCGTTCGCGGTCAGAACGCATGGTCAGTGCACTGGTCGGTTTGGGGTGCACCCACGTTGTTGGAATTCCCGACAATGCAACACGCATTCTGTTTGAACTGCTGAATGCCCATCAACAAGTGCAAGTGGTACCGGTTTGTCGAGAAGGCGAGGCATGGGCAATTGCCAGTGGACTATGGGTTGGTGGTAAGCAGCCTGTGGTGATCATACAGAACACGGGATTCTTAGAATCAGGTGATGGCTACCGAGGGACTGCCTATGAAATGGAAGTTCCCTTGTTGGTGGTGATGGATTATCGCGGCTATCACACTCTGGCCCATTCCGATCCCAATCATTGTGACAGTGCTGCCCGGTTTTTTGAACCAACGATGAAGGCATGGAATCTTGCCTACCATTTGTTGAACGAAGGTGAAGAAGAGGCGGCCTTGAAAGCTGCCTTGGCGAAGGCTCAGAAACTAGGCCGTCCTGTGGCGGCGATCATGACGTAAGGGGGTTTGCATGAAACGTGAGTCGTGTCTGGAGGTTTTGCACCAGCTACGTCAGGACGGTGGTATCGTGGTCACGACCATGTCTGCCGTGGCTCCTTGGTCTCGTTTGTCTCATACGGTTTACGATTTTCCTTCCGCTGGAAGTGCGATGGCACATGCTGCAGATTTTGCCATGGGGATTGCACTTGCCCAACCGAAGCGGCCTGTTTGGGCGATTAATGGGGACGGCAGTATGTTAATGAGCTTGGGAACCCTGGTCACCGTGTGCCAGACGCCTCCGGCGAATTTTATTTTGTTTGTATTGCAAAATGACACCTTTGAAGTCACGGGCAATCAACCGATTCCAGGTGCCGGAAAAATTGACATGGTGTTGTTGGCCAAGGGATCGGGTTTTACAAAGGCATACCAGTTTTCCGACATACGAACGTTGGCAAGAGAATTGCCGGCAGTTTTGTGCGAAACCGGACCGACATTCGTTAATTTGATCATTGAGCCAGGGGAGGAACCTCCTCCCAAGCTGGATGGGTCAATTCGTGTACCTGCTCACGAGATGCGGGCGGCACTTTGCAAACCATAATCCCTGATGGTTTGTATGGTCAGTCACTGTGACATCTGGAAATGATCGTTTATGTTACTAATATCCCGGTAATGAATTGTACCGCCGTCTCGTTGGCTTTGCGAAAGGTCCTTGCTAACACGGACCAGGAACGGTAAAGATCGTTTCCACTATGTGTGGCATGGAAAATAATGGATTGGACTGAGAGTGGTGTGTGATTTCAGGGAAACGTAGCGACTTTCTGAGTAGATCCGATGAGGGAACCTATGAGCAGTATGGAAATATCTCGCCGTAAGATTCTGGCAGGTGTACCCAGTACCGTGTTACTGGGTGTTGCTGGCCAAGCCGTTGCGACGCGACCTCGTCGCCGTCCGAAGATTGCCGCCTTGATAAGTGAATACCGCAAGTACTCACACGGTCAGAATATCGTCGATCGTATTGTGGAGGGGTATGGTTGGGAAGATCGCCACCATCGGCCAGCCATGGATGCTGTTTCACTCTATATGGATCAATTTCCGGAAAATGATCTTAGTCGTGAGCGAGAATCGCGCATTCCTGGTTTGAAGATTTATCCCACGATTGCCGAAGCCTTGACTTTGGGAGGCGAGCAGTTAGCGGTTGACGGCGTGCTTTTAATCGCTGAACACGGTCGGTACCCCAAAAACAAAAAAGGTCAAACCCTTTACCCTCGCTATGAGTTTTTTCAGCAGGTTGCCGAGGTGTTTCGTGTAAGTGGTCGGACGGCTCCTGTATTTGTCGACAAACATCTTTCCTGGAATTGGGATTGGGCCCAGCAGATGGTAAAGACCAGTCGGTCGTTAGGATTTCCGATGATGGCGGGTTCCTCTCTGCCGGTTGCGCGCCGACTGCCGTCTTGTGACATGCCCTGGGGCGCGGAAATCAAAGAGGTTGTCAGCGTGGGCGTGGGAGGCATTGATAGCTACGATTTTCATTCACTCGAGGCGGTTCAATGTTTAGTCGAACGTCGGCGGGGTGGCGAGACTGGAGTCGTGTCTATCCAGGCTTTGCAAGGTGAAAAAGTTTGGGAAGCTCAACGTGCTGGTTCCTGGGAGGCGGGTGGATGGGATCCGGAATTGTTCGAAGCGTGTCTGTGCCGCAGTTTTTCATTGATGCCAGCCCGAGGGAATTTTACGCACTTGTATCCGACTTATGAACAGATGCGGCAGTTGATGAAAACGACTCCGCATGCCTACCGTTACCAGTATGCCGACGGAACGCGCGCAACGATTTTACTGCTAGAAGGAATAGTCCAGGACATCACGGTGGCTGCCAGGTTGAAAGGCGAGCGCGAACCGTTTTCGCAATTGTTTTACATGGGCGCTGGCCATGAAATGCAACCCAATTTTTTTAGTTCGCTGGTACATCACGTAGAACACCTTTTCACAACTGGCCAGGCTCCCTATCCCATCGAACGGACGCTGTTGACAACGGGCCTGACAGCAGCGGGGGTCGATTCCATTTGGTTAGGACAGAAACCATTGGCGACTCCGCACCTGGGAATTCAATACCAGCCACGACGTGAATCGACTTTTCGGAGGACATGATGCCTGAGGAATCAGCAGCGCTTGCAGAACAACCACGTAAAAAATTGGCGGTGGTCACGACCGTGTGGAGATACGGTTCCCATTCGCAACACATGGTAGATCGATATCTGGTGGGCTATCCGCGTGGTGCAAGGTGGCACCGTCCGCAGATGGACGTTGTGAGTGCCTATGTTGATCAGCGACCTGAAAATGATCTCAGCCGGCAACGCGCTGCAGAATTTGGATTCCAGATTTATCCGACGATCGCCGAAGCGTTACGGGTGGGTACTGGTAAGCTGGCAGTGGATGCCGTGTTGATTATTGGTGAGCACGGCAACTATCCGCGTAATGAGAAAGGTCAAGTCCTTTATCCGCGTTACGAGTTCTTCGAAGAAGTGGTAAAAGTTTTCCAGCAGGATGGTCGAGCTGTTCCCGTGTTCAACGACAAGCATCTGTCGTATAGCTTTGATAAGGCTAGTCTGATGGTAGCTGCCGCGAAACGATTGAAATTTGCTTTTCTCGCTGGTTCGTCACTGCCGGTCACCTGGCGGGTGCCTTCCTTGGAGTTGCCGCATGGTTGTGTCATCGAAGATGCATTGATGGTGGGGGTCGGTTCTTCGGACGTTTCAGATTACCATGCCATGGAAGCGATGCAATGCATGGTAGAGCGACGTCGTGGTGGAGAAACAGGTGTGCGATCCGTGCAATTGTTGGAAGGTAATGCCGTGTGGCGCGCAGGACAGGAAGGGCGTTGGTCGCGGCGATTACTGGAAGCTGCGCTAGCCCGTTCTGATTCTCGTTCCGGAATTGCGCTTAGTGATGGAAGACCACAAGATTTGGCACATAGTGGTGAGTTGGAAAAACTCGTAGACCAACCAGCTGCCTACCTGATCGAATATACTGATGGGTTGCGGGCGACGTTGTTGATGCTTAATGGGGCTGTGTCGGATTACACGTTTGCAGCACGCGTGCGTGGCTTGGACAAAATACAATCACTTCAATTTTTGCTTCCGCCTAAACCAAATGTTACTTATTCAGCCAGTTTAATGGGTAAGGTCGAAGAAATGATTTTTTCAGGACGCGCACCCTACCCTGTCGAGAGGACATGGTTGGTCAGTGGAATGCTGGAACGTTGCCTGGAGTCGCGTATCAGTGACCATCGTCGATTAGCAACACCCGAATTGACCGTCCAGTATCGAGCGCCACGAAAATCACAATTTGCTGACGCCATCGGCTAGTTGTTTTATCGACGGAAAGTCTGTTTCGTGTGTGCCAGTGGTTGGACAGCGAATGTTGGTGGTACCAATTGATGGATGGAGTGGAAACCATCGGCCCGGCGAACCCTGCCAAACAAGGGTTATCGTCATCTTGTTCTCCACAGTGCCTGGTTGTTGCCAGAGCGGCCGACTGGCTGTCTAGAAAACAACGAAAAAAGTAGTATTCCACGGTATGGCAAGTAGTGCGTTGTCCGAAGACATGAAAATAGTTTGCCCTGGTGTTGAATGTCGATGCTGAATCACAGCCGAAGGGTGATCCGCACTTGGCTAAAGTCGAGGGCATGATCATCAATACTGGCCGGCCGTGCCATTTCCGGCGGTGCCCTTCAGAACGAGCTATTTGGAATGACTTCGTCATCGGCTTTTGTTGCCATGTAGCCAAGCACGGTCGTGCTGGCATGCACACTTAGCGGACGTACATGGCCATCACCAAATACAAAATGACAGATTCCAGGGTGCGAACTTCCGAAGTAGAGTGAGGACCAGTCCGGAAAGTCATCCCATTCCGGATCGCTTACCAACGGGTACCCGGGACCGACGATCCG